>QFNI01000144.1 GCA_003240775.1 Mesorhizobium amorphae | reverse complement strand
GGGCTGCCCAACGAGAGGGGGTTCAGCTACCGCAACCGGTATTACCCGCCGCGGATGGCGGACACGTCACCCGCGCATGACGCCTGGGACGGGATGGTGGCGGCCGGCCTGGCGGAGCGGCTGGAGCCCCGTTCGGGGACCTTCTACGCGCTGACCCGCCTCGGCGCCGAGGCGGTGCTGGAGGAGGGGGAGGGGCTGGACCCGGAGGACTTCGGCCTCGTGGACGATTCGCCGTCCCCCTGAGGCGCGGATCTGGCCCGGTGAGTTCGCCGCCCCTCAGGGGGACGGCGAATCGTCTTCCTGACGGGGCAGCCCGCGCGGATCCGGAGCGACCCCCATCCTCTCGTTCCACCGCTCCGGGGTCGGGATGTCGATCAGTCGCCAGGCGCCAGATTCGTCGCGCTCATATCCGTTCAGCGCCTCGGGGGAGGGCTCGGCGCCGACGAGACGGTTCAGGATCAGCCCGTGCGCCGCGACGCGCGCGCGGAACCCTCCGATCGAGAAGTCGATGATCGAGTAGGCCGACGACCCCGCGGCGGCCAGCAGCCAATGCATCTCCGCCGTGACCCCGCGGCCGCGCGTTTCGGGCTCGCACCACGAGCCGTGCGGGTGGAACATGGCCGCCGGCTTCCCGGTCTCCGCGTCAAGGGCGTAGATCTCGAACCGGTCGGGGCGGCCCCGGAAAATCAGGTCGGGCCTGTGCGGGTTGATCAGCTCCGGCACCTCGAGATGCAGCCCGCTTCGCGTCAGCCGGCCGAAGAGGTCGCCCAGCCTCCCGACCTCGCCGGAGCGGTAACCGTCCGGCCCGACGGCGAACGGGCCGACGTAATCCTCGAGCGACAGCTCGTGAGGCGGCGTCTCGAGGCGGCGCCTGTTCCACGCGTCGAAGGCGCGTTCGTTCTGGGTGGTCCTTACGGGTCTCATGTCTCACCTCATCTGCATCGCGAAATGCGCGAGCGTCTCGTTCCGGGAACGGGCCGGGGTCCGCGATCGGGCCCCTCGCCCGTTCACGCCCCTCTCGCCGGCGGCAGCAGGGTCATGGCGCCGGCCGCGATCGCCCCCAGCGTCTCCTCGATCCGGTCCGGCGAAACGAACTCCGCCAGCACGGACCGCAGATTCTCGATCCGGCGCGAAAAATCCTCGAGCGCCGCCACGTTGGCGTCCGTCGCCGGCACGCAAGCCAGGGTGCGGCCCCTCCTGTCCTTGAACGCCTCCGGCCAGGCGCTGATGATCCATTGCTTCTCC
>QFNI01000004.1 GCA_003240775.1 Mesorhizobium amorphae | reverse complement strand
TGAATGTCGGTGATCGCCTGATTGGCGGTCAAACCCATGTATTTCAAGGCACGGACGATCGAGTCGCGCTTGACCAGATCCATCTCTTTGGCCGGGTCCGGCACGTTCTGGTCGACGGCCAAAACCATTTCCGGGGACGTGCCCCAGCTGACTTGCGGCTTGATCTGTGCGGCGTCGAGTTCGACCACGGTGTCGAATTTGGCGTCGTCATCGGAAATCAGGTCTTTCCAGGCTTCGACGGCCATGTCCCATTCCGCGCCTTTCGGTGCGAATGGACGGCCCTTCACGTAATCGACAGTCTTCTGGTCCGCTGCCACCAGGCCAACGCGGGCGCCGGCTTCGATGGACATGTTGCAGATGGTCATGCGGCCTTCCATCGACAGCGCGCGAATGGCTTCGCCCGCGTACTCGATGACATGGCCGGTGCCGCCGGCGGTGCCGATCTCGCCGATGATGGCGAGGATGATGTCCTTGGCGGTCACGCCTTCCGGTAGCTGGCCGTCGACGCGCACCAGCATGTTCTTGGCCTTCTTCTGGATCAGCGTCTGGGTGGCGAGCACGTGTTCGACTTCCGAGGTGCCGATGCCGTGCGCGAGCGCGCCGAAGGCGCCGTGGGTCGAGGTGTGGCTGTCGCCGCAGACGATGGTCATGCCCGGCAGGGTGAAGCCCTGCTCGGGGCCGACGATGTGGACGATGCCCTGGCGGCGGTCGGCGGCGTCGTAATAGGTGATGTCGAAGTCGGCCGCGTTCTGGGCGAGCGCCTCGACCTGGATGCGGCTTTCCTCGTTCTTGATGCCGAAGATGCGGTCGGGCGTGGTGGGCACGTTGTGGTCGACCACGGCGAGCGTGCGCTCGGGGTGGCGCACCTTGCGGCCGGTCATGCGCAGGCCCTCGAAGGCCTGCGGGCTCGTCACCTCGTGGACGAGGTGGCGGTCGATGTAGAGGAGGCAGGTGCCGTCCGCTTGGCGGTCGACCACGTGGTCGTCGAAGATCTTGTCGTAGAGCGTGCGGGGCTGGGTGTTGCTCATCGCGTGGGTGTCCGGAGGATGATGGGGTTCGGCTGGCTTGGCCCGGGATGTCCCAGGCGGTGGCTTGGCGAAATCAGCCGAGCCGGCAGGCGCGCGCACCCGCCACGCGCGCAAAGAAGCGCGCCGGCAGCCGCTTTCGGTCCTGAAGCGTGAAGCCGCGGAAGAAGTGCCTTCCGAAAAGCTGTTCCATGATGGCCCGGCCATAGCAGAGAAGCCGGCTTGCTTCAATCGTGGGGCGAGCGGCTCTCAGATAGCGGCGCACCCGCCACGGGTCTGCCTTCGCGCATGCGTTTCTCCAGGGCGCGGAGCGCGATCGAGAGGCCCACCGTCAGCACGAGGTAGATGTAGGCCACGATGGAATAGGTCTCGAAGAAGCGGAAGGAGCCGGCCGCATAGACCTTGGCCATCTGGGTGATGTCGGCCACGCCCAGCACCGAGACGAGCGAGGAATCCTTCACCATGGCCACGAAGTCGTTGCCGAGCGGGGGCAGGATGGTGCGCAGCGCCTGGGGCATGACGACGAGGCGGAAGCGCTGGAAGCGCGACAGGCCGAGCGCCTTGGCCGCCTCGATCTGGCCCGCCTCGACAGACTGGATGCCCGCGCGGAAGACTTCGGCGATGAAGGCGGAATAGCCGATCGTGAGCGCGATCACCGCGCGCGCGAGAAGCGACACGTCGCGCACGAGAAGCTCGCCCACGAGGCCCGCGTCGCGCAAGGGGGTCATCACCGCGTTCCAGCCGGCGACGAAGGCGGGCACGCCGGCGAACGCGATCCAGAAGAGGAGAACGAGGATCGGCACGCCGCGCACGATCTCGACATAGAAGCGCGCGGTCTGGCGCAGCCAGAGCGAAGACGACAGCGCCATCAGCGCCACGCCGAGCCCGATCAGGCAGGCGGACGCAAAGCCGATCAGCGTGACGAGAACGGTGATGCCCAGGCCGCGCGAAACCGTGCGGAAAACCTGGGAGTAGAGGTCGGAGGACAGGATCGCAAAGCCCGAGACGGCTGCGATCAGCACGGTCGCCACCAGCCACCAGGGGAAGTCGGGCTTGGCCTCGCGGGACAGGATCATGCGCAGGGGTGGAGCGGGGTGGAGATGCGGTGCGTCCTTCGAGGCCCGCCTCGCGGGCACCTCAGGATGAGGAGCGCAAGTTGAGGCTTCTCGTGCTGGATCGGCGGCATCATGGCACGAACCTCTCAGATTCCCCTCCCCTTGAGGGGAGGGGTTAGGGGTGGGGGTGACGTCGAACCAGTTCCTGCACCGATACCCCCACCCTGTATCCCCTGCTCTTCGCATGGCTCAGAGCGTTCGATGCTCAAGAAGCCATCCCCATGGCTTCTTGCCGGCCTTCAGCCGTCGCATCTCACCCCCTCAAGGGGGAGGGAGGACATCAGCCTTTGCGTCAAGAGGTTCGATGGCTGCTTGGAGGCCGGAGCCCCTGATGTGTCCGGCGCACGCCCGGCCGTGCTGGCCGCACGCCCGGTTGTGCCGGCTACTGCCCCATCTTGTAGTCGAGGAACCACTTCTTGTTCAGCTTCTCGGTGGTGCCGTCGGCCTTGAGGGCGGCGAGGCCGGCGTTGATGGGGGCGACGAGGTCGCTGCCCTTCGGGAAGATGAAGCCGAAATCCTCCGAGCCGAGCGGGCCGCCGACGAGCTTCAGCTTGCCGCCGGACGCATCCACATAGCCCTGGCCCGCCACGCTGTCGGTCAGCACCACGTCGACATCGCCCGCCTGGAGAGCCTGGACGGAGGCGCCGAAGGTCTCGAAGAGCTTGATGCGCGGGTTCTGCTCGTTGCCGTCCAAGATCTCGTAGACGGCCGTGTAGAAGGGCGAGGTGCCGGCTTGCGCGCCGACGAGCCCGTCCGTGAAGGCGCCGAAGGTCTTGCCGTCGGTGAAGCGGCTCTCGTCGCCGCGCACCAGCATGAACTGCTCGGAGCGCAGGTAGGAATCGGAGAAATCCACCTTCTCCTTGCGGTCGTCGCGGATGGTGATGCCGGTCATGCCCATGTCGAACTGCTTGTCGGACACGGCCTGGATCATCGCGTCCCAGGAGGTGTTCTTGTATTCCACCTTGAAGTTGAGGCGCTTGGCGAGTTCGTTGACGGCATCGTATTCCCAGCCCACCGCCTGGCCGGTCGCGGGGTCCACGAACTGGAGCGGGGGATAGGCGTTCTCCGTCACCACGACCACGGTGCGCCCTGCGAGATCGGGCAGAGCCGCTTCCTGCGCGGTGGCCGAGAAGGGCGCCAGAAGTGCGCCGGCAAAGGCTGCCAGCAGAAAGGTCTTGCGGTTCATGGACGGGCTCCGATCGTTCCTGGGCCTGACCTTAGACACAGAGGACAGGCTTTTCCAAGCATCGGCGCACGGGCTCGGGCCGCGTCTGGGGAAAAGTGATTCCCTGGGGGTGCTTGGGCCATCGCGGGATGGAGCTTGCGCTCACGCGGTCCTGGTCGCGCCGAGCGAGAAGGCGAGCGGGAGCTTCACCGCGTCTTCCGGCAGGCGCCACTCGCCGCCTTCCTCGCCCACCATGTCGGGAAAGGCCTGCCAGACCAGCCGCTCGTGCTCGTGCAGGAAATCCAGGCGCAGGCCCGCGCCGAGCACCGCGCCCACGACGTCCGACAGCGGGTGGATCCACTCGTAGTTGCGCGTGTTGCGGATGGGGCGGGTGTCACCGGTATAGGTCTGGGTCTCGTTCCATTCGAGGGGCGCGCCCAAAGGCGTGCGCCAGGAAAATCGCAGGCGCCGCTCGCCCTCCACCCAGTCGAGCTGGTTCATGGTGGGGTGGCCTTCGAGCAGGTAAAGGCGCCCGCCGGGCCGGAGCAGGCTCGCGACCACCCTGCCCCAGGCGCCGATGTCGGCCAGCCAGTTGATGGCGCCCCAGGACACGAAGACCAGATCGTATTGCGCGCCCAGCGCCTCGGCCGCCTCCATCACGTCCGATTCCACGAAGCGCACGTCGGTGCCCGCCTGGCGCGCGAAGGCGCGTGCGGCCCGGATCGCCTCGGGCGAGAAGTCGAGCCCGGTGGCCGAGCGCGCGCCCGCGTGCTTGAGGCTGATCGTGTCGAGCCCGATATGGCACTGGAGGTGAACCACATCCTTGTCCGCCACCCCACCGAACAGGGTTTCGAGCTCGCTCGTCTCGATGCCGTTGAGCGAGGAGCCGCCGCCCAGCACCCATTCGATGCGGTAGGAGCCGGTGGTGTCGCTCGCGTGCAGCGCCGCCCGGTCGTCCCAGTTCAGGCGGTTGGCGGCAAGGAAGTCCGTGGTGCTCTGCAAGACAGGTCCCCAAACGAAAAAAGGCGGTCGCAAGACCGCCTTTTCGCATGCTCATGTTTCAGCCGAGATTCACTCAGCCGCTTCCTTGGGGGTCTCGGCAGCCAACTTCTGGGCGGCGGCCAACTTCTCGGCCTCGACGCGGGCGCGCTCGGAAGCTGCCGCATCGCGCTCGGCGTCGTTCAGGCGGCGGGCGCGAACGCCCGAGTTCTCGACGATGCGGGCCGACTTGCCGCGACGATCGCGCAGGTAATAGAGCTTCGCGCGACGCACCTTGCCGCGACGCACCACTTCCACGCCCTCGACCAGCGGGGAGTAGACGGGGAACACGCGCTCGACGCCTTCGCCGTAGGAGATCTTGCGGACGGTGAAGTTCTCCTGGAAGCCGGCGCCGGAGCGCGCGATCACGACGCCCTCATAGGCCTGAACGCGGGTGCGGGTGCCTTCGGTGACGCGCACGTTGACGCGAACGGTGTCGCCGGGCTGGAATTCGGGAAGGGTACGCTTGGCTTCGATCTTGGCGGCCTGTTCGGCCTCGAGCGTGCGGATGATGTCCATGATGGAACCTCTTCTTTCTTGCCGCGGCCAGAGCGCCCGACGCTTCGCCGCTTCAGCCAGGGCCGCGCGGCTATGCCAAAAAAGGCAGGGGCGATTGCGCCGTCGTTGTTGTTGACGGTGTCCAAGGGCGCGCGGAAGCCACGAAACCCCAGTCGGGCGCGCACATACAGGAGTTCGCGCGCCTTGTCACGCCTGCCGTTGCGGCCCCAGAAGATCGGGGCGGCGCTCGCGCGTGAGGCGCTCGGCTTCCGCGCGGCGCCAGCGCTCGATCTTCGCGTGGTTGCCGGAAAGCAGCACGTCGGGGATGGCGCGGTCCTCCCAGAGCGGGGGCTTGGTGTAGTGGGGATGCTCCAGCAGACCGTCCTCGAAGCTCTCATGGGTGCCCGAAACGGTGTTGCCCATCACGCCCGGCAGGATGCGGACCACGGCGTCCAGAAGCGCGAGGGCCGCGGGCTCGCCGCCCGACAGCACGAAATCGCCGAGCGAGACCTCTTCCAATCCGCGCGCGTCGATCACGCGCTGGTCGACGCCTTCGAAACGCCCGCACAGGATTACGGCACCCGGACCCTCGGCCAGGGCGCGCACGCGGCTCTGGCGCAGCGGAGCGCCGCGCGGGCTCATCAGGAGCTTGGGGCGCGGGTCGCCGGGTGGGCTCGCGCTGTCGATGGCCGCCGCCACCACATCAGCGCGCAGGACCATGCCCGCGCCGCCGCCTGCGGGCGTGTCGTCCACCGAGCGGTGGCGATCCCTGGCGAAATCGCGGATCTGCACGGTTTCCAGGGCCCAGTCACCGCGTTCGAGCGCGCGGCCCGCGAGCGAGAGGCCGAGCGGGCCGGGAAACATCTCGGGATAGAGCGTGAGCACGCTGGCGCGGAAGCTCATGCCTCATCCTGCTCTTGCGTTTCGTCGCCGTCATCGAGGAGGCCTGCGGCGAGGGGGTCGATCGCGACGAAGCCGCCGGCGATGTCGACCACCGGCACGGCCGCGCGCGAAAACGGGATCATGACGCGCTTGCCCGCTTCGATCTCCAGCACGTCGCCGCCGCCGAAATCGTGAACCGCAACCACGCGGCCGAGAACTGTGCCCTCCCCGTCGCGCACGGCGAGGCCGACGAGATCGGCGTGGTAGAACTCTTCTTCATCGGGCGCCGGCAGGCGTGAGCGCTCGATGAAGAGGCGCGTGCCCGTGAGCTTTTCGGCGGCCGTGCGGTCGCCCACGCCCTTGAAGCGCATGACGAGCATGTCGCCCTTGAGCGCGCGCGCGGCCTCGACGGGGAGCTGGCGTCCGTCATCGGTCAACAGCGGGCCGTAGGTGCCGAGCGCTTGGGGGTCGGCGGTGAAGCTCTTCACGCGCACCTCGCCCTTCAGCCCCTGGGGAGCGCCGATCACCCCCATTTCGACCCGATCTTCCGCCATGCCGCACAATCCTCAGCCTTCACCGGCTGATAAGCGCTGGGGGCGAGACTGGAAAGCACCGAATCGGAACAGCCCATGACCGAGTTCCTGGTTGCCGCCAAACCCGACCTGATGAAAGCCCGCGAAGCCTGGCTCAGGATGCTCGCGCGCGAGCGGCGCATGTCGGCGCTGACGGTGGAAGCCTATGAGCGCGACACGCGGCAGTTCCTGCAATTCCTGACCGGGCATCTGGGGGGTGCGCCGGGGCTCGAGGACATCCGCGAGTTGCGCGCGGCGGACCTTCGCGCGTTTCTTTCGGTGCGTCGCAACGACGGCGCGGGCGCGCGCACGCTGGGCCGGGGGCTTGCCGGCCTGCGCTCCTTCCTGCGCTTTCTGGAACGGCGCGGGCTGGTGAATGCTGCAGGCGCCACCGCGCTGCGCGCGCCGCGCCAGCCCAAATCGCTGCCCAAGCCGCTCACCGCGCCCGATGCGCGGCGCGTGGTGGACCCGCGCGAGCAACTGACCAACGAGCCCTGGATCGCAGCCCGCGACGCCGCCGTGATGACGCTGCTCTACGGATCGGGCCTGCGCATCTCCGAGGCGCTCGGGCTCCAGGCGCGCGAACTGGCCGACGCGGAGGACACCACGCTGCGCGTGACCGGAAAGGGCGGCAAGACGCGGCTTGTGCCCGTGCTGCCCGTGGCGGTGGAGGCGGTGGCGTCCTACCGGCGGCTCTGCCCGTTTCCGCTCGACGCGCAGGGGCTGCTGTTTCGGGGTGCCAAAGGCGGGCCGCTCAACCCCGGCGTGGTGCAGCGCGCGATGCGGCGGCTGCGCTCGGCGCTCGACCTGCCAGAAACGGCCACCCCGCACGCGCTGCGCCATTCGTTCGCCACCCACCTGCTGGGGCGCGGGGGCGACCTGCGCACGATCCAGGAGCTTCTGGGGCACGCCAGCCTTTCGACGACGCAGATCTATACCGGCGTCGATGCGGTGCGTTTGCTGGCGGTCTACCAGAGCGCCCATCCGCGCGCCTGAAACGGCCAAAACCGCAGCCAATCCTTAACGGTTTCTCTGCGTTTCCGGGCTAGCCTCGGGGCATGAAGCTTTCCGCCAGCCTTTCCGAACGCGCCGCGCGCTTGTCTTACGCGCTGCTCTTCACGCTGCACCTGCTGGTGCTCGCCTCACTGCTTTGGGCGATCTCAGCCGTTGCCGCACGCGCGCAAGGGGAGCCGAGCTGCGGCGGGAGGGACCTGCTGGCATCCTTGGCGGAGAGCGACCCCGCCCGGTTCGCCGCCCTGAAGGCGGAGGCGGCGCAAGTGCCCAACGGGCAAGGAGTGCTGTGGCGGATCGAAAAAGAGGGCGGCAAGCCCTCTTTTTTGTTTGGCACGATGCATCTGAGCGACCCGCGCGTGCTCGACCTGTCGCCGGCCGTGTGGAGCGCGCTCGACGAAGCGGACACGGTGGCCATCGAGACCACCGACATGCTCGATCAGAAGAAGATCGCGGCAGCGATGATGAGCGACCCCGCTCTCACCATGTTCACCGACGGCACGACCTTGTTCTCGCTCGTCTCGCCGGAAGACCGAAAGGTGCTGGAAGACGGGCTCAAGCGCATCGGCATCCCGCCCTTCAGCGTGTCGAAGATGAAGCCCTGGGTGCTGGCGACGGTGATCGCCATTCCGCCCTGCGAACGCGCGCGGCAGGCATCGGGCGCGCGCGTGCTCGACCTGATGGTGGCCGAAGAAGCGGCGAAGGCCGAGAAGCCCGTGGTGGGGCTGGAAAGTGCGGCCGACCAGATCCGCGCGATGACGTCGCTGCCGATGGAATATCACCTGAGCGGGCTCATCGAATCGCTGCGGCTCGGCGAAGGGGTCGAGGACGTCTTCGAGACCATGATCGTGATGTATGAGGCGGGCGAGATGGGGATGTTCGGGCCCGGGCTCAAGGCGTTGTTTCCCGGAGCGCTCGGCGATCTCAACCAGCACGGCTTCCAGGAGCGCATCATCGACGCGCGCAACGTGACGATGGCGAAGGGGGCGGTGCCGCTGATCGAGGCGGGCGGGGCCTTCATCGCGGTCGGCGCCCTGCACCTTCCGGGCGAGAAGGGGCTGGTCTCGCTGCTGCGCGAAAAGGGCTACGCCATCGCGGCTGTGGAGTAGGTCTGCGAAGTTCACGAATGTGTGAAACCTGCGGGCACCTTCTGCGTTCAAGCTTCCATCGCAACCGATGGAGCCAATCATGGCAGACCCAGTTCGCACGCCCGACCCGCGCCTCGACCCGGTGAGCCCGGTTCCTCCGCTCGGAGCAGACCCGCTCGCGCCCCGCACGGGCACCGTCGACAACCGCACCGTGGTGAAGTCGTCCAACTCCAACGGCATCCTGATCGCGGCCGTGATCCTGGTTCTCGCCGTGATCGCCTATTTCGTGTTCGCGCCGGCCACCACGACCGCGCCGACCACCGAGCCCGCCGCCACGACCACCACCGAGCCCGCAGCGCCCGCCGGCACCGCGACCGGTGAGCCTGCTGCCCCCGCCGCTCCTGCTCCGGCGCCCGCCGCGTCCGAAACGGCGCCTGCTGCTCCGGCAGCCGAGCCTGCGCCTGCGCCTGCTACCGAAGGCACCGCGCCTGCTGCACCCGCGACCGAAGGCACGACCGCGCCTGCGCCCGCGCAGTAAGCTTACTGCTGCTAGAATGCGAACGGCCCGCCGATTGGCGGGCCGTTTTGCGTTAGGCGGAATGCTTGGCCTCAGATGTGGATCGGCTTGAAGAAGGCGGCGAAGGCTGCCTCGCGCACCGCTTCCGACAAGGTGGGGTGGGCGTGGCAGGTGCGGGCGAGGTCTTCGGCCGAGCCGCCGAACTCCATCAGCACGGCCGCCTCGTGGATCATCTCGCCGGCCGCGAAGCCCAGGATGTGGACGCCGAGCACCCGGTCGGTCTTCTCGTCGGCCAGAACCTTCACTAAGCCGTCCGTGTGGAGCGTGGCGCGCGCGCGGCCATTGGCCGAGAACGGGAACTTGCCGACGCGATAGGCGATGCCGTCCTTCTTGAGCTCTTCCTCGGTGCGCCCGACGGAGGCCACTTCGGGGCTCGTGTAGACCACGGACGGGATCACGCCGTAATTCACGTGGCCGTGGCCGCCGGCCACGATCTCGGCCACCGCCACGCCCTCGTCCTCCGCCTTGTGGGCGAGCATCGGGCCGACGATCACGTCGCCGATGGCGTAGACGCCCTCCACGCTCGTGCGGAAGTTCTTGTCGGTGACGATGCGGCCGCGATTGTCGAGTGCTATGCCCGCTTCTTCAAGGCCGAGCCCGGCGGTGAAGGGCTTGCGGCCCGTAGCGACGAGCACGCGGTCGGCTGCGATGGTTTCGGCGGCACCCCCCTTGACCGGCTCGAAGGTGACGGTCGCTCCCGTGCCGTCGCGGGAGACGCCGGTGACCTTGGCGCCGAGCTTGAGCGCGAGGCCCTGCTTGGCGATGATGCGGGCGAACTGCTTGGCGGTTTCGCCGTCCATGCCGCCCAGAACCGTGTCGAGATACTCGACCACCGTCACCTGTGCGCCGAGACGCGCCCAGACCGAGCCGAGCTCGAGCCCGATCACGCCGCCGCCCACAACGACCAGGTGCTTGGGAACCTCGGGGAAGGACAGCGCGCCGGTGGAGGAGACGATCACCTCCTCATCGATCGCAACATCCACGCCCGGAATGCCCGCGACATCCGAGCCCGTCGCGATCACCACCGCGCGCGCTTCGATCTCTTCGGTCGCGCCGTCTTCCTTGGCAACCGCGACCTTGCCGCCGCCGCGCACGCGGCCGGTGCCCTGGAAGGTGTCGATCTTGTTCTTCTTGAACAGGAAAGCCACGCCGTTGACGTTGCCCGCCACGGTTGCATCCTTGTGGGCCATCATCTTGGGCAGGTCAAAGCCGACCTCGCCGGTGGTGACGCCGAGCGTGGGAAAGCTGTGGCGCGCTTCGTCGAGCGCTTCGGTCGCGTGCAGCAGCGCCTTGGAAGGGATGCAGCCGATGTTGAGGCAGGTGCCGCCGAAGGTCGGGCGCTTCTCGACCACGGCCACCTTCAGCCCGAGCTGGGACGCCTTGATGGCGCAGACATAGCCGCCCGGTCCCGAGCCGATCACCACGAGGTCGTAAGCCGCCATGCCCATTCCTTTTCCCATTCGTTTCGGGAGGCTCTGTCAGAAGAGCAATTGTCCCAGCATCATCAAAAGACCGGCCATCGCGACCGCAAAGACCAGCGAGCGGATCACCGGCACGCCCGCCGCATAAAGCGGCAGATAGACGATCCGCGCGCCGAGCCAGATCCAGGCGCCCGCAGCGGCCCAGCCCCCGGTCTGGCCGGAAACGGCGAGCGCGAGCGCCAGCGCCACGAAGGCGGGGTAGGTTTCCAGGAAGTTCCACTTCGCGCGGTCGAGCCGCCCCGTCAGCACGGAGTGCGGCATCCGCTCGTCGCGCGCGCTCATGTTGTATTCGGGGCTCGTGTCGCGCGTGGCCGACCAGCCCTGCGCGAAATTGTGCACGAAAAGCAGGATCGTGCTGAGCCCGAGCACCAGGAGTTCGGCCGGCAGTATGGTCGCCACGAAAGCCCCCTCCCCTCAGCCCGCTTCGGGGCAGACGCCCTCAGCGGCGTCGAAGCTCGCATCCGTCTTTTCCAGCGTGCCCTTGACGATGCCGAGCGGCTGATAAGGCGGTTCGAGCTGGGCCGCGGGCTGGACGAGACGGAGCGTGTAGCAGCCGCGGAAGACTTCGGTGCCGCGCGTGCCGACCGCTTCCACCACTGTGGGCACGGTGTAGTAGATCGAGCCGGCCGCGCCGTCGCTGATGCCCTCGGCCACCTTCACGCGAACATGACGAGTGCCCTCATACCCCTTGGCGAAGGCTTCGAAGCCCGGCCGATCCGGCTCGTCGCGGAGATAGCTCCAGGCGCGCAGATATTCGCCGCGCTCGATCGCGTTGTAGAGGCTTTCCACCAGAGATTGCGGTGTCGAGCGGTCGTCGCGGTAATCGGGCGGGGTGTCCTGGGCATGGGCGGGGGCGAGTGCCGCGACGCTGCCGCAAACGAGGAGGGCGAGCGCTGCCGCCCGCCCCGTCTTCCACTCTTTTCGGGGCATCGCTGCCTCCTTGGCTTTCCCTGGAGCGTTTGCGGTGAAGGGAGATTCACCGGGAGCGCACCAGCTCACTGTTCTTGCAGCATTTCCGGAGGCAAAGCCGCGAAGCGGTTTTGCCGGAAGCGCCTTAGAGGTCGAGCACGAGACGCTCGGGATCTTCCAGGCTTTCCTTGACGCGGACGAGGAAGGTCACGGCTTCCTTGCCGTCCACGATGCGGTGGTCGTAGGAAAGCGCCAGATACATCATCGGCCGGATCACGATCTGGCCGCCCACCACGACCGGGCGCTCCTGGATCTTGTGCATGCCCAGGATGCCCGACTGGGGCGCGTTCAGGATCGGCGTCGACATCAGCGAGCCGTAGACGCCGCCGTTGGAGATGGTGAAGGTGCCGCCCTGCATGTCGGCGACCGAGAGCTTGCCGTCGCGGGCCGCGATGCCGAGCCGACCGATCTCTTTTTCGATCTCGGCGATGCTCATGTCTTCGGCGTTGCGCACCACGGGCACCACGAGGCCCTTATCGGTGCCGACGGCCACGCCGATATGGGCGTATGACTTGTAGACGATGTCGGTGCCGTCGATCTCGGCGTTGACGGCCGGGATTTCCTTCAGCGCATGGGTGACGGCCTTGGTGAAGAAGCCCATGAAGCCGAGCTTCACGCCGTGCTTCTTCTCGAACACGTCCTTGTACTTGGTGCGCAGCTCCATCACCGCCTTCATGTCCACCTCGTTGAAGGTGGTGAGCATGGCGGCCGTGTTCTGGGCGTCCTTCAGGCGGCGCGCGATGGTCTGGCGCAGCTTGGTCATGCGGACGCGCTCCTCGCCGCCCTGCGGGGCGGCGGGCGCACGCACCTGTGCGGGCGCGGCCTCAGCGGCAGGCGCAGGCGTCGAGCCGGCCGAGACGCCCTTGCCGAGCGCTTCCAGCACATCGCCCTTGAGCACCTGGCCCCGCTTGCCCGAGCCTTCCACCTGGTCGGCCGAGACGTTGTTTTCGGCCATCAGACGCTGGGCGGAGGGTGCGGGCGGCATGGTGCGCGCCTCGATCGGGGCGCCGTCGCCTGCGATGGCCTTGGTCTTCTCGGCGGCTTCCTGCGTGGTGGCAGCCGAGGAAGGGCCGGTGGCCTGGGCAACGGCGTCGGACGAGCTTGCCGCGGCCTTGGGGGCCTCGGCGGGCTTGGCGGCAGTGCCGCCAGCCTCGATCATGCCGAGCAGCGCGCCGACCTCGACCGTTTCGCCGTCCTTCACGACGATCTCGCCGAGCGTGCCGGCGGCGGGTGCGGGCACCTCCACCGTCACCTTGTCGGTTTCGAGCTCGACGATCGGCTCATCAGCCTTCACGGCGTCGCCGGGCTGCTTGAACCAGCGGCCGACGGTCGCCTCGGACACGGATTCACCCAGGGTCGGAACGCGGATTTCGGTAGCCATTCGGTCCTCGGCCATTCTTTCTTGAAGCGTCGTGTTTCGGGTCAGGCCGCAGCCGAGCGGCTGCCGGTGGATTGGCTTGCAGCCGCCTCGCCGCCCAGCGCGTCCTCAAGGAACGCGGCGAGCTGCGCCTGGTGCTTGCTCATCAGGCCAGTCGCCGGCGAGGCGGCAGCAGGCCGGCCCGCATAGCGCACGCGCTGGTGCTTGGCTTCGATATGGGCGAGCACCCATTCCAGATAGGGGTCGATGAAGCTCCATGCACCCATGTTCTTGGGCTCTTCCTGGCACCACACCATCTCCGCGTTGCGGAAACGCGACAGCTCGGTGATGAGCGCCTTGGCCGGGAAGGGATAGAGCTGCTCGACGCGCAGCAGGTAGATGTCGTTGACGCCCCGCTTCTCGCGCTCTTCGAGAAGGTCGTAATAGACCTTGCCGGAGCACAGCACGACGCGGCGGATCTTGGCGTCCTTCACGAGCTTGATCGGGCCGTCCGGCTGATACTGCGCGTCGTCCCACAGCAGGCGATGGAAGGACGATTCGCCCGACAGGTCCGACAGCTGCGACACCGCCCGCTTGTGGCGCAGAAGCGACTTCGGCGTCATCAGGATGAGCGGCTTGCGGAAGTCGCGCTTCATCTGCCGGCGCAGGATGTGGAAATAGTTGGCCGGCGTGGTGGGATAGGCCACCTGCATGTTGTCTTCGGCGCAGAGCTGGAGGAAGCGCTCGAGGCGTGCCGAGGAGTGCTCGGGCCCCTGCCCCTCATAGCCGTGCGGAAGCAGGCAGACGAGGCCGGACATGCGCAGCCACTTGCGCTCTCCGCTTGAGATGAACTGGTCGAACACCACCTGCGCGCCGTTCGCGAAATCGCCGAACTGCGCTTCCCAAAGCGTCAGGGCATTGGGCTGGGCCAGGCTGTAGCCGTATTCGAAGCCAAGCACGGCTTCTTCCGAGAGCATCGAGTTGATGACCTCGTAATTCGCCTGGGCGGGCGACAGGTGGTTGAGCGGGATGAAGCGCGTCTCGTCCTTCTGGTCGTAGAGCACCGAATGGCGCTGGGAGAAGGTGCCGCGCTCCGAATCCTGGCCGGACAGGCGGATCGGGTTGCCGTCGAGCAGGATCGAGCCGAAGGCGAGCGCCTCGCCGGTCGCCCAGTCGATGCCTTCGCCCGTCTCGATCGCCTGGCGGCGGTTGTCGAGGAAGCGGCCGATGGTCTTGTGGACCTCGAAGCCCTCGGGAACCTCGGTCAGCTTGCGGCCGATCTCCTTGAGCGTCTTGGCGGGAACGGCCGTCTTGCCGCGGCGCAGCTCGTCCTGCGCGTCTGCCGAGCGCAGGCCCGTCCAGGCGCCGTCGAGCCAGTCGGCCTTGTTGGGCTTGTAGGCCTGGCCCACCTCCCACTCGGCTTCGAGATGGGCGCGCCAGTCGGCGCGCATCTTGTCGACCTCCTCCTGCGAGACGAGGCCCTCGCCGATCAGCTTGGCGGCATAGATTTGCACGGTGGTCTGGTGGGCGCGGATCGTGCGGTACATCAGCGGCTGCGTGAAGGCAGGCTCGTCGCCCTCGTTGTGGCCGAAGCGGCGGTAGCAGAGCATGTCCACAACCACGGGCTTGTGGAACTTCATGCGGAACTCGGTCGCGATCTTCGCGGCATAGACGACCGCCTCGGGATCGTCGCCGTTCACGTGGAAGATCGGCGCCTCGATCATCTTCGCGACATCGGAGGGGTATGGCGAGGAGCGCGAGAAGCGGGGATTGGTGGTGAAGCCGATCTGGTTGTTGATGATCACGTGCAGCGTGCCCGCCACGCGATGGCCGCGCAGGCCGGAGAGGCCCAGGATCTCGGCCACCACGCCCTGGCCGGCAAAGGCCGCATCGCCGTGCAGCAGAAGCGGCATGACCTTGGCGCGCTCCTCGATCGGCACGCCCTCGTCGCGCTGGCGGCCGAACAGGATGTCCTGCTTGGCGCGCGCCTTGCCCATCACCACGGGATCGACGATCTCGAGATGCGAGGGGTTGGCGGTCAGCGACAGGTGGACCTTGTTGCCGTCGAATTCGCGGTCCGAGGAAGCGCCGAGATGGTACTTCACGTCGCCCGAGCCTTCCACGTCGTCGGGCGCGTAGGAGCCGCCCTTGAACTCGTGGAAGATCGCGCGGTGCGGCTTCTGCATGACCTGGGACAGCACGTTCAGGCGGCCGCGATGGGCCATGCCGAGCACGACCTCCTTCAGGCCCATGCTGCCGCCGCGCTTGATGATCTGCTCGAGCGCGGGGATCAGCGCTTCCGAGCCGTCGAGGCCGAAGCGCTTGGTGCCCTTGTACTTGACGTCGATGAACTGCTCGAAGCCCTCGGCCTCGATCAGCTTGCCCAGAATGGCCTTCTTGCCGTTCGGCGTGAACTCGATGCCCTTGTCGGGGCCTTCGATGCGCTCCTGGATCCAGGCCTTCTCGACGGGATCGGAGATGTGCATGAACTCGACGCCGAGCGTCGAGCAGTAGGTGCGGGAAAGGATGTCCACCATCTGGCGGACGGTGGCATGTTCGAGCCCGAGCACGCCGTCGATGAAGATCGGGCGGTCGAGGTCCGCTTCGGTGAAGCCGTAATTGGCGGGCGACAGCTCGTTGTAGTCTTCGAGCGGCTTGGCGAGCTTCAGCGGGTCGAGATCGGCATGGAGGTGGCCGCGCATGCGGAAGGCGCGGATCATCATGATGGCGCGAACCGAATCGCGCGTCGCCTGCACGAGCTGGGCTTCGGAAAGCCCGCCCGCCTTTTCGCCGCCCTTGGTCTCGGCGGTCTTTTCGCGCAGCTTGGTTTCGATGCGCTTTTCGACCTGGCCCCAGTTGCCGTCGAGCGCGGACACGAGCTCGCCGTTGGCGGCCAGCGGCCAGTTGGCGCGCTCCCAGGACGGGCCTTCGGCGCTCTGCTTCACGGCTTGCGCATCGTCGGCCACGCCGGCGAAGAACGCACGCCACTCGTCGTTCACGCTCGAGGGGTCCGCCAGATACTGGGCGTGCAGCTTCTCAAGATAATCGGCGTTGCCGCCATAGAGAAACGAGGTCTGCGCGAAACGGTCGTTGGCCTGGTCTTGGCGTGCCATTTTCCTGGTCCTTGGATCGAGGCCGGATGTGTCCGGCCTCTGTCTCCGCCCTTCGTGTTATTATTGTGTGCTTAAGTGGGGTTAACGCCCGATTGCCTCAACCAGCGTTTGTCCGAGACGTGCGGGCGAAGGCGAAACCTTGATGCCGGCCGCTTCCATGGCCGCGATCTTGTCTTCCGCGCCGCCCTTGCCGCCCGAGATCACCGCGCCCGCATGGCCCATGGTGCGGCCGGGAGGAGCGGTGCGGCCTGCGATGAAGCCGGCCATGGGCTTGCTTCGGCCGCGCTTGGCCTCGTCGCGCAGGAACTGTGCTGCGTCTTCCTCGGCCGAGCCGCCGATCTCGCCGATCATGATGATCGACTGGGTCTCGTCGTCGGCCAAGAACATCTCGAGCACGTCGATGAACTCGGTGCCCTTCACGGGATCGCCGCCGATGCCGACGGCCGTGGTCTGGCCGAGGCCCGCATTCGTGGTCTGGAACACCGCCTCATAGGTGAGCGTGCCCGAGCGCGAGACGACGCCCACCGAGCCCTTGCGGAAGATGTTGCCGGGCATGATGCCGATCTTGCACTGGTCGGGCGTGAGGACGCCGGGGCAGTTCGGCCCGATCAGACGCGACGACGACTTCTCCAGCCGCGCCTTGACCTTCACCATGTCCATCACCGGAATGCCCTCGGTGATGCAGACGATCAGCGGAACGTCCGCCTCGATCGCCTCGATGATGGCCGCGCCCGCGCCCGCCGGGGGCACGTAGATCACGGAGGCGTTGGCGCCCGTCTTCTCCACGCCTTCGGCGACGGTCGCGAAGATCGGCAGGCTCTCGCCCTTCGAGCCGCTCCACTCTTCCCCACCCTTCTTGGGGTTGATGCCGCCCACCATCTGCGTGCCGTGATAGGCGAGCGCCTGCTCGGTGTGGAACGTGCCGGTCTTGCCGGTCAGGCCCTGAACGAGGACCTTGGTGTTCTTGTCGACGAGAATGGACATGTTCGCTCTCAGCCCTTCACCGCAGCCACGATCTTCTGCGCGGCGTCATCGAGATCGTCCGCCGGCACCACGTCGAGACCGGACTCGCGCAGGATCTTCTTGCCGAGGTCCACATTTGTGCCTTCGAGGCGCACGACCAGCGGCACCTTCAGCCCCACTTCCTTGACGGCCGCGACCACGCCTTCGGCGATCACGTCGCATTTCATGATGCCGCCGAAGATGTTGACCAGGATGCCCTTCACGGCCGGATCGGCGGTGATGATCTTGAAGGCGACCGTCACCTTCTCCTTGGATGCGCCGCCGCCGACGTCGAGGAAGTTGGCGGGCTCGGCCCCGTAGAGCTTGATGATGTCCATGGTGGCCATGGCGAGGCCTGCGCCGTTCACCATGCAGCCGATGTTGCCGTCGAGCGCGACGTAGGCGAGGTCGTATTTCGAGGCCTCGATCTCTTTTTCGTCTTCCTCCGAGATGTCGCGCAGTTCGGCCAATTCGGGGTGACGGAAGGAGGCGTTGTTGTCGAAGGAGACCTTGGCGTCGAGCACGCGCAGGCGGCCGTTGGTCATCACAATCAGCGGATTGACCTCGAGCAGGCTCATGTCGTTTTCGGTGAAGGCCTTGTAGAGCGCGGGAAACAGCGTGTGCGCGTCTTCGGCTGCTGCGTCGGTCAGCTCGTAGGCGGCGATCAGCTGGGAAAGCTCGGCCTCGCCCAGACCCGTCGCGGGGTCGACCGGCACGGTGACGATCTTTTCGGGCGTGTCATGGGCCACCTGCTCGATGTCCATGCCGCCTTCGGTGGAAGCCACGAAAGCGACGCGGCCGACCGCGCGGTCCACCAGGATCGAGAGGTAGAGTTCGCGCGCGATGTCGGCGCCGTCCTCGATGTAGAGGCGGTTCACCTGCTTGCCGGCCGGGCCGGTCTGCTTGGTGACGAGCGTCTTGCCGAGCATCTCCTCGGCATTCTCCACGACTTCCTCGACGGAGCGGGCGAGCCGCACGCCGCCCTTGGAATCGGGGCCGAGTTCCTTGAACTTGCCCTTGCCGCGCCCGCCGGCGTGGATCTGGCTCTTCACCACATAAAGGGGGCCGGGAAGGCTGCGGGCCGCGGCTTCGGCATCTTTGGCATCGGTCAGCGGAACGCCTGCCGCCACCGGCACGCCGTAGCGGCTCAAAAGCTGCTTGCCCTGGTATTCATGGATGTTCATCGGAAAACCCTCAGAGCTTGGCGAGGTTGGGGGCGATGTTGGTGCAGGCTTCGGTCAAGCCCGCGACCGCCTGGACCGACTTGTCGAACATGGCGCGCTCGTCGCCATCCAGCTCGATCTCGATCACGCGCTCCACGCCGCCCGCGCCGATCACGACGGGCACGCCGACATAGGTGTCGGAAAGGCCATACTGGCCCGAAAGGTGGGCAGCACAGGGAAGCACGCGCTTCTTGTCCTTGAGGTAGCTCTCGGCCATCGCCACGCCGGCTGCGGCCGGCGCGTAGAAGGCGGAGCCCGTCTTGAGGAGGCCGACGATCTCGGCGCCGCCGTCGCGGGTGCGCTGCACAATCTGGTCGAGCTTATCCTGCGTGGTCCAGCCCATCTTCACGAGGTCGGGCAGCGGGATGCCGGCCACCGTGGAATAGCGCGCGAGCGGCACCATCGTGTCGCCGTGGCCGCCGAGCACGAAGGCCGTGACGTCTTCCACGGACACGTTGAACTCTTCGGCGAGGAAGGTGCGGAAGCGCGCGGAGTCGAGCACGCCGGCCATGCCGACGACCTTCTCAGGCGGCAGGCCGGAGAACTTCTGGAGCGCCCAGACCATGGCGTCGAGCGGGTTGGTGATGCAGATGACGAAGGCGTCGGGCGCATGCGCCGCGATGCCCGCGCCCACCTGCTCCATCACCTTGAGGTTGATGCCGAGCAGGTCGTCGCGGCTCATGCCGGGCTTGCGCGGCACGCCGGCGGTCACGATGCAGACATCCGCACCCGCGATGCCCTCATAGGCGTTGACGCCCTTGAGGCTCGCGTCGAAGCCCTCGATGGGCGAGGACTGGAGGATGTCGAGCGCCTTGCCCTGGGGGGTGCCTTCCGCGATGTCGAACAGGACGACGTCGCCCAGCTCCTTCAGGCCGATCAGGTGGGCGAGGGTTCCGCCGATCATGCCGGAGCCGATCAGCGCGATCTTTTTGCGTGCCATGAACCTCTAAATCTCCGATGCCGAGAGCCGGACACAAGCGGCCCGCGCGACCCGTCGCCGCGCCCGCTCAGGGTTGCAGGGCATAGCTTCTTGCCCCCGCAGTTTCAAACAAAAATTTCCGGCTGAAATATTTCAAACGGTTAACGCAATTATTTCTTACGTAAACGTCAGATAAAAACCTTCATGTGAGTGAACTAAGTTTCTCAGACGCGGGTTTTGACCGGTGTTCTCCATGCCTGCCACTGCTCCATCCAATCGCGGCTCTGCATCTCATGTAGGCGCGAGGCGGTGCGTGCCCACTCGAAAGCTTCCGTGCCGCTCTTGCCCGCGTAGAGCGCGTCGGGCGGTGCCGCAGCACTGATGAAGAGGCGCGCGCGGCGGTCGTAGAGCGTGTCGATCAGCAGGATGAAGCGCTTGGCCTCGTTGCGCTGAGCCTGGGCGAGCACGGGCACGTGGTCGAGAAAGAGCGTGGGGTAGCGCGCCGCGACAGCCAGATAGTCGCGCGCGCCGAGCGGCTTGCCGCAGAGATCCGCGAAGGCGAAGCGCGCGGCATCCGTTGTCGCCTGCGGCACGGCGATCTCCCGGCCCAGGATGGGAATGGCTGCCGGCTCCGCCTTGCGGCCGGCGGTAACGAGGGCCCAGGCCTCGTCCATCGCCCGGTCGGTCTCTGCGCCCAGCGGGGAAAGATAGGACGGCACGTCGCCCAGGCGCAGCATCCGGTAGTCGGTTCCCCCGTCGAGCGGCAGCACGCGGCAGCGCGATTCGAGTTCCCTGACGAAGGGCAGGAAGAGGCCGCGATTGAGCCCGTCGCGGTAGAGGTTCTGGGGGGCGACGTTGGAGGTGGCCACCAGCACCACGCCCTCGCGCCAGAGCGCTGAGAAGAGGCGCGACAGGATCATCGCATCGGCGATATCGGTGACGGTGAACTCATCGAAGCAGAGCACCCACGCGCCGTTGGCGATGGCCTTGGCGACGGGAGGGATTGGATCGTCCTCGCCCGCCTTGCGCAGCGCGCGCTGCTTGGCGATGCGGTCGTGCACATCGGCCATGAAGTCGTTGAAATGCACGCGGCGCTTGGGGCCGATCGGCAGGTCGGTGAAGAACCAGTCCATCAGCATGGTCTTGCCGCGCCCTACCCCGCCATGGAGGTAGAGCCCGCGCGGGGCTTCCGCCCGGGCGCGACCGCGCGCGAAGAGCCAGCCGAGCGCGCCCTTCTTGGCGGCGTTGCCGGCATGGGCGACGATCTTCTCGCGCAGGGCGTCGAGCGCCTCAACGGCCTGCGCCTGCGCGGGGTCGGGCTTCAGCGCGCCGCGCGCCACCTCCGCGCGCAGCCGCGCGGCAAGCGGCGCATCAACGCTCATTGTTCAGGCTGGGACGCGGCTTAGCGGCTGAGCGAGATCGGCAGGCCGCTTGCGGTCTGGCCGTCGAACTTTTCCGCGCCAGACGAGAAGAGGCTCGCCAGCACCGAGCCGTTGGCGTCGTAGAAGGTGAGCTGCTTGCCGGCCACGTTCCACGACTTCACGCCGTCGAAGGGCGCGGGGCAGCGCAGGGGACCGGCGCGGAAGCCCTGGCCGAACTTGGTCTGCGGGGTCGCGACCCGGCAGCTCTGGCCGGACACGCTCGCGTTCCACACGCCGGCAACCGACGACACCGTGACATCCGGCGCGGTGGGCGACGGCTGCGGCGGGAGGGCCGCGACCTGGGTCTCGGCAGGCGGCGGCGGAGGCGTGGGCGCGACAGGCGGCGGAAGCTGGGTGCCCGTCACCGTGCCGGCGGGGGCCGGCGGCAACGGAGCGGGCGCCGTGTCCAGCGAGCCCACCCGCGAGGAGGTGCAGCCGGCAAGCGCCAGAGCCAGCACAGCGGCAATTCCACCCCGCGACCACACCATCGCACCTTTCGAGGTCAACGCCCCGCTCCCCGTTTCAGGCACAGCCGTGCCGATCCATCTTCGCCGTGATCGGTCGAATCCGTCTCCATTACAACCGGGTATGGTAAATATTGCGTTCACGAAGTCTGTCGGGCGCTGCCAAGGGCGTGAAACGGGGGCGATGGTCCGGCGGCGCGCAGCCACTATCTCAGGCGGATGGCATTTCCCAAGCTCTCGCTCCCCTTCGCGCGCCGCGGCAACCCTTACTACCGGGGCCCGAAGAGCGAGAATTTCGACGGCACCTTCTTCTTCAACCGGCCCGACGAGCCGCCGCACCGCACGCTGGACATCCTGGCGTGGATGCTGGGCGGCGGGCGCACGAAATGGCCCAAGGAAGCGCCGAGCCCGTTTCCGCAAGCCAAGCCCACCGAATCGGTCGCCGGCTGCCGGATCACCATGGTCGGGCATTCCTCGACGCTGCTTCAGGTCGCAGGGCTCAACATCCTCACCGATCCCGTCTGGTCGGAGCGGGCATCGCCGTTCTCCTTCACGGGCCCCAAGCGGGTGAACGCGCCGGGCATCCGCTTCGAGGACCTGCCGCCGATCGACGCCGTGCTCGTCTCGCACAACCATTACGACCACATGGACGTCGATACGCTGGAGCGGCTTCACGCGGCCCACGACCCACTGGTGGTGACGCCGCTCGGCAACGACACGATCCTGCGCGAGCGCGTGCCGGGGATGCGGGTGGAAGCGCTGGACTGGGGGCGAAGCGTGTCGCTCGGGCCCTATCGCGCGCGCCTCGTGCCCGTGCACCACTGGTCGGCACGGTGGACGCGCGACCGGCGCATGGCGCTCTGGGGCGGGTTCGTGCTGGAAGCGCCGGGGGGCGCGGTGTTCTTCGCCGGCGACACGGGGTTCGACGAGGGCAAGCCCTATCGCAGCCTGGCCGAGACCTCGCCGCCCATCCGCCTCGCGCTCCTGCCCATCGGCGCCTACGAGCCGCGCTGGTTCATGAAGGCGCAGCACCAGAACCCCGAGGAAGCGGTGGAGGGATTCAGGCTCTCCGGCGCGGCATTCGCGGCGGGCATCCACTGGGGCACGTTCCAGCTCACCAATGAGGGGCTGGAAGAACCGGCAAGCGCCCTATCTCAAGCTCTCGAGGCGGCCGGCATCGCGCAAGAAAGGTTCCGGCCGCTGCGTCCCGGCGAGGTCTGGGACGTGCCCCCGATCGACAAGCAGTGAGAGAACGCCATGGGCGATATGGTGAAGTGGATCCTGATCCTGGCGGTGATCGCCGTGGTGGCGGGCTGGCTGGGCTTCGGCGGCGTGTCGCGCATCGCGGGCGGCGGCGCGAAGATCCTGCTCACCGTTCTGATCGTCGGCATCGTGCTGCTCGCGCTTCTGTTCTGGCTGGTGGCAGGCTCGGTGGTCTGATCGAGCGCGGCGTCTGGCATTCGCCGGGCGCTTCCGCCATATAGACGCCGGAAATCCAGGGAATATCCGGCGTTTCATGTCTTCCTTCGTGCCCTTCGCCAAGATGAACGGGGCCGGCAACGAGATCATCGTGGCCGACATGCGCGGCTCCGCGTCCGCTGTCTCAGCGGAAGCCGCGATCCGGCTCGCATCCGACCCGGCGACCCGCTTCGACCAAATCATGGCGATCCACCCCCCGCGCATCGAGGGCACGGATTTCCTGATCCGCATCCTCAACAGCGACGGCACGACAGCTGGCGCCTGCGGCAACGGCACCCGCTGCGTGGCCGAGGCGCTGCATGCCGAGACCGGGCGGCGGAGCTTCACCTTCGAAACCAAGGGCGGCATCCTGACCGCCACCGTGCGCCCCGACGGGCTGATCGCGGTGGACATGGGCGCGCCGCGCTTCGGCTGGGCGGACATTCCCCTGGCCGAGGAATTCCGCGACACGCGCGCGGTGGAATTGCAGATCGGGCCGATCGACGCGCCCGTGCTCCATTCGCCCTCGGTCGCCTCGATGGGCAACCCGCACGCGATCTTCTGGGTGGACGAGGATGTCTGGTCCTATGCGCTCGACCGATTCGGGCCGCTGTTGGAGAACCACCCGCTCTTTCCCGAGCGCGCCAACATCACGATCGCCCAGGTGACGAGCAAGAGCCAGATGGTGATCCGCACCTGGGAGCGCGGAGCGGGGCTGACGCGCGCCTGCGGCTCGGCGGCTTGTGCGGCCGGCGTTTCGGCCGCGCGCACGGGGCGCACGGGGCGCACCGTCCACGTGACCGCACCGGGCGGCGAGCTTCTGGTGGAATGGCGCGACGACGACCACGTGATCCTCACGGGGCCGGCCGAGTGGGAATTCTCCGGCAGCTTCGACCCCCAGAGCGGCGAATGGCTGCGGGATGTGGCGGAGCTCGCTTCGTGAAGGGGGTCGATGTCGTCTCCTTCGGCTGCCGGCTCAACGCATCGGAAGCCGACACCATGCGCCGCGAGGCGGAGAGCGCCGGCCTGGGCGAGCTTGCCGGGGGGGCCGTGGTCTTCAACACCTGTGCGGTGACGGCCGAGGCCGTGCGCCAGGCGCGCCAGGCCATCCGCAAGGCGCGTCGGGAGCGGCCGGATGCGCGCATCATCGTGTCCGGCTGCGCCGCGCAGACCGAAGGCGCGCGCTTCGCCGCGATGGACGAGGTGGACCTCGTGATCGGCAACGAGGAGAAGCTCCAGCGCCAGAGCTACCGCGCGCTGCCCGATTTCGGGGTGAACTCGGATGAGAAGCTGCGCGTGGACGACATCATGAGCATCCGCGAAACCGCGGCGCACATGATCTCCGCCACCGAGGGGCGCACTCGCGCCTTTCTCCAGGTGCAGAACGGCTGCGACCACCGCTGCACCTTCTGCGTGATCCCCTTCGGGCGCGGCCTTTCCCGCTCGGTGCCGATGGGTGCCGTGGTGGACGAGGTGAAGCGGCTCGCGGGCGCTGGCCATGCCGAGGTGGTGCTGACGGGCGTCGCTGCGACGAGCTATGGCGGGGACCTGCCGGGCAAGCCCACACTTGGGCGGCTCGTGCAGGCGATCCTGCGCCATGTGCCGGACTTGCCGCGTTTGAGATTGTCCTCGATCGATTCGGTGGAGGCCGACGAGGCGCTGCGCGAGGCGATCGCTTCGGAAGCACGGCTGATGCCGCATCTGCATCTGTCGCTGCAGGCGGGCGACAATCTCACGCTCAAGCGCATGAAGCGCCGCCACAGCCGCGAGGATTCGATCCGCTTCTGCCGGGACATGCGCGGCGTGCGCCCGGACATCGCGTTCGGCGCCGACCTGATCGCGGGCTTTCCGACCGAGACCGAGGCGATGTTTGCGAACTCGCTGTCGTTGATCGAGGAATGCGGGCTGGCCTTTCTGCACGTGTTTCCCTTTTCGCCGCGCGAGGGAACGCCGGCAGCGCGGATGCCGCAGCTTGACCGGGGGCTCGTGAAGGAGCGCGCGGCGCGGTTGCGGGCAGCGGGCGAGGCCGCGCATCTCAGCCATCTGCGATCCATGGGAGGCAGCGTGCAGCGTCTGCTCGTGGAGCGCTCGGGGCTCGGGCGCGCGGAGAATTTCACGCTTGCGGCCCTTGATGGCGGCACGCCGGGCACGATCGTCGAGGCGGTGATCGCCGGTCACGACGGCGACAAGCTTTTGTCCCGCCCCCTCCTGTCGCGCGAGGCGGCCTGACCCATGGCATTCGACTTCCTCAAGAAGGTCTTCTCCTTCGGACCCAAGCCCGAGGAGCAGCCGGCACCCGAGCCGCCGCCCCTGCCGCCCGAGCCGTTGCCGCCGGAGGTGGAGCCTGCGCCCGCGCCTTTGCCGGAAATCCCCTCGCCTTTGCCCGAGGTGCCGTTCGCCGAGCCCGTCGAGGTGCCGCCGCCGGCACCCACCGAGGAGCCGCCGGCCTATCCGCTGACCGATCTGCCGCCGGCAGCCGAGCCGGTTGCGCCCCCGCCCGCGCCGCCGCCCGCCACGATGGAGGCTGCGCCTGCTCGCTATTCGGGCCGCGTCAGCGTGGGCGGAACGGTGGAGCGCCGCGAGGCGGTGTCTGCACCTGCGCCCGCCGCCGCCCCGACGGGCTGGCTTCAGCGCATGCGCGAAGGGCTCGGGCGCTCGTCGCGCGAACTCTCCGGCAACCTGTCGGCCGTGTTCAGCAAGGGCAAGCTGACCGAGGAGATCGTCGAGGAACTGGAAGAGGTGCTGATCCGCGCCGATCTGGGAGCGGACACTGCCTTGCGCATCTCGGACGCGCTGGCTTCGGGGCGCTACGGCTTCCAGACCACGGAAGCGCAGGTGCGCGCCGTGATGGCCGACGAGATCGCGAGGGTGCTCGATCCCGTGGCGCAGTCGCTCGAACTCGACATGAGCCATCGCCCGCACGTGATCCTGGTGGTGGGCGTCAACGGCACAGGCAAGACCACGACCATCGGCAAGCTCGCGGCGAAGCTGACGGCGGGCGGGCTTTCCGTGATGCTGGCAGCCGGCGACACGTTCCGCGCAGCGGCCATCGAGCAGTTGAAGATCTGGGGCGAGCGCACGGGCGCGCCTGTGGTCTCGACCAAGCTCGGCGCGGACGCAGCGGGGCTGGCATACGAGGCCTTCGAACAGGCCAAGGCTGCGGGCAGCGACGTGTTGATCATCGACACGGCCGGTCGCCTGCAGAACAAGGCCGAATTGATGGCCGAGCTGGAAAAGGTCGTGCGTGTGCTCAAAAAGCTCGATCCCGACGCGCCCCACACCGTGCTCCAGACGCTGGACGCGACCACGGGGCAGAACGCGCTCAACCAGGTGGAGATCTTCCGCCATGTCGCCGGCGTCAACGGGCTCGTGATGACCAAGCTCGACGGCACCGCGCGCGGCGGCATCCTCGTCGCCATCGCCGCCCGCCACAAGCTGCCCGTCTTCTTCATCGGGGTGGGCGAAGGCGTGGACGACCTCGAACCCTTCAAGGCGCGGGATTTCGCGCGCGCGATAGCCGGGAGCGCAATCTGATGGCCGAACCGATCATCGAGCGCGACCCCGCCGATCCCCGCAAGCACGAGAACGTCTCGCCGCTGCTCAAATTCGCGCTGGAGATGGGGCCGCTTCTGGTTTTCTTCTTCGCGAACCTTCGCGGCGCCTGGCTCATCGACCACTTCCCGGCACTCGGTTCCTGGGGTGGGCCGATCTTCCTGGCCACAGCGCTGTTCATGGCGGCGACCGTGATCTCGCTTTCGGTGTCATGGGTGCTGACCCGCACGCTGCCGATGATGCCGCTGATCTCGGGCGTGGTGGTGCTGGTGTTCGGCGCGCTGACGCTCTGGCTGCAGGACGAGCTGTTCATCAAGATCAAGCCGACCGTGGTGAACGCCATGTTCGGCGTGATCCTGCTCGGCGGTCTTTTCTTCGGCAAGGCGCTGCTCGGCTACGTGTTCGACGCGGCCTTCAAGCTCGATGCCGAAGGCTGGCGCAAGCTGACCTTCCGGTGGGGAGTGTTCTTTCTGTTTCTCGCGGTCGTGAACGAGGTCGTCTGGCGCAACTTCTCGACCGACTTCTGGGTGGGCTTCAAGACCTGGGGCATGCTGCCCATTACGCTCGCCTTTACCCTGAGCCAGATGCCGCTGATCCTGCGGCATTCGCTGGAAGACAAGCCACGGAGCTGAGGGTTACCAGACCCTCAACGCTTCTCCGACAAGCCTTGCATTTCGCGCATTGCTGCGTTGCAGCATGACGCATTGCGATGCAGCATCAAACGATTAGATTTCGTCTTGCGACTGGGAGGTCCAACCAGGCCAGCCAAAAAGGGAACGGCGGCCTCACGCTTGAAGGGTTTGTCCCATGAACTTCAACCGCATCATCGAAGGCGCTCAGCATCGCATCGAGAAGCGCCGCCGCTACAACCGCCTCGTCAACGAAATCATGAGCATGACGCCGCGCGACATGGCCGACATCCGCGCCGACCGCGGCCAGATGCTCCGCGACGCCTACAGCGAAATCTACGGCTGATCCCAGCCTCTTCCACCCGAACGGCCCCGAAAGCACCCCTTTCGGGGCCGTTTTCATTTCCAGGCGATCCAGCGGCCGTGAAAGTCGCAATCGGCCAAGTGGCGCGTCGCGCCGCCCGGCCAGACCGTCAGGCCCAGCGCGGCATGGGGCTCGTTGCCGCGCGGCTCCATGCGCAGCCAGGCGAGCGGGCGCTCCGGCGTCGCGCTTTCGCCGGCCTGGGCGAGCGCGCCGACCATCGCGCGGCGGGTGTCCGCGCTCATATATTGCCAGGCGACCGAGTGCATGAGCACCGCGCCCTCGCCCGTCCTGCGCTCGGCTATCATGCGGACCACGGCTTCTGCGGCATCCATGCGGCGCACGCGAAGGTTTTCCGCGCGCGCGAGCGAGACCGCCGCATCGAGCCGCGCGAGGCGCTCGGTCTGGTCGGCCCAGACGAAGGAACGCAGGCGCTGCGCGCCTTCGGGCACCAGCACGGAGATGGGCGCGAGATCGCTCGCGCGGCGCGCGGCGATCCGAAGCTCGCCGCCGAGCGGGACGGGAGTGCCGCGCAGCTCCGGCGCGAGCGCGACCTTGGCCTCCGCCTCGCCCCAGCGGGCGTCTCCGAAGCGATACTGGAAGCGGTCGAGCAGGAGGTTCAGGCCAGCACTCGCCGCCACCTCGTGAAGCGCCAGCGGCAGGCGCCACTCGCGGGCAAGCGTGAGCAGGCCCGGCAGCAGCATGGCGGAGCGCGCGACCTCGTTGGTCTGGGGCGGGTGGTCGAGGCTCGATGCCAGCCGCGCGTCGTGCTTGCGGAAGGTGGCGGGCAGGATGCCGGCGAGCAGGTGCTGGCTCGCCGAGCGCGGCGGGAAGGCCGCCGTGAGCACGAGATCGGCGCGCGACAGCACGAGCGCGTGGAGGCCGCCGCAGAGCCTGAGCGCGAGCGCATCCGATTGCGGATCGCCCGACCAGCCCAGCGCCTTGCGGCCGGTCTGGGTGGAGGTGTCGAGCACATGGGCGAGCGCGCGGCACAGCCCCGCGGTGAAAGGCGAGCCGAGCCGCTCGCAGGCTTCCGCCTGCGCCCGAAAATGCGCCCGAACCTCCTCAGCTGTCGCCACGCCCATGCCCTTCAGAAAGCGCAGGCTAGCAAAGGGGCGTTAAGGTTTCTTACGGTGCCGGCGCAGGGCCTGCGAGGGCCGCTTCGATGGCGGGCATGAGGCTCTGGCGCAAGGACGTCTCGTCGAGCGGGCCGACATGCTTGAAGCGGATCGTGCCGTCCCGGCCCACCACGAAGGTTTCGGGCACGCCGTAGACGCCCCAGTCGATCGCGGCGCGGCCGGAAGCGTCCACCCCGATCAGGCCGAAGGGATTGCCGAGCTCGCGCAGGAAGCCTGACGCGTTGGCGGGCTGGTCCTTGTAGTTGAGCCCGGCGAGCCGGAAGCGCGTGTCGCGCGAGAGTTCGAGCAGCAGCGGATGCTCCGCCCGGCAGGGCGCGCACCACGAGGCCCAGACATTGAGCACCGTGACTTCCCCGCGGAAGGTTGTGGGGTCGAGCCCCGGCAGCCCCGCGCCTTCAAGCGGCGGAAGCACGGTTTCGGGCGCGGGCGCACCGATCAGGGCGGACGGCACGGCCGCCACGTCGCGCCCCGACAGGAGCTGGGCGAGGAAGAGGCCGGCCAGCACGGCGAACACCGCAAACGGCATGATAAGCAGCAGGGAAAGCCTGCGCCTGGGCCCAGGGTTCGCGGGCGCGGTGTCCACGTCGCTCACGGCCGGGCTGCCATGTCGGAGCGGCGGCGCACGCCTTCGGCTTCGAGCGCCTCCAGTTCCGCGCGGCGCAGGCGCCCGTCGATCAGCACCCAGGCGATCAGGCCCCCCACGCCGAGTGCCGCGATGGCATAGGCGGCGCCCACGAAGAGGTCGTGCAGCTCGCTCACAGCGCTTCCGCCCGTCTTGCCGCCACGCGCCGCAGCGCACCCACCCGCCGGCGCAGAATCTCCACCCGCATGGCCGCGAGGTGGAGCGTCGCGAAGAGAAGCGTGAAGCCGAGCGCCGACAAGAGCAGCGGCCAGAGCATGGAGGGGTCGATGGAGGGGCCGTCGAGCCGGAAGACGGAGGCGCCCTGGTGGAGCGTGTTCCACCAGTCGACGGAGAACTTGATGATGGGGATGTTGACGAAGCCGACCAGGGTCATCACGGCGGTCGCGCGCGCGGCACGGCCGGGATCGTCGATCGCGCGGTTGAGCGCCATCAGGCCGCAATAGATCAAAAACAGCACGAAGACGGAGGTGAGCCGCGCATCCCACACCCACCATGTGCCCCACATCGGCTTGCCCCAGATCGAGCCGGTGGCGAGCGCAAGTGCGGTGAAGGTGGCGCCGATGGGTGCCGCAGCCTTCAGGGCCACATCGGCCAGCGGATGGCGCCAGACGAGCGTTCCGAGTGCGGAGACGGCCATGGTGGAGTAGCAGAGCATGGAGAGCCACGCGAAGGGCACGTGGATATACATGATCCGCACGGTGTTGCCCTGCTGGTAGTCCGCGGGCGCGCGGAAGCCGAGGAAAAGGCCTGCGGCGAGCGCGAGAGCGGAAAGGGCGGCGAGCCAGGGCAGGACCGCGCCCGAGAGCTGCAGAAAGCGCGTGGGGTTGGCGAGGCCCCAAAGCCCGCCGGGAACGCTCCCGCTCTTGCCCGTCGCTTCGCTCATCTGCGAACCCTGTTTGACGGGCTACATAATCGCGTGGGGAGTGCGGCGCAATTGAGAGGGTGTCGCGGGGGCGCGGGTGAAGAGGTCGTGCGGTCTTTGAGGCCCGCTTTGCGGGCACCTCAGGATGAGGAGCGTGGGCGCTGACCATGATGACGGGTTCCAGCACCCGCCTCCCTCATGCCGAGGTGCGAGGCGGAGCCGAGCCTCGAAGCACCCACACCCTCCCCGCCCCTCAACTCCCCCGCACCACCGCCTTGAGCACGTCGCGGATGCCGATCGAGCCGACGAAGCGCGAGGCGTCGTCGAAAAGGGCGACGGGTGCGGTCTGCGAGCGGTGCATGGCGAGCATCACCGTCTTGAGCGGCGTGCCGGGCCGGGCCCAGAAGACGTGGGGCGCATCCGCCGGCAGGCGTTCGAGATCATCGCAGGACACCCAGACGGCGGGGCGCCCGTCGCGCTCGGCGCCGATCACGAGGCCATCGGCGTCCAGATGAAAGCGCGTGGTGTTGCGCCGGTCGAGCCAGACCCAGCCCTCGCCCGCGGGCTCGAGATCGCGCCGGTCGCGCATGACGTTCCAGGCGGTCAGCACGGAAAGCGGGTTCACGTTGGCGATGAAGTCGCGCACGTAGTCGTTGGCGGGCTTCAGCACGATCTCCTCGGGCGCGCCCGACTGCACGATGCGCCCGCCTTCCATGATCGTGATGCGGTTGCCGATCTTGAGCGCTTCCTCGAGATCGTGGCTGACGAAGAGGATGGTCTTCTTGAGCTTGCTCTGGAGGTCGAGCAGCTCGTCCTGGAGCTTGGTGCGGATGAGCGGGTCAAGCGCCGAGAAGGGCTCGTCCATCAAGAGGATGGGGGCTTCGGTCGCGAAGGCGCGGGCGAGGCCGACGCGCTGCTGCATGCCGCCGGACAGTTCGTGGGCGTATTTGTCGGCCCACTGGTCGAGGCCGACGAGCGCGAGCTGGCGCGCGACGCGGGCCTTGCGCTCCGCCTGCGGGAGGCCCGCGAGCTCGAGCCCGAAGCCGACATTCTCGGCAACCGTGCGCCAGGGCAGGAGCGCGAACTGCTGGAACACCATCGCCACCCGCTTCTGGCGGATGCGGCGGAGCGTGGCGGCGTCGCAGCGGGTGATGTCCACCTCGCGCTCGCCGTCGCGCACCGTGACCGAGCCGCGCGCGGGCACGTTGAGGCGGTTGACCGCGCGCAGGAGCGTGGACTTGCCCGAGCCCGACAGGCCCATCAGGACGGAGATCTCGCCTTCGGCCACGTCCAGGCTCGCCTTGGCGCAGCCGAGCACGGAGCCGGTCTTTTCCAGGATCTCGGCGCGGGTGGCGTTCTGGTCGATCAGGCGAAGGGCGGGGGCAGGATCGCGGCCGAAGACGATGTCCACGTCGCGGAAGGCGATGGCCGTGGTCATGGGGCTTCTCCCCCGCGGACGCGGCTCATGCGGTCGAGGATGATGGCGAGGATGACGATGGCCAAGCCCGCCTCCAGCCCGAGCGGGATGTTGACGGAGTTGAGCGCGCGCACGACCGGCCGGCCGAGACCGTTGGCGCCGATCAGGGCCGCGATCACCACCATGGACAGCGACAGCATGATGCACTGGGTGAGCCCCGCCATGATGGTGGGCAGGGCGGCGGGAAGCTCGACCTTCCACAGGAGCTGGCGCTTGGTGGCGCCGAAGGCCTCGCCGGCTTCGAGCATGGGCTTGGGCACGGACGTGATGCCGAGATAGGTGAGCCGGATGGGAGCGGGTGCGGCGAAGATCACGGTGACGATCAGGCCCGGCGCCACGCCCAGGCCGAACAGGATCAGGACCGGGATCAGGTAGACGAAGGTGGGCATGGTCTGCATGAGGTCGAGCACGGGCTGCAGGTAGCGGTAGACCCGGCGGTTGTGCGCGGCCCAGATGCCGATGGGGACGCCGATGGCCATGGAGACGGCAGCGGCTGCCACCACCAGCACCAGCGTTTCCACCGTGTCCTTCCAGAGCCCCTGGTTGATGATGAAGAGAAGGCCGAGCAGCACGCCGAGCGACAGCTTCCAGGAGCGCTGGAGCAGAAAGGCGAGGCCGGCGATCAGCACGGCCAGCACGAGCGGCGGCAGCATCAGGAGTGCGCTCGACAGCCCGCCCAGCACGAAGCCCAGCGCGTTCGCCACGCCGTCGAAGAACCAGGTGAAGTTCTCGGTCAGGAAATCGAAAAACGCCTTGCCCCAGCGCCCGACCGGGATCTTGGTCGCGAAGATGTCCTGGAGCCCGTTCAACTCAGTGCTTCCCCCTCATGCGAGCGGCGCCGGGCCGATCGACCCGGCGCCGCCGAACGCGTTCGCGCAGACGGCTCAGAGGCCGAGCGCGGTGTTCACGGCGGCCTTGGCGTCCGAGCCGTCGAAGGTCGTCACGCCGTCGAGCCAGGGGCCGAGCGCCTCGGGGTTCGCCTTGAGCCAGGCGGTGGCAGCAGCACCCGCTTCCGCGCCGTCGTTCAGGATCGCACCCATGATCTCGTTTTCCATGGACAGCGAGAACGACAGGTTCTGGAGGAACTTGCCGACATTGGGGCATTCGGTGGCATAGCCCTGGCGCACGTTGGTGGCGACGGTGGCGCCGCCGAAGTTCGGGCCGAACACCTCGTCGCCGCCTTCGAGATATTTCATCTTGATGTTGGCGTTCATGGGATGGGGCTCCCAGCCGAGGAAGACCACGTCCTGGGTGGAGTTCGCGGCGCGCTGCACGGCCGACAGCATGCCGGCCTCGGAGCTTTCCACGAGCTCGAAGCCCGAAAGGCCGAACTTGCCCTCCTCGATCATACCCAGGATCAGCCGGTTGCCGTCGTTGCCGGCCTCGATGCCGTAGATCTTGTTGTCGAGCTTGTCCTTGAACTTCGCGATGTCGGCAAAGGTCTTGAGGCCGGCCTCATAGGTGTGCTCGGGCACGGCCAGCGTGTATTTCGCGCCTTCGAGGTTGGTGCGCAGCGTCTCCACCGTGCCGGCATCCCGGTAGGGCTTGATGTCGGCTTCCATGGTGGGCATCCAGTTGCCCAGGAACACGTCGATGTCCTTGTTGGCGAGCGAGGTGTAGGTGACGGGCACCGAAAGCACCTGGGTCTCGGGCGTGTAGCCGAGCGCGGTCAGGATCGTGGACGCGGTCGCGGTGGTCGCGGTGATGTCGGTCCATCCCACATCGGCGAAGCGCACGGTCTTGCAGGTCTCGGGCTCGGCGGCGAATGCAGGGGCGGCTGCGAGCGCTGCCAGGCCGAGCGCTGCGGGCAAAGTCTTCCAGAGGGTCAAGGCGAGCATCTCCCAAGCGTCGCGGCGCAACGAGCCTGCCGCGGAAGGTGCGAAGCAAACATCATTTTGCCGGTGTTTCAAGCGCTGCGGCAAGCGGATACGCCATTCGGCGGTGCCGGAGGCCGGTGCGCGGGCTCGTGGGGAGCGCCACGGCACCCGCCTCTCGCCTCGCTCGCCTTTCCATCCCCACCCCTCCTCCCTATATTCCCCGCGCTTGCGGGATGAGCGAGAGACAGGGGAAACGCCATGGCCAACATGCAGACCATCGATGCCGAGATCGCCAAGACGCGTGCCGAGGTCGAGGCCATGCGGGCGAAGATCGACCAGTCCACCTCGCTGCTCGACAAGTTCGCCCAGACGGACGCCAAGATCGGCAATGCCGAGTTCGACATCGAGAACGCCCGCATCCAGGACGTGATCAACCAGCAAAAGACGATGGAAGCCAACATCGCCGACCTGATCATCGGGCTCGAGGACGCCACCAACTCGTTCGGCACCGAATTCGAGAGCATGAAGAGCTTCACGAGCTGGGAAACCTTCGTGGGCATGTTCTCCGAGCAGTCGAAGCAGCGCATGCGCACGGACCGGGTGCGCAACATGTCGCTCGCGGGCAACCTGCAAGAGCTGCTGGCCAAGTCCGACACCATCGTCGGCATCCTGAAGAGCCAGAAGAGCATTCTCGACGAGCGCTACAAGACCTCCGAGACGAGCCTTGCCGGCGTGATCGAGCGGCGCAAGAAGACCATCGAGAACCTGACCGCGACCCAGAAGCGGATCGAGGAGATCAACCCGCAGCTGCTCGACATCGAGAACAAGATTTCGGCCTCCACCAACCAGACCGAGCGCACAGAGCTCGAAGGCCAGCGCTCGAAGCTCGCGACCGAATACAACGAGCGCCAAGCCAAGGAGCAGGAGCTTCTGGCGGAAAGCCAGACGCTTGAGCGCTACACCTCGATGTTCCAGACCTTCGTGGATTCGCTCAACAATCAGATCGCCGCGCAGAACACGCTGATCAACAAGCTGACCATCGACACCGAGCAGCGCATCGTCCTCTACAAGGCGCTGGAGGACAGCTTGAAGACGGCCGCGCAGCAGGACGTGGCGCACAAGATCAACACGCTGGGCACGCAGGTCGACACGACCGCCGAGGAGACGATGGCGGGGATCGGCGCGGCGTCGCAGAAGCATATCGGCGATCTGCTCGAGCTGCACGAGAAGAACATGGTGGCGTCGGCCGATATCCAGCGCCGCAAGAAGCTGGCGGACGACGCCTTCGAACGCCGGTTCGCGGAGGTCTTGGACAAGCACAATTCGGCGAATTACGTGCAGTCCTGAGCGACGGCGGCAAAAGCGATGCGCCCACGTCGACGCCCTCCCTCCCCCTTGAGGGGAGGGATACAGGGTGGGGGTAACACCTCCACCGCTCATCCTGTCATTCAGTTCACCCCCACCCCTCACCCCTCCCCTCAGGGGGGAGGGGGACGGAAAGGTTTTCACGTAAGTTCGGTGTCAGCATGACGCCCGAACGCGAAACCGCCGACCGCTATTTCCGGGCGGTGGATGCCGCGCTGGCCGGGCTCGGCATCTTTTTGCGCGACGACCGAACGGTGCAGCGCCACGATCTCGTGGCGGCCGTGGTGGGCGAGCATCTGGAGCGGCTGCAACGCTCTTTCCTGTGCTGGCGCGACCGGCTCGACTTCGCCCAGAGCTTCCGCATCAACCGCGCGGAAAGCGGGTTCCCCGTGTTCCAGACCGTGCTGGAGCTGGAAAGCGACCGCCGGACGGCCGACAAGCGGCTGGGCGCCATTCCCGAGCCGCAGGCGCTGCGCGACGAGATGGCGGACTTCATTCTCCGCCAGAAGGCGTTTCCCTCCGCGCTGCGGCAATCGATGGCCGAGCGGCTCTACCTCCAGCGCGTGAAGGAGGGGCAGGTCTTCGGGCCGCTGACGCTCGCGCGCACCGTGCGCGTTTCCACCAACCCCAAGACGGGCCGGCCGCTCTATGTCGTCCACTGGGCGAGCTTCGACGGAACCGCCAATCTGCCGCTCGTCTATATGCTGACGGTCGAGGATTCCTCGCCCGACATGGTGCGCCAGCTGGTGGACGGCGACGGCAAGCTCAACACGAAAGTGGAGATTCCCCTGCCGGTGGAGGGCCTACTCAACCCGGAGCTTGCGCTTCCCTTCGACGACTGGACGGCCAAGAACTCGGCCTACACGCTTTCGCCCGTCACGATCGCGGGCAACTGCGACAAGGATTTTCCCACGCTGCACCCCAAGCAGCTTCGCCGCTTCGTGCTCGGGCCCTTCTACGGCGCGGGGCTGACGGAAAACAATTCGATCGTGTCCGAGGTGCTGAGCAAGGTGCGGCGGCCCGAGGGCGCGTGGCTTCTCACCTGGACGATGCAGGAAGTGTTCTCGATCGGCGAGAAGGCCGGGCGGCGCGGACTGTGGTCGAGCGAGCCGTCGAGCGAGCAGTTCCACATCGAGACGAGCGACCCCGAAGGCGCGCGGCAGGGCGTCTCGGCCTATGAGAAGCACGCGCTCGTGCCGCACGAGGCCTATCAGGCGCTTTACGCTTCTGGCGAAGCGGCCAAGATCTTCAGCGGTTACAAGGTGCACATCCTGTCGGGCGATCAGGTGATCTCCGACGTCTGAGCGTTTCCCGGCGGGACGACGCGAACAAGCAACGAAGGAGCGCGGATGGATACCGGCCTGACGCTGATCCCCGAAAGCGACATCGAAAAGCACCGCGCGACCGCGCAGGGGCTGATCACGCGCGCCGTGGTGCTGGAGGATTCCGCCGCGCGCGCACCGACAGCACTTGCCGGCACCAACCGGCGTTTCGTGTCGCCGGTGGCGACCGGCGGGGTGCGGCGCACGCGCGAGGTGGAGCTTTCCCGCACGGTGGCCGCCATCCGGCCCGAGGACCCGCTGATGGGGATCGGGCAGCACACGGCGCTGTTTCGCGCCCGGCGCGGCCTGGCCATCGCGCTGGCCGTCTCCGACACGTTTGCGCGCTCCTCCGATCTCGAAGCGCTGCAGGCGCAGAACATGCGGGCGCCGCTCGAAGGCGAGAGCGGCGTGCGCTTCCGCCGCCTGCTCTCGGCCTCGGCCTATGTCGCGGCCTTCGCCTTTCTGTCCTACCTCCTGCGCATGACCGAGGCGGGCGCCGAGGAGGGCAACGACCCGCCCGAGCCGGACTACCTGTTCGACACGCCGCTCGACGCGCTGAAATCGCTGGTGGCGGGATTGGACGGCGCGCTCAAGGGCGCGCCCGACGAGGCGGCGCTCGCCTCGCGCACCAAGAGCTTCGCGCAAGGGGCCATCGCCGGCCTGCTCCAGCGCAAGAGCCGGTTCGACGGGCTCGGCCCCTTCGAGAACGCGCACCTGCGCGTGGAGGCCGACGACTTCACGCTGGACGGCTTCGACGTCGCGCCCTCGGCCAGAACCAAGCCGCTGGTGATGACCTTCAAGACGCCCCAGGAGGTCGTCGGCAACCACATCGCCAAATACCAGGCGGTGAAGCTCGCCAAGATGATGATGGCCTACGACTTCGACCGCCAGCTCAACCCCTTCGTGGAACTGGGCGGCTTTCTCTTCACCTTCATCGGCGACGGCTCGCCCGGCACGGGCAAGACCACGCTGATCCAGATGGTGGCGGGGCTTCTGAACGACTACTGCAAGATGGCGGGCTTTCCGTTTCACTACGAGAATTTCGGCGTCGACCAGATCTCGTCCTATCAGGGCAAGTCCGGGCAGAACTGCCGGCAGTTCGTGGAGAACGTGCTCAATCCCCGCGCGATCGGCTTCGGCACGGTGGACGACATCGACCAGGTGGCGGCCAAGCGCTCGGACGACAGGGCATCCGCGGGCCAGCAGGAAATCACGGGCGTGCTGATGGAGGCGTTTTCCGGCGCTTCGACCGTTGTGCGCGGCAACTGCTCGTTCGGTATGTTCTCCAACTACCCCGAGAACGTGGACGACGCGCTGCGCCAGCGCGCGGGCGCCCGCTGGCTGGTGGACGGGCCGCAGACGCGCGACGACTATATCGACATCTTCGTGCTGCTGGCCGGCAAGAACCACCAGATCCCGCTCGGGGAACACGACCTTTATGCCGCGCAGGAGGTGAAGCGCGCGGTCAGCCGAGCCTATGCCGACCACGCCAAGCCGCAGGAAGAGGGGCTGGCGCGCGTGTTCGAGCGCCTCGTGAGCGAGGAAGGCCCGCCCGAGACCCTGTCGGACATCGGCACCTATCTCTTCCGCATCAAGGAGGCCGAGCCCCGCTTCACGGGCCGCGCGGTGAAGAACGTGACGGACGCCATCAAGATGCGCGCGCTCGACATCGAACTGCCCGACGCATGGTTCGAGAGCCCCGACGCCTTCACGGCCAAGGACTACGAGACCAAGAAGGCGATGATCGCGGAACTGCGCAAGCCGTTTACGATGGAGATGGCCATCGAGGAGATCAACCGCTACGCCGATTCCGAATTCCGCTATGCCGACCGTTCGGACGACGCGGCCGTGCAAAAGATGCTGCGGGACGCGCGGCTGCGCGAGCGCGCGGGCCGCGAGATGGAAACCTTGAAGCGCGAAGGCAAGTGGGATGCGTGAGGGCTTCGCGCAGCGCCCGCGCTTCTGTTGCCTGATGGGGAGCGCCTGAGATGGACCTCCTGCGCGACAACGAGCTGATCTATGGGCGGCTTCTCGGCGTGTCCGAGCCGCATCTGGTGGAGCGCTACAACAAGGCGCTTCACGCCTTCGGGCTGCCCGGCACGAAGCTTGCGACCTTCACCATCGACCGCTCGGGCTTTTCGCCGGAGATCGCGGAGGAACTGGGCGATCCGCATTATCTCGACCCCGGCCAGGTCAACCGGCGCTTCATCATCCTGACGCCCGCGCAGGCGTCGCTGCCCGTCGTTCACACGGCGTTCTCCAACACGCCGGACCTGTTGTTCGAGTTCTTTTCGGGCAACCGACGCGCGATCGACGCGCTGACCATCAAGGACGTGATCTTCGGCGAGATCGAGGATTCCGTCGCCAAGGTCGAGACCATCGACGACCTCCTTTCGATCAACCAGGTCGAGTTCCGCGTGCTGTCGGCCGAGGACGTGCTGGGCAAGGCGGCCGAGCTCGGGCGGCTGGCCGACCGGCTCAAGCGCGAGCCGGATGCGTGGCGCGACGAAGCGATGCTCCAGCGCATGGTGGAGCTGGCCAAGGTCACGGGCGACATCCGTGAGAACGCGCTCGTTCCCGACCAGGTGATCTTCCGCCACAACGCCTACTGGACGAGCCATTTCGGCGGGCTCTACGTCTTCATCGACCGCGACCAGACCACCGTGATCAGCGACCCCGACGCGCCGGGCTTCCGCCGCTCGCGGCCCTGGCAGGTTTCCTACCTCTCGCGCAGCGATCCCGAGCGGGTGTTTTCCTTTCTGCTGTCTTCCGGCCGGATCGAATTGCCGCGCGGCACCTGGATCGAGCAGTCGGGCTTTCTGGAGCATCGCGCGGAAATGGCGGTGCGGGGCGTGCTCGCGCGCGCCGAGCCGGATCGCGACCGCGCGAACCTCGACCGCATCTGGCTTCAGACCTGGCTTCAGGCGAATGCGCGCCTCGTGGCGGACGAGGGCACCGTTCCGTTTCTGAACGGCATCAAGCGGCAGCTTGCGCAAGACGGCCAGGTGCGCGTCGACCAGATCGAGCCGGCCCGGCGCTTCCTGGTGGTGCGCGCCAAGCCCGACCACCCCGACGCATGGCTCGTGAACCGGCTGATCTCGGACTTCGTGCCCGACGACTTCGTGAGCCGCTACCTGTTCAACAAGCAGGGCTTCTACGGGGAATACGAGGCCATGACGCCGAACCGCCGCGCCGAGGTTGTGGCCGTTCTCAAGAACTCATATCTCAAGGACCGCGAAGGGTTTCGCGCCCGGCTCTTCGGGCTCGCAGGCTGAAGGCGGGGACCACCATGCTCGATCCCATCATCAATTTCGTGACCCAGCTCTTCGTCTGGATCGGCCGCGGCGTGGGGTGGGTGATCGGCATCCTGCTCCTGCCCTTCCTGTGGGCGGGGCGCTGGTATCAGCAGCGCGGCTGGATCCTGCGGAGCGTGGTGGGCGTGGCGCTGCTCGCGCTCGTCGCACTCTACGGCTACTTCTTCTGGACCACCCAGCGCTGGACGAATTTCGACCCCGCTTATGCCAGCGCATACGGGCTGAGCGCGCAAGGCACAGGCGGCGATGCGGGCCAGCCCGTGGGCCAGACCGTGGTGCCCGAGACCGGGGAAGCGGCACCCGCAGCGGCCGCCCAGGCCGCAACCGGCGAGGGCGCGGCCCGCACATGCCTGCGCTCGGAAACCGTGCGGGTGACCGCCGACCTCGTGGACTTCAACGTCAACCAGAACCCCTGGGTGTCGTCGATGATCCTCTACAAACTCGGCCTCTTCGGCCTCGACTGGGACCGCACGCCCTTTTTCGACAACAAGGCGTCCTTCCAGCGCGGCGTGAACCAGGCGGCGCGGCGCACCTCGACGGAACTGGTGGAAGTGCTGGGCCGCGTGCGCGCGACCTCCTCCATCGATAACGACCTCCAGCAGGCGCGCGGCGATCTCCAGTTCGACGAGGAGACCTGGTACCTGATCACCACGCCGCCCTGGCTGACCACGCCGACGCCCGCCTACTACCGCAACGCAATCACCGCACTTCGCGCCTTCAACACGCGGCTCGAGCGCTGCGAGGCGGTGTTCGACGCGCGCGCGGACAACCTCGCGCGCTTCATCGACCGCGTGTCGAACGATCTGGGCGCGACGGCCGCGATCCTGCGCGACCGCTCGGAGAACTACAATGGCGGCTGGTTCGACACGCGCGCCGACGACCGCTACTGGTTCGCCTATGGCCAACTCTACGGCTACAACGGCGTGATGCATGCAGCACATGCCGACTTCCGCGACGTGATCGCCCAGCGCGGCCTTTCCCAGCTCTGGACGCGCCTCGAAAGCCAGCTCAACCGCGCGGGCCAGGTGCAGCCGGCGATCATCTCCAACGGCGCGGAAGACAGCGTCTTCATGCCGTCGCATCTGGCGACCATGAGTGCCTACGTGCTGCAGGTGGGTGCGATCCTGGAGGAGATCCGGCAGGTTCTCGACCGCTGAACGGCCTCGCCTGATTCGCGGATTCCGCTTCGGCTCGCGCGCCCGGACGCCTTCCGGCCGCGGTTCGGGCGGGCAGGTCGCGTGGATGAGGGTGGGATCGCGCGGCCCAGCGCCGTGCAGCCGACCTGGGCTGTCGCTTTCGGCGCATTGGGGGCGAGAGCAGAGGCGCTACAGCTTCGCAATCGGCCTTTCACTCCAGCCGATTTTCCGCTAGTTCAACTATCTTCACCGAGGGGAACGGGAGAAGGGTTCATGGCCGAGTACAAATCCGACATCGAGATCGCGCGCGCCGCAAAAAAGAAACCCATCATGGATGTGGGCCAGAAGCTTGGCATTCCCGCCGAGCACCTGCTGCCCTACGGCCATGACAAGGCGAAGATTTCCGCCGAATTCATCAAGGAGCAGCGCGGCAAGCCCGACGGCAAGCTGATCCTGGTGACCGCCATCAACCCGACGCCCGCGGGCGAAGGCAAGACCACGACCACGGTCGGCCTGGGCGACGGCCTGAACCGCATCGGCAAGAAGGCCATCACCTGCATACGTGAGGCGTCGCTCGGCCCGAACTTCGGCGTGAAGGGTGGTGCAGCGGGCGGCGGCTACAGCCAGGTGGTGCCGATGGAGGACATGAACCTCCACTTCACCGGCGACTTCCATGCCATCACCACGGCGCACAACCTTCTCTCCGCGCTGATCGACAACCACATCTACTGGGGCAACGAGCTTCAGATCGACACCCGCCGCGTGGCCTGGCGCCGCGTGATGGACATGAACGACCGCGCGCTGCGCTCGATCGTGGCATCGCTTGGCGGCGTCGCCAACGGCTACCCGCGCGAAGCCGGCTTCGACATCACGGTGGCATCCGAAGTGATGGCCATCCTCTGCCTCGCCAACGACCTCGACGACCTCAAGAAGCGGCTCGGCGACATCATCGTGGCCTATCGCCGCGACAAGAGCCCGGTCTATGCGCGTGACCTCAAGGCCGACGGCGCGATGGCCGTGCTGCTCAAGGACGCGATGCAGCCCAACCTCGTGCAGACGCTGGAGAATAACCCGGCCTTCGTGCATGGCGGTCCGTTCGCCAACATCGCGCATGGCTGCAACTCGGTGGTGGCGACCACCACCGCGCTGAAGCTCGCCGACTATGTGGTGACGGAAGCGGGCTTCGGCGCCGATCTCGGTGCCGAGAAGTTCTTCGACATCAAGTGCCGCAAGGCGGGCCTCAAGCCGGCAGCCGCCGTGATCGTGGCCACCGTGCGCGCCATGAAGATGAATGGCGGGGTCAAGAAGGAAGACCTCGGCCAGGAGAACGTCGAAGCCGTCAAGAAGGGCTGCGCGAACCTCGGCCGCCACATCGAGAACGTGAAGCAGTTCGGCGTGCCGGTGGTGGTCGCCATGAACCACTTCGTGTCCGACACCGACGCCGAGATCGCCGCCATGAAGGCGTTCGTGGCCGAGCAGGGCGCGGAAGCGATCCTGTGCAAGCACTGGGCGCAGGGCTCCGCCGGCATCGAGGAACTCGCCCACAAGGTGGTGGCGCTGGCCGAAGGCGGCACCGCGCAGTTCTCGCCGCTCTACCCCGACGAGATGCGCCTGTTCGACAAGATCGACACCATCGTGAAGCGCATCTATCGCGGTTCGGAAGCGATCGCAGACAAGAGCGTCCGCGACCAGCTCAAGACCTGGGAAGAGGCCGGCTACGGCCACCTGCCGGTCTGCATGGCGAAGACGCAGTACTCGTTCTCGACCGACCCCAACCTTCGGGGCGCGCCGACCGGGCACACCGTGCCGGTGCGCGAGGTGCGGCTGTCGGCGGGTGCCGGCTTCGTGGTGGTGATCTGCGGTGAGATCATGACCATGCCCGGCCTGCCCAAGGTGCCGTCTTCCGAGAAGATCTTCCTGAACGACGACGGCCAGATCGAAGGCCTGTTCTAGGATAGGTCATCGAGGGAGGGCCTCGAGCCCTCCCTCCTTTACTCCCGGCCCGCCCGCTCCATTCTTGCCTTGGCAACGGCGGAGGGCGCGATGAGGGGAAACGGGCGAGCGGAGCCCCGCGCATGAGCGGGCTCGACGCGCTCCAGCACGACGCGCTCGACATCTTCCTGCGGCTCTGCGCGGCAGGCATCCTCGGGGCCATGATCGGCTTCGAGCGGCGGGTGCACCACAAGGCCATCGGCATCGCCGGCATGATGCTGATCGCCATCGGCTCCACCATCTACATGCTGCTGGCCACCAGGCTTTCGGAGGCCGATCCGAGCGCGGTGAGCCGCACCCTTCAAGGCTTCCTGTCGGGCATCGGTTTCCTGGGCGGCGCCGTGATCTTCAAGAGCGGCTTCGACGTCAAGGGCATCAAGGCGGCCGCCGCCATCTGGATCACGGGCGCGCTGGGCCTTGCCATCGCCACCTCCTACTGGGGCCTGGGCCTCGTGGGCGGCGTCATCACGGCGGGCATTCTCTTCATAGCTGACAGCTTCCCCGACGAGGTGCGCGAGGCCAAGCAGGATGGGGAACCGGGCGACAGCCGCACCTCCTGAAGAGCTGCCGATCACATTTCGTTGCCGGCAGTGATTCCGGCGTTTTACCCCTTGATAATAAGCCTGCTTATAATAAATCAGGCTTATGAAATTGACCGGCACCGAAAAACTCGCGCCCCTGATCCACGACGTCGCGCGCCTGCTCCGCCGCCGCTTTGAAAGCCGCACGGGCGACCACGGCCTGTCGGCCGCGCAATGGCGCGCGCTCGTGCATGTGGCGAAGACCGAGGGCTTGCCCCAGGCGCGGCTGGCCGACCTGCTCGAGATCGAGCCGATATCGGTGTCGCGCCTGCTCGACCGCATGGAGGAAGCCGGCTGGGTGGAGCGCCGTCCCGACCCTTCCGACCGGCGCGTGCGCTCGGTCTATCCGACCGACCGCTCGCGCGCTCTCTACGACGAGCTGCGCCGTGTCGCGGTGGGCGTCTACGAGGAGGCGCTCGCCGGCCTTTCCCTTTCCGAGCGCGCGGCCCTGATCGCGGCGCTCGAAACCATATCCGCCAACCTGTCCGACGGCTCTTCCAGTCTGTGCACCGCCGCCGAAGCCGAGGAAACAGCATGAACGCCATCAGCAAGATCGACGACGCTTCCGCCCAGCCGATCGCCTCCCCCGTGCCTGCGAGCGATGCGCTCGCCCCCACACCCACACCCGCGCCTGCCGCCGCTCCTCCTCCCAAGCGCCGTGGCGGCAGGCGCTATCTGGTGATGGCGGCACTTCCGCTCTCGCTCGTGCTCGGCGGCTCTTATGCCTATGTCACCGGAGGGCGTTTCCAGGAAACCGAGAACGCCAACATCCGCCAGCCGCGCGTGACGGTGGCGAGCCAGGCCGCGGGCCGCATCACGGAGGTGCGCGTGGCCGACAACGCCTTCGTGCATGGCGGCGACGTGCTCTTCACCGTCGATCCCGCGCCCTACCGCATCGCGCTCGCGCAGGCCGACGCCGCCCTTGCTGGCGCGCGCCTCCAGGTGGAGGAGCTTCGCGCGACCTATGGCCAGGCCGTGGCCAACGCGCAGTCGGCCAAGAATGAGGTTTCCTTTCTCCAGACCGAGCTCGAGCGCCAGGATGCGCTGACGGGCAAGGGCATCGGCACGCGCTCCGCGCTCGACACCGCGCGCCGCGATCTCGACAAGGCGCAGGACGCCTCGCGCGCGGCGGACCAGGCGGTTTCGGGCGCACGCGCGGCGCTCGGCGGCAACCCCGACATCGCGACCGACGGCCATCCGAGCGTGCTCGCGGCCCAGGCGCTGCGCGACAAGGCGGCCTACGACCTCGACCAGACCACGGTGAGGGCGCCGGCTGACGGCATCGTTTCCCAGGCGGCGTCCGTGAAGCCCGGCCAGTTCGTGGCGACGGGCACGGGCCTGTTCTCGCTGGTGGAGACGGGCGACACCTGGATCGACGCCAACTTCAAGGAAACCCAGCTCACCAACATGCAGCCGGGCCAGACCGCCGAAGTGGAGCTCGACACCTTCCCCGGCCGGCCGCTGCACGCCACCGTGGATGCGATCGGGGCCGGCACGGGCGCCGAGTTCTCGCTGCTGCCCGCGCAGAACGCGACGGGCAACTGGGTCAAGGTCACCCAGCGCATTCCCGTGCGGCTCAAGCTCTCGGATAGCGACGCGGCCTTGATCCTGCGCACCGGCATGAGCGCCACCGTTTCCGTCGACACGGGCGTCGCGCGCGGCTTCCCCGACTGGGTGCCCGGCTGGGCGTCTGGGCCTGCCGAGCGGATGCTCGCAAGCCTCTAGGTTTTCACCGACACACGCGCCCTCCCCCCTTCCCTTCTCGCCCCGTGGCGAGGCTCCTCTTCCCCCACGGGCAAGAGGAGGGAATGGGCCGTGGGCCATTCGCAAGGACGCATGAGCCATGAGCGCTTCCGTCTCCGTTGCCGCCCCTCCCGCAGCCGGGGTGCACAATCGCGGCCTGATCACCGTGTCCATCATGTTGGCCACCATCATGCAGGTGCTCGACACCACGATCGCCAATGTGGCGCTGCCCAACATGGTGGGCGATCTCGGCGCCTCGCAGGACACGATCAACTGGGTGTTGACCTCCTACATCGTGGCAGCCGCCATCATGACGCCGCTGACGGGCTGGCTGTCCGACCGCTTCGGCCGGCGCGAGCTGTTTCTGACCTCGGTCGCGGGCTTCACCGTCACCTCCATGCTCTGCGGCGTCGCCTGGAGCCTGGAATCGATGGTGGCCTTCCGCGTGCTGCAGGGCCTGTTCGGCGCGGCCATCGTGCCGCTGTCGCAGACCTTTCTGCTCGACATCAACCCCAAGGAGAACCACGGCCAGGCCATGGCGCTGTGGGGGGCGGGCATCATGGTCGGGCCGATCATCGGGCCGACGCTGGGCGGCTGGCTGACGGAAACGCTGAACTGGCGCTGGGTGTTCTTCGTGAACCTGCCGGTGGGCATCATCGCGTTCTTAGGCTCCGCCGCCTACCTGCCCCGCATCGCCAAGCGCCTGCGCGGCTTCGACTTCTTCGGCTTCGCCATGCTTTCGCTGGGCGTGGGCGCGCTTCAGCTCATGCTCGACCGGGGCGCGGAGGTGGACTGGTTCTCGGCCGCCGAGATCTGGATCGAGCTCGGCCTTTCGCTGACCGGCTTCTGGGTCTTCGTGATCCACCTGATGGGGGCGGAGAACCCGTTTCTCGACCCCGTGATCTTTCGCGACCGCAATTTCGTGACGGGCCTCGTCTTCATCTTCGTGATCGGCGTGATCCTGCTCGCGAGCCTGGCGCTCCTGCCGCCCATGCTGTCGCGGCTCTACAACCACTCGACCATCCTGACCGGCCTCGTGATGGCGCCGCGCGGGGTGGGCACGATGATCTCGATGCTGCTGGTCGGGCGCCTCGTGCGGGTGGTGGACGCGCGGCTGCTCGTGGTCACGGGCCTTTCGCTCACCGCGCTCTCGCTCTACTGGATGACGGGTTTCTCGCCGCAGATGGACGACCACCTGATCGTCTGGTCGGGCGTGGTGCAGGGCCTGGGGCTGGGGCTCGTCTTCGTGCCGCTGTCCACGGTGGCCTTCGCCACGCTGCCGCCGCGCTTCCGCACGGATGCGACGAGCCTGTTCAGCCTGGTGCGCAATCTCGGCTCCTCGATCGGCATCTCGATCGTCACCGTGATGCTCACGCACAACGCGCAGGTGAACCATGCGGAACTGAGCACCCATGTCACGCCGTTCAACCCGAACCTCTGGGCGCTGTCGCCCGCGGCGGCGAGGGGCGATCCGGCGGCACTCTCGCAGGTGGACAACCTCGTCAACGCGCAGGGGCTGCTGATCTCCTATGTGGACGACTTCAAGCTGATGATGCTGGTGACGCTGGCCGCCATCCCGCTCGCGCTCTTCCTGCGCAAGCCGAAGGCCGCCGCGGCGGGGCCTGCGGTGCATATGGATTGATCGGGTGCCACGGTGACGTCCCCTCCCCTCAAGGGGGAGGGGAACCGGAAAGGCATGCAATCCATCCCTTGCGCGGCCTTGCGTTCGCCGCTACGAATCCGTCCATGATCCAAGCCCATGCAATCGCGAATTGGTGGTGGCAGCGCTTCTAGCGGCCGAGCCTTTGCGCATGCGCGTGGATCAGACGAGACGGCCGCTTGAGGGAAGACCCGGGCGGCCTTTTTCTTTGGCCCCCGAACAACGAGAACGAGGGGACAGATGGAACAGCTTGGCGCCGAGCGCTACGAGACCGAAGGCGGCGTGGGCGTGTCGCGCTCCCGCTTCGAGACGCCCTATGCGGGCGCCATCGACCGCTTCGTGGACGCGCTCGACACGCGGCGCGGCGCGGTGTTCTCGTCCAACTACGAGTATCCCGGCCGCTACACGCGCTGGGACACGGCCATCGTCGACCCGCCGCTCGCCTTCACCACGCGCGGACACGAAATCCGCATCGAGGCGCTGAACGCGCGGGGCGAAGCCCTGCTTCCGCCGGTCGCCCGCGCGGCGAAGGCCGTGGCCGAAGCCGTGGTGGAAGACGAGACGCCGCGCACGCTTCGCCTCTCGATCACGCCGGCCGACCGCATCGTGTCGGAAGAGGAGCGCTCGCGCGCGCCTTCGGTGTTTTCCGTGCTGCGCGCGGTGGTGGCGCTGTTCAAGTCGCCGGCCGACAGCAATCTCGGCCTCTACGGCGCCTTCGGCTACGATCTCGCCTTCCAGTTCGACCCCGTGGAGCTGAAGCTCGCGCGTCCCGACAACCAGCGCGACTGCGTGCTCTATTTGCCCGACGAGATCCTGGTGGTGGACCACTACACGGCGCGCGCCTGGCTCGACCGCTACGATTTCGCGGGCGACGGCTTTTCCACGCAAGGCGTGGCCCGCGAGGAGGTTCTCGCGACCTTCCGCGCGTCCGACCGCATTCCCGGACGCGGCGATCACCAGCCCGGCGAATATGCGGAGATCGTGCGCCGCGCGAAAAGCAGCTTCCAGCGGGGCGACCTGTTCGAGGTGGTGCCGGGGCAGACCTTCACCGAAGCCTGCCGCTCGCAGCCTTCGGCCATCGCGCGGCGGCTCAAGGGCATCAACCCCTCGCCCTATTCCTTCTTCATCAACTTGGGCTCCAACGAGTTTTTGATCGGCGCCTCGCCCGAGATGTTCGTGCGCGTGCAGGGCCGCCGCGTCGAGACCTGCCCGATCTCGGGCACCATCAAGCGCGGCGGGGACGCCATCGCCGATTCCGAGCAGATCCTGAAGCTGCTCAACTCCAAGAAGGACGAGTCCGAGCTGACCATGTGCTCGGACGTGGATCGCAACGACAAGAGCCGCGTCTGCGAGCCCGGCTCGGTGCGGGTGATCGGGCGGCGCCAGATCGAGATGTATTCGCGCCTGATCCACACGGTGGACCATATCGAGGGACGCCTGCGGCCGGAGATGGACGCGTTCGACGCGTTTCTTTCCCACGCCTGGGCCGTGACGGTGACGGGCGCTCCGAAGCTCTGGGCCATGCGTTTCATCGAGGAGAACGAGAAGAGCCCGCGCGCCTGGTATGGCGGGGCGGTGGGCATGGTGCATTTCAACGGCGACATGAACACGGGGCTGACGCTGCGCACCATCCGGCTCAACGACGGCGTGGCCGAGGTGCGGGCAGGCGCGACGCTTCTGTTCGATTCCGTGCCGGAGGAAGAAGAAGCCGAGACCGAGCTCAAGGCCTCCGCCATGCTGGCCGCGATCCGCGACGCGGGGGCGAGCGAGGCGGCGGGACAGGAGGAGGCGAGCCCCAAGGTGGGTGACGGCGTGCGCATCCTGCTCGTCGACCACGAGGACAGCTTCGTCCACACGCTCGCCAACTATTTCCGCCAGACGGGGGCGGCCGTCACCACGGTGCGCGCGCCTGTGCCGGCCGAACTCTTCGACAGCCTGAAGCCCGATCTCGTGGTGCTTTCGCCCGGACCCGGCCGGCCGCAGGACTTCGACTGCGCGGCCACCATCCGCAAGGCGCGCGACCGGGCGCTGCCGATCTTCGGCGTGTGCCTGGGGCTGCAGGCCCTGGCCGAAGCCTATGGGGGGACGCTGCGCCAGCTTCACGTGCCCATGCACGGCAAGCCCTCGCGCATCACCGTGTCCAAGCCCGGCGTGATCTTCCAGGGGCTGCCGCGCGAGGTGACGGTGGGGCGCTACCACTCGATCTTCGCCGACCCCGTGCGCCTGCCCGACGACTTCACGGTGACGGCCGAAACCGAGGACGGCGTGATCATGGCCTTCGAGCACCGCCGCGAGCCGGTGGCGGCCGTGCAGTTCCACCCGGAATCGATCATGACGCTGGGCGGGGATGCCGGGATGAAGATGATCGAGAACGTGGTGGCGCATCTGCCGCGGCGGAGGAACGACCGGGCGGCGTGAGGTTTGGTGCCGGGGTGGAGGATTTCCCCTCCCCCTTGAGGGGAGGGGTTAGGGGTGGGGCTGACGCTTCAACCTAGCTTGAGGCAGCGAGGTGATGTGCTGCCTGTGGGGCGGCGCCGTTACCCCCACCCCATACCCCTCCCCTCAAGGGGGAGGGGGCGGAGAGGTTTGTGGCCGGCACTGCCCGCCTTTTCGGGTGGCTTGAGGTTTGGCACCGAGGTCGACGATCCCCCTCCCCCTTGAGGGGAGGGGTTAGGGGTGGGAGTAACGCTTCAACCCGGCTCAAGACAGCAGGACGATGTGCTGCCTGTGGGGTGGCATCGATACCCCTCCCCCTACCCCTCCCCTCAAGAGGGAGGGGATTGGAAAGGTTTGCGCCCGGTCCCGCCCGGCCCTTCGCGTGGCTCCGGGCGTTCGCGGCTCGCAAAGCCATCTCCATGGCTTTCCGCCGGCCGGAGGCCGGGCGCGGCTCACCCCACCGGAACCAGCTTCTTCGCCTTCTGGCTCAAGGTGCGGTCGAGGTTGCCGAACATCCATGCCCCCACCGCCTGGGAGACCGAGCGGTCGCGCTCCAGCGTGATCGTGGTGCGGCTCGCGCGGCGGTGGGCGTCGTTTGCGGCATCGGCCGCGTCGAGCGGCAGGGTCGGGGGTACTGGTACGAGCGGAAAGGGCATGGGCATCCGGCGCATCAGCCGCGCGGCCCCGCTGTTGCGCGCGCTCTTCAGGCGATCCGACACGCTCTGTTCGGTGACGGATTCGTTGATGATCCCGTCGGGGTCGGCCACCTTCCAGGGCGTGCCGCCCATGCCGCCATGCGTGCACAGGAAGAACTGTTCGGTGTAGCGCGTGCGGCGGGGGTCCTCGACCACCTTGCCGCAATTGCCCCAGCTCGTGCGCGAGCGCGAGGCGGGGTTGCGGCGGGCGTGGAACACGTGGCGCACATTGGCGGGGATGCGCTCGGCTTCGAGCGTCCATGTCATGTCGACCGCATCGAACAGAAGCAGGCAGTCGACCGTGTGCTTGTGGGCCTGCAGCTCGCGGGCGAGATGGATCACGGCAGCCCCGCCACGGCTGTAGCCGGCGAGGATCATCCGGCTGACGGGCCGCGCGCCGCGGTTGTGGAGCCGGGTCTCGATCTCGCGGTGCATGTTGGCCGCGATGCGGCGGGTGGTCGAGCCCTCCCAGGTGGGGCCGCGGCTGTAGTAGCGCAGGCCGAAGCGGTTGGAGCCGTAGAGCTGGTGCACGAAGCTTTCGGCGAAATCCTTGGCGTAGAGCGCGTTGTCGCCCACACCCGTGCCGTCGATGCCTGCAAAGAAATCCACGCGCTTTTCCTCTGTGTCAGGAAGGGGTCGGCCCTTCGTGTTTCGGTTGGGCTGGCGGTCTCGATCCCCGTGGATTCTCCCCGAACCCGCTCCGATGTCAAATCCCGGCGCCTTCGGGGGCCTTGACCCTGCCCGATGGGCGAAGCATTGGGAGCGCCCGCGAGCGGTTTTGATTCCCCGCGCAGGAGTTCCCCCATGCCCTCCAAGCAGCGTGTCGCGCGCCTCGCCGCAATCTCGATCGTGGTCGCGCTCGGCGTGATGGCGCTGAAGTTCCTGGCCTGGCGCGTGACGGGCTCGGTGGCGCTTTTTTCTGACGCGCTGGAATCGATCGTCAACGTGATCGCGGCAAGCGTCGCGCTCTACGCCATCCGCGTGTCGCACCGGCCGGCCGACGAGGAACACCCCTTCGGACACCACAAGGCGGAGTATTTCTCGGCCGTTCTGGAAGGCGTGCTGATCATCGTGGCGGCCCTTCTGATCGCGCGCGAGGCGTTCTTCGCGCTGCGCATGCCCGAGCCGATCGAGGCGCCCTGGGAGGGCCTGGCGATCAACGGGGCCGCAGCCGTGATCAACTGCGTCTGGGCCATGATCCTGATCCGCGCGGGGCGCACGGAGCGCTCGCCCGCGCTGTCGGCCGACGGGCATCACATCATGACGGACGTGGCGACGAGTGCCGGCGTGATCGTGGGCCTCGTCGCGGCCATCTGGAGCGGCATCCCGGTGATCGACCCGCTGCTCGCCATGCTGGTCGGCATCAACATCCTCTGGCAGGGCTGGAAGGTCATCAATTCGTCGGTGCAGGGGCTGATGGACACGGGCACGGAGCCGGCCGAAACCTTCCGCATCCGCCAGCTGATCTCGACCCATGCGGGCGGCGCGCTCGAAGTGCACGACCTCAAGACCCGCGTGGCGGGGCGCGCCACCTTCATCGAGTTCCACCTGGTGGTCGACCAGAAGATGAGCGTGGGCGAGGCCCATGCCATCTGCGACCGGATCGAGGAGGCGCTGGATGCCGACATCCCCGGCGTGCGCGTGGTGATCCATGTGGAGCCCGACGCCGAAGCCAAGCTGCCGCCCGGCGCCACCGCCGTGCCCTTCGCCTGATCAACAGTCATCCCCCTGTCATGGGGCGCTTCTAACCGGTTGCTTCGAGCCAGCCGCCCGAAAGGGCCAGCCCGCCAGGAGCCGATCATGAGCGACGCCCACCCCTTCCGCACGAGCCAGCTCGAAGAAGCCGACGGCGAAGGCCGCTCGCCGCTCGAACACGCCACGATGGGCGAACTGATCGCAGCGCGCTTCTCGCGCCGTGGCTTTCTGCGCGGCTCGCTCGCCGTGTCCGCCATCGCAGCCACCGTCGGGCCCGCAGCGCTCGTCGCGGCCGACCAGGCGCGCGCGGCGACAGGCTCGGCCTTCTCCTTCCCGGAAGTGGAAGCGGGCGTGGACGCCACCCACCATGTCGCCGAAGGCTACGACGCCGACGTGCTGATCCGCTGGGGCGACGCGCTGTTTGCGGATTCGCCCGCCTTCGACCCCCTGAACCAGACGCCGGAAGCCCAGGTGCGGCAGTTCGGCTACAACAACGACTATGTGGGCTTCATCCCGCTCGAAGGCTCCGACGATCGCGGGCTTCTGGTGGTGAACCACGAATACACCAACGAGCACCTGATGTTTCCCGGCATCGTAGAGGTGACCGAGCAGCCCGACGAGGACGATGCGACGAAGACCGTCACCAAGCTCCAGATCTCGCCTGCCGACGCCAAGCGCGTGGCCATCGAGATGATGGCGCATGGCGGCACCGTGGTGGAGATCGTGCGCGAGAACGGCAAGTGGCGCACGGTGACCGATGGCGCGCTCAACCGCCGCATCACGGCGGAGACGCCGATGGTGATCTCGGGCCCCGCTGCCGGCCACGACCGCTTGAAGACCAATGCCGATGCCACGGGCACGAAGGTGCTGGGCACCGTCAACAACTGCGCGGGCGGCGTGACGCCCTGGGGCACCTACATCATGGCCGAGGAGAACTTCCACGGCTATTTCGGCGGCGCGCTGCCCGAGAACCACGCGGAAGCCGCGAACTACGAGCGGCTCGGCGTGCCCGAGGGCACCTATAGCTGGCACGAGTTCCACGACCGCTTCAACCTCGCCAAGGAGCCCAACGAGGCGAACCGCTTCGGCTGGATCGTGGAAGTGGACGTGATGGACCCCAACTCGGTGCCCAAGAAGCGCACCGCACTCGGCCGCTTCAAGCACGAGGGCGCGGAATCCATCGTGGCAAAAGACGGCCGGGTCGTCTTCTATCTCGGCGACGACGAGCGTTTCGACTATGTCTACAAGTTCGTGACCGAAGGCCGCTTCGACGCGAACAACCGCGCGGCCAACATGGACCTGCTCGACGCCGGCACGCTCTATGTCGCGAAATTCGCGGAGGACGGCGCGCTTTCCTGGCTGCCGCTCACGCAGGGCCAGGGCCCGCTGACGGCGGAGAACGGCTTCCACTCCCAGGCCGACGTGGTGATCGAAGCGCGCCGCGCGGGCGATCTCCTGGGCGCCACCCGCATGGACCGCCCCGAAGACGTGCAGCCCAACCCCGTCAACGGCCGCGTCTATGTGATGCTGACCAACAACACGCGCCGCAAGGCCGAAGAGATCGACACCGCCAACCCGCGCGCCAAGAACGCCTTCGGCCACATCATCGAGATCGCCGAAGCCGATGGCGACTTCACGGCGACCGCGGGCCGCTGGGAAGTGCTCCTGAAGTGCGGCGACCCGAGCGTGGCGGAAGTGGGCGCATCCTTTTCCACCGCGACCACCGCGAACGGCTGGTTCGGCATGCCCGACAACTGCGCGGTGGATGCCGCCGGCCGGCTCTGGGTTTCCACGGACGGCAACAGCAACAAGGCGACCGGCCGCACGGACGGGCTCTGGGCGGTGGACACCGAGGGCGAGGCGCGCGCCACGTCCAAGCTCTTCTTCCGCGTGCCGGTGGGCGCCGAGATGTGCGGCCCCTTGTTCGCGCCCGACGACGAGACGGCCTTCGTGGCCGTGCAGCACCCCGGCGACGGCGGCGAGGATTGGGACGGCTTCGGACGCTTGTCCTATTACGAGGACCCCTCGACCCGCTGGCCGGACTTCCGCCCGGACATGCCCGTGCGCCCTTCCGTGGTGGCGATCACCCAGCAGGGCGGCGGCAAGATCGCGAGCTGAGGCGGGCGTCTTCCTTTCCCTCCCCTCCCGGGGAGGGAAAAGGGTTCGATAGGCTTATCTTCTCGCTGTTCACGCAGGCCTCGCGCGGGTCTATAGGAGGTCATCTCCCCAAGGAGCGCGCCTCGTGACAGACCTGAGTTCGCCCGCCCTTCTCGCCGACCAGCAGGCGAGCCTCGCCTTGCGCAAGCTGGCGCTGGTAGCGCTGCTTTCCATCGCGCTGGGTTTCGCCGTGCAGGCGGTGATCCTGCTTCTCATCCTGTCGGAAGCGAGCCTGGGTGCGGGCGCAGTCGTCGGCGTGGCGCAGGGCGTCACCTGGTCGTTTCTGGTCTGCTCGGGCGTGAGCATCGCCACCTCGCTTTCCAAGGGGCGGCCGATGCTGGCCGGCGTCCTGGCTTTCCTGGTGGCGCCGCTCGCGCTCGCCGCCGCCAAGGCCGCGCAGAAGGTGATGTCGGGCTGGCTGGGTGCGGCCGAAAAGCAGGCCGTGCTCTCGCTCGGCACGATCAGTGTGCTGCGCGCGGTGGAATACGGGCTGCTCGGTTGGCTGCTCGGGCGCCTGGTGACCGCGGGTCGGACGGGCTTCTGGACCTATGGCGGCGTGGGCGCGCTGGTGGGCATCGTGTTCGGCGGGGCGATCACGGCACTCACCTGGCAGGTGGCGATGACCGACGGCAGGCCGCTCTCGACCGTGCAGCTCGCGACCACGGGCTTCAACGAGATCGTGTTTCCGTTCGGCTGCGCCGTGGTGATCTATGTCGGCCAGATCGTCGGCCGCACGCTGAGGCTGACCGAGGACGCCAAGGCGTGAGGGGCTCGGGCCCGTCGGTGCGCGCCAAGTCCGGCACGGCGTGAGCGGGGAAGCGCTGGGGCGCTGGCCGCGGCTCGTGCAATGGGCGGTGCTGGTCGCCTGCTCGGCCGGGCTCGCGGTCCTCTTTCACGCGATCGGGCTGCCCGCGCCCTTCCTGCTCGGGCCGATGATCGTGGCCGTGGTGGCCGGGGTGAACGGCGCGGAGGTGCGGCCGTGGCGCCCGCTGTTTTCGGCGGCGCAGGCTGTGGTGGGCGTCTTGATCGCGCTTTCGGTGGAATGGCGCATCCTCGAATTCCTGGTGGCCGACTGGGCGCTGATCGGCGGGGCGGTGCTGGCCACCGTCGCGGCCTCTTCGGCGCTCGGCTATCTCATCAGCCGTTGGGGCGTTCTGCCGGGAACGACCGGCGTGTGGGGCTCGGCGCCCGGCGCTTCCACCGCGATGGTGCTGATGGCGGAAGCCTTCGGGGCGGATGCGCGGCTCGTGGCCTTCATGCAGTATCTGCGGGTGATCATGGTGTCGGTCGCAGCCGCGCTGGTGGCGGGGTTGTGGGTCGACACGAGCGGGGTCGTGGCGGAGCCGCAGCCTTGGTTTCCGCCGCTCGATGCTGAGGCCTTCCCCATCGCGCTGGGGATCGCGGTGATGGGCGGGCTCGCGGGGCGATTGCTGCGGCTGCCTTCGCCGTTCTTTCTGGGTGCCTTTGCGCTCGGGGTGGGGCTGCATCTCGGCATGGGCCTGCCGTTGCAGCTGCCGCCCTGGCTGCTCGTTTTCGCCTACACGGTGATCGGCTGGAGCATCGGGCTGAACTTCACGCGGCCGGTGCTGCTGCTCGCCGCGCGCGCCCTGCCCCAGCTCGTGCTGGCGATCCTGCTTTTGATGGGGTTCTGCGGCTTGATCGCGTTCGCGCTGGCGCGGCTGCTCGGGCTCGACCCGCTGACCGCCTATCTCGCGACCTCGCCGGGGGGCATGGATTCGGTGGCGATCATCGCGGCAGCCTCCGACCGGGTGGACCTGTCCTTCGTGATGGCGCTGCAGCTTGCGCGGTTTTTGCTGGTTCTGATCGCCGGGCCGCCGCTTGCGCGGTGGGTGGCGCGGCGGATCGGGTGACGCCGCCCTTGCGGGCGGGCCTGCTGTTGGGCTAGAGGGACGCCATGTTGTCGCGCGCAGCCAAGCAAGAGAGTGCCCGTGCCGGTTTTGCCGGCCGCACCTTGCGCGCGCTTTCGGGCACGCTTCTCCTTCTTATCGGCGACCGTCGGGCCCGGTGATCGGGAGCGCCCGGCGGTCGAATGGACCGTCGCCCCTGCGCGGCCCCTGCTCCCTCGATTTTCGCCCTACCCGAACAGAACCGCGCCAAGGCCCGTGCGCCGGCTCGACGAGCCCCCGGCCCCAGGCGCTTGAGGAAAGCAACCGATGACCGTTTCCTTCGACCCCCGACGCATGGCCCAGGCCGCCGCCAAGTATCAGGCCTATCCGCACGTTCCCCTTTCCGACCGCACCTGGCCAGACAAGCGCATCGAAAAGGCGCCGATCTGGTGCTCGGTCGACCTGCGCGACGGCAATCAGGCGCTGATCGACCCGATGGGCCATGAGCGCAAGAGCCGGATGTTCCAACTGCTGCTCGACATGGGCTTTCCCGAGATCGAGATCGGCTTTCCCTCGGCCTCGCAGACCGATTTCGACTTCGCGCGCTGGTGCATCGAGGAAGGCAACGTGCCCGACCGGGTGTCGCTGCAGGTGCTCGTGCAGTGCCGGCCCGAGCTGATCACGCGGACCTTCGAGGCGCTGGAAGGCGCGAGGCACCCGATCGTGCACTTCTACAACTCCACCAGCGAGTTGCAGCGCCGCGTGGTGTTCGGCAAGGATGTGGATGGTATCAAGCGCATCGCGACCGATGCCGCCAAGATGATCACCGACATGGCGGCCAAGGCGGGCGGCGACTACCGCTTCGAATACTCGCCCGAGAGCTTCACGGGCACCGAGCTCGAAGTGGCGCTCGAGATCTGCAACGCGGTGACCGAGATCGTGCAGCCCACCCCTGAGCGCAAGCTGATCCTGAACCTGCCCGCGACCGTGGAGATGGCGACGCCCAACATCCATGCCGACCAGATCGAGTGGATGTCGCGCAATCTCGACCGGCGCGACTGCATCGTGCTCTCGCTGCACCCCCACAACGACCGCGGCACGGGCATCGCGGCAACCGAGCTGGGCCTGCTCGCAGGTGCGGACCGCGTGGAAGGCACGCTGTTCGGCAATGGCGAGCGCACGGGCAATGTGGACGTGGTGACGCTGGCGCTGAACATGCTGACGCAAGGGGTGGACCCCGGTCTCGACTGCTCCGACATCAACCGCATCAAGGATGTCTACGAGCACTCCAACCAGCTGCGCATCCCCGAGCGGCACCCTTATGTGGGTGAACTCGTCTACACGGCCTTCTCCGGCTCGCACCAGGACGCGATCAACAAGGGCATGAAGGCGCGCCAGACGGCCAACACGCCCTTGTGGGAAGTGCCCTACCTGCCGATCGACCCGGCCGATGTGGGCCGCAACTACGAGGCGATCATCCGCATCAACTCGCAGTCGGGCAAGGGCGGCATCGCCTATGTGCTGCAGGCCGATTACGGGCTGAACCTGCCGCGCGGGCTGCAGGTGGAATTCTCGCGCGACGTGCAGGCCATCACCGACGCCGAAGGCAAGGAAGTGTCGGCCAAGCGCATCTACGAGCTGTTCGCGGAAGCCTATGTCGACCAGCCCGGAGGTCGGCTGAAGCTCGTCGACCACGCGGCCTTTCCCGACACGGAGCAGCGCGGGCGGCGCCGGGTCGAGGCGCAGATCCGCGACGGCGACCGGGACGTGACGATCGAGGGCGTGGGCACCGGACCGGTGGACGCCTTCGTGGACGCGCTGTCGCGCCATGTGGGCGTGGAGCTCTCGGTGCAGAACTATTCCGAGCATTCGCTCCAGGTCGGCTCGAATGCGGCGGCCATCTGCTACATGGAGGTGGACCACCCCGGCGGGCGCGCCTGGGGGGTGGGCATCAACACCAACATCGTGGGGGCTTCGCTCGAAGCCGTGGTGTCGGCCGCGAACCGCATCCTGCAAGGACGGGCGTGAGCGGGCTCTTCGCCCGAAGCTGGAACGAGGGAGTGGCGGGCGAGGCCGTGCTCCTCTTGCACGGCTTCGGCGCCTGCGCGGATGTGTGGGCGCCGATCGCCGAACGCCTGGCGCGGCCCGCCATCGCCTACGATCTCGCGGGGCATCGCTTCTCACCTCTTGCGGAAGGCAGAAGCCCCGCGCGCGAAACGGCGAAGGGGCTCTTGGCGGACCTCGACGCGCGGGGCGTGGGCCGCGCCGTGCTTGCGGGCCATTCGCTGGGCGGGGCCTCGGCGCTGCTGGCCGCGATGAGCGCGCCCGAGCGGTTCTCGCGGCTCGTGCTGTTTGCGCCGGGCGGGATCGGGGAAGACATCTCGGAGCCGCTGATGCGCGCGCTGGGCGTGGCGAGCGACGAGCCGAGCCTTCGGGCGGCGTTGCGCGGAATGATGGCACCGGGCGCCCCTGCCCCATCGGGCGAACTCGCGAGCCTCGTCGCCATGCGGGGGACGCCGGCTGCACGCGAAGGTCTGATGCGGATCGCCGCTCAGCTTTCGGAGGGCGGGCGGCAGGGGGTGATCCCCGCCGACAGGCTGGCGGAACTGCCGATGCCGGTTTCGGTTTTGTGGGGAACGGCCGATCCCGTTCTGCCCTTTGGGCAGACGGGGGCGCTTCCCCCGGCATGGCGGCTGGAAGCGCTCGAAGGGGTCGGCCACATGCTGCTCGACGAGGCGCCCAAGAGGGTCGCGGCCGCGCTTGAGGCCGGCTGAGGCCGCCGTCCTTTCGCCTCACTCGCGCGATTGTGTCGAGCCGTGCTAACTCACCCTTAACCATCGGAAGCCCGGCGGAGCGGCCCATGAGCAATGCCGGCGAAAAAGCATCCCCTCTCGCGCTCGCGCTGCGCGAGGTGAAGACGCGCGTGGCCGACCGCGAGGACGTGGTGGTGGAACTGCGCGAGGCGACGCGCGCGCGGCTCGAGCTTCTGGCGGCCGAACTTCAGCCGATCTTCGACGAGGTGCCCGACGAGATCGACATCTTCGATTTCGCCATCGCGTCCGGCCTCCAGCCTCGGCTCTGGATCGACGGGGTGGCGCATGTGGCGCTGGCGCGCGACCGCCGCACCTTCCGCTTCCAGCGCGACACGCGCGGCGGCCGGGTGATCCTGGCGGAAAGCGTGGCCACCAAGCCCATCGTGGAAAGCGTCACCCGCTACATCGCCGAGCGCATCGTGGAACGCGAGCGGGCGCTGGATGGGGTGACGGGCGTGCTGCCGCGGATGGCGGAGGAGGAACCGGTTGCGGAGCAGGCCGCGCCGCAGCCTTCGCGGCTTCACGCAATCGCCTCGGGCTTCGGGCTGCTCGTGAGCGGGGCGCTAGCTGGGCTCGCGCTATTTGCGCTGTTCTTCTGGGATCAGCTCGCGCGCTGGCTGGGCTGGCAGTAGGGCTTCAAGCCACGAGGCTCGCCGAAAGCAGCGTCAGGCCGAACAGGAACACGAGAGCCGCGCCGCCGATCTCGATCGCGGCATGAAGCGCGTTGCCGCGCCGCCCGCCGCCTGCCAGCGTCACGGCCCAGTTCTTGGCGGTCACCGCGAGCGTGGCAAGTGCTGCGACCGTGATCGCTGTGCCGAGCGACATGGCGAGCACGGATACGACCCCGCCGAGCCAGAGCCCGTTCAAAAAGGCGAAGGACAAGACGATCAGGGCACCCGTGCAGGGGCGCAGGCCGACCGCGAGCACGGCCGTCCAGGCCGAGCGCCAGTCGAAGCGCTCGCCCGACAGGAGCCGGGGGTCGGGCATGTGGGAATGGCCGCAATCGGCGCAGATCTCGGGCTCGGCCGCTTCGGCGCGGAAGGCGTGGGTGCGCGTGGCGGGCGAGCCGCGATAAGACAGGCGCGTGGGCGCGCAGCCGCAATCGTCGTCATGGATGTGCGACGCCGTTGCCGCGGCACCCAGGCTGCGCGGCGGTGCTTGGCCAGTGAGCGAAAGCAGCCTTCGGCCCGCCTTGCGCCACAGGAGCCAGGCGCCGAACAGCGTGATCAGCGCATAGCTCGCGACTTCGAGTGCCCAGGAGGCGTTGGTCATGGTGACGGCCGTGCCGCGCAGCAAAAGAAAGATCGCGAGCATGAGGACCACCGCGCTCACCGCCTGAAGGAAGGCCGACAGGAAGGACAGCATCACGCCGCGGCGCAGCGCGACTTCATTGGCGAGCATGTAGGACGAGATCACCGCCTTGCCGTGGCCGGGCCCCGCCGCGTGGAAGACGCCATAGGCGAAAGACAGGCCGACCATCGCCCAGAGCCCCCCGCCCCCGTCGCGCATGGTCTTCAGGGCGCCCGTGAGCGAGCGGTAGAAGCCCTGCTGCCAGGTGTTCACGGTGTTGAGGATGCCCGCGAAGACGCCGGTGGAGGGCAGCACGGCCTCGTTGGTGCCGATGCCGAGCGAGCTTTGCGCATGGGCATGCCCCGCGAAGTGGGCGAGCGCATAGGCCGCGAACACCGCGCACAGGATGATCTTCGTGGTGCGGGGCTTGGGTCTGATCAAGGACCTCGTCTCTCTTTGGTGCTGGCCATGCTGCCGGCCATCCTCGCGGGCGAGGCTTATGCGGGGCAGGCCAGTTCGAGCTTGGTGGCGAAGATCTTGCTGAGATCGGTGCCCTGGGGGTCGTTGAAGAAGGCTTCGGTCAGCGAGGCCTGGTTGTCGGCCAGCGCCTGGTCGGGATCCGGGCGGACCACGGTGCGGCTGCAGCTCGCGGGCAGGCCGTTGACGGCCATCTGGTCGTCCTCGACATATTCCAGCGCCGTGTAGAAGGTCGGGTCGTAGATGCCGAAATCGACCTTGCCCGACAGTTTCAGCGGCTGGGCAGGCTCGGACTCGAAGAGCACGATCAACTGCTCGCCTTCGTATTGCGCCATGAGCTGCGCGGGCGGCTTCATGGCGACGTCCTTGCCGTTCTCCGTGACGAGCTGGAAGTATTTGTACTCGCCGATCGACTCGAAGATCGTCTTCGACACTTCGGCAAGCTCGGCGTCGTTCAGCTTGAGATCGCCGTCGGTGTCGAACTCCATGATCACGGTGGACGAAAAGATGTCGTCGAAGCGCCAGACGTGGCGGAGCGACTTCACGGTCTGGTCGGGGTTCACCATCACGTCGAGCCGGGCTTCCGCGAAGACGTGCGGATGGGCCGATGCGGCGCCGGCCGGGATCAGGATCGCCGCGGCGAGGATGGGAAGGCGCATGGGTGCGAAGTCCGGGATTCGAGGGGCGCAAACCACACGAGGAAGCTGGCGAAATTGGGACGGCTCAGGCGGTGGCCCGCGCCTCGGCCGAGCTTTCACGGAACCACTGCGCCAGGAAATCGACGAGTGCGCGCACCTTGGAAGGCAGGTGGCGGCGGTGCGGGTAGACGGCGTAGATGCCGCCCGCCTCGCCTGTCCACTCTTCCAGGACGGGCTTCAGCTTGCCCTCGGCGAAGAGGGGTGCTGCCACGAAATCGGGCAGCGCCACGAAGCCAAGGCCTTCCACGGCGGCGATCGCGGCAGCCAACGGGCTGTTGACCTCGATCGGGCCGGACACGGGAACAGCTATGGCGGAGCCTGCGGGATCGCGGAACTGCCAGTTGCCGAGCAGGCGGGCATTGGTGTCGACGATGCAGGGAAAGCTCGCGAGCGCGTCTGGCGTTTCGGGACGGCCGTGGGCTTCGAGGAATTGCGGCGAGGCGCAGATGAAGACGCGGAAGGGCGAGAGCCGACGCGCGATCAGCGAGGAGCTTTCGAGCCGCGTGATGCGGATGGCGAGGTCGAAGCCTTCTTCCACGAGGTCCACGAAGCGGTCGTCGAGCCGGATGTCGAGCGAGACATGCGGGTGGGCCTTGGCGAAGGCGACGAGCGAGCGGCCCACATTCGCATCGGCGAACGAGCGCGGGGCGGACAGCTTGATGCGGCCGCGCACGTCGCCCGAACTGTCGCGCACGGCATCCGCCAGGCTGTCGATCTCGCGCAGGATTTCGTTCGCGCGGGTGAAATAGGTCTGGCCGGCTTCCGTGAGCGAGAATTGGCGCGTGGTGCGGTTGAGCAGCAAGACGCCGAGCTCGTCCTCGAGCTCGCGAACATATTTGGACAGAAGCGCCTTGGAGCGCCCGCGCATGCGAGCAGCCGCCGAAAAGCCCTGCGCCTCCACCACGTCGAGGAAGGCGCGCATGCGTGTGAGCGTGTCCAAAAAGCCCCTCGTCCCGTTGCTGCGGGACCATCGGCTGCGCGGGCGTTTTTTTCAAGCGAAGGGTCGGAAAAACGTTGATCGGGCGCGCACGAATCTCTATATCGCGCTTGCCCAAAGTCGCACGTGCCTGTGGGCGTCCCCCGACCTCGAAATGGCGAGGAATCGGGACGGTACCCGGGGAGTAACGAACCCGGTCGGTTCAGTGGCCAACCACCGATCCGAGGACGCCTTGAAGCAACGACGGTGCGGGCCTTTCTGGTGTCTGCCGGTTGTCCATAAACCGGGGTTACTGAAGAGGCACACCTTCATTGCCGGCAGTGCGGACGGGTTCTCCTTCCAAGCCAAGGCAGACAAAGCGGACCATGTGGGCGCTCGAGCCCTAGGTCCAACCGCCGCCGAGGATGCGGCACCGAACCCCGGTTTTCTCCACCGGCCGGGGGATGGCATCGCTTCCTCTGCACTTTGTCCGACACGCGAAAGCCCCAGGCGCTTTCGCGAACGATGCCTGCTGCCCGATGGGCAAGCTTTGGAGGGAACCATGGCCGCAACCCGCCGAATCCTCGACTTCCTCGCTTCGACCCCCGTCGATGGCCCCTGCCTCGTCGTCGACCTCGACGTCGTGCGCGACAATTTCCACGCCTTCCAGCACGCGCTGCCCGACAGCCGCATCTTCTATGCGGTGAAGGCGAACCCCGCACCCGAAGTGCTCTCGCTGCTCGCCGGCCTCGGCTCCTGCTTCGACACGGCGTCGGTCGCCGAGGTCGAGATGGCGCTGGCCGCGGGCGCCACGCCCGACCGCGTTTCGTTCGGCAACACCATCAAGAAGGAGCGCGACATCGCCCGTGCGCACGCGCTCGGCATCTCGCTCTTCGCCATCGACTGCGTGGAAGAGGCCGAGAAGGTCGCTCGCGCGGCCCCCGGCGCGCGCGTGTTCTGCCGCGTTCTGACCGATGGTGCGGGCGCCGAGTGGCCGCTGTCGCGCAAGTTCGGCTGCGCGCCTGCCATGGCGGTGGACGTGCTCCGCGCGGCCAAGGGCCTCGGCCTCGACGCCTATGGCGTGTCCTTCCATGTCGGCTCGCAGCAGTGCGACCTCGACGCCTGGGACCGTGCGCTCGGCGACGCGGCGGACGTGTTCGGCCGCCTGGCGGAAGAGGGCATCGTGCTCAAGATGGTCAACATGGGCGGCGGCTTCCCGACCCGCTACCTGCGCGACGTGCCGGTGGCGGAGGCTTACGGCCGCGCGATCTTTTCGGCGCTGCGCAAGCATTTCGGCAACCGCATCCCCGAGACCATCATCGAGCCCGGCCGCGGCATGGTCGGCAATGCCGGCGTGATCCGCTCGGAAGTGGTGCTCGTGTCCAAGAAGTCGGACGAGGACCCCGTGCGCTGGGTCTATCTCGACATCGGCAAGTTCGGCGGTCTGGCCGAGACGATGGACGAGGCGATCCGCTATCCGATCGTGACCGCGCGCGACGCCGACGAGAAGACCCCGTGCGTGCTCGCCGGCCCGACCTGCGATTCGGCCGACGTGCTCTACGAGAAGACCCCCTACCCGCTGCCGATCTCGCTTTCGGTGGGCGACGAAGTTCTGATCGAAGGCACGGGCGCCTACACGACCACCTATTCGGCAGTCGCGTTCAACGGCTTCGAGCCGCTGCGGTCCTACGTGATCTGACGCGGGCTTCGCGGGCGGGGAACACCTCCGCCCGCACCCCTTCCCTTTCCCGATCCCGACGCGGCTTCCGCAGACATGCGGCGCAAGCCCGCGTCATTCCCTTCCGCACCCTTGATCCTTTGGGGGCTGCCATGACCTTTGCCATTGCCGCGGCCGACACCGCACCCTTCTCCATCGGCGCCGAGACAGCGCTCGACGTGACCGCGCGCGAGGCGCTGCTCGACCGCGCGATGGGGCCGATGCGCCGCAGGAAGTCGTCCGAGAAGCTGCGCCGCGGGCGTCTGCCTTCGGCCGGCCTCGCATTCTCCGCGCGCGATGCGGGCGGCACGCTTCTGGGCACCGTGCGCCTGTGGGACGTGCGGCTGGGCGAAGGCGCGCGGGCGCTGCTGCTCGGGCCGCTCGCGGTGGAGCCTTCGGTGAAGAGCGCGGGCATCGGCTCGGCGCTGATGCGCTTTGCGCTCGCCGAGGCCGAGCGCCTCGGCCACGGCGCGGTGCTGCTCGTGGGCGACGCGCCCTATTACGCGCGCTTCGGCTTTTCGGCCGCGAAGACCGGCACCTTGTCGATGCCCGGCCCCTATGAGCGCGAGCGCTTCCTGGCGGTGGAACTGCGCGAAGGCGCGCTGGACGGCGCCAAGGGCACGCTGCAGGCGGCAGGGCGCAAGGCCGGCCGTCCGCCGGCCGCCGAGGGGCTCCGCCTCGCGGCCTGAGCCTTTTCCCGGGGTCGAGAGGGCAGGTGCCTAGAGCGCCTGCCCCAGGGCCATGGCGGCGCCCATGTCGCCGGCGATCTTCATCTTGCCGGTCATGAAGGCCGTGGTGGGGCTGAGGTCGCCCGAGATCAGGTCGGCGAAGTTGTCCTTGGAGATGGTGATCGTGCAGTCGGCCTCGCCGTCGCCTGCGGTCGCCGTCTCGCCGTCGATCAGGATCGAGCCCTCGTCCTTCAAATCCACCTTCACGGTGCGGCTGAAGCCCGAGCCCGAAAGGCGCTGGCTGATCTTCGAGGCGATGGTGTCGAGGTCCATGGAAATCTCCCGCTTGGCTGTCGCGCCCTAGGTAGGGCTTTTGCGGGCCAAAGCCAAAGAAGATTCCTCTGGGAATGCGCCTCAGAAATGGCTGTCGGGCGAGGCCATCTTGTCGCCGACGCGGCCCCCGCCCGTGCGGCGGCGGATGGCATTGTCGCGGATGTCGTTTTTGCTGAGGAAATCGATCTGCTCGATCAAAACGTCGTGCATGAGCGTGTCGCCCACGCGCTTGTTCACGCTGTCGCGGATGCCCGCGCGGAACACGTCGAGATCGACGTCACGCGGTGACGAGAAGTCGAGCTGGGGATGGCCGAAGATGTAGGTGTAGACCTCGTCCGCCAGGATGGCGTCGGCGGGCACGCTCAGCTTCTGCAGCTTCTGGGGCTCGATCGTGAAAACGAGGCGCGTCAGGAGATAGCCGACCACCGTGCCCTCGCGGAGAACGGGCACCGAGATCACGTCGGACTTCACGTAGTCGAGGCCGCCGAGCAGCGGCGGCGCGGGTTCGGCCGCCGCCTTGGCTTCGGCCTCGGTCGACTGGTGGGTGGCGAAATAGGCCGCACCCAGCGACACTATGCAGAGCCAGAGGCCGGCCGCCACGAATTTGATCACGGCCCGGCCCCTACCAGCCGCCCTGGCCGTAGCCGCCCGACGAATAGGTTCCGTCGGAATGGGCGTGCTCGATGGCGCCCTTCAGAAGGGCCGCGACCTCGCCCACGGCGTCGAGATGGGCGCGCACCACCGACTCGTTGTGCGCCAGCGCCTTCTTGAGCGCGCCGAGCGCCGCGGCATGCTCGCGCAGCATGTCGCCATCGCCCATGCCCTTGGCGGCGCGCGACAGCTCGTAGAGGCAGCGGCTCTTGCGCGCGTTGGAGGCGCGGATGTCGAAATTGCGGTCGGTGCGCAGGCCGATCGTTTCGGCCTCCACCGCTTCGGCCACGCGCGCGATCACGGCCGAAAGGTTGCCGGGCGCCACCGCAGGCGCGAAGGCGGGAGCCGGCTGGGCGGAGGCGAAGGGCGAATATTCCACGGGCGATCCCTTCGCGGTCAGCTGTCGGAGGTGGTGCGCAGGGCGCGGCGCTGGAATTCGGCGACCAGCGAGGTCTGCAGCATGGAATGTCCGGCTTCGGCCTGGCTGGGCGGGTGGGCTGCGGGGCCGACCGAGACGCGCTTGCCGTCTTCGACATAGTGGCCGGGCAGCATGCGCTCGGCGATGCCGATGCCGCCGCTTTCGGCCAGGGCGGTGCCGAGCTTCTCGGCGAGCAGCCCCTTCCACATCGAACCGGCCATGCCGCCGCCATAGGCGCTCTCGGCATCGTCGGGCAGCATCGCCTCCACGAACGAGCCGAGCACCATGGCTTCGAACTTCTGGAAGGGCTCAAGGCCCGGCTTCTCGATCCGTGGCGCCGGGCGCCCGGCGATGTCGAGCGAGAAGGTCTCGCCGCCAGAGGCTGCGCCCTCGCTCAACCGGGCGCGGGCGGCGGCGACGGCCGCAGGCTCGGCTGCCTGCACCACGTCCATCACGATGTCGCTGACCGGCGAAATGGCCACGGGCGCTTCCTCAGATTTCGGAAGCACTCTCCCCCGTGATGCTTGCCGCAGGCTGACCGATGCGCGTTTCCACCCATTGCAGGAGCGTGCGCTCGTCGGCCGTGCGCGCTTCCCAGCGCTCTGCCTGGGCCAGGCGCTCCTCGACGGACTTCTCGCGAGTCGCGAGCTTGGCGAGAGCCAGGCCCTCGGCGTCGGCCTTGTCGGTCTCCTCGCTCGCGCGCTGGACCGCGCGCGCCACGCGGTCGTGGTAGAGTTCGGGAAAGAGCGCAAAGAGCGAGCCCGCCGCGTCGAACCGCTCGCGCAGGTTCTCGGCATCGGCGCGGGCGGCGCAGGCCGCGGCCAAGTGGCCCGCCCGGCGCGCCTCGCAGGCGGCGGACAGCGTGCGGTGGACGGCGAGAAGGCGTCGCAGGCGCTTGGGATTGGGTGTTCGCATCTATTGTCCCAGGGTGACGGGGGCGAATCCGTCGGCAAACAAGGAGAGCAGGGTGCCGGCTCCGAGATAAAGAAGGATTAGCCCGCCCGCGATCACGAAGGGCTGGGCGATGAAGTAGACGGGGATCTGCGGCACGAGCTTGTTGATGAAGCCGACCGAGAGATTCACCAGGATCGCATAGGCGACAAAGGGCGAGCCGAGCCGCAGCGTGACGAGAAAGGCTTCGGCCAGCGTGTCGGAAAGATCGACGAGTGCGCCCCGCCCGTCGAAGGCCGAACCGATCGGCACGACCTCGTAGGACGAGACGAGCGCGCGCACGACCTCGTGGTGGAAGTCGAAGACGAACAAAAGAAGCAGCGCCGAAAACGAGATGAGGGCGGCGAGCGGGCCCGCCGCTTCCGGCTCCTCGATCGCCATGCCGCCCGGCGCGCCGTAGCCGATCAGCATGGCGATGGCGGTTCCGATGAACTGGAGCGCCAGCACATAGATGCGCGCGAGAAGCCCGATCAACCCGCCGATCAGGAGTTCGGAGACGATGCGGGGGCCGAGCGTGGCGGGCGCGCGGTCGGCGAAGGGAAGGATCGCGTCGGACAGGTGGGCGAACACGGCGAAGGTGACGGCGACCGCGATGAAGAGCCGGACCTGGGGCGGCAGGCGCACGGAGGACAGGCCGGGCATCAGCATGAAGCACGCGCCGATGCGGCAGAAGGCGAGAAACGCTGCGAGAACGAGGCGCTCGGCGTCGGCGGTCATGGGCGGGTGGAAAGGTGGTGAGGCTGACGGTTCCCCTCCCCCCTGAGGGGAGGGGTAAGGGGTGGGGGTGACGGTGCCGTCACCAACCCCTGCGACGATTGCGTGGCGGAGAGGTCACCCCCACCCCTTACCCCTCCCCTCAGGGGGGAGGGGGATCGTTGATGGTGGTGCTCGAAAAGGGTCACGAGACGGTGCCGAGGACGCGGACTTCCACGCCCTTGGCGATCTCCACATGCGAGAGCACGGGAAGCGTGGGGTAGAGGCGCTCGACGATCATGCGGACATAGGGGCGCGCGTCGGGTGCGGTGACGATGGCGAAGCGCTCGCCGCGGTCGAGATGGGTGCGGATGGCGTTGGAGGCATCCGCGCCGAACTCTTCGAGCTGGCGGGGGTCGATGTCGAACTCGCGCACCTCGCCCTTGGCGTCGCGCTTGAGGCTCTGGTGGAAGGCCAGGTCCCAGCGGTTGCCGAGGCGCAGGACCTTGAGCGTGCCGCCTTCGGTCAGGTCGCCGCAGATCTGCTGGCTCATGCGGATGCGCACATGCTCGACGATCGCTTCCGTGCGCCGGATATGGGGAGCGATCTCGGCGATCGCCTCGATGATCAGGTGGAGGTTGCGGATCGACACGCGCTCGGCGAGCAGGAGCTTCAACACGGCCTGGAGGCCGGGATAGGAGATGTGCTGGGTGCAGATGTCGTCGGCCAGCTTGCGGTATTCGGGGTCGAGCCGCTCGATCAGGACCTTCATGTCCTTGTAGGACAGAAGCTGCGGCAGGTTGTTGCGCACGACTTCCGACAGATGCGTGAGCAGCACCGACATGTTGTCGGCAAACGTGAAGCCCTCGCGCTTGAGGTCTTCCGTGAAGGTTTCGGGCACCGACCAGGCGCGCATGCCGAAAGCGGGCTCGCGCACTTCCTCGCCGGGAATCTCGGGCGGCTCGCGGTTGCCCAGAAGGGCCGTGACTTCGCCCACGCGCAGGCTGTGCTCGGCCACCACCGTGCCGTGGATCTTGATCTGGTAGGTCTTGGGCGGAATCGAGAACTCGTCGGTGAGCTTCACCTCGGGCACCACGAAGCCGTATTGGGTGGCGAACTTCTTGCGCATCTTGCCCATTCGGAAGGCGAGTTCCTGGTGCGACGACAGGAGCCTGGCCGAAAGCTGCTTGCCGATGAGCAGCTCGATCTCGGCGGTGCGCAGTGAATTCTTGACCGAATCCTTCTCCTCCTGCTGCTTGGCGCTTTCTTCGTCGTGCTTGGCCTGGGCCTCGGCGCGGTCCTTCTTCTGCTGGTTCTGCGGGATGGCATAGGCGAGCACGCCGAGAAGGGCTGCGAGCGAGAGGAAGGGAAACATCGGCAGGCCCGGCATCAGCGCCAGAAGCACGAGCAGCAGGGCCGCGACCGACAGCGCGCGGGGGTGGGCGCCGAGCTGGCCGAACACCGCCTTTTCCGCCGAGCCCCGCGTGCCGCCCTTGGAAACCAGGAGGCCGGCGGCGAGCGAGACGATCAGGGCGGGGATCTGGGTGACGAGGCCGTCGCCTACCGAAAGCTTGATGAAGACGTCGGTCGCCTCGCCCAGGCTCAGGCCATGCCGGAAGGTGCCGATGGCGATGCCGCCGACGATGTTGATGGCGGTGATGATGAGGCCGGCAATGGCGTCGCCGCGCACGAATTTCGACGCGCCGTCCATGGAGCCGAAGAAGGAGCTTTCCTCCTCCAGCTCGCGGCGGCGCACTTGCGCGGTCTTGTCGTCGATGACGCCGGCGTTCAGGTCGGCGTCGATCGACATCTGCTTGCCGGGGATGGCGTCGAGCGTGAAGCGCGCGCCCACTTCCGCGATGCGGGTGGCGCCCTTGGTGATGACGATGAAGTTCACGATCACCAGGATCAGGAACACGATCAGACCGATCACGAAATCGCCGGACATCACGAGCTGGGAGAAGCCCGCGATCACGTAGCCCGCCGCATGCGTGCCTTCCGCGCCGTGAGAGAGGATGGCACGCGTGGTCGCGATGTTGAGCGAAAGCCGCAGCATGGTCGCGATCAGGAGCACGGTCGGGAAGGACGAGAACTCGAGCGGGCGCGGGATCCAGAGCGCCACCATCAGGATCAGCACGGAAAGCGCGATGGAGAAGGCGAGCCCGATGTCGATCATAAAGGCCGGGATCGGCAGAAACAGCACGGCCAGGATCACGACCACGCCGAGCGCGAAGAAGATGTCGCGCCCCGAGGTCTTGGGAGCGGCTCCCGCTGCGCCGATCTGTTCTGCTAAAGCCATGCCGGAATGCCTGAGAATGGAGCGTAATCGCTAGGATGCAGAGCTTGCGCGAGGGTGGGCGGGACGCGGTTCAAGCGTTGGGATCGGACGGGCTCGAAGGGGTGCTGGCGCTGAACAACGCCCATGCGCAGGAATTGTCGTGGCTGGAGATGGACGCGCTCGCCAGGATGGGCGGGCAGGCCTTTGCGGCCTGGCGCGTGGGCGAAGCGGACGCGCTGCTCCTGGCCTTTGACCAGGACGCGGATTACGGCAGCCCGAACTTCGTGTGGTTTCGCGAGCGGCTCGACCGCTTCGTCTATGTGGACCGGGTGGTGGTGGCCGAGCATGCGCGGGGGCGCGGGCTGGCGCGCAAGCTCTATGCCGCCTTGTTCGAGGCCGCGCGGGGGGCGGGACACACACGGATCGTGTGCGAGGTGAACCGCGTGCCGCCCAACCCGGCGTCGGACGCGTTCCATGCCGCACTCGGCTTTCGCGAGATGGGCGAGGCGGCGATCCACGGCGGGTCGAAGACCGTGCGCTACCTCATCTGCGACCTGTGAGCCTTGTGGCTCAGAAACCGGTTTCGATGCGCTCGAAGATGACGTTGGTGAAGGCCGAGATCTGCCCGCCCACATAGGGGCCAGTGACGGCGACCGCGAGCAGGATCGCCACGATCTTCGGCACAAAGGTGAGCGTGACTTCCTGGATCTGCGTGAGCGCCTGGAAGAGCGCGATCACCACGCCCACCACCATCGCGATGACGACGGCCGGTGCGGACGCCGTCAGCACGGTCCAGATGGCGAACTGGACGAGATCGAGCGCGTCTGCCTCGTTCACGACTGCGCTCCCGCGGAGATCACGAGACCGGGGCCGACCGCGATCTCCGCGCCGCCCTTGAGAATGGCGGTCACGCCGTTGGTGCCGAGCTTCAGCGCTTCCACCGTGCCCGACACGCTGCCGTCCGACGAGGAGACCGTGCGGCCGATCAGGCCGTCGGCCTGCGAAAGAGCGGAGGCCTGCAGCATCTGGTCGAGCTTCTTGTTGGTCTGCACCGACTGCTCGACCTGGCTGAAGGAGGCGAGCTGGGCCACGTATTGGGTGGGGTCCATCGGCTTGGTCGGGTCCTGGTTCTTCATCTGCGCGACGAGCAGCTTCAGAAAGGACTGGTAGTCCGCCGTGGTCTTGGCGGATGCCGAGGAGCGCTCGTTGGCGCCGGCGGGGATGGTTGTGGTGAGGGCCGAGACGTCCATCGGATCATGCTCCAAGCGCGGCCGCGGCGAGCGTCGCGCGGGGTGCGGAAAAGGCGGGTGCGGGAGCCAGGCTCTTTTCTTCCAGCGCGTAGAGCGCGCGGATGCGCTTGAGCGCCTCGTAGACGCGGCCTTCGCCCACGAGCTGGTCGATGTGCTTGAGGCCCGCGCGGATGTCTTCGCTGGTGAAGCTTGCGAGAAGGAGCGGCAGCGAGGTGCGGAACATGCGCTTGGCATCGTCCGCGCCTTCGGGGTTCATCAGCATCACCTGCACCACGAAATAGAGCTGGCGCAGCGGCGTGGAGGCGTTTTCGGCCTGGAGCACGTGGTTTTCGAGCAGGAACTGCACGTCGTTCATCAGCTCGATCGTGACCTTGCGGTCGACCCGGATCACCGCGCCGTTGAGGAAGATGCGTTCGCCGGGCTTGAGGGAGATCTTCAGCGTGTTCTTCACTTGATGCCGTCCCGGATGATGGCGGACACCTCGATCAGGCCCTCGAAATTGTCGGATGCGCCCTGGCGCACGGCATCGGCCTCGCGCAACACCCACATGCCGATCGAGATCAGGCTCGCGCGCAGCTCGTTGGGCAGCTCGTTGTCGGCCGAGCCCAGGTCTTCCATCAGGGAGGTCCAGACGCGGTTGGTGAAGTGAATGGCTTCCACGGCCTCCAGCGAGGACGAGCCCTTGGTCTTGGCTTTCGCGAGCAGATCGATCGAGCGCGAGATCAGCTGGCGCTCGCGATCGCGCGCGTCCGCCACCGAGTCGACTTCGATTTCTGCATAGGAGAACTGGTACATCGCGGCTCGCAGGGTGGAAGCGGTCAGGGAAGGAACTTGGCGAGGCTGAGCTGGCCGATGCGGGCCGTCAGCGCGTAGGAGGTCTCGATCTGGTTGAGGAGGTCGGCCACGCGCGTGGAAGCCTCGTAGCGGTCGACGCCGATCAGGCCCGTCAGGCTGTCCTTGAGGATGCCGGATTGGGTGGCCAGGCGCTCGGAGGCCGATTTCACGCGCGATTGGAGTACGCCCGTCTGCGCCTGGGTCTCGGCCAGGCCCGACACGGCTTCGGCCGTGAGCTGCCGAGCGCGCTCGGTGACGGCTGCGCGCGCACCCGTGCCGGCGGGGCCGGACAAAAGCTCGGCCGTGATCGCGGCGGCCATGACGAGCTTGCGGATGGGGGCGGCGTTCGCGCTGACGGAGGTGGCTGAGGTCTCGTTGAGCGCGATGCGGCTCTGGATCGGCGTGTCGGAGGCGTCCGACCAGTTGGCGTTCCAGCCGGCGCCGAGGAACTGGTCTTCCACGCTGTCGAGGAAGGCCGTCATGTCGGCCTGGGTGATGTCGCCTGCGCGCGCATCCGTCTGGGGAAAGCCGAAGCGCGTCTGGAAGGCCGTGTCGAACGCGGCCTTGGCGGGCGAGCCCGCCGTCCAGGCCGTGACCGGCTGCACGTCGGTGTTGACGCCGGCAAAGAGGTATTCGCCGTTGACGGACGAGTTCAGCAGCCCCGTCACGGAGGCGAGCGCGGTTGCGGCTGTCGCGGCAATCGCATCCCTTCCCGCAGAAGAGGTGGTGCCGAGTGTCAGCGCCGACAAAAGCGTCTGGGCTTCCGCGCCCATCTGCTTGAGCGAGCTTTGGGTGGCCGAAAGCCGCGTGGAGGCCAGGCCGTTGGTCTGGCGGATGTTGTCGAGCCGCTCCATGTCGCGCGCGAGCGCGGTGGTCTGGGCGGTGCCGGTGCCGAGCGCCAGGCCCTGGTCGGCGAGCCTGCCCGACAGCGCCTCGGACTGGTTGCGTGCGAGGTCGGTCTGCGCGCGCGCGACGGCCAGGCGCAGGCTGACGCCGATGGAAGAGGTGGAGACGCCCGAGATCGCCATCAGCCTATCGCCTGCATCAGGGTGGCGAGCATCTCGTCCACGGTCTTGATGATGCGCGCCGACGCTTCGTAGGAATGCTCGAGTTCGAGCATCAGCGCCCATTCGGTGTCGACGTTGACGCCGGTCGCGTTGGACAGCGCTTCCGCCGTGCGCGAGGCGAGGGCTGCACCCGCTTCGGAGGCGCGCGTGGCTGCCTGGCGCGAGCCCTCGAGCCAGCCGACGGATGCGGCGGCGAACCCGTTCAGGCTCTGCGAAGCGGAAAGGCCGGCTGCGGACGAGAACGCGCCGGGCTCGTCAAGCCGTGCGTTGAGGGCGATCAGCGTGCCGGAAAAGCCCGCGGCGTTCTGCGTGTTGGTGCGGAAGACCGCGCCATTCGCGCCGCCATCGCGCAGGAGTGCCGGGTTGCCGCCGCGCTGGGCGTCGAAGGCCGCGTTGAGGGTGATCGTGCCGGCAAGCCCTGCCGACACCATCCCGCCCGCGGGCATGGCGGGCGCGCCGCTCCAGGTGAAAAGGCCCGGACGGTCGGCCAAGCCAGCGCCGGACTGGTCGGTCTCGCGGAAGGTGGAGACGAGGCCGCGCGCGATCTCGTCGAGCTGGGTCTGCAGCTGGGGTGCGGTGCGGTCGCGCAGTTCGAGCAGGCCCGCGATCGTGCCGCCATTGGCGGCGTCCGCCGTGAGCCGCACGCCGTCTATCATGACCGCGCCGCCGGTGGTTCCGGCCGCGAACGCGCCCTGCGGCGCAAACGTGACGGTGCGCGGGTTGGTCTCGAAAAGGACCGCCCCTTCGCGGGTCGACAGCACCATGTCGCCGTCGCCCCGGTTGGTGGCGGACACGGGAACGAGTTCGGCGATCTTCTTGAGGATGCCGTCGCGGCGGTCGGCGGAATCGCTCGTGTCGCGGCCGAGCTTGGTGCCGGCGATCACTTCGCGGTTGGCATCGCCGAACTGGTCGAGCAGTGAGCGCAGTTCACCCGTGGCGGATGCGATGGCGTCGTCCGCATCGCTGCGCGCGCTCTGGACGGCGGCGCTCGCATCGTTGAGGTTGCGGACGAGATCGCGCGCGGCTTCCACCGCGGTCTGGCCGAGCGCGGTGTTGGCGGGGGCTGCGGCATAGGATTGGAGCGACTGGGACAGCTTGCCGAGGGCAACGGCCGCCGACCCCTCCCCGTCCACGCCGTTGACCGACAGCGAAAGCCGGCCGAGCGCGTCCGACAGGGCCTGCTGGCCGCTCCAGCCGGAGATGGCCGACAGGTTCTGGCGCGACAGCATCTCGTCGGAGGCGCGGCGCACTTCCGCTGCGCGCACGCCGCCGCCGGGCAGCGTGACCAGCGTGGTGGAGCGGCGGTTGTAGTCGGGGTCCTGCGCGTTGGTGAGGTTGCGCGCCACCACATCCGTGCGGCGCGACGTCGCCTGAAGCGCGGATTGGGCGATGTTGAGGGCGGCGGACAACGACATGGGGGTTGCGCTCTCGCGCCCTCAACTGGAGCTAGCGCTTGAGGTTGACGAGAATGTCCATCAGCTCGGAGCCGGTCTGGAACACCTTGGAATTGGCCGTGTAGGAGCGCTGCGACTCGATCATGGTGGTCAGCTCCTCCGCGATGTCGACGTTGGAGCTTTCGAGCGCGCCCGACACCACAGAGCCGTAGCCGCCGTCCTCGGCGAAGCCGACGCGGATGGCGCCCGAATTGGGCGTGGTGGAATAAACGTTGCCGTTGGCGAGCAGGAGCTGGTCGGGGCTCGCGACGGTGGCGAGCGGGATGCGGTAGAGCGCCTGGAGCGCGCCGTTCTTGTATTGGGCGTAGACCGTGCCGTCGCTGTCGATCTGCACCTTCTCGACCGCGCTCGGCGCGTTGCCGTTGGCTTCGGGCTTGAGCACGACAAAGCCGCCGGCAAGCTCGGTCTGCTTGGCGAGGTCGAGCGTGAGCGGCGCGCCGTTGGGCACGGTGAAGGACAGGTTGGTGGGGCTCGCGGCCGAGAGCTTGCCGGTTGTGGGATCGAAGGCGAGCGTGGCCGTGCCGAGCGCGGGCTGCGCATAGGGGAAGCCGCCATTGGTGGCCCCCTTCTGGTCGAACACCGCAACTTCCCAGGTGTTGTCGGCGGTCTTGGTGTAGTGGACGTCCACCGTCACGGGGTTGCCGACATTGTCGTAGAGCAGCAGCGAGGTCTTCTGCGACGAGGTGCTCGCGGCCGTGTTGGCCGAAGGCGCGGCACCCGTGACGATGGCCGCGCCCGCGGGCAGGTTGGCAGTCAGCGTCGCGCGGGTGGAGGGGGTGGCGGTCAGCGCCTCGTCGGCGAAGGCGATGGCCTGGAGCCCGCCCACACCGTTGGCCGTGACGTTGGCCTGGCCGTCTTGCAGGCTATAGCCCATCAGCTTGTGGCCGCCCGCGTTGACGAGGTTGCCCTCGCCGTCGAGCACGAACGAGCCCGCGCGCGACATGTAGGTCGTGCCGTCGGGCGCCTGCACCAGGAAGAAGCCCTCGCCGTTGATGGCGAGGTCGGTGACGGAGGTCGTGTATTGCAGGACGCCCTGGGCGGAGACGGCGGTTTGAACCGCGGTCGTCACGCCGCCGGACTGGTAGGAGCCCACATTGGGGGCGAGCACCATGGACGAGAATTCGGTGCGGGCGCGCTTGTAGCCGGTGGTGGAGGAATTGGCGATGTTGTCGGCCACCGACGAGAGCCGGTTCGACTGCGCCGCCATGCCGGACACGCTGGTCCGCATCATTCCGTAGAGGCTCATCCCTTACGTCCTTATCCCGGCCGATCATCGGCGGGTGGAACCGTGGCACCTGGCGCTTGCGCCAAGCTGGTTCAAGATTCGCTTAACCTTTGAGGCGGAAGCGCTTTTCGCGCTCACATCACCAGGCGGTAGCCGAGGAAACGCTTGGAATCGATGGGGTCGAAGCCCAGCCGCTCGCGCAGCTTCTTGCGCAGCTTGGAGATGTGGCTTTCCACCACGTTCTCCTCGACCTCGTCGTCGAACAGGCCGTAGATGGCGTTGAACACCTGGGTCTTGGTGACCCGGCGGCCGCAATTGGCGGCAAGATATTCGAGGATGCGGCGCTCGCGGCGCGGCAGCGGCAGCGCCACGCCCTCGATCTCGGGATCGCGGCCATCGGTGAAGACGCGCATGGGGCCGATCTCGGCGAAGCGGGCTTCCTCCTGCGCGCGGCGGCGGATGGCGGCGATGCGGGCCAGGATCTCGCGGATGTGGACGGGCTTGCGCACCACGTCGTCCACGCCGGATTCGAAGAGGCGCAGGGTGTTTTCCAGGCTGTGCTGCTCGGACAAGGCGATCACGGGCGCGCCGGTGCGGTCGCGGAGTTTCGCTGGGAGCACGTCGGCGTTGCAGTCGCCGATCAGAATGGCGCGCACCGACTTCAGGTCTTCCTCGGCGGCGCTCGACACCCACTCGCCGAACTCGGAGGAGCGGAAGCCGGTGGAGGCCACGCCCTCGCGGTCGAACATGGAGTGGTAGCCGTCCGTTACGAGCTCTCTTTCGTCCACGATCACGATCATCGTCGTCCAAGCCCCTCGATTCGCCGTTAACCAATTCTTGATGAGCATGGTTAAGAGGCAGTTAACGGGGGACCAACCGCCCAAAACCGGGCGGCTCGATCTCGGGACTTGGCGGAATCAAGGCAGGCGTCGGGTTCAAATCAAGAACAAACGCGAACGGATGGGGATCGGCGCCTTATTCGTGACAGAACTCGCGGGCGTTGGGCGTCCACTTTCCGAAGCCTGTGGCAACGAGGTTACGGATGACGCGGCACACGTAGCGCGCCTGGGCGGGATCGTTGTCGGGCCCGGCATGATAGCGGGCGACCGCCATCGTCCAGCCTTCGTGGCGGCGGTTGAGATCGCTCAGGAAGCGGGCGGCGTAGTCGACGTTCGCTGCGGGGTCGAGCATGGCGTCGAGGCTCGCGAAATGCTGGCCGTGCCAGCGGCGGTTGATCTGCATGCAGCCGAGATCGACGAGGCGCACGCCGCGGGCCGCGGCTTCCTCGGCCAGGCGCACGGCCTCGGCCCGGCTCTTCGCGAACACGGCCTTGCCCGCGATGTTGAGCGCGAAAGGCTGGAGCGAGCCTTTCACGCCTGTCTCGGTGAGACCCACCGCGTAGAGGATGCCGGCGGGGATGCTGTAGCGCTGGGCGGCGCGCAGGATCTCGTTCTCGCAGGCGTTGGTCGCACTGGTGGCGCGCGCGTCAGATGAAGAGATCGTCCAGGCGAGAAGCAGGGCGAGAAGGGGAAGCACCCTGCCCGTTCCTCCAGCTTCCGTTCTGCGACCGCTCGCCATGTCCATGCTCTCCTTCGCTGCCGCGACCTTCCCGACCCGTGGAGGGGCCGGCATTTCCCTGTGCCTCGTCGCCGCGCGTGGGCGGCGGGCGAGAAGACATGTCGGGCGGAGCTTGCGCGGGGTTTGCGGCCTGCACCGTGACTTGATCGACGCTGACGCCGGCGGCCTGCAGCGCGCGTAAGATGGCGTCGCCGCCGTCGCCGCCCAGCCGCTCATGCGCGCGCTCGGTCTCGACGGAGAGTTCCACCTGCATCGCGCCGCCCGTGAAGCGCAGACGGGCGGTGACGGCGCCGAGTTCGGCGGGGCGTAGCTCGATCACGAGCACGCGGCGGGTGTCGGGGCCGGCGAAGACCGCGGGGTCGATGGGGCGCTGCGCGAGATCGGCGCGGATGGCTTCGGCGAGGCCGGGCGGGGTCGCATCGACGGCGAGCGGTGCGGGCGGCGGGGGTGACGGGCTGGCGGGAGCGGGCTGGGCAAGCGGTGCTGCGCGGGCCGGGGCCTCGGGGCGGGCGTCGGCTTCTTCGCGGACGGCATGCACATCCTCCATGCCGCCGGCGCGCCGTGGAGCAGCGGTTTCCTCGGCAGGCTCGCTCGGCTCGGACGTTCCCTCGACGCTCGCTGTGGGCTTCGCCTCGCTGTTCTGGCGCGGCTCTGAAGTGCGGCGAAGCTCGGGCGGGGCCGGAAGCACGGTGGGCACGGGAACGAAGGCGGTCGCGTCTCGCTCGGTGGGTTCGGCGTGCGGGAGGTCTTCAGGGAGCTTTTCGGAAGACAAAACTTTGTCTGTCCCCTCCCCTTCCGGCGAGGCTTCGATAAGGGCCGGCACTTCCGCCACGGGCTGGTCCGTCGCCGGAGCATCGCGCGGGGCCGTACTCTCCTCCCGCATCCTGTTCCAGGCGGACAGGGAATGGCGGATCATGCGGTCGCGGCTGCTGCGCGGCTGGGGTTCGTAGCCCTCGGGGACGGGTCGGCCATCCCCGTCGGTTTCGACCCTTCGCGCGGCCGGGCGCGGCTGCGCGCTCTCCCCCATCAGGGCCGCGAAAGGGGTTTCCGCGTCAGTGGTGGTCGAGGCGTTGCTCGGGCGGGCAGCGGGTGTCGCGAAGTCTGCGGAAACTCTCACCGGCTTTTTCCCAGAAGCGCGTCGATGTCGCCGAGCGCCTTGCGCGCGCCGGTGAGCTTGGCCTCGCTTTCGGTGACGGCGGGGTCGAGATCGGCGGTCTGCGGCTCGGCGGTGGGCTCGGGCAGGGCGGCAGGGTTCGTGTCGGGCAGCTTCAAGCCCTCGGCGACGGCCTTCGCCGCCTGGAGGAGCGCACGGTCGCTGGTGGTGAGCTTGGTCTGGTCAATAGTGCGCAACGAGCGGAGAACCTCGTCGCTGCCTTCGGTGGCGACCTTGGGCAGGGCGGAATAGAGCACCGTGCGCGGGTCGTCCCGGCCGGGCTCGGCTTCCGCGCGGGCGGATGCGAAGTCGGCCAAGGCGGTCGCGTGCTCGATGCCGGCCGCGCGCGCGATGCGCAGGAAAAGCACGCGCCGCCGCTCGGGGTCGAGGTTTTCCGTGACGCGGTCGAGGTCTGCGAAGTCGAGGCCCTCGCGCAGCGCCATGACGCCCGCGACGAAGCCGTCCGCCCATTGCGCGGCATAGGGCGAGAGCACGAAGCGGCGCGCATAGCTTTCGCTCAAGGCGATGAAGCGGGGCCGCTCCCCGAGTTCGACGGCAAGCAGCACCGCGCGGCGGGTCGCCGCTTCCTCGACCAGCGTGCCCGTGCCGAGAAGCCGCGCCTGATCGAGCAGGCGGGCGGCGATCTGCGGGGTGTTGGAGGCTTCGAGCTGGCCGCGCACCAGCGCGAGGAATGCGCCGAGCTCGGGCTCCTCGGCCATCGGGTCAATGGCGGAAAGCGCCTCGCGCGCATCCTCGGGGCGGCCGCGCAGATAGTTGTAGACGCCGAGCGCCAAGCGCTCATCGGCGGAGCGCACGGGCTTGGGAGGGGCCGCGCTGTCCTTCTTGCCGGGTTTGGCGGCGTGGCCCCCGCCATGGGCTTCTTCCGCTGCGGGCTCGGGCTCGGGCGGCGCTTCGCCGCTTTCTTCGGCTGCGGCGCGCTTGGCGTCCTCTTCGGCCTTGGCGCGGCCGCGCGCCGCGCCGATCAGGCGCGGAAGCAGGATTTCGACCGTTGCGGGGTTGCCGCCGCTCATGGCGTAGATGAGCACCGCGCGGAAATTCCGCGGCTCGGCCAGTTCAGCGTCGTCCGCCTCGCGCAATGCGCGGTCGGCACGTTCGAGCGCCTTGCGCTGCATGGGCAGCACGGCGTGATCGCCGCTCGCGATGCGGTCCTGCACGCGCTGCAGCGAGCGCACGAGCTGGAAGGGCTGCACGGGCTGGGCCGGCTCGGAGGCAGATGCCGCCGGAGCCGAGCCGAGCAAGAGGACTGCCAGAAACGCGCCGACCAAGCCTTTCCTCGTCACGGAGCGGGGTCCGCGGGCAGGTCGACCAGGATCTCGATGCGGCGGTTCTCGGCGGCGAAGGGCTGGTCGGGCAGCTTGAGCCTGCGGTCGGCGAAGCCCGCGACGCTCTGGATGCGGCGCTCGTCGAGACCCGCGCGCACGAGCATGTGGTAGGCGGCCTGCGCGCGCGCCGACGACAGGCGCCAGTTGTCGTATTGCGCCGAGCGGAATGGCCGCGCATCCGTGTGGCCTTCCACCGTCACCGTGCCGCCACGCTCGCGGATCACGGCGCCGATCTTGTCCATGGCGAGCACCAGCTCGCGGTCGGGCACGGCAGAGCCGACGCGGAACATGCCGAAATCCAGCCGGTCGGTGACGGAGATGGCGACCCCGCCCTTGCGCGCTTCCACCGCGATGCCGCCCGAGGCCTCGGAGCCGGGGCCGATCGCCTTGTCCAGCGCCGCGCGAATCTCGGCTGCCGCCTGCCGGGTGGCTGGCGGGACGTCCTGGGGGGCCGTTGCCGGCTCGGGCTTCGCGGGCTCGGGTTCGGGCGGCTCGGGGATTTCTTCCACCTCGGCTGCGGGCTCTGCTTGTGGCTCCTCGCTGCGTTCGGCAGAGGCCTCGGCGTCCGGCACGGCCTGTTCCTGGCTCCAGAAATCGGGCGAGAAGGGATCGCGGTAGGCGTCGCCACCCGATGCGCCTGTGGAGGGCCCCGCATCCGCCGCGCCGCCGTCGCCCTTCTCGCTCATGTTCTGCCTGCGGCCGGTGTCGGCCGCGATCTCCGCCAGAACGGCATAGGGGTCGGCGAACAGAGCCGTGTCCGAGTTCATCGGCACGGGCTGGTCCTGCGTGCTGTCGCGCGGCTCCGCTGCGCCGCCGTGCTTTGCGCCTTCCGAGCCTGCGGACGTGTCGGGCTTCTCATGCTGGGTGTCGTCCGAGCCCCGCGCATTGGGGCCCTGCCCCACTTCCTCCAGGCCGCGCTTGGCCGTGTTGCGGTCGACCAGCTTGATCGGGTTGAAGTAGCTCGCGACCGACGCCTTGGTTTGCTCGTTCGCAGCGTTGATCAGCCACATCACGAGAAAGAAGCACATCATGGCCGTCATGAAGTCGGCAAAGGCGATCTTCCACGCGCCGCCGTGATGGCCCTCCTCGCCATCGCCGTGGACGCGTTTGACGATGATGATCTCGCGGACGGCTTCGCCCTCGGCAGCGCTCACGGCGAGACCCCTTCAAGGGCGGCATCGAGGCCGGCCTGCCATTCGTCGAGCCGCGTGCGCCAGACGGTGGCGCCCGCACTCGCCTCGACGTCGAAGCCTGGGGCATCCTCCCAGCGCACGGTGAAGCCCGCGTCCAGAAGCTCGGGCTCGATCCGCGTCCGCAGGGCGGCCGGGCCGCGCAAAACGAGCGCAACGCCGTCCGGGCCACCGACCGAGTGGAGGATCGCGGTGCGCAGCGCGCTGATCGCTTGCGTCTGTTGCGCCTCGTGGAGCAGCGGCGCGAGGATGCGGGCGACGCGGCTGCCGACCGCCTCCGCAACCCCTTCGCCGAGAGCGGCCACGGCCTGGCCGATGGCGCCCAGCGCCTGCGCGCCGAACTGCGCGTCGCGGGCGACAAGGGCCGCCTCATGCTCGGCGCGGAGGGCTGTGAGTTCTGCGCCATGCTCGGCCGCGAGGCGTTCGCCGAGCGCGGCTTCGGCTTGTGCCACGGCGTTCGCGATCAGCGCGTCGATGTCGGGCACGGGAAGGGCGGGGGCGGCCTGGACGGGCACCAGCATGGGGCGCGGTGCCGCGTCGGGTGCGGGGCGTGCGGAGAAATCGCGCAGCGCCGAGCGCAGCGCCTGGGTGGCGCCCATCAGGCGGCCTCCTCACGGCCCGCCCATTTGCGCAGGATCTGCGCCGTGCGCTCCTCGTTGAGCTCCACCATGCGCGCGAGGCGCTCGGCGGGTGCCGGCTTGATCTTCTGGCGGAGGTCGTCGAGGGCCGTGGGTGTGGCGAGTGCGGGCATGCCCGCTTCGTTCGCGGCGAGCAGCGCGGGGCTTGTGCCATCGGGCGTGGGGAGCGCGCGCTGCACATCCTCGAAGGAGCGCGTTTCCCCCTCGGTGGCGGGCGCCTGCGGGCGGAGTGCCGCCGCGAGCGGGCGCAGGCCGAAGAAGCCCAGAAGCAGCGCCACCACGATGAAGGCGCCGGCATTGATGAAGGTGCCCGCCTGCTCACCGAGCGTGTCCATCACGCCGGGCTCGACCACTTCCACCCCGTCGAGCCCATCGATGAACTCCACTGCGGACACGGTGATCGCGTCGCCGCGCTTCTCGTCGAGGCCGGCTGCCATCATGGCCAGCGTGCGGATCTCCGCGATGCGCGCTTCGAGCTGGGCGGGGTCCATCGCCTCGCCGCCGACCAGCGTCTTCAGGCGCTCGCGGTTCACCACGACGGCAACGCTCATCTTGGTGACGCTGTAGCCGTTAGACGTGGTGGCGATGCGCTTGGTGTTCATCTCGTAGTTGGTGGTTTCCTCCTTGCGCTCGTTGTTTTCCGAGCTTTGCGGACCGTCCGAGGGGGCGGTGCCCTCGTCGGGGAGGTTTTCTTCCACGGAAGTCGGCGCGCTCGCCTGGCGCTGGGAGGAATTCTCGGCGCTTTTGACGACCTGGGTGGAGCGCTCCACGCGCGACTCGGGGTCGAAGATGGTTTCCTCGGTCTGGCGCGTGTCGGTGTTGACCTCGGCCTTCACCGAGGCGCGGAAGTTCTCCGGCCCGAGATAGGGCATCAGCGCGCGGCGGATGTTGCTCTCGACCTGGGCTTCCACCGTCTGTTCGACGCCGAGCGAGCGGGCGGCACTCGTGCCTGAAGGGTCTTCGCCGGCGGCGAGAAGCTGGCCGGAAGCGTCGAGCACGGTGACCTTTTCGGCATCGAGGCCCGGCACGGCAGCGGCCACGAGATAACGGATCGCGGCAGCCGACGTGCGCGCGTCGATGCCTGCGGTGCGGATCACAACGGAAGCCGTGGGCTGCTGCTCGTCGCGGCGGAAGCTCGCACGCTCGCTCATCACGAGGTGGACGCGGGCGGCCTTGATGCCGTTGAGCGATTGCAGCGTGCGCGCGATCTCGCCTTCGAGTGCGCGGACGCGCGTGACCTGCTGCATGAACGAGGTGAGGCCGAGCGAGCCCACATTGTCGAAGAGCTCGTAGCCCGCATTGGCCGAGGTGGGCAGGCCCTTTTCGGCCAGCATCATGCGGGCCTTGGCGGTGAGGCCCGCGGGGACAAGCACGGTCGTGCCGTCGGAGCCCACGTCAAACGCGATGCCCGCCTCGCCCAGCACCATGCCGATCTGGTTCACGTCGGAGCGTTCAAGGCCGACATAGAGCGTCTCGAAGGCGGGCTTGTTGAGGAACACCGCGCCGCCCGCGACCACGCCGATCACGAGGGCGGCGACCGCGCCCATGATGAGCAGGCGCTTGGTGCCGAAGCTTGCGAGATTGGCGAGGATGGATTGCAGCTGCTGCGGCACGTCGAGGGCTCATGCGGCTCCCGGCGAGCCATGAATGGAACGCTATGGGTTCAAGCTTGTGCGAGCATTGAAGGGCCGCCAAACGCGAAACGCCCGGCGATGAGCCGGGCGCGCGGTTGGCGGAAGATTGCCGGGATCAGCCCTGGAAGAGCTTGAGGATGCCCTGCGAGTTGCCGTTGGCGATGGAGAGCGCCTGGACGCCCAGCTGCTGCTGGACCTGGAGCGCCTGGAGCTTGGTGGACTCCTCGTTCATGTCGGCGTCGACAAGCTGGCCCACGCCGCGGTCGATGGCGTCCATCAGGTTCTTCACGAAGTCGGTCTGGAGACCGATGCGCTTCTTGGCTGCGCCGAGGTCGGCTGCGGCGGTGTTCACCGTTTCCGACATCTTGTCGATGCCGTTGATGTAGCGGTCGAGGTCGGCCAGGCTGGCGTTGGTGATGTCCACGCTCACGAGGTCGAAGGTGCCGTTGGAAGCGGTTGCGCCGCTCAGCGCGACCGTGGAACCCGTGCCGGTGGTGGCGGAGGTGAAGGCAACCGTCGAGCCACTGGCTGCGGCGGTGACGCCTGTCACGCCCGCGTCGGTCATCGCCTGGGTCAGGACGGTGGCGAAGTTGGCGGCGGAGCCGATGGTGCCGTTGGTGGTCGAGAGTGCTGCGTCCACCGTCGCCTTGGTGATGGTGACGGAGCGCGCCGCGCCGCCGTCGACCGCGATCGAGAAGCTGATGGAGTCGTTGGAGTCGAGCGTCATGGACGCGAACGTGCCGGTGGTCGCAGTGCCCGCCGTGGGCGTCGCGCCGCCCGTGCCGGCCGTCGAGGTGGCCGTGGCGAGACCGCCGGTCGCGGTGTTGCCGGCGCTCGCGTCGAGGCTGGCTTCGAGCAGGCCGGCACCAGCGCCCGTGTCGAACAACGCGACCTTGGAAATGTCGATGCCGATCGTGCCGATCGAGAGCATGCCGTCGGCGCTGCGCGAGAAGGACGAGACGACCTGCTGGTTGGCGCTGTAGCTCGCGGCGTCCGAGTTCACCGAAAGCCAGTTGGAGCCCGAGAAGCTGGCGGAGGAGGCGATGCCCTGGAGCTGCTGCTGGAGCTGGGTGATTTCCGACTGCACCTTGGCCTTGTCGATGCCGGGCTGCTTTGCGGCGACCAGCTTGGTCTTGATGTCGTCCATGACCGCCTTGGCGGAATTCAGCGCGGTGTAGGCGACGTCGACGGTCGCCTGGCCGAGGCCGAGGGCGTCTTTCACGGTCGACAGCGCCTTGTTGTCGGAGCGCATCGTGGTCGAGATCGACCAGTATGCCGCGTTGTCGGCGGCTTCTGCGACGCGGAAGCCCGTGGAGATGCGGGCCTGGGTGGTTTCGAGTGCCTTGTTGGTGGCGGTCAGCGCTTTGAGCGCCGTCATCGCCGAGCCGTTGGTCATGATGCTGGACATGGGAGCCGCCCTTACCGGAAAGACGGCGCCTTGCCCGGCCGCTTTCGCAAAACGGTCACGTCGAGCGGAGTTCGTCCCCGCAGCCCTTTCGACCGCAGGATCATGGTTAACGAATGGCTGTTACCATATGGTTAACAGCCTTCTAACGGTGGAAGACGCCCCAAACGAATTCCGCCGCGCGGCCCGGCAAGGCAGCGCGGCGGAGCGTTACGCGGAAGACGGCGGGGCCGGAGCGGCCCCTTCCCCCTTAGCCGCGGAAGAGCGACAGGATCGACTGGGCCGAGCCGTTGGCGATGGAGAGCGCCTGGACGCCCAGCTGCTGCTGGACCTGGAGCGCCTGGAGCTTGGTCGACTCCTCGTTCATGTCGGCGTCGACAAGCTGGCCCACGCCGCGGTCGATGGCGTCCATCAGGTTCTTCACGAAGTCGGTCTGAAGGCCGATGCGCTTCTTGGCGGCGCCGAGATCCGAAGCCGCCGTGTTGACGCTTTCGGACATCTTGTCGATGCCGTTGATGAAGGTGTCGAGCTGCCCGAGGCTGGCGTTCGTGATGTCGATGCTCACGAGGTCGAAGGTGCCGTTGGAGGCGGTGGCGCCGCTCAGCGCGACCGTGGAACCCGTGCCAGTGGTGCCAGACGTGAAGGCAACCGTCGAGCCGCTGGCTGCGGCAGTCACGCCGGTCACGCCCGCGTCGGTCATGGCCTGGGTGAGGACGGTGGCGAAGTTGGCGGCGGAGCCGATGGTGCCGTTGGTGGTCGAGAGTGCCGCATCCACAGTCGCCTTGGTGATCGTCACGTTCTGTGCCGCACCGCCATCGACTGCGATCGAGAAGCTGATCGAGTCGTTGGAGTCGAGCGTCATGGACGCGAACGTGCCGGTGGTCGCGCTGCCCGCCGTGGGCGTCGCGCCGCCAGTGCCGGCGGTCGAGGTGGCCGTGGCGAGACCGCCGGTGCCGGTGTTGCCGGCGCTTGCGGCCGTGCTCGCCTCAAGAAGGCCCGCACCCGCCCCTGCGTCGAAGAGGGCGACCTTGGAGATGTCGATGCCGATGGTGCCGATGGAGAGAGCGCCGTCCGAACCGCGCGAGAAGGAGGACACGACCTGCTGGTTGGCGCTGTAGCTGGCCGAATCCGAGTTCACCGAAAGCCAGTTGGAGCCGGAGAAGGTGGAAGCCGAGGCGATGCCCTGGAGCTGCTGCTGGAGCTGCGAGATTTCCGACTGCACCTTGGCCTTGTCGATGCCGGGCTGCTTGGCGGCAACGAGCTTGGTCTTGATGTCGTCCATCACGGACTTCGCGGAATTCAGCGCGGTGTAGGCCACGTCGACGGTCGCCTGGCCGAGGCCGAGCGCGTCTTTCACGGTCGACAGCGCCTTGTTGTCGGAGCGCATCGTGGTCGAGATCGACCAGTAAGCGGCGTTGTCCGAAGCCTCGGCGACACGGTAGCCCGTGGAAATGCGCGACTGCGTGGCTTCGAGCGCCTTGTTGGTCGCGTTGAGGGACTTCAGCGCGGTCATCGCTGAAGTGTTGGTCATGATGCTGTTGGCCATGGGACGCCTCTAAACTGATGATGAACTCGAGACACATGCCGGACCGGCCGGCATGACGGAGCGGCATCATGCCCATGGCCTGGAAACCAGGTTCAACCCGTCATGCGAGGCAACATGACAGCCAAAGCCTGACGGCCGCTGAAGGAACGTGGTTAACGAGAAGTTGCGGGGGACGGGCATCTGCCAGCGTCCCAGGTGGGCCTTGTCAGGTGAAGGAGCGCACCAAGCTTCCTACAAGCAGGTTCCAGCCGTCGATCAGCACGAAGAACAGGATCTTGAAGGGCAGCGACACCACGGTGGGCGGCAGCATCATCATGCCCATTGCCATGGTGATGGTGGCGACGATCAGGTCGATCACCAGGAACGGCAGCACGATCAGGAAGCCGATCTCGAAGCCGCGGCGGATTTCCGAGATCATGAAGGCTGGCACGAGAACGCGCAGGTCGGGGTTCGCCGCATCCACCTCCTGGCCACGCGAGCGGGCGAGGTCGGCGAAGAGGTCGAAGTCCTTCTCGCGCACGTTGCGCACCATGAACTCGCGGAAGGGCTGGGCGATGCGCGGGAAGGCCTCGGTTTCCGTGATCTGGTTGTTGACGAGGGGCTGGATGCCCTCGTTCCAGGCGCGGTCGAAGGTGGGCGCCATCACGTAGAAGGTCATGAAGAGCGCGAGGCTGACCAGGATCAGGTTGGCCGGCGTGGTCTGAAGGCCGATGCCCGCGCGCAGGATCGAGAACGCGATGATGAAGCGCGTGAAGCTCGTCACCATGATGAGGATGCCGGGCGCGAGCGAAAGCACGGTGACCAGCCCGAAGAGCTGGATGATCGTGCCGACGGTGGAGCCGTCGCCGCCGCCGATGCCGAGCTGGTTGAGGTCGAAGCCCGGCGCGGGCGGAACGGCGGGCGCCTGCGCGAGTGCCACGCCCCCGAGCCCCAGAAGCAGCAGGGCGGAAAGAAGCGCCCTCATTCGAAGAGCAGCGTGCGGATCAGGACGCGGGTCGCCTTGCCGCCGGAACGGATGCGGGCGCGCTCGTCCAGGTCGGACTTGAGGTGGATGATGCCGCTCGGGCCTTCCATCTGGTGAAGCCGGACGCCGCGCATGTAGGTGAGCAGGTCCTGGTGGATGGAATCGGCGACGCCTGCGCTCGGCGCCTCCTTGAACTCGACCGACATCTCCAGCCGCACCCAGACGTCGCTGGGGGCTGCGAGGTTGGTGGAAAGGGGGGCGAGCGGGATGATGGTGGGGTGGCCCGGAGCCCCCTCCCCTTCCGCCGCGCCGTGTGCGTCCGCTTTCGCTTCGCCGTGACCGGCGGCAGCGGGCTCGCCCTGGGCCGGGGCCTCGGCCGTGGAGGGGGCCGAGGGAGCCAGGAAGTTGCCGGACATCCAGCCCATGCCCGCGGCCAGAAGCGTGGTGGCGAGGAGCACGCCCGCCTGGACGACGAGCGAGGGGCCTTTCTTCGCGGGCGCCGCGTCCGCCGGCGCGGGAAGGGCTGCTGCGGCGGCCATCAGAAGGGCGAGAGCAGGTCCACCACCTGCTGTCCGTAGGGCGGCTGCTGCACTTCCGTGATGCGGCCCCGGCCGCCATAGGAGATGCGGGCCTCGGCGATGCGGTCATAGGAGATGGTGTTCTCCGCGCCGATGTCGGAGGGCCGCACGATGCCTTCGATGGTGAGCACGCGAAGCTCGGCGTTGACGCGCACTTCCTGGGTGCCGCGGATGGCCAGGTTGCCGTTGGGCAGCACCTCGGTGACGACGGCCGCCACCTGGAGGTCGATCGCCTCGGAGCGCGCGGTGGCGCCTGTGCCCTTGGTCGCGGTCTTGGAGTTCACGCCGACATCAAGCGAGGCGACCCCGGTCGACACGCTGTTCCAGCCGGCTTCGGCCGAGCCGCCGAGCGTGCGGGACGCGTCACGCGCGCGCTCGCTCTCGTTCTTGAAGCGGGCGCGGTCGTTGATGGCGATCTTGACGGTCAGGATGTCGCCGGGCGCCAGCGCGCGAGGGTCGGTGAAGAGGCGGCTCTGGCGGTCGTTCCACAGCGAGAACTTCTTGACCGGCTGGGTGGGCGGGCTCGGATAGGAATAGTCGGACACGCCCGTGGGGGCGAGCCCCGAGCCGACCGGCGACAGCGAAGGCTCGCGGCCGATCTCGCGGAACTGCTCGCGGTTGGCGCAGCCCGTGGCGAGAAGCGAGAGCGTGAGCAGGGCGAGAGCAGGCTTCATGAGGGGTCTTCCGTTCGCGCGGCAGCCGCCATCACGGCGGTGAGCACGGCTGCGCGCTTGGTCTCCATCTCGTTGAGGATGGTGGCGGCCTTGCGCGATTCGAGCTTCATCAGGATGGCGGCGGCGAGCTCGGCCTTGAGCTCGGCCAGGCGTTCGGCGGCCGCATCGGGTTTCATGGTCTTGTAGATTTTGACGACGCCGTCCTCGGCCTTGGCGAGGAAAGCCTCGCGGCGTTCGAGCCAGCCCTGGTACTCCCGGCGCTTGGCTTCGAGGGCCGCCATTCGCGCGTCGATCTCGCCCTGGAGCTTGCGCAACTCCTCGGTCTGGATGGCATAGCGGCGGTCGCGGGCGGAATCCGCGATGTTCTCGCAGAAGCGCTCGGCGTCGGTCGCGGTGGCCACGGCGCCGGGCTCGCCCACCACGCGGACGGGCGTCTCGTTCGCCGTCACGCTGCCTGCGCCGACGACCACGATGCCGAGCGCGGCCAGGGCGCGCAGGGAGAAGACGCCGCTCATTGCACCACAAGCTCCGCCTGGAGCGCGCCCGAGGACTTCACCGCCTGGAGGATCGCGATGATGCCGTCCGGCTTGACGCCGAGCTTGTTCAGGCCGGCGACGAGCTGCTCGAGGCTAGGCCCGTCGAGCACGGCCACGCGCGCGTCGGGGTTGTCGGCCTCGATCACGGTGAAATCTTCCTGGGCGGTCTGGCCCTCGGAAAAGGCTTCGGGCTGCACCACACGCGGCATCTCGGTAACGCGCACGGTGAGCGTGCCGTGCGAGATGGCGACACGCGACAGGCGCACGTCGGCGCCGATCACGATCGTGCCGGTGCGCTCGTCGACCACGACGCGGGCGGGCGCATCGACGCGCACTTCGAGGTTTTCGAGCTCCGCGAAGAAGCGCGCGGTGGAGATGTTGTCGGGCTTGAGGATGGACACGGTGCGCGCATCCTGCTCGCTCGCCACGCCCGAGCCCCAGCGCTTGCGGGCATGGGCGTTGATGGCGTCGGCCACGCGGACGGCGGTGGAGAAATCGGGGTTGCGCAGTTGCAGCGTCATGGAGTGAAGTGCGGCGAAGCTCGCCTCCACCGCGCGCTCGACGATGGCGCCGTTGGGCACGCGGCCCGCGGTCGGCACGCCCTGGGTCAGCGTTTCCGCCGCACCTTGCGCCTCGAAGCCCGACACAAAGACCGAGCCCTGCGCGACCGCGTAAATCTCGCCGTCGGCTGCGCGGAGCGGCGTCATCACCAGCGTTCCGCCGCGCAGCGAAGTGGCGTCGCCCAGCGAGGAAACGGACACGTCGATGCGCGTGCCGCTGTCGACGAATGCCGGCAGATTGGCGGTCACGATCACGGCCGCGACGTTCTTGGAGCGCGCAGCACCCCCTTCGGTCGCGGTGCCGAGATTGCCCAGCATGGCGCGGATCGACTGCTCGGTGAAGGGCGAGTTGCGCAAGCCGTCGCCCGTGCCCTGGAGGCCGATCACGAGGCCGTAGCCGACGAGCTGGTTATCGCGCGCGGCCTGAAGGGTCGCGATGTCCTTGATGCGCGAGGAGGCGCTGGCGGGGCCGAGCGCTGCCAGAAGGATCGCGAGGAGGAGAAAGGCGCGTGTCACGGCGCGCCGCCCACGAGAACGGTGCCATCGGCCAGCACCGTGCCCGAGAAGGTCTTGCCGGAATCGGCGTTGCGCAGGCGCACGAGATCGCCCGCCGCGCCCGACTGCAGGGCGACGGCCGTGGCCGAAATCTGCAACGCGCCCGCGTTGAACACGGCTTCCACGGGCTTGCCCTGCTCCACGAGCCAGGCCTGGCGAAGGGCTGCAAGCGCGATCGGGCGGCCCGGCAGAAGCGTGCGGCGGGCCACCAGGCCCTCCACTTCGGCGGTCTCGGTGGCGACGGCGCCCGCGAAGGCCCGCTTCTGGCGCTGGGTCTTCAGCTCGATCTCCTGGAGCGCGCCGCCATCCACGATCTCGCCGGGATAGATGACGCGCGTGGGCACGAGCCCCGTTTCCGCCGCATGGGCCAGAACGGGTGCGAGCACTGCCGCACAAAGGAGGAGCGAGCGCAGCATGATCCTAGCGCATGTTCTTGGAAACGACGGCCGCCATCTCGTCGGCTGCCTGGATCACCTTGGAGTTCATCTCGTAGGCGCGCTGGGCCGAGATCAGCTCGGTGATTTCCTTCACGGGATCGACGTTGGAATTCTCGAGATAGCCCTGCTCCACGGTGGCGAAGCCGAGATCGCCGGGCACGCCCACGGTGGCCGCGCCCGAAGCGGGCGTTTCGGCGAACAGGCTGTCGCCCTGGGGCGCCAGGCCCGCCTCGTTGGCGAAGCTCGCGAGCTGGAGCTGGCCGAGCGCCTGGAGTTCGGCCTGTCCGTCGATGCGGGCGAAGACCTGGCCGGTCTTGTTGACGACCACCTCGATGGCATCGGCGGGAACGGTGATGGCGGGCACGACGGCCGCGCCGTTGGCGGTGACGAGCTGGCCCGTGGCGTTGGTGTTGAAGGCGCCCGCGCGGGTGTAGAGCGTGCCGCCTTCCGCACTCTCGATCTGGTACCAGCCATTGCCGACGAGGGCGAGGTCGAGCTTGTTGCCGGTGGCGGCCAGCGCGCCCTGGACGTGGACGTTGCGGATGGCGACCGTCTTCACGCCCAGGCCCACCGAAACGCCTTCGGGCACCAGGCTCGCATCGGCGCGGTTGGGCACGCCCTTGAGGCGGTCCACCTGGTAGAGCAGGTCGGTGAACTCGGCGCGCGCGCGCTTGAAGCCCGTGGTGTTGATGTTGGCGATGTTGTTGGCGATGACTTCCAGGTTGGTCTGCTGGGCGGTCATGCCGGTGGCGGCGATGGCAAGCGCTCTCACGGAACTACTCCAAACTCAGATCTGCATCCGGCTGACTTCGAGATAGGCGGTGACGATCTTGTCGCGGATGGCGACAGCCGTCTGAAGCGCCTGCTCGGCGCCCATCACCGCATCCACCACCTCGCGCGTGTCCGCCTTGCCCTGGAGCGCCTGGGTCGACATGGCTTCGGCGTTTCGCAGGGTGTCGGTGGTGTTGGAAGCGAGGTCGGCGAGCGTTGCGGCAAACGAGGACCGTGCGCCGCCCACCGAGGCTCCGGCGCCCGTGCCCTGCGTCGAAAGCGGCGAAAGGGTGGAAGGGGAGAGCGCGCCGACGGCGCCGAGCGGGAACATGGCACTCAGCTCCGCATCAGGTCGATGGTCATGGAGATCAGGTCACGCGCCTGCTTGTAGACCTGGAGGTTCGCCTCGTAGGAGCGGTTGGCCTCGCGCAGGTCGGCCATCTCGACCAGCATGTTGACGTTGGGCAGCTTGACGTAGCCTTCCGCGTCGGCGGCCTCGTGGCCGGGCATGTATTCGGTGGGGAAGGCCTTGAGGTCGCGGCCGAGCTTGGCCACTTCCACGAGCGAGCCGCCGGATTCGCGGTCGAGCGCGGCGGCGAAGGAGACGGTCTTGCGCTGATAGGGGTCGGCACCCGGCGTCGAGCCGGTGGACTGGGCGTTGGCCAGGTTCTCGGACACGATGCGCAGGCGGTCGGACTGGGCGGCAAGGCCCGAGGAGGCGACCTTGAGCGAGGCGGAAAGCGCGTCCACGATCAGGACCTGACGCTCATGATGGTCATACGGTGGAAGGCCTTCACGATGGCCGTGTTGAGCTCCATGCTCCGGCGCACCTCGCCCGCCTTCACGAGCTCGTCTTCCAGCACCACCGTGTTGCCCGAGGGCATGAGGCTCTTGGGCTGGGCGGTGTCGCGCAGCGCCACATCGGCCATGCCGCCGTGGTGGCCGGGAGCGGTCGCGGCCATCGCCACGCGGGTCTCGCCCACGAGCTTCTCGAAGGGCACGACGTCGCGGCCCACGAAGCCCGCCGTGTTGGCGTTGGCGATGTTGCCGGCAACCGCTGCCTGCCGCGCGGAAAGCCAGCGCGCCTGGGTCGAGGCGAGGTCGAAGATGCTGACGGGAGCGACGGTCAAGGGATGGCCCGGATGGCACGAGGAAACTCAGCCGGACGCTATGGGGATAGTCTTGCGCGGGGCTTGCCTGGGGGCGGGGTGGAGCGGTGCTCGATGCTTCGAGGCGCACGCGTTGCACGGGCGCCTCGGCATGGGGAAATCGCGCGCTACTCCACGGCCTCCATCACCGCGTCCTTGCTGGTGACGAGAACCCAGCGGCCGCCGCGCTCCTCGATCCGCGCCACGCGGCTGTTGTCGGGCAGGCGGTCGCCGGGGCCGACCACGAACACGCCGGTGTCGTCCTCCATCATGGCGCGGCCGTTGGCGACATAGACGAGGTGGAAGGGTGCGGGCGGGGCGGGAAAGGGCTGCTCGCCCACCTCGTCGCGGACGCTCCCGCGATCCGGCGTGGCGCCGGTGGCAAAGAGGTCGAGCTTGGCTGCGTCGAAGTCCGCGGCCGCCATGTCGGACACCGTGCCCGAGCCGAGCCTGCCCTGCCCTCCCCCGCCCTGGCGGGCAACACCGCTCGTGTTCTTGGCGCTGTCGAAAGTGATGGCGGGCGGGCCGAACTTGTCGGGGTTGAAGAAGATGTACCAGGGAAACAGCGCGCAGATCAGCCCGAGCGACAGGCCGAGAGCCGCCACCATCACATCGTCGCGCCGCCAGCGCGGCTTGGGCGGCGCGAGCGGATCGGAGGCGGCGCGGGCGAACCAGCGGCGGGGTGCGGCGTCGACGAGGGGGGAGCGGGCTTCAGCCATCACGGGCCTTCAGGAAACGGGCGAGGTCGGCGAAGCTGTCGCGCGACATGGGTTCGCCGGGGCGCTGGCAGAGCGCTTCGAAGATGACGGGCACCTGACGCACGGCCGCGTCGAGGGTCGGGTCGCTTCCCGGCGTCCAGGCGCCCATCAGGCGGATGTCGCGGGTTTCCTCGAAGCGCGCGATCATGGCGCGGAGCGAGCCCACGAGCGCGCGTTCCGCCTCGCTCCAGGCGCGCGGCGCAAGCCGCGACAGCGAGGCGAGCGGATCGACGGCGGGGTAGCGGTTCTCTTCGGCAATGGCGCGCGACAGAACGAGGTGGCCGTCCAGGATGCCGCGCACATTGTCGGCGACGGGATCGTTGTGGTCGTCGCCGTCGACCAGAACCGATATGACCGCCGTGATCGAGCCGGTGCCCTCAAGGCCTGGGCCGGCGCGCTCGAGCAGGCGGGGCATCTCGGTGAAGACGGAAGCGGGATAGCCGCGCGCGACGGGAGGCTCGCCGCCGGCCGCCGCCACCTCGCGGGCCGCATGGGCGAAGCGGGTGACGGAATCGATGATGAGGAGCACCTGGTCGCCCCGGTCGCGGAAATATTCGGCGATCCGCATGGCGGTGTCGGGCGCGCGCTTGCGCGCTTGCGCGCTCTCGTCGCCGGTGGCGACCACGGCAACGGTCTTCTTGCGGCCGCGCTCGCCGAGCGTGTCTTCCAGGAACTCGCGCACCTCTCGGCCGCGCTCGCCCACCAGCGCCACGACCACCGTGTCGAAGCTGTCGGCGTTCGCCATCATCGCGAGCAGCGTGGACTTGCCCACGCCCGAGCCCGCGAAGATGCCGATGCGCTGGCCGAAGCAGAGCGGCGTGAAGATGTCGACCACGCGCACGCCTGTGCGCAGGCCGCTGCCCACACGCGCCCTGGCAAGGGCAGGCGGCGCATCGCCCATCGGGCGTTCTTCGCCCAGGCCGAGCGGGCCCCCGCCGTCGATCGGGCGCCCGAGCGCATTGACCGCGCGGCCCTTCCAATCCGGTGCTGGGCGCAGGGAGAAGGGACCGATGCGGAACACGGGATCGCCCACGCCCGCGTCGGCGTTGCGCTCGAAGGGCGAGACGACCACGCCGTCCGATCCGATCCGCACCACCTCGCCCCAGTGGCGCTTGTCGCCGGCCCGGTGCTCCACGATGTCGCCGAGACGCGCCTGGGCCGTCATGCCTTCGACGCGATACTGGCCCGGTGAAAGGGCCGTGATGCGCCCGCCCGCGCGCAGGCGGCTCGCCGGTTCGTCGAAGGCGCGCCCGAGCGCTTCGAGCCTGTCGAGCGCGGCCGTCACAGGGCTCAGCTCTTCGCGCCCAGCGTGCGGATGGCTTCGGCGATCGAGCCTTCCGTGTCGCGCGTCATCGACATCTGGCTGTCAAAGGCGCGCTGGACCTGGATGAGCCGCGTCATCTCGGTGACGGGATTGACGTTGGAGTCTTCCACGAAGCCTTGCGCCACGCCGATGTCGGAGCGGTCCACCAGCGGCTCGGGCTCGCTCGTGGGCACGATGCCGGAATTGCCGAAACGCTGGAAGTCGAGGCCGGGCTCGAAGGTGAAGAGCCCGATGGCGCCGACGCGCCGGCCGTTCTGGGTGAGCGCGCCGTCCGCGCCCGCTTCGGGCGGGCCTTCCACGGGATCGAGCTGGAGCGGCGCTCCGCCGGCATCCAGCACTGGATAGCCCTGCAGCGTGACGAGCCCGCCCTCGGCGGTCAATTGGAAGCGTCCGTCGCGCGTCATCACCGGACCAGCCGGCGTCTCGATGGCGAACCAAGCATCGCCCCGCACGGCGAAGTCGAGCGGGTTGCCGGTTTCGCGCAGCTGGCCCGCATGGGTCGCGAGATAGTTGTGCCCGGTCGAGGTGAAGGACACGGAGTTCGCGCCGTGCCCGCTGACGAGATCGGCGAAGCGCACGCCGCCCGCGCGGAAACCCACCGTGCTCATGTTGGCGACGTTGTCGGCGATGGTGTTCAGGCGGCGTTCGAGCGCGATCTGGCCCGAAAGCGAAACATAGAGGCTGTCCTGCATCCTAGCGCCTCAGCGTCTGCATGGTGAGCATCAGGTCGGTCGAGACGCCGAAGGCAGCCCCCTGGCTGAAGAGAGCGGCGGGCGAGGCGTTGGACGATGCGGCGGTGCCGTTCTGCACTTCCCACAGCGCGGTGAAGCGCTTGAGGAAGGAGCCGAGCGCATCGGTGTCCTTGAAGTCGGCCACGTCGAGTTTGGAGGCGAAGAAATCGTGCTGCCGCTCGATGTCGAGGGCGGCATAGGAATCGGGCAGCGAAAGCACGGTGCGCACGACCTGCGCGAGCGCCTTGTCGGCCAGCACCGAGTAGAACGAGTTGATCGAACCCGCATTGCGTTCGAAGTAGAGTGCCAGCCGCACGCCCTCGTTCTGGGCGCCGGCGTCCTCTTCCAGCGTCTGGCGCACGTAGTTCTCCTGCGCGCCTTCGACCGCGGGGCGCCAGGTCGTGGTCTTTTCGCCGTGGCGGGCGAAGTCGAAGGCCGCGGCGAACTGGAGGAAGCGCTTGTCCGTGGTGCGGTTGGCGACGCTGTCGGGGTCGGAGATGCCACCTTCCAGCACGCTGCGCATGAAGTCCTTGTCGCCGATCTCGTCTTCCAGGCCGAAGGCGCGCATGGCGTAGGAATAAACGGCGTTGTCGGCGAGCAGACCGTCGATCGAGGTGATCTCGGCGACCCCCTCCCGGTAGGCCTTGTTCTGGGCGAGGAGCGTGGGGTTGTCGAGGCTGACGCCCTTCTGGAAGGCCTGCACGTTGGTGCGGGCGATCACGCCGTCCTGCGCGGGCGCTTCGAGCGCCGCCGCCTTGCGATCCGAGAAGTTGAAGGCTTCCACGAAGCGGGCATAGCGCTTGTCGGTCAGCTTGTTGGCGAAGCTGTCGGCATCGTTGACGCCGCCTTCCAGCGCCTTGCGCATGAAGGCCGTGGCATAGGTCATGTCGGAGAGGCCGAAGGCCTTCATGGCGTAGCGGTAGAGCCGGCTGTCCGACATGAACTCGTCGACCGACGCGACCTTGACGATGTTCTTCTCGAAATAGGCGCTTTCGCGCTCGACCACGGGCTGCTTTTCGACGCGCGCCATGGTCTTTGCGATGTCGCGCGTGATGGACTGGTAAGTGACGAAGGTGCTGAGCACGCGAGTGTCCCCGGACTAGGGGCGACACTAGGGGCGAGGGCTTGCGCGAGGCTGCACGGGCCGCGGTCCCGCGCCTTCAAGCCTCACGCAAGGCACGGTGCCCTAGAGGTCGATCTCCTCTTGGCGAAAGGCCGACCCTTTGGGCATCCTGATCGGACTGGTGGTCACGCTGGGCTGCGTGATCGGCGGCTTCATGGCGATGGGCGGGCACGTCGAAGTGCTGGTCCAGCCCTGGGAGGTCGTGATCATCGTGGGCGCGGCCCTCGGCACCTTCCTGGTCGCCAACCCGATGAAGGTGGTCAAGGACACCGGCAAGGCCTGCATGCAGGCCTTCAAGGGCGCTGTGCCCAAGGAAAAGGACTATCTCGAAACGCTCGGCGTGCTGCATTCGCTGATGCGCGAACTCAAGACCAAGTCGCGCTCGGAAGTGGAAGGCCACATCGACAACCCCACGGAGTCGCCGATCTTCCAGGCGTTTCCGACGATCCTGAAGAACAAGAACCTCACCTCGTTCATCTGCGACTACTGCCGCCTGATCATCATCGGCAACGCGCGCTCGCATGAGATCGAGGCGCTGATGGACGAGGAGATCCAGACCGTCCGCGCCGACAGCCTCAAGCCCTATCACGCGATGACGGCGGTGGGCGACGGCTTCCCGGCCATCGGCATCGTGGCGGCCGTGCTCGGCGTGGTGAAGGCCATGGGCGCGCTCGACCAGCCGCCCGAGATCCTCGGCGGCCTGATCGGCGCCGCACTCGTGGGAACGTTTCTCGGCATCTTCCTGAGCTACTGCGTCTGCGCGCCCATCGCGACCAAGATCAAGGTGGTGCGCGAGAAGAACAACCGCCTCTACATCGTCGTGAAGCAGACGCTGCTGGCCTACATGAACGGCTCGCTGCCGCAGGTGGCGATCGAGTTCGGCCGCAAGACGATCTCCGCCTATGAGCGGCCCACCATCGACGCGGTGGAGCAGAGCACGATGGCGCAGCCTGCCGCCAAGGCCGCTTGAACCGATGAGCGGACCGGCGGCTGCGATGGACGGCGAAGACGGCGGGGGGGCAAGCCCCGTGCCCGCGCTCGTCAACCCGGCCGCGATGCGCGCCTATATCGTGGAACGCATGGTGGGCTCGACGGGCGCGCCGGCGGAGGTGGTCGAGGCCGGGCGCTCGGTCGGTGGCCGGCTTGGGCCCCTGTTCGCCCGCACGCTCGCTGCCGCCCTGCCCGTTCCGCTCGATGTGACGTTTCTCGATGCGCGCCTCCTGCGCCTGGGCGAGGCCCATCCGGCCGAGCGCGGCGCGGTGATGAGCGCGGTCGGGCTCGGCTCGGAATCGGGCCTGCTCGTGCTCGACGGCGCGGGCGTCGATCTTGCGGTGGGCGTGATGTTCGGGGCCGATCCGCTCGGCGCAGCCATCCCGCTCGCGCGTGAGCCCTCGCCGATCGAGCGGGACGTGGCGGGCGTGGTGTTGCAGGCCTTCGGCCAGGCGCTCGCCGAAGCGGCCGACCCCGTGCCGACGCTGCCGCTGCCGGCCCTCCTTTCGGGTGCAGCGCTGGAGCGCGAGCCGCGCCGCGATGTGGCAGCCGTCGCACTTTCTTTCCGGCTCGGCGGGGCGGAAGGCGGAACCCTCACTTTCGCACTGCCCCAGCGCCTCGTTCTGCGCCGCGCGCGGCCCGCCGCTGGAGATGGTGCGGACTGGGGCGGGCGGATGAGCGGGGAGCTGATGCGCTCCACCGTGTCCATCCAGGCGACCATGGTGCTCGGGCGCCTCACGCTCGGCGAGCTCGACGCGCTGGTGCCGGGAATGGTGGTGCCGCTCGAGGCGCAGGCATCCACCACGGCCAAGCTTTCCGCGCGGGGCCGCACGATCTTCTCGGGCGAGTTCGGCCAGATCGACGGCTGTTATTCGCTGCTTCTGGGCGAGCCCTTCGATGCGGCTGCCGACCTGATGCAAACCCTTTCCGCCGCGCGCTGACCCGGAGTCGCAGACCGTCATGAGCCCCCAAGCCGCAGCCTTGCAGCCAGATGCCGATCCGGGCGAGGCCGATCTCGACCGCGCGATCGAAGAGCTGCGCGGGGTTTTGAAGGAAGAGGACCGCCGCACCGCGCAGGCCCCTCAGCGGGCCCCGAGTGCCGGCAGCGTGATCATGGGCATCCCCGTCGAGGTGCAGATCGTGCTCGGCTCGGCCGAGATGTCGGTGGCCGAGCTGATGGCGCTCGGCAAGGGCTCCACCGTCGCGCTCGACCGCCGCATCGGCGAGCCCGTGGAGATGGTGGTGAACGGGCGGCGCGTCGCACGCGGCGAGATCACCGTGCTCGACGAGGATCCCTCGCGCTTCGGCATCCGCCTGACCGAGATCATCACCGAGACGGGTGGCGCATGACCACCGCTGCCGCCCTCAACCTTTCGCGCACGCAAAAGGCCGCCGTGGTGCTGGTCGCCATGGGTAAGCCCGCAGCAGGACGCCTTCTCAAGTTCTTCAAGCCCGAGGAGCTGAAGCTCCTGATCGCGGCGGCCAAGGACCTGCGCACCGTGCCGCAGCACGAGCTGGAGCGGATCGTCGCCGAGTTCGAGGCGGAGTTCGCCGAAGGAGCGGGCCTGCTCGACGGCGCGACCGAGATGAACAGCCTCCTGACCGAAACGCTGGGCGCGGACGAGATGAGCGCGCTGACGGGCACCCGCCCGCAGCCCGCTTCCGGTCCCCCGCCGGTCTGGACGGAGGTGGAGCAGCTCGAGCCCGCGCGGATCGCGAGCCTCGTCAGCGGCGAGCACCCGCAGACGGCGGCCGTGATTCTGTCCAACCTCGCTTCTTCGGCTGCCGCGGGCACGCTTCTCGCGCTCGACAAGGTGCAGCGCGCCGAAGTGGTGAAGCGCATGATCAGCCTGGGCACCGTGCCGCCCGCGGCCCTGCGCATCGCCGAGGACGCGCTGCGCCGCAAGCTGCGCTCGGAATCTTCCGCGTCGAGCGGGGCCGAGGCGCAAAGCCGCGTCGCGGCCATGCTGAACGAGATGGACAAGGGCGCGCTCGACGAGATGCTGGGCGATCTCGAAGCATCCGGCGCGCCGGGGCTCGCGGCGATCCGCGCGCGGCTCTTCTCGTTCGAGGACGTGGCGCTCCTGTCGCAGAAGGCGCGTGTGGCGATTTTCGATGGGCTGTCTTCGGAACTCGTGACGCTTGCGCTGCGCAACGCATCCGCACCGCTCGTCGAGGCCGCGCTTTCGGCCATCGGCGCACGCGCGCGCCGCATGATCGAGGCCGAGCTTGCGCAGGGGGCGGACGGCATCAACGCGGCCGACGTCACGCGCGCCCGTCGTACGGTGGCGTCGACTGCGCTCCGCCTCGCCAACGAGGGCCTGATCGAGCTGCCGACCGCTTCCCCCGTGGCGCAGGCCGCCTGAGCGGCACTGAGCCATGGCGGGCGGCGAGGACAAGGACAGCAAAACAGAGGAGCCGACGGAGAAGAAGATCCGCGACACCGTGGAGGAGGGCAAGCTGCCCCACTCCAAGGAAGCCGCGCTCGTCGCTTCCTTCGGCGCCATCTTGGTGTTCACCTTGTTCTTCGCGAGCCAGAGCGTGGTCGAGCTCGGGCGCTTTCTCGCGGTGTTCCTGGAAAAGCCCGAGGATTGGCCGCTTTCTTCCGAGCGCGACGTGGAAACGCTGTTGTCCACCATCGCCGCCGAGACGGGCCGCACGGCGGGCCTTCTCTTGGTGATGCTGGTTGCGGCCGGCGTGCTCGCATCCGTTTTCCAGCACATGCCGACCATGGTGGGCGAGCGCATCCGCCCGCAATGGTCGCGCGTTTCGCCGGCTGCCGGGTGGAAGCGGCTGTTCGGCGTCCAAGGCTGGGTCGAGTTCGCGAAATCCGTCGTGAAGATGCTGTTTGCGACGCTGGTCGCCTGGTGGGCGCTGGGCGACGTGGGCGGCGAGCTGCTCGCTGGCCTCGTCTCGCATCCCGACAGCTTCGGCCATGCGATCGAAAGCATGCTCGCGCGCGTGGTGGTGTCCTTGACGCTCGCGATGGTGGTGGTGGCAGCCGCCGACTTCGCCTGGCAGCGCTTCTCCTGGCGGCGCGACCTGCGCATGACCAAGCAGGAGATCAAGGACGAGATGAAGCAGTCGGAAGGCGACCCGATCGTCAAGAGCCGGCTGCGCTCGATCCAGCGCGACCGCGCGCGCAACCGCATGATGGCCGCCGTGCCGAAGGCCACGCTGGTGATCGCGAACCCCACCCACTTCTCCATCGCGCTGCGCTATGTGGCGGGCGAGACCGAAGCGCCGATCGTGCTCGCCAAGGGGCAGGATCTGGTGGCCTTGAAAATCCGCGGCATCGCGGCCGAGCACGGCATTCCCGTGTTCGAGGATGTCGGGCTCGCGCGCTCCATGTACAAACAAGTTTCGGTCGATACCGTGATCCCGCCTCAGTTCTACCAGGCGGTCGCGGAACTCGTCCGCGTCGTCTACGCCAGGAATGGGGGAGCCGGAAACGGCCGAACCGGGAGCGGCGGAACAGGGATGGGCGGACGCGGAGACATGCAATGATCCGGCAATCGCACTCAGTGGCGCGCGAGGCGCTCTGCGCGGAGATGCTCGCGCCCGTGGTGGCGGAACTGCGCCTGATCGATGCCGCGGACTATGTGGCCTTCATCCGCCTGGAGCAGTTCGCAGCGCTTTCCGACCTCGTGGCGTCGGCGGCCGAACTCTATTTCATGCCGGGCACGGTGCGGCTCGGCCATGGCGGGCACGCGCATTGCGAGTGGGGCGAGCCGCCGCGCGTGGTGCTCGACCTCGAACTGCGCCCGCGGGGAGCGACCGTCTGGCTGTCGCTGGTGCTGGAAGCCGAGCGCGCCGGGATCGAGCTCGCCTATGTGTCGTTCGAGAAGGCGGGCGGTGAGCCCGAGGTGAACACGGCGTTTCTCGCGCGCGCACTCGACGAGGCGCGTATCCGTCGCACCGAGCCGGTCGCGCTCTGAAGTTCCTCGTCTCCCGAAACCGCCGTCAGCGGATCAGATATCGCCGCGCTTGGCGCGTTCGTTGCAGCTTGTCAGGGCCGGAAGCACTTCGCCGTTCCAGCGTGCCTGAGACGCGCTCGCGCCGAGCGCCTGGCCGGTGATGGCGATCCGGTAGACCGGCACCTCGTTGAAGGTCACGCGGTAGGCGCTAGCCGTGTCGGGGTCGAGCGTCACGTCGGTGACGGCGTAGCCCGTGCGCAGCACGCGGCGGTCGACCAGCGCGCCTGGGCGGGCATCGGTGAAGCAGTTGACGATCAGTCGGTAGCTGCTCTCAAGCGTGAGTGCCGCGCCCGGATCGGGGGCTGCGGCCGTCTGGCAGCCCGCGAGGGAAAGAAGCGCCAGGATGCTGATCGTGCGGGTGCGTGCCATGGATGCTGGATAGCAGGGGTCGGGCGCGGGATGAAGAGGGCGCGCGTCAGTCGAGAAGCCCGAGCCGCAATGCCTTGGCGACCGCATGGATGCGGTTCACGGCATCGAGCGTGGCGACCGCCTTCGAGAGGTGCTGGTCGGTGGTATAGGGCGACAGGTTGAGGTGGGAGCCGATCACGCGGCTGGTCATGCCGCGGGCAGCCAGGCGCAGGCATTCGAGCTCGCGCGGGGTGAGGTGGGGAAGGTCCTCGCCATCGGGACGCAGGATGCAGGCCGCGAGGTTCTCGAACAACGAAAAGCAGGTGGCATGGACCGCCGGCAGGTTCGGTGCGGCGAGCGCGATACCATCGCCCCAGAACAGGAACAGGCCGCATTGGCCGCGATCGGTGGCGCAGGGCAGGCCGAGGCCCGACGTGGGCAGGCCCGGCCAGTTGGCGCGGGCAGCGGCGGGCAGCAGGCGGAGCCTTTCGGAAGCCTCGCCCTCTTCGCCCCACCAGAACGGGGTGCTCGCAGCCAGCGCATGGCGGGCGGCCTCGCCGCCGAAGCCCGACGCGCCGCCGAGCGCTGCAAGCAGCGTTTCGCCTTTCCCTCCGCCCTTGAGGTGAAGCAGAAGCTGGCGCTCGGCGCCGTTGGGTACGGAAAAGGCCGCGAAGCCGTCGGCGTTGAGGAAGTCCGCGAGGTCGGCCGTCTCAGTGGTGATGCCGTCGAGCGTGGGCGCGCGGAGAGCGCCTGCCGGGGCGAGCGTCGGGCGTTGGTCGGCCGGTTTCGCCTTGCGCCTGGGACGGCTCATATGATGGCGCTCCGGATAGCCGTGGCGACCGCCATGGAGCGGTTTTCCGCGCCCAGCTTGGAAAGCGCGTTGTCCACATAGCTCGTGACCGTGTGGATGGAGACGCCCAGGATGGAGGCCACGTCTTCCGTGGTCTTGCCTTCGCTGACCCAGAGCAGGCATTCGCGCTCGCGGTCGGACAAGGGGTCCTTGTCGGCTGCGGCGAGCAGCAGGCCGGGCATGCGCGACAGCGCGTAGCCGCATTCCATCTGGGCGGACACGAGCTTTTCCTCGCGCACGGCGCCGGGCACGGCGCCCGACAGAAGCAGGAAGAAGGAGCGGCGGCCGACGCCCAGGCGCAGGCACCAGATCTCGCCGTGGCCGAGCACGTCGAGCAGGCGCGCCGTCTCGCCATCGAGCATGCCGCCGGTGTCGGGCGCCCGGCAGGCGACCAGCGCGCGGGGCGGCGTGCCGGGCGAGGCCGACCATGCGCTGCCCGCGATGCGCTGGATCAGCGGCAGGCCGATGAGCTGAACCGCATCCCAGACCCAGCTCGCGGCGAGAACATAGGATTCGCCCGGCCCCCTGCCCTGCGGCACGGCGAGAAGAAGGTAGTGATCGGCGCCCGCATCGGCTGCGAGTTCGGTGAGGAACGCCGTGAGGTCGCCGCGGGAGCGCAGGCGGGAGCGGCCGGCCGCCGCGTGCTGCAGCTCGATCGGGCTCGTCATGGACGACAGGATCGGGGCCGCGCCGAAGGCTGCGCCGAGCGCGGCTGCCGTGCGGGCCGGGTCGTTGAGCGATATTGCGTCCATCAGGCTGTTCCCTGCCCCTCACCCCGGCGGACGCCAGCCAAAAGCCGGCCCTGCCCGGCGCGGAACGCACCAGGCACAATGCACGATCGAAACGAAACGCTGATGCCACGCCCGCCGCCTTGGGCGCGGCGCAAAACGCCGCCAAAGCCGGACCTTTCGCCTGCGGCCATTCTGCGCCACAGGCCGGTCCCGTCCGGCAAAAACCTTAACTTCGAGCCCCAACCGATCCCATCCAGCCCCGTCCCTGGGGCGCTGGGTGATTCGGCTTCGAGATTAGCCAAAACGAGTCCCTCGGCAAGGGCGCGAAAACCCCGCCGCGCGTGCCGCTAGGTCAGTGCGGGAAGGCCAACGCCTTGCGAAGTCGCGGCTTTCCGGGCATGGGGGCAGCGTTTCCAGGGAGGAAGTTTTTTTCATGAAGCGCAGCCGGGTAAACTCCATCATCCGCGAGGCGGACGCCTTCATCCGCTCCTTCGGCTATGTGATGCCGCCCTTCGCCTACTGGACGCCCGAAGAGATGGCGCGCCGCCGGGAGCCGGGCATCGTGGACGCCCGTTTGGGGTGGGACATCACCGATTATGGCGAGGGCCGCTTCGACGAAATGGGGCTGTTCCTGTTCACCACGCGCAACGGGCAGGCAGCCGATCTCAAGCGCGGCACGGGCATGCTCTACGCCGAAAAGATCATGATCTCGCGGCAGGACCAGTTGTCGCCCATGCACCGCCACGACCTGAAGGCCGAAGACATCATCAACCGCGGCGGCGCGACGCTCGCGCTCAAGCTCTACACGGCGGCACCCGACGGCTCGATCGACAAGAGCCTGCCCGTGCGCGTGCGCACCGACGGCGTGGACCGCACGCTCGCAGGCGGCGACATCTTGCGGCTTTCGCCGGGCGAGAGCGTGACGCTCATGCCGCGCACCGACTGGCACGCCTTCTGGGGCGAGGGCGGCGACGTGCTGATCGGCGAGGTGTCGACCGTGAACGACGACCTGACCGACAACATCTTCGCCCAGCCCATCGGCCGCTTCGCCGAGATCGAAGAGGACGAAGCGCCGCTGCACTTGCTGGTGTCGGACTACGACACGTTCATCCCCAAGGGCTGATCGCCTGAACCGAGGGACCTCGGCCCCGCTTCGTCAGGCGTGCAGGCCACCGCGCTGGGGGCCTGCCTCACCCCGCCCCGCGATCACGGTGAGGCGCGCGCGCTGGGAGCGTTCGCGGAAGGTCAGGCGCACCATCTCGCCTTCCTCGGGCTCCATGGCCGCGATGTGATAGCCGAGCTTCTCGCCCAGCCGCTTGGCCTGCTCCACGCCCTTGAGCGAGACGGAGCGCGAGAACTCAGCACCCCCCATGCTCATCAGGGTCGCCAGCATGCCGATCTCGACGCCTTCGCTGAAGGAGTCGTCGCGCGCGGGAAAGGAGATCCTGAGATCGTCCTGGATGTTGATCTTCCACATGAGTGTCCCCCACTCGGTGTGCCCTTTGTCGGGCCGTTGCTTTGCGGGCGGGACCGTCTTTTCGCGGGAAGCGTTCGCGGTCGTTTCGCCCATGGCTTCGGATGCTTCCAATGCATGGTTGCTCAAAGCTTGCCCTTGCGCACCGGTCAGGATGCCGCAGCGCGAAAGAGGGTCGTGGATGGTGCGCCGGTGCAACACACCCTGCCCGTCTGCGGCTTGAACTGAGGGCGCCCGAGGGGCTAGAGCCGGACGGAAAAACCAATCGCCCCCGATGAGGCCGCAATGTTCGAGACACTGGAAGCCGCAAAGCCAGACAAGATCCTGGCCCTGATCGGGATGCTGCGCGAGGACGCGCGCGCGAACAAGGTTGATCTCGGCGTGGGCGTCTACAAGGACGCGCAGGGCCGCACGCCCGTGATGCGGGCCGTGCGCGCAGCCGAAGAGAAGCTCTTCGCCGAGCAGGACTCCAAGAGCTATCTGGGGCTCGCGGGCGACATCGCCTTCAACCGCGGCATGGCCGAACTCGCCTTCGGCGTGGGCTTTGACGAGGAGCGCATCCGCACGGTGCAGGCGCCGGGCGGCTCGGGCGCGCTGCGCATCCTGGGCGAGCTTCTGCACCGCGCCAAGCCCGATGCGACGGTGTGGCTGTCGGACCCGACCTGGCCCAACCACGAGCCGATGATGCGGGCGGCAGGCCTTGCGATCCGCCAGTATCCCTATTTCGACGCCGAGACCGGTTCGGTGCGCTTCGATGCGATGATCGACGCGCTGATAGAAGCCAAGGCTGGCGACATCGTTCTTCTGCACGGCTGCTGCCACAACCCCACGGGCGCCAATCTTTCGCTCGAGCAATGGGGGGCCGTGGCCGATCTGGTGGTCGAGCGCGGACTGTTTCCCTTCGTGGACCTCGCCTATCAGGGCTTCGGCGAAGGGCTGGAAGAGGATGCGGCGGGCCTGCGGCTTCTCGCTTCGCGCGTGCCCGAACTGGCGGTAGCGCTTTCGTGCTCCAAGAACTTCGCCGTCTATCGCGACCGCGTGGGCGCGGCCATCGTGATGGCGAAGGACGGGGCCACGGCGGGGATCGCGGCAGGCCAGCTGATGGGCGTTGCGCGCGGCGCCTATTCGATGCCGCCCGATCACGGGGCTGCCGCGGTTCGCATCGTGCTCGGCGACGAAGCGCTGCGGGCCGACTGGAAGGCCGAGCTCGAATCCATGCGCCTGCGGATGCTCGAGCTTCGCGTGGGGCTGGCCGACGCGCTGCGCGCGCGCTCGAATTCTGACCGCTTCGACTTCGTGGCGCACCACCGCGGCATGTTCTCGCGGCTGGGCCTGCGGCCCGAGGAAGTCGCCCGCCTGCGCGAGGGCCATGCGATCTACATGGTGGACGACAGCCGCATCAACGTGGCGGGCCTGCCCGGCGACCGGCTGGACGCGGTGGCCGAAGCCATCGTCAGCGTGATCGGCAAGTAAGGCTGCGGGTCGCGATGCGGGAACATGACCGGCCAGGCAGGGAGGCACTCCGATGAGTGGCGTTGATGCGGGGCGCGCCAGGATAACCCCTGGCAAAAACATCGCGATCAAGGTGCCGCTGTTCCGCTGGGCGGAGACGGTGGCCTTTTATCGCGAGCGTGCCGGGCTCGAGGTCGTTCGAGAGGGCGAGAACACCATCGCGTTTCGCTTCGGCGAGATGACCCTTTGGCTGGACCGGGTGTCGCACCAGAGCCAGGGCGACGTGTGGCTGGAACTGTTCTCGGACGATCCCGACGCGGCGATCGCCGAACTCGGCGGGCCCACCCGCGATGAGCTGGAGCCGCTCGACGGCGTGACGGGACACTGGACGTCCGATCCCAACGGAATCGTGCTTCTGGTCCGCAAGCCGACCTGACGGGCTAGCGCTACGCATCCCGCCAGGGCGAGCCCGGGCGGACGTAGAGCGCGCATAAGGACGTGTCGGGGGTGAGGGGCACCGAGGACGGGTCACCCCGCAGCGGCTCGACCCATCGGCGCAGCAGGCCCTTGCGCACGGCAATCACGGTTCCCGACGCCTCGATGGTCCAGCCCCAGGCGTCGCTCGGCATCGGCAGATAGGCTGTTCGGGCGACGGCTTGCGCGAGGTCGAGCAGAGTTGCGCCTGGAGCAAGCGCGAAGCCTTGCGTGTGGGGCGCGTCCACATCGTCGGCCATGCAGACGCTGTCGCGCGTCATCTCCACGTTCATGGCGCCGATCCCGTGTTTGCGGCCTCTCCCTCCGCTCCCCTAGTCCGGCCGCGTTTCGAGCCATCGCCAGAGGGCCGTGGCGAGCGGAGCTTCAAGGTGGATGTAGACGGTCTCGTTCAGACGGAACAGCAGTGCGGGAAGACCGGCGAACAAGAGAGCCGCGGAGCGGCTGGAGCCGTCGAGCGGGGCTGCGGTGGCTTCGCGCAGGACTTCCCGTACGAGCGAGCCTTCGAGGGCGAATGCGGCATAAAGACTGTCGGCGGGAGTGACGGCCACGCCGTCGTGCCAGCCGGGAACGATCTCGGGAGCGTTTTCCAGAACGAAAAGCGCGCGGTCAGGCGCGATGCGGGCGAGAACAGGCAGGCTGGTGGCGACAGCGCCGAGGCCGACTTCCGTGGCATCGGGCGCGATGCGCGCGCGGGCGGCGTCGAGATCGCCGCTGACCAGGAAGCGTGAAAGCCCGGCCAGGGGCCGCGCGGTCCAGCCGTCGCGGTGGAGTGCTGCCGTCTTCCAGTCGGGAGCGGGCGACCATTTGGCCTGGAGCGCGCTGTCCTTGGGCAGGTCAAGCATTGAGGCGGGCTCCTTCGGGGTCGAACGCGCAAGGGGCTGCGATGCGGGCCTCGAAATTCTGGCCGAGATGCACGAGCGCGATCGTCTCGCCCATGCGCGACAGGCCGCGCTCGATCAGCGCGAGCGCTATCGGACGGCCAAGGCTCGGGCTGCGATAGCTCGATGTGACGAAGCCGATCGAGCGGCGGGTGCCATTCGCGCTTTCCACGCCGTGCGCGCCGACAGGCAGGAAGCGGTCGCTTTCCAGGCCCACGAACTGGGCGCGGTTCGGCCGCTCGGCTTCCTCGGTGAAGAGCGAGCGCTTGCCGACGAACTCGTCGCGGCGCTTGAGGCGCGGGCCGGAGACGCCGAGATCCTGGGGCATGGTGGTGCCGTCGGTGTCCTTGCCGGCGATCAGGTAGCCCTTTTCGGCGCGCAGCAGCAGAAGCGCCTCCGAGCCCATCACGCCGCCGTCGAGCGGGCGCGCGGCCTCCTGCATGGCGGCGAGAAGGGCCGATGCTGCGTGCGACGGCACCGAGATCTCGTAGGAGCGGTCGCCCGTAAACGAGACGCGCGCGACCCGCGCCGGATGCGCGCCGAAGCGGCCTTGCGTGAAGGCCATGTGGGGCAGGCTTGCGTCGTCAAGGTTCACGCCGAGCGCGAGCGCTTCCACCAGCGCCTTGGCGCGGGGGCCGGAGGCGGAAAGCGTCGCCCACTGCGCGGTTGCGTTGTGGACGAAGGCCTGGGAGGGATCGAACCGGTCCTGACGCCATTCCTCCAGGCGGGCGGAAACGCCCGCCACGTGGCCCGACGAGCAGGAAACCACATAGTGGTCGTCGGCCAGCTTCAGCGTCACGCCGTCGTCGTAGACCACGCCGGATTCGGTCAGCATGAAGCCGTAGCGGATGCGGTTGGGCTTGAGCGTGGACAGCGTGTTGTAAGAGTTGAAGTCGACGAGGGCAGCAGCACCCGGCCCCATCACCTCGATCTTGCCGAGCGGCGAACCGTCGAGGATGGCGACCGCGTTGCGGGCGCGCTCCGCTTCACGCGCGACGGCCGCGTCCTTTTCGCCCTGGCCATACCAGGCGGGGCGCAGCCAGCCGCCATATTCGCGGAAGACGGCGCCGTTTTTGCGGTGCTCGGCTTCGAGCACGAGACGGCGGACGGGGTTGAAGAGCTGCCCGCGCCGGCGCCCGGCAATCGCCGTGAAGGGCACGGGCACGAAAGGCGGGCGGTAGGTGGTGGTGCCGGTTTCCGGGATCGTGCGGCCCGTCAGCTCGGCCATCGCGGCCAGGCCGTTCATGTTCGACGTCTTGCCCTGGTCGGTCGCCATGCCGAGCGTGGTGTAGCGCTTGAGGTGCTCGACCGAGCGGAAATTCTCGCGCGCGGCCAGTTCGACGTCCTTCAGCGTGACGTCGTTCTGGAGGTCGATCCACTGGCGGGTCTTCTTGGCCGGCTTGGGCCAGAGGGGGGTGACGGCATAGCTGCCCTCCCCGGCCGAAACGCGCGGAGCGGGCGATCCCTCTCCGTGGGCTTCGGCAAGCGCGTCGCCGAGCACGAAGGTGCCGTTCGCGGCACCCACCACGCGCATGCCGGCAACCGGATCGCCGGGCACGAAGGCGGCAAGCTCCTCGTCGTAGCGCAGCTTGCCGCGGTTCTGGCAGAAGAGGTGGACGGTGGGCGTCCAGCCGCCGGAAACGGCCACGCAGTCGGCCTCGCGGCGGCGGCCTTCGACCGAGACGCCTTCGACGCGTTTTGTGCCATGCACGGCTTCCACGCGCGCCCCGCGACGCAGCTCCACGCCTTCGGGGGCGGGGCGAAGGCTTTCTGTGCGGGTGTCCGCCAGGATCACGCGGGCGCCGGTGCGCGCGAGGGCTGCGGCCGTGTTCCAGGCGCGGTCGTTGTTGCCGACGACCGTCACGCGCTCGCCCACGGCCACATCGTGGCGGCGGAGGTAGAAGAGGGCTGCCTCCGAAGACATCACGCCGGGGCGGTCGTTGTCGGGGAAGACGAGCGGGCGCTCGATGGCGCCTGCGGCCAGCACGATCTCGCCCGCGCGGACGCGCCAGAGGCGGTCGGGCTGGTTTTCGCGGCGCTGCCAGAGCGTAACGAGATTGGCGTCGTAGACGCCGAAGGCCGTGGTGCGCGACAGCACGGTGTGACCGGCGGCTTCGAGCCCCCGAATGGTTTCCGCTGCCCAGGCTGCGCCGGGCTGGCCCTCGATCTCGGCGTCGCACCAGAGAAGCGAGCCGCCGGGCTCGGGTCGGTCGTCCACCAGCATCACGCTGCCTCGGGCTGCGCGTGCCGCGGCAAGGCCCGCGGGGCCGGCGCCGATCACGAGCGTGTCGACGGCCGCGTTGAGCGTGGATACATCGGCTTCCGGCGTGTAGGCGGGGTCGATCGTGCCCAGACCCGCCATCGCGCGGATGCGCGGCTCGAAGCGGTGCCAGTCGGGCCAGAGAAATGTCTTGTAGTAGAAGCCGGCGGGCAGGAACGCCGACAAGCGGTCGAGCGCGCCGAACCGGTCACCTTCGGCTGTGGGGTGGGCGTTGACCGAGCGCAGCGAAAGCCCGGCGCGCAGCATTTCGGTGGTGGCGCGCAGGTTGGGCTTGGTGCGGCCGTTCTCGGAGACGTCCAAAAGCGCGTTCGGCTCTTCGGTCCAGAAGCCCCAGATGCCGCGCGGGCGGTGATACTTGAAGGAACGGCCGACGACGCGGACGCCGTTGGCCAGAAGCGCGGAGGCGAGCGAATCGCCCGCCCGGCCGAGATAATCCCTTCCATCGAACGTGAAGGGGATCGTGCCCTGGCTTCCGATGCGGTGCGCGCTCACAGGCCGGTCTCGCTGGTCTGGGTGTCGAAGCCCGGCGACAGGGTGCCGAGCGTCTCGCCGTCATGCGCGGTGGCGGACGGGGTGGCCGCATCCTCCCCCGACTTGCGCAGCGAATGGCTGGCGAACACCGCGTGGCTCACCGTGTCGCGTTCGAGCAGAAAGAACTCGCCGCAGGTGTTGTGCACCCAGATCTCGCGGGACGCCCCGCGCGGGTTGGGGTGGCGGTGGAGAAAGGCTGACCAGGTTTCGGCCGACACGTCCGCGGCAGGCTCTGGGCGCACTTTGCCGGCCTCGCCGCCGAAGGTGAATTCGGTCTCGTCGCGCGGACCGCAGAAGGGGCAGGGAAAGATCTGCATGGTGGGAGCCTAGTGCGCGATGCCCGATCCCGCCGCCTCGTCCACCAGGCGGCCGGTGCGAAAGCGGTCGAGGTCGAAGGGCTTGGAGATCGGATGGTGTTCGCCCTTGGCGAGAAGGTGGGCGAGAAGCGTGCCGCCTGCAGGGATGGACTTGAAGCCGCCCGTGCCCCAACCGCAGTTGAGAAAGAGGCCCGGCAGAGGCGAGGGGCCGATGATGGGCGAGGAATCGGGCACGACATCGACCGCGCCTGCCCACTGGCGCAGCATGCGCAGCTGGCCGAAGGCGGGAAACATCTCGAGCATCCCCGCGATCACGCCGGCGCCCACCGGCGGGTTGCCGCGCTGGGCGTAGGACGGCACGCGGTCGATGCCGCCGCCGACCACGATCTCGCCCTTGTCGGACTGGAACAGGTAGGTGCCGGTGCCGAGATAGAGCACCACCGTGTCGAGGCAGGGTTTGACCGGCTCGGACACCATGGCCTGGAGCGAAAACGTGCGGATCGGCAGCTCGAAGCCGGCCTTTGCCGACAGGATCGAGGAGCTGCCCGCGACCGCCATGCCGACCACGGGCGCGCGGATGGCGCCCCGGCTGGTTTCGACGCCCACGCAGCGGCCGTTCTCGACGATGAAGCCCAGGACCTCGCAGTTCTGCACGATGTCGACGCCCAGGGCATCGGCCGCGCGCGCATAGCCCCAGGCCACCGCGTCGTGACGGGCGACGCCTGCGCGGCCCTGCCACACGCCGCCGAAGATCGGATAGCGGGCGCCGGGCCCGTCGTTCAGCAGCGGCGCGCGCTTCATGACGCCCGCGCGATCCAGGAGCTCGGCATCGGTGCCGTTGATCTGCATGGCGTTCACGATGCGGGCGGCGATCTCCATCTCGCCTTCGGAATGGGCCACCGTGACCACGCCGCGCTGGGACAGCATGATGTTGTAGTTCAGCTCGCGGCTCAGCCCCTCGTAGAGCTTGAGCGAGAAATCGTAGAGCGCGACGGATTCGGGATAGAAGTAGTTGGAGCGCACGGTGGTGGTGTTGCGGCCCGTGTTGCCGCCGCCGAGCCAGCTTTTCTCGATCACGGCCACGCGCGTGATGCCGTGGTTCTTGGCGAGGTAGTAGGCGGTCGCGAGACCCTGGCCGCCGCCGCCGATGACGATGGCGTCGTAGGCGGGCTTGGGCGTGGCGTCGCGCCAGGCGGGGGCCCAGCCGGAATGGCCGCGCAGGCCCTCGCGGGCAAGGCTCAGGGCGGAATAGCGCTTCACGGGAAAACCATGCTCTCCGGCGTCGAGAAAACCGTCGCTTGGTGAAGCCAAGGCCGGCACCTGTCAATGGCGCGAAAGCGCGCTGGGGCCAGGCTCAATGGAGCGCATGCCGGGCAAGCAGAACCGGGTGCGCGGGAGGGTGGGCGCGAGTATTTCCGGCCCGCGCTCCTGTTTCGCGCAAGTTGCGCGCCGTAACCATCACCGTGAACCACCATCGTTGGGGAAGGCAGCCGGCCTTGCACCGCCCGATCGCCAGAAGGATCATCCGTCCGCTTCTCGCCACAGCCGCTGTGGGGGGAATGCTGATGCTTGCGGCCTGCGGCACGCCGGCCGAGATCCAGAACGCTTCCTCGCTGACCGAGGCCCTGTCCGCCGAGCGCGCCTTCGTGCTGCCCGATCCCGGCGGTCCCGCGGTGCTTTCGGTCACAGAGCGGCGCTACGGCAACGCGGTGGAGCAGCGCATCTTCCTGGAAACCAACGCGCAGACGCCGGGCCAGAACCACTTCTCCGTGCAGCTCTACGGGCCGGTGGACTGGCGCACGAGCGGGCGCAGCACGCTGCCCTCGCAGGGTTTCCTGCCGCCCACCAACTGGCGCACGGAAGCGCGCGCGGTGATGCCCGGCGTGGCCCTGCGCCCCTCACCCTATTTCGTGCGCAACCGCTATGGGCCGTTCGGCTATGCGATGGCGCGCGGCCAGGGCAGCGATCTCTGCATGTATGGCTGGCAGACGATCTCGGCCGCCGGCAACTCGCGCAACCTCTTCCGCAACGGCGGCGCGGTGCAGATCCGCCTGCGCTTCTGCCGGATGGGGGCAAGCGAGGAAAGCCTGCTGCGCATGATGTACAGCTACACCATGACCAGCTTCTTCCGCGATTTCGCGTGGAACCCGCTGGGCACCCCGCTCGAAGCCGAAGTGGCCGAGCGCGGCGACGTGTATCCGACGGGCGATCTGGGGCTCGCGCGCATCGTGCCCGAAGGGCCGCGCGCAGTGCCGCGGGCGACCGCCCCGCGCCGCAGCCGTCCGGCGGTGAGCACGCAACCGCAGGAATCGGTGCCGCCTCCGGCGGTGCCGGCACCGATCGGCCCCCGCGTTCCCCTGCCGCCCGGCGCGGCGGCGCCCGCAAACGTCCAACCCGTTTCGGGCGATGCGGTGCCCGGCACTTCCAGCGTCCGGGTTCCCCTGCCCCCGGCCTGACGGGCCACCGTCCCCTCTCCGATTCGAGCGAAGCCGCCGCACGCCAAGCGGTGGCCGAACGGCGTTGCGCATCCGCTTCACAGCGTGTCGAACGGAAATCTGCACAAAGTATTGGCAGGCCGCAGGGGTGCAGGTGCCAGCTCCGCCGCTGTGCACTGTTGCCGCTGGGCAAGCAGGCTTCGCCGAACTTTCGGGTACTCGCTTTCTGCTGCGAAATAGCTTGCGCCCCGCTGCCGAGTTTAACCGGCCATTAAGCATCCTCTAACTCTATAGGAGCACGCTTTCTTCCGCAGCGTGACCGGCTCGTTGCTGTCGGCAGGCGCATAAAGGGCGCTGTGGCGGCTAGACCGCGCAACTGGAGTTCCGGCCAATGCGCAAAGCTCTGATGATCCTGCTCTGGGCCCTGTTCTCGGTGGGGCTGATCGGCCTCATCACCATGCCCATCAGCCTGCAGGGCCAGCTCATCACCGGCGTGTCGATCGTGATCGCGATGATGGTGCTGAAGCTCGTGCGCCCCGAAGGCGTGTGGCGGCTGATCTCGCTCGCGCTCGGCACCACCATCGTGCTGCGCTACGTCTACTGGCGCACCACCTCGACCCTGCCGCCCATCAACCAGCCCGAGAACTTCATTCCGGGCTTCCTGCTCTATTCCGCCGAGATGTACAGCGTGATGATGCTCGCGCTCTCGCTCTTCGTGGTGGCGCAGCCGCTCGCGCCGCGCCGCTCGCGCGCCAAGGACCCGGTGGACCGCTCGAAGCTGCCCACGGTGGACGTGTTCATTCCCACCTACAACGAGGACGCCGAGCTTCTCGCCAACACCATGGCGGCCGCCAAGGCCATGGACTACCCCGCCGACCGCTTCACCGTGTGGCTGCTCGACGACGGCGGCTCCGTGCAGAAGCGCAACGCGGCCAAGGTGGCTGATGCCATCGCCGCCGAGCAGCGCCACATCGAGCTGCAGCAGCTCGCGGCCGATCTCGGCTGCCGCTACCTGACGCGCGAGCGCAACGAGCACGCCAAGGCCGGCAACATGAACAACGCGCTCGGCCAGTCGAGCGGCGAATTGATCGTGGTGTTCGACGCCGACCACGCGCCCGCGCGCGACTTCCTTCTGGAGACGGTGGGCTACTTCGCCGAAGACCCCAAGCTCTTCCTGGTGCAGACGCCGCACTTCTTCCTCAACCCCGACCCCGTGGAGCGCAACCTCCAGACCTTCGAGCGGATGCCGTCGGAGAACGAAATGTTCTACGGCGTGATCCAGCGCGGGCTCGACAAGTGGGACGCGACCTTCTTCTGCGGCTCGGCAGCCGTGCTGCGCCGCAAGGCACTCGAGGAAGCCGGCGGCTTCTCGGGCGTCTCGATCACCGAGGATTGCGAAACCGCGCTCGCGCTGCACGGGCGCGGCTGGCACTCGATCTACATCGACAAGCCGCTGATCGCGGGGCTCCAGCCCGCCACTTTCGCGTCCTTCATCGGCCAGCGCTCGCGCTGGGCGCAAGGGATGCTGCAAATCCTGCGCTTCCGCTTTCCGCCGCTCAAGCGCGGCCTCTCGGTGCCGCAGCGGCTCTGCTACATGTCGTCGACGCTGTTCTGGCTGTTTCCGTTTCCGCGCGCGATCTTTCTCGTCGCGCCGCTCTGCTACCTGTTCCTCGACCTCGAAATCTTCACGGCCTCGGGCGGCGAGTTCATGGCCTACACGCTGTCCTACATGCTCGTGAACCTAATGATGCAGAACTACCTCTACGGGTCGTTCCGCTGGCCGTGGATCTCCGAGCTCTACGAATACGTGCAGACGATCCACCTTCTGCCAGCCTGCGTGTCGGTCATCCTCAACCCGCGCAAGCCGACCTTCAAGGTCACGGCCAAGGACGAATCCATCGCCTATTCGCGTCTCTCGGAGATCGCGATGCCGTTCTTCGTGATCTTCTTCATCCTGGTGATTGCGGTCGGCGTCACGATCTGGCGCGTGTGGAACGAGCCATACCGGGCCGATGTCACGCTGGTCGTGGGCGCGTGGAACGTGCTCAACCTCATCATGGCGGGATGTGCGCTCGGCGTGGTGTCCGAGCGCGGCGAGAAGGCCGCGTTCCGCCGGGTGCGGGTGAGCCGGCGCGCCACCTTCAAGATGGGCGAGCAGACCTATAAGGCGACCATCGAGGACGTGTCGGTGCAGGGCGCGCGCGTGCAGGTCACGGGCGCCATGAACGAGCCGACGCTCGACCAGTCCGGCACGCTGTCCTTCACCATGCTGTCGGACGGCACCGAAGGCACGCTGCCGATCACGGTGCGCAACTTCGAGCGCACGCCGGGCGGCGCCTTCGTGGGCGTGCGCTACCAGCCGCAGACGGCCACCGACCACAAGCAGATCGCCGACCTGATCTTCGCCAACAGCGACCAGTGGACCCAGTTCCAGCTTTCGCGGCGCGGCAATCCCGGGCTCCTGCGCGGCACCTTCTGGTTCCTCAGGCTCGCTTTCTACCAGACCTATCGCGGGCTCGTGTACTTCGTGCGCAACATCCGCAAGACCGAGGCGACCGCGCCGAAGCCGCAGCAGAGCCAGCTCGCGGGAGGTGTGTCGTGACCCGCACCACTCCCCTCGCGGCGCTGGCGCTCCTGCTGCTCGGAAGTGCCGCCTGGTCGCAATCGGGCTCCACGCCCTTCGACATGACGGGCGAGCGCCCCCAGGCGCCGGCTGTTGCACCTGCCCCACGCCCCGCGCAGCCCGCGCCGACACCCCCCAGGCCGGCCACGACGCCGCCGCGGCCCGCAGCCCCGGCACCTGCGCCCGAGCCACGCACGGCGGAGCCCGCGCCCGAACCGGCGCCGACCCGACCGGCCGCGCAGCCAGCGCCGAGCGCACCCGCCGCGCCCGCTCCGCAACCCACGATCACAGCTGCGCAGCCCGCGCAGACGCAGGCCGGGCCAGGCCGCCGCTTCCTGCTGCCCACCGGCAAGCTCACCCTCTCGGGCGAGCGCGAGCGGCGCACATGGTCGATCTATCTGACGCGCGCCCAGGCTGCCTCGCCCGCGCGGCTGAGCATCGGCTACCAGAATTCGGTGGTGATCGCGCCCGAAGCGTCCAGGCTCGACTTCCGGCTCAACGGCGAGGTGTTGGCCGAGGAGCCGGTCGCCTCGCCCGACGGTGTGAAGACGATCGGCGGCGACCTGCGCGCAGGGCTCCTGCGCGAAGGCTGGAACGAGGTCGAGATCTCCATCGCCCAGCGCCACCGCACCGACTGCACGACGCAATCCACCTACGAGCTCTGGACCGAGCTCGACCCCACGCGCACCTTCCTCGAATTCGCGGCGCCGGACGCCATGACTATGGTGAGCCTGGACGATGTGCGCGCCGTCGGCACGGATGCGGACGGCGAGACGCGGCTCAACTTCGTGGTGCCGGGCATGCTCAACACCAGCGCGACCACGCCGGTCATGCGGCTCGCGGAAGCGCTGGCGCTGACGGCCGACATGCCCAACCAGTCGGTCTCGATCCGCACGGAGCCCGGCCCCCGCGCCGGGCCGGGCGAGGTGTCCGTTTTTGTGGGAACGCCGGGCGAACTCGAAAGCGCGGGCATCGACCTGCCGGCGAATGCGGCGGGCGGGGCATCCGTTCTGGCGGACGGGCCGCTCGGGCCTGCCATTCTCGTCACCGGGCCGACCTGGCCGGCCATCGCGGCGGCCGTGGAAGAGGTGATCCGGCCGCTCGACCGCGGGCGCGAAGCGCAGCGCGTGGTGATTGCGACCAAGGCCTGGCGCACGCCCGAGCCGCCGATGCTGTTTTCGGCCACCCGCATCCCCTTCGCCGATCTCGGCATCCCGACCGAGGAATTCTCGGGCCGCCGCTTCCGCACGGATTTCGCCGTCGGCGTGCCGTCGGACTTCTTCGCGCAGGCCTATGGCGAGGCGACGCTGCTCCTCGATGCGGCCTATGCCACGGATGTGGAGCCGGGCAGCCGCATCGACCTCTATGTGAACGGCTCGATCGCTTCCACCGTGCCGATCGTGTCGGATGGCGGCGCGATCCTGCGGCACCTGCCGATCAAGGTGCCGCTGCGCCACTTCCAGCCCGGCGTGAACACGATAGCGCTCGAGGCTGTGCTGATCACGCAGGCGGATGCCGTCTGCACGCCCGGCACCACCGCCCTCCCCGAGCGGCGCTTCGTCCTGTTCGACACCACCGAATGGCAGATGCCCGACTTCGCGCGCATCCGGCAGATCCCGAATCTTGCTGGGCTGAGCGGCACGGCGGCACCCTATGGGCGCTCGCCCACGGCGGTGCCCCTGCTGATCGACCGCACCGACATCGGCAACTTCGCGTCGGCCGCGACGCTTCTCGCGCGCATGTCGGTTTCGGCGGGGCGGCCGATCGACATCGATCCCAATGTGTCGCCCGCGGCGGCCGCCGACCGCGACGCGATGTTCGTGGGGCCGATCGCGAGCCTTGCGCCCGAGGTGCTGACGCAGGTGGGCGTGGCCCCCGACGCCCGCACCACCTGGAGCACGGACACGGTGAACGCCACCGACGATATTGCGCGCAACGACGAGACCTTCGAGCGCTGGCGCGACCAGCTGAGCGGCAGCGACTGGCGCGGCCAGGTCAGCCTGTTCCAGGACTGGCTCGACCGCACCTTCGGCCTGTCGTCGGCTTCGCTGCAGCTTCGTCCCCAGGCGCTGGGCGAATACACGCCCGGCGGCGAGGCGAGCCTGCTCGTCGCCCAGAGCCGGAGCCCGAGCGGCAACGCGACCTGGACGATCTTCACCGCGCCCAGCGCCACCGCGCTCTCCGACGGCACGGCGGCACTCGTGCGCCAGTCCAACTGGGCCGAGCTCGAAGGCCAGATCACCACCTACAATTCCACCGCGAACCGGCTGGGCAGCGTGCCGGTGGGCGACTTCAGGCTGGTGGATGCGGCCCCGCCCTCGCTCGCCAACTACCGGCTCATCGCGGCCAACTGGCTGTCTGCCAACGTGCTCGGCTATTCCATGGCGCTGGGCGGCTTCGCGGTCGGGTTGGGCCTCGCGACGGCGCTCCTGCTCTCCGTGCTCGGGCGGCGCTCGTGAAACGCCTGCTCGCCTCCCTCCTGTTTGCGGGCACGCTGATGGCGGGTGTTCCGGCACTGGCTGCGCCGAGCGTGAACCCGGATGAGTGGACGCTTTACAAGAGCCGTTTCCTCGACGTGTCCGGCCGCATCATCGATGACGCGAACGGCAGCATCAGCCATTCGGAAGGCCAGGGCTACGGGCTCCTGCTTGCGGTGTTCGCGGACGCGCAGGCGGATTTCGACCTGATCTGGAGCTTCACCCGGACCGAGCTTTTGTTGCGCGACGACGGGCTGGCGGTCTGGAAGTGGGAGCCGGGCGCCTCGCCGCATGTGACCGACCCCAACAACGCCACCGATGGCGACATCCTGATCGCCTATGCTCTGGGCCTCGCGGGCGACGCCTGGAACCGGCCAGACCTTCTGGCAGCGGGCCAGGCGCTCGCCTCGGCCATCGCCCAGCACACGCTGAAGGAGGACGGGGGGCGCCTGCTCCTGATGCCGGCGGCTGCGGGCTTCGGCCGCGCGGACCGCCCGGACGGGCCGGTGGTGAACCCCTCCTACTGGGTGTGGGAAGCATTTCCGGTGCTGCAGCGCCTGTGGCCCGAGGGGCCGTGGGAGCGCGTGGAAAGCGACGGCGCGGCCCTCCTGCCGCAGGCGCGCATGGGCGAGACCGGCCTGCCGCCCGACTGGCTCTCGGTGCACACGCGGCCGGTGCCCGCCGACGGGTTTCCGGCCGAGTTCGCCTACAACGCCATCCGCGTGCCGCTTTATCTCATGCGCGCGGGCCGCACCGAGCGCGACCTGCTCGCCCCCATGCTCGAAAACATGAGCAACGGGCAAGGCGCCGTGCGCACCGTGAAGCCCGACGGCGCGACCGGCGAGACGCTGGCCGACCCCGGCTACCGCATCATCCCGGCGCTCGGCGCCTGCCTGCTCGACAAGACGCCGATCCCCGCCGAGCTGCGGACACTTTCGGCCACGGCCTACTACCCTTCCACTCTTCAGCTTCTGGCGCTGTCCTTCGCGCGAAGCCGGCATGCGGAGTGCCTATGAGACCGTCTGTCGCCATCCTCCTCGTCGGCACGGCCATCTACTTCTCGTCGAGCGGCGGGCATTTCGCCTCCGTGGCGCAGGGGATCACCGTGCCCGGCGCGACCCAGGTGCCGCCGCAGGGGCCGGCCGCGCCCGCCCCGCTCGCGCAGGCACAGGTCGATGCGGAGCCCGCCGCAGAACCCGCCGAGCCCGCGCCTTCGCCCGCTGTGCCCACCGTGGTGGGCCAGGCGACGCCGCTGCCCACCGACGCGCAGGGGAACCCGCAGGTGGACGAATCCGCGCTGCGCTATTTCGCGCGCCAGGGTGACACCAAGCGTTTGGAAGCCGAGATCGCGCGATTGCGCGCGCTTTATCCCGGCTGGGAGCCGCCCGCCGACCCCTTGGCCGAGCCTGCCGTGGTGGACGAGCAGCTCGACAACATGTGGCGCCTCTACGGCAAAGGCCGCATGGCCGAAGTGCGCAAGGCCATCGCCGACCGACAGGCGGCGGAGCCCGGCTGGACGCCGCCCCAGGACCTGCTCGACCGCCTGGCGCTCGGCGAAACGCGCCAGCGCATCGTCAACGCCTCGAACCTCAAGCAGTTCGAGACCGTGATCCGCGAGGCCTCCGCTTCGCCAGCGCTCCTCACCTGCGGCGATGTCGACGTGCTCTGGCGGGTCGCGGAAGCTTTCGCCAGCACCGAGCGGCCCGAGCGCGCGCTCGACGCGTATCGCTACGTGCTTCAGAACTGTTCCGACCCAGCCGAGCGGCTGGCCACCGTGCAGAAATCCGTCGGCACCCTGCCGCGCGCCGATGTGGAGGCCCTGCTTGCGCTGGCCGAACAGGGCGCCGGCGCGGACCAGGACTTCACGCCCGTCCGCAACGACCTGGCGCGCCAGTCGCTCGCGGATGCGGGCGCGGACCCCAAGCTGCGGGTTTCGCCCGCCGACCTCGCCACCGTGAAGCGTCTGGCCGAGGAGGAGAACAAGGCATCGGATTCGCTGCTGCTCGGCTGGTACTATATCCGCCGCGACGGGGCGGCGGATGCCGAGACCTGGTTCCGCCGCGCCGACGAGGCCGAGGACACCGCGCAGTCGAGCCAGGGCCTGGCGCTCGCGCTGATCGCGCTCAGGCGGCCGGTGGAGGCGGAAGCGGCGCTCGTCGACTGGCGCTCGGAAAACGACGACACGCGCGCGGTCTACATGGCGGCCGTCGCCAACATGCTGGCCATCGTGCCGCCGCTCGACATTCCCGAGCAGAAGCTCGCGCAGATCGCGGGCGCTGTGGCGGAATCGCGCGACGCCGCCGCTGCCCAGCAGTTCGGCTGGTATGCGGACGCGTTGAACCAGTTTCCCACCGCCGCCCAATGGTTCCGCACGGCCCTCGGCTGGAAGCCGGACGACGAGCCCTCGGCCTACGGGCTGGCGCTGATGCACTGGAAGCTCGGCGACCAGGCCGGCGTGCGCGTGGTGCAGCAGATCTGGGCGGGCCGCTCGCAGCGCATCGCGACCGTGGGTCAGCCCGAGCCGCTGACGCCACGGCCGCTCGCGCCGGGCTTGGCACCGATCGCGGGCCAGCCCGTGCAGATGGACCCCAACCGCTACGGCGCGAATGCGCTCAGCGCCTATTCCACGGATGGGATGGCGCAGGGACAGCCCGTCGCGCAAAGCCCAGTGGGGGGCGAACAGGCTCCCGGCCAGAATCAGGCCGTGACGCAGTATCCGCCGGTCGCGCAATATGTGGCGCCGGGACAGGCGAACCTCGCCGCGCAGTATCCCGAGCAATACCCCGCGCCTCAGCAATATCCCGCAGCGACACAGCAGTATCCGGCAGCGCCGATGGCGCAGGGGATGGCCACGCAATATCCGCCTGCCGTGCAGTATCAGGCGCCGGTGCAGAACGCGCCCGTCGTGCAGTATCAGCAGCCTGTGCAGTACCAAGCCCCGGCGCAGTATCCCGGGCAGGCCGCGCCCGAGGTGCAGCCGAGGCGCGAGGCGCGCGTGCAGCGCACGGAAACCACCGAGACCGCCCCGCGCGTTCAAGCGTCGGGCGGCGGGGGCGACACGCGCGGCTGCACGACCACGGTGAACCCCGAGCGGCTTTCGCCGCGCGCGGCCCTCACCCGCGGCTGGTGCCTGATGGATCGCCGCCGCCCGATGGAGGCAGCCCTTGCCTTCGACCGCGCGCTCTTGTCGGAGTCGGCCAAGGATCGTGAAGACGCGGCCTACGGCCAGAGCCTCGCCTATCTTGAGGCCGGCCTGACCGACAAGGCGGCCGTCTCGGCCATTCGCGCACCCCAGAGCCCGCGGCGCTCGACCGAGCTGCAGACCTCGCTTCTGGCGGCGCGCGCCAACAGCCTGTTCGAGGCGAGCCGCTATGCGGAGGCGATCTCCGCCCTCGACCAGCGCGCCCGCATCGCGCCCGAACTGACGGGCCTGATGGTGCTGCGCGGCTATTCCTACCTGGCGCTCGAGCATTACGACTCGGCGGAGGAAGTGTTCCGGGCTGCCGCGCTGACGGGCGACAGGGAAGCCCGCAAGGGCTTGATTCTTACCCAGACCCGCCGTCGCGAAGCCTATCGCGACACGCCGCGCCGCTAGACATTTCCGGACGCAAAACCGCTTCGCACTTTTGCTGGAAATGCTCTAGTTCCTCCCCAACCTCCCGCCCCGGCAAAGCTTGTTCTTTGCCGGGGCGGGGACTATGTCTCCCCTCGCTCTAACGGGGTGCCGGCCGCTTGCCCAAGCGGACCGGCTGAGAGGCGGTTCTTCCGCCAACCCGCTGAACCTGATCCGGCTCATACCGGCGGAGGGATTAGACGCTTCCAGGCTTCCACGGTGGAACCGGCGCCTTCCTTTCCGAACAAGGAGGCGCTGATGAAATCTATCCTTTCCGCAAGCCTTGCCCTGCTCGCGCTCGGCGTGGCGCCGGTGGCCGCGCAAGACGCGCTCACCGTCTACACCTACGAGAGCTTCACCGCCGAATGGGGCCCTGGCCCCCAGGTGGAAAAGGCCTTCGAGGCCGAGTGCAAGTGCGATCTGCGCTTCGTGTCCGTGGCGGATGGCGCGGCACTTCTCAACCGTCTCAAGGTCGAAGGCGCGGCGACCCAGGCCGACATCGTGCTCGGCCTCGACACGAGCCTGACGGCGGAAGCCGAAGCGAGCGGGCTGTTCGCGCCGCACGGCCTCTCGCCCGAGGGGATCGCGGTTCCCGGTGGCTGGGACGACAAGACCTTCCTGCCCTACGACTACGGCTATTTCGCCGTGATCTACGATTCGCAGGAAGTGACGAACCCGCCCAAGAGCCTGAAGGAGCTGGTGGAAGGCGATCCCTCCGAGAAGATCGCGATCCAGGACCCGCGCACCTCGACGCCCGGCCTGGGCCTGATGCTCTGGGTGCGAGCACTTCCAGAATTCCTGTAGGGAGTGGTGAGGTACATCAGGATAGATATAAGTAGAATCGCGAACGATCGCAGCTACAGGCTTGGAATACTGCGTAACATCAAGCCGTTTACGACTTGAATAATCAAAAATGATCGACGCTATGCGCTGGAATAATCAAACATTACTTTCTGACCCCTATTATAGACAATGATGCTAATAGCGTGATTTGACTTGACCGCGCAGAGCGACGGGCGCCACCGTGTCGTGAACTTGCAGGCGGCAGTCGCGAATAGCGTATCCTCATCAGAGGAGATCGCACCCGCATGTATCCCGTCGCCTCAGCCCGACACCTGCCACTGCCGCCAGCCGACATCCGCACTCGGTTCCACGTGCACGAGCCCGCCGACACCCGCTTCCGCGCCTGCGCCCGCATGCTGCAGGCTGTGTGGCGCGAGAAGAACAAGCTGCCTATGGGCGAGTATGTCCGGGCAGGTGAGGGGGCCGTGCCGCTGGGCAGCCGGCTCGCATCCCAGGCAGCCCGCGCGGGCTACAACTACCTCTCGCCCGACATCGCCCGCCTGGTCCGCCGCGAGCTCGCCTATCGCGAACGGGGCGCGCTGATGGACGAGGCGCGACTGTGGGAGAACCTGCTCTCCTCCAGCGCACTCACCTTCAACCTGCTCGGACCCCTCAAGCTCGATATGGCGCTCGCCGCCACCGTACTCAGTCACTTGCTCGGCATCGGTATCCGCGCGGTCGACGGAGTGTACTTCGAGACCTCGCCGGGCAGGGGTGATCCCGCCTACATCGGGGACGGAACAGCCCTCGACGCCCTCATCACCTACACCGCCACGGACGGCGTCTCCGGCATGATCGGCATCGAGGTGAAATACGCGGAGAGCCCCGTCGCCACGGCCAACCCGTTCACGCCGCAGACACTCGACATCGCCGAGCGATCCGGCCTCTTCATCAACGCCAAGGCGGGCTTGCTCCACCTGCCTAGAATGCGCCAGTTCCTGGCCGAGCACGCGCTGTGCTTCAGCACTGTGCACGACCACCGCCACTTCGAGCGGGGGCACATGATCGTCATCGCGCCCACGCAGAACAGCGAGATGGCGACGACGATCGCGGAGTACCAAAGCCTGCTGACCACCGAGCAGAACAGCATCCTGCCGTTCATCCCCGTCAGCCTGGAAGCCATGGTTGCAGCAATCCACGACGCAAGCGCCACCGACATCGGGCGCAAGCTCGACCGGCGCTACCTCGATCTCAGCCCGATCTACGAGCTGATTGATGAGTGGGTGCCCCATGGTGCAACCTCTTAGGCAGGGCGCAGTCTATTGAACACCATCATTGAAAAACGCGATAAGCTTAGCTTTGGAAGCGACCCAGCGCTCACCAACTTGCTTGGCCGGCAGCTTCCCGGAACGCAGCATATGAAAAGTTTGCGTGGGGGTGCGCCCAATCATTTTTCCGATCTCCTGTGCACCCCACAGGAGGTCGAGTGTTTCCTCCGCAGGTTCATTACTCCCGTCTTCCATCACCTATCTCCAGAGCCTATGAAGCTATTGAGCCAAGTTCGTATTATTCCTTAATCAATATGTAGCATATGATAGCATTGCGGTCAACGACGTTGTGTTGGCTTCAACGCTGGAAAGGAGCCTTGCAGATGGCGAAGTCAGCCCCACTAACAAACCAAGTGCTCTTACGTCTGCCTGACAGCTTGCGTGACGACATCAAGAAGGTTGCTGAAGATCAGGGCCGCTCGGTAAACTCTGAAATCATCTTTCGCTTAACTCAGTGGTATAATATCAACGTACTCTTGGAGTCACAGCGCAATCTTGCGCGCACTTTCGAGTTGAAATTACATGCATCAGAAGCAAAGATTGAAACACTAAATCTCATTATCGGTTTATTTTCAAAAGCGCTTAACAGTGGTGCTAGAGGCGATACGATCTCAAATGATGATATTATGTCCTCGTTGCAGGGATTGCTGGATAGATCCGGGTTAAGGCGCGAGGAATAAGGTATTGTCTGTTCGCAAGCGAAGCTGGTTAGCACCGAATGGAGAGACGAGATCGTCTTGGGTTGTTGACTATATTGACGGTCAGGGCAAGCGTCGCCTGAAAACATTCCGGCTGAAGAAGGAGGCGGACGCCTTTGCCGCCACTGCCTCCGTAGAGGTCAGGGAGGGCACCCATACAGCCGATAGCCAGAGCGTGACAGTGGAGAAGGCGGCTCGTTTCTGGTTGGCCTCGGCGGAAGCGGCGGGGCTCGAGCGCACAACGGTCGACTCTTACCGTTCCCACATTGATCACCACATCAAACCTTTCATCGGTCCAGTGAAACTGAATACCCTGAATGTGCCAGTTGTTCGCGCTTTCGAGGATCAGCTCCGCGAAGGCGGCCGCTCGCCGGCGATGGTTCGAAAGGTGCTAGTCAGCCTAGGCTCGCTACTATCCGACGCGCAGGAGAGGGGTCTCACTGCCCGGAACGTGGTGCGCGACATACGCGGCCGGCGGAAGAATGGTGAACGCCGACAGGAGAGGCGCCAGAAGGGCAGACTTAAAATCGGATCTGACATTCCAACCCGCGAAGAGGTGAAGGCGCTCGTTGGGGCCCTAGAGGGCCGCTGGCGCCCTCTGTTGCTGACTGCGATCTTCACCGGTCTACGCGCCTCAGAGCTTCGTGGGCTGCCGTGGAGCGCTGTGAATTTCGACAAGCGCGAAATCCGTGTTCATCAGCGCGCCGACCGCTTCAACAAGATCGGCCCGCCCAAGTCGGAGACGAGCGAGCGCACAGTGCCAGCACCGCCGATTGTTATCAGTGCCTTGAGGGAATGGAAAATGACCTGCCCGCGCCGGCCGAGCGGCAAGGTAGATCGGGACGGCAACCCCATCCTGGTGCTCGATCTCGTGTTTCCGAACGGGGCAGGGCGGGTGGAGCAGCTCAACAACATCGTGCGCCGGGGGTTGCAACGCGCCGAGGTCGCCGCTGGCATCACGGTCGAGACCGACGAGCTCGATGACGAGGGGAACCCAGTCCTGGCAGCCAAGTACCCCGGCCTCCACGCGCTGCGCCACTTCTACGCCTCTTGGTGCATCAACCGTCGAGAGGATGGCGGCCTCGGCCTGCCGC
>QFNI01000101.1 GCA_003240775.1 Mesorhizobium amorphae | reverse complement strand
CTCCACCATCCCCCAACGGGTCGCCGCCTCCGCCGGCGTCTCCCCGTCGAGAACCATGCCCGGGTGATCGCCCCGCCGCAAGATGGCCGCGACCGGGATCCGCGCCGCCCTCCAGCCCCCCGGGGGATCGGTCTCGTCCTCGAAGAACTCCAGCTCCGGGCAGAACCCGAACGGGTCCCCGAGCTCCTCGCCGTCACGGACGGCCGCGAAGGCCGCGAGGGTCGCGTCCCGACGACGGGAGACGTCACGAACGGCCGCGAACCCGGTCCGGACGATTTCCGGATCCAGGGCGTGCCACTCGTCCTCGAGCGCGTTGGCGCCGCAGCCCCCTGTCAGGACCGCGTCGTATCCGACGCGGACCAGCGCGGAGACGAACCACGGCAGCCGGAGCGCCTCATGGGTCAGGACGGGCGGCATGCGTGACGGGTCGCCTCCCCAGGCGAGCAGCGCCTCCGCCGGGTCGGCGAACCCGGTCTCGGCGACGATCCCCTCCCAGGCGGCCGTCTCGGACATGGCGGCGGACAGGTCCCGGGTCATCCGCGCGACGGCGTCCGGCCCGAGAACCAGGTCGACCACGTCCATGTCAAGGAACGGGTCCCCCTCCCCCGGCGGGAAGGGCGCGAACACGGCGCGCCTCGGCTCGAGGACGGCGGGCGCGACGAAGGGGGACGTTTCCGTTTCGGCGAACGTCCGGTCGTTCGGGTTCTCGGCGTAGATCGTCGCCGCCTCGCGCGTCCCGAAGGCGATCGAGGGGAGGCGCGTCTCCACCCCGCCGGAGCGACGCTGGCCGCGCCAGAGCGGCGTGCGCGCCAGCTCCGCGGCGGCCAGCCGGCCGTTGCGCCGCAGCCGCTCCCGGATCTCGTCCCGAGCTCGCGTCACGGCGACGGGCCGCCGGCTTCGGCGTCAGGAAGCAGGTGATCCCGTTCCGGGTCCGGGGCGGCGAACGGCACGCCCAGCGCGGCGAGGGCGACCTTGCCCCATCGCGCGTCGACGAGCGCGTGGTGCTCGTTCGGCGTTCCGGTCTGGCTCGGCAGCCGCGTCCCGGCGAGGACCGCCGCCGCCTTGCTGTCCATGCAGAACCTCGGCATCCCGGCCGGCAACGCCCGCACGCCGCCGTAAAGGTCGCACAGCGCCACGAAGTCGTGGGCGGCGTAGTGCGCCCATATCTCCGGTTCCGGACCCGGGCCGAGAAGGAAGTCCCCGACCCGGTCCGCGATCTCGGCGCGCGAGGCCGAGAAGCCGGCGCCTGACAGCTTGCCAAGCACGTTCTCGCGGAACCACGCGTCGCAGAGGTCGAACCGGTCGAACTCGGCGTTTTCGAGGTAAAGCTCCCGCCCGTCGGCGCCGACGATCCCGATCGAGACGAGGAAGATCCTGCCTCGGGCGTTGACGAACTCGGTGTCGAGGAAGAATCTCATTCGCGGCCAGCTCCCGTCTTGCGCCCGGCGCAGTATGAGGCGGGCGGCGGACGAGATCAATCGGCTGCCGCCACGGCGTTGCCGATCCCCTCCCGCGCCCATGTCGTGGCCGGATGGCCGGCCCCGCCGCGGGGCCGGCGCGCTTGCGAGCTTCCCGGCGGAGGGCGCCGGGATCAGCGCGGGGCGGCGTAAACGCCGGCCCCGTAAACCGTTCCGGACCCGTCGCGCGCCAGGCCGAGGCCGAAATCCCGCACCGGGCCGAGGCCCATGTTGGCGGCGTGTCCGGGCGACCCGGCCCACGCGGCGGCGATCTGCCCCGCCGTCCAGGGGCCGGCGGCGACGTTCTCCGCGATGATCCGGGCGCCGTAGCCGCGCGCGGCGGCGCGGCCCTTCGGGCCCGCGTGACCCGCTCCGGAGTGGGACATCCGCCCCGAACCGGCCATGGCGCAGGCCTGGTCCGCGGCCGCGGCGGAGAGCCGGGGATCGTGGCGCAGGGGCGGCAGGCCGCGGGCGGACCGGAACGCGTTGGTCGCGTCGAGGACGGCGGAGATCTCCGCCGCCGACGCCGCGCCGCACCCGGACGGCGCCGGACCCGCGACGGGCGACGCGCCCGGGGCGCAGGCGGAAAGGATGGCTGCCGAGAGGGCGGCGGCCGGGACGGCGAGGCGGGTCATGATCACGAGACGGTCTCCTTGACGGTTCTTCTTATGACATGACTCAAGAGCGTCCGTTACGCAATCCGAACCCGTCAGAACGGCTCCGGTCCGGGATCCTCGCCGAACTCGTAGCCGCGATGGCACCAGGAGGCGTTCTCGATCTCGGCGCCCAGCTCCCGCTCCGTCCTCGCGGACGGCAGGTCGTAATGGGCGACGTGCCCGTCCTCGATCAGGAACGGCGCCACCCCGAAAAGCTCGACCTCGGCGGGGCCGATCTCCGCCAGATCGCCGTCAAGCTCGTTATCCCAGTCCACCTTCACGCGCATATGCTCATCCTTCCCTGAAAAGCTTGCCGTTACGGGGACGGTGATTCGTCCGGCTCGGCGACAGCCGCGTTACGCGGCTCCATCGGCGCCGCGTGCCAGGCGTGCCGGGCGCCGGGACGCAGCGTCACGACCACCGGCTCCCCTTTCGACAACATGACGTGCGCCTGGCCGGGTCGCTCCCGTCCGGTGGGGGAGCCGAGCCAGAGGCCGGTCGTGTCACCCTCCCGCAGGTCGCGCATCAGGTCCTCCTCGGCGCCGCGCAGCCGGGACGCGATGGTCTCGGGGTCGAGGCGGTTCTCCGCGTGATGATCCCGAACCCGCCCGACGGAGTTCTTGGTCCGGGTCGAAAGCGCGATGACGCGCGCCTCGATCGCGCGAATCAGCGGATCGCAGAGGATCCGGGCCAAATCCCCGGAGAGCGGCTCGTCCGATTCGACGAACGCGTTCCACGCCTCGACGTAGTCGAACCGCTCCTCGGCGTCGAACGCGCGCAGCTGACCGGCGTCACGCCGCTCCGTCAGGTCGGCCGCCGCCTTGCGGATCAGGCCGTCATAAGCGCCCGTCTCGCGCATGAGCGCCAGGTATTGCGCGATGGTCGTCGCGTCGTCGACCCCGGTGATCGCGTCGAGCATCTCCGCGCCAGGCGCGAAGGAGATCACGCCGGCCAGGATCCGCCCGGACGTCAGGCGCGGGAAAAGGTTCATGTCCGTCTCCTCCGTAACCGCCTCATCATCATTCGCGCGGTCGAAATGTTGAAGATGTTTCGCATCAGAAGGTGGGGCGCGCTTCGACGGTTCCAATCTGCGCCCGTTTGCGGCATCATGCGGGAAACGATACCATGAGGATGCGCGGTGGGAAACAGGTTCGTCACGGCTGACACGGAGTTCGGCAACGCCAACGTCATCAGGCACGCGGGCAGGCCCTTTGATTCGGTCCTCGAGATGGAGGAGCGGATGGTCGAGAACTGGAACGCCGAGGTGAGGCGGGGCGACACGGTCTTTCACCTGGGCGACCTGTCGGCGAACCGGGAGGCGTCCATGAGGGTCCTGCCTCGCCTGAACGGCGAGATCCGCCTCATCATCGGCAACCACGACAAGCATCTCGGCTTCCTGGTGGCGAACCGGCTGATCTCCGGCGAGCCCATGGAGTCCCGCATGATGCGGGACGGGGACGTCCTCTTCATGATGTCGCACCGGCCGATGAGCCTCTACAACATGTTCCACGCCAACGTCAGCGTTCACGGCCACACCCACGGGCTGAACCCGCCCGCGTCCCTTTTCCCGGGGGCCGGCCTGGTCAACGTGTGCGTCGAACAGACGGGCTACCGGCCGCTCTCCTGGGACGAGCTGATGCCGCGGGTCCGGGCCGAGGCGGAGCGCGCCTCGCCCTGCTGGCGGGACCTCTGCGACCTCTCCCTGCGGGAAGGGGAGCCGGAGGCGGAGGTCGTCCAGGGGCCTGACGAGGACGCTTCTCCAGGTATGTGATTTTCTTTCCTGCAAAGGGTTTTTCCCCTTCCGGACGGTTCCCTCTTGCGCTATGATGAACGCATCACAGGAAAGGGCGACCTCATGAAATTCGACATCCTCCCCATTACCGCCGACATGGTCGGGAAGACGCTGCTCCTGAACGGGGATCACTACTTCGCCGAAGACGTCTTCGCCCGTCGCGAAGCCGATCGTCTCGCCGCCGAAGCCGCCGCGATCGGCGTCGACCTGTCGCTTGGCCCGGACGGGGCCATTCGCGCCTGGGCGCTGGGCAAGGTCCGCGAGGTTCAGGAGACCACGGTCAACGATCTGCGCGAGGCGATCCCGGAGCAGCTGATCGCCGCCTTCGGCGCGGAGCGCGACGCTTACGGCGCCCTGAAGGCCGCCCTGAAGTCCCTGAACGCCGCGGGCGACCTCGAAACCGACGCGCTCCGCGCCGAGAGCGTGGTGACCATCGGACGTGGTCGCCGCAAGGCCGCGACTCCGGCCCCTGCGGCTCCGGCCCCTGCGGCTCCGGCCCCTGCGGCTCCGGCCCCTGCGGCTCCGGCCCCTGCGGCTCCGGCCCCTGCGGCTCCGGTCGCTCCGGCCCCTGCGGCCGCTCCCGCCCCCGCGGACGCTGCGCCCGCCGGGAACGACTCTCCGGAAGGGCCCGCCGCGACGGAAGGCGCCCCCGCTCCCGCGGACGCCGCTCCGGCTTCCGATCCGGTCGATGCGCCCGCTCCGGCTGACGACAAGCCCGTCGACCTGAACGACGGCGGCTCCGGTCTGGACATCGAGGGGATCGGCGGGGACGATGACGGCGAAGACGACATCGGCAACATCATCGGGATTTCGGAGTGACGCCTGACATCGTGACCGTCGGCGGCGCCTCCCTTATCCTGGGGGACGCCGCCTTCCTCGCGGAGGCGCACGCCGGGCGGGCGGGGGTGATCGTCACCGACCCCCCTTACCGCCTGACGTCCGGCGGGGTCCCGAAGGTCGGCGGGCCGCACCGGACCATGGGGGGGATCTTTCACCCGGACGCTTACGATAACGGCGGCGCGCTCATGGCGACCCCGGGCTGGGGCGAGGTCTCGGCCTCGATCGCCCGTCTGGCGGCGCCGGACTGCGACCTCTACGTGTTCGCCAACGACAAGAACGTCTTCGCCGCGCAGTCCGCGCTGGCCGCCCGCAGGCTCCGCCTGCACAATCTGCTGATCTGGGACAAGTGCGCGGCGACGCCGAACCGCTGGTATATGAAGCGCGCCGAGTTCGTGCTCTACATGTGGAAGGGGAGGGCGCGACGGATAGCGAACGCCGGGGACGGCCAGATCATGGCCTGCCCGGCGCCGCGCGGGGCGGGGAAGATCCACGAGACGGAGAAGCCCGTCGACCTGCTGCGGCGGCTGATCGCCAACAGCGCCCGGATGGGCGAGACGGTATACGACCCTTTCGCCGGATCCGCGTCGACCCTGGTCGCGGCGGAGACGGAGGGGTTCCCCTCCGTGGGGTTCGAGGTGGACGCGGGGAGGTTCGAGCGCGCGGCGAAGCGGCTCGAGCGCGACCTCGGCAAGAGATGGGCCTGAAGGAGAAAGCCATGCCTGTGATCAAGATCGTCATTTCCGAGGAGGGTTTCGCCCCGGTCCGCGCCAGCGAGGGCGCTTCGTGCCACGACATCCTGGCCGCCCGCGACGAGATCGTTCCCGCGGGCCAGGTTCGCCTGATCGCCACGGGTATCCGCATGGAGGTCCCGGAAGGGTGGGAGGTCCAGATCCGCTCACGATCCGGACTCGGGCTCAAGCGGCAGATCCACGTCATCAACTCCCCCGGAACGATCGACTCCGATTATCGCGATGAGGTCGGCGTGATCCTGATGAACTCCGGACAGGAGGACTTCGCGGTGAGGCGCGGGGACCGGATCGCGCAGATGCGCTCGGCGCGCGCCGAGCGCGACGAGTTCGTGCCCGTCGACGAGATCGGCGAGTCCTCCTCGCGCTCCGGCGGGTTCGGGTCGACCGGCGTGTCGCTCTGGTGTCAGCCGGGGGACCTGGTGCGGCACGAGAAGGGCGGCGAATATCGCGTCCTCTCCATCAGGAGCGGCCTGTTCGGCCCGTCCGTCCTGGACGGCGA
>QFNI01000100.1 GCA_003240775.1 Mesorhizobium amorphae | reverse complement strand
GCTGCGCATGCTTTCCAACCTCAACGCCTCCACGATGATCCTCCAGCTCATCCTGGTGGGCCAGCCCGAGCTGAGCGACACCTTGAGCACGCCGCAGCTGCGCCAGTTCGCCCAGCGCGTGTCGTCGGACTTCCATCTACCCCGCCTCATGCCGTCCGAGGTCAGCCGCTACATCGACCACCGCCTCCAGGTGGCCCGCGGCGCGCCCGACGTGATCAGCGCGCCCGCGCGCCGGCTGATCGGCGAGGCGAGCGAAGGTGTTCCGCGCCAGATCAACATCCTGGCCGACCGCTGCCTGGCTTACGCCTTCGGCTGCGGTGCCAACGCGGTCGGGCGTCGCCTGGTGCGGCGGGTGATCGACGACCGGACCCGCCACGGCGTGTTCCGCGCGGAGCCGCAACTTGTTCCCGCCTGACCGCCCCGAGGAGCCCGCCACCATGCAGGATCGACCGAGACTGGCTGTGGTGATCGTGAACTACCGCACGGCCGATCTCGTGATCGATTGCCTGGCTTCCCTTAACGCCTCCGGCGGAATGCCGGAAAATACCCGGATCACGGTGGTGGACGGCGCGTCGGGCGACGGCTCGGCTGAAAGGCTGGCAAAAGCCGTGGCGGAAAACGGCTGGGCGGAAACGACGAGCCTCCTGCCGCTCGACGTCAATGGCGGCTTCGCCTTCGGCAACAATCGCGGGCTCGAACAAACGCGCAGGCTCCATGGCGAAGCCGAGCACGTGCTCTTCCTCAACCCCGACACGGTGGTGCGCGCGGGTGCGCTCGCAGAGCTTCTTCTCTTCATGGACCGCAACCCGCGTGCGGGCGTGGCCGGAAGCCTTCTGGAGGACCCGGACGGCACCCCGCAGGCCTGCGCCTTCCGGTTCCCAAGCGCGCTGGGCGAAATGGAGAGCGAGGCCCAGATCGGCGCGCTCTCACGCCTCGCCGCAACCTGGCGCGTGCTGGCCGAGACCGGGCCCGAGCCCAGCCAAGTGGACTGGGTGTCGGGCGCGAGCATGATCATGCGCGGCGCAGCACTTCGCGAGGTCGGCGCCTTCGACGAGGGCTATTTTCTGTATTACGAAGAGGTCGACCTCTGCCGGCGCGCCCGTCTCGCCGGCTGGTCCTGCCACCACGTGCCTCAGAGCCGGGTGGTGCATCTGGTCGGGCGCTCCACCGGCGTGACCTCGCGCAACACGGCATTGCCGCGGCGCCCCGCCTATTGGTTCGCCTCGCGCCGGCGCTACTTCCTCAAGCACCACGGAATGCCGATCCTGAAGCTTGCGGATGCGGCCTGGGTGGCCGGCCACCTCCTGCGTCGGACCAAGCACGGCCTGAAGCGCCGCGCCGATGACGCGCCCCCCAGGCTCCTAAGCGACTTCTTGCGCCACAGCTTCGGCTAGGATGCGCCTTCCTCGGCCAAAATTTGCACCACCGGGCCATGCGGCGCGGGCACGGCCTGCGCCTGGATGATGCGCTGTTCGATCAGGCGGGCGGATTCCCGGATGTCATGCGCGGCAAGCGCCCGCTCGCGCGCCAGCGCGCCCACCCGCTGCAGCGTCTGGGTATCGGCCGTCAGCGCTTCTTCCATCGCCTGTGCGAGAGCGGTTGGATCACCCGCGGGAATCAGCCAGCCGTTTTCGCCATTCACGAGTTCGGGGATGCCCGCGACGAAGGTTGAGATCACCGGCCTCGCCCGCGCCATGCTTTCCATCAGCACGACAGGCAGCCCTTCCGCAAAGGATGGCAGCACCATCGCGCGGGATCCATCGATCGCCGCGCGCACGGCAGGCTGGCTCATCCAGCCGGCGATCCGCACGGTGTCTCCGAGGCCGAGCGCAGCGATCTCCCTCTCGATCACTCCGCGCATCGGCCCATCGCCCACCAGCACGAGATCGAACGCCACCCCGCGTCGGCGAAGCAGCGCGGCCGCCTTGAGCAGCACGAAATGTCCCTTTTGCTCCGAAAGCCGCCCCACGCAAAGAAGCGTTCGACCCGTGCCGGCCGCTACGGGGGGCGTGTCGCGATAGGCCTGATCAAGGCCGCAGCGCACCACGCAGATCTTCGACCAGTCACCGAAGCGCGCCCAGCGCATGAGTTGGCTGCGGCCGAAGGAGCTGACGGCGGCCACAAAGGCTGCACGCCCGATCTTCTCGTCGAGGGAGTGTTCCTCGGCGCGGTCGAACTCTTCGGGGCCGTGCACGGTGAAAGAAAAGGGAATACCCGTCAGTTCCGCGACCAGCGCGCCCACCGTCGCGGGGTTGGTGCCGAAATGCACGTGGATGTGCTCGACGCGCTCGCGCCGGCACCAGCGGGCGAGCACCAGGGCCTCCGCGAGATAGGCTGCGTGGTGAAGCGCCCCTCGCCGCGAACGCCGCGAGAAGCGCCATGCCGATCCGAGCGCCCGAAGCGTGCGCAAGGGTCGACCGCCCGCGCCTGCGAGTGCCTGGCTCCCAAGCGCCAGCGGCGAAAGCGCCAGCACATGGCGAGTGCGGTCGAGTTCTGCCACATCCTCGGCATCTTCGAAGCGTTCCGGGGCTCGCCGCAGCGCAAAGCGCAGAACGGAATGTCCGCGCGCTTCGAGCGCCGCGATCTCGCGGCGGATGAAGGTGTGGCTGGTGGCAGGATACTGGTTGGTGAGATAGGCGATACGCATTCCTGCTTTGTCCAGCCTCTTACCGATGGGAACAGAGACCTAGCAGAGGCCGAGCGAGCGGGCCCACCCATCCGAAAGGATGAGCACCCGTCACTTGCTGCTTTCCCGCCTTCTCCGCCAGAGTTTTTCCACGGTTCTGTTGCCAGCGGGGCGAGGCGATGAAGAGACGCGACCTCCTGAAGCTCCTGCCGGCGCTGGCACTGCCCATGCCCGCGCGCGCGGCGCCAAGACCCGCGCCGCTCAGCTTGGGGCTCAACCTCGCACCCGTAACCTACTGGTCCACCGAGCACCCCTTCAACAACCTTGCTCTGTCAGCCTCGCGCTGGCGTCTGCAGCCGGTGGATGCGCCCTTCTCCTGGGACCTGCCTCTGCCGCCCGCGACACCCGATGGTTATCCGCTGGTCGTGCCCGGCGGCAGCTTCCTGGAATCTTTTCTGGTGTTCACGCCACACCGCGCCCACCTGCCCGAAGAACTGACACTCTCCTACGAGGGCCAGGGCACCATCGAGTACCTGGCCGGCTGCACGCTGCTGCGGCGCGAGAAGGGGCGCGACATCATCCGCAACCTGCGCAGCGATGCCCCTCTCATCGCGCGGCTCACCGCGACCTCCGCGGAAGACCCGCTGCGCGCGGTCGTGCTCGGCACGGGTGGAGAGACGCTCGGCGAGACCTTCCGCGCACCCTTCCTCGACCGGCTGTCGGGCATGTCGGTGCTGCGGTTCATGGACTGGATGGACACCAACAACTCGCGCATCGTCCGCTGGGATGAGCGCCCGCAGCCCGGCCGTTTCAGCCAAACGGAAGGCGGGGTTGCGCTGGAGCTGATGGTGGAGCTTTGCAACAGGCTCTCCGTCGCGCCCTGGTTCACCCTGCCCCATCTGGCCGACGACGATCATGTGCGCCGTTTCGCGCGCCTCGTCCGCAACACGCTCGCGCCTGAGCTGCCGGTCTATGTGGAATACTCCAACGAGCTTTGGAACGGGCTCTTCGAGCAGTCGCAGCACGCGATGCGCGAGGGGATGCGGCTCGGTCTGTCGTCGAACCAATACGAAGCCGGCCTGCGCTTCCACTCCCAGCGCTCCTCGGAAGTGATCGCGATCTGGGAAGACGAGTTCGGCGCGCTCAGAGACCGCGTGCTCGGCGTCTATGGCGCACATGCTGTCAACGCTTGGTCGAGCGAGGTGGTCCTGTCCTGGGGCGACGCCTCCAAACATGCCGATGTGCTGGCCATCGCGCCCTATTTCGGCGGTGGGCTCGGCGGGCGCGAACAGGCGGCGACCATAGCCTCCTGGTCGCTCGACCAGCTGTTCGAAGCGCTAGAAAGCGAGGTGGACGGGATCAACCGCGACTGGCTGCGCGACCAGAGTGCTATGGCCGATCGCTTCGGTGTGCAGCTCGCAGCCTATGAAGGCGGCCAGCACCTCGTCGGCTACAGCGGCACGCCGCATGACGAGACGCTGCACAGGCTGTTTGCCGAGGCCAACCGCGATCCCCGCATGGGGGCACTCTACCGCAAGCATCTGAGCCATTGGGCGGAGGCGGGCGGCGGGCCCTACGCTCTCTTCAACTCGATGGGACCGCCGAGCCAGTGGGGCTGCTGGGGCCTGCTTGAGCACGAGGCGCAGACGACATCGCCGAAATGGCAGGCCGTGCGCGAGGCGCTCGGCGCATGAGCTATCCGTCCTGGCCGTTTCGCTCGGGGCCCTGCCGCGCGACGAGCGCGCCCGCGAGATATCCGAGATTGACGAGCACCACCGCGACCACTGCGCCCCACAGGGGCGACACGCCCCATTCGCTGCCGCCCAGCAGAACCGCCAGCGCCAGGGCGCCGGCTCCCGCCATCACCGAGAGCGGCCCCCAGAAGAGGCCGAGAACCAGCCCAGCGGCAAAGGCGAGGATAGCCAGAAGAGACACGCCACCTCCAACACACCCTTTTGCCGCTTCGCGCGGCCCCGCCCGAAACAGGCAGTATCCATCATGACGGCTGAGCTTGCACCCCTCTCCCTGCGCGAAGCTGGCGAAGAAGATTTCGCCGTGGTCGTGATCGGCCGCAACGAGGGCGAGCGGCTGGAGGCTTGCCTCCGCTCGCTCGGGGCCTTGTCCGGCCGCACGGTCTATGTGGATTCCGGCTCCACCGACGGCAGCTCGGCCCTTGCCCGGCGGATGGGTGCGGAGGTGGTGGAGCTCGACATGCGCCGCCCCTTCACGGCCGCCCGCGCGCGCAACACAGGCTGGCGGCACGCGCTGCGCGCATGGCCCGACATCCGCTTCGTGCAGTTCGTGGACGGCGATTGCCAGGTCGAGCCGGGTTGGCTCGACGCCGGCCGCCAGTTCCTGGACGAGCGCCCGGAGGTGGCCGTGGTGTTCGGCCGCCGCCGCGAGCGCTTTCCCGGCAAGACGCTCTTCAACGCGCTCTGCGACCGCGAATGGGACGGCGAAGCAGGCCAATCCCTCGAATGCGGCGGCGACGTTCTCGTGCGCGCCTGCGCGCTGCACCAGGCCGGCGGCTACACCGACAGCCTGATCGCCGGCGAGGAGCCCGAGCTTTGCGTGCGGCTGCGCGCGCGGGGCTGGCAGATCTGGCGCCTCGACCGGGAGATGACGCTGCACGACGCCGCCATGACGCGGCTCAACCAGTGGTGGCGGCGCAACAAGCGCGCGGGCCATGCCTTCGCGGAAGTCTCCACCCTTCACTGGCGCTCGCCGCACGGCATCTGGCGGCGCAGCCTGGGACGCGCGCTCGCCTGGGGCGCGCTTCTGCCGCTCGCGACGATCGCTGCGGGCACGCTGCACCCTGCGGCCTATGCGATCCTCCTGGTCTATCCGCTCCAGGTGATCCGGCTCGCCGAGCGCGAGCGCCGGGCGGGACGAAGCGTGCACCCCTGGCGCGGCGCGCTTCTCGACGTGGGCGGCAAATTCGCGGAATGCGCAGGCGCGCTCACCTTCTTCGCCAACCGCATGGTCGGCCGGCGCCAGCGCATCATCGAATACAAGTGAGGTGATGGGGCCCCGGCCGAAAGGGCGGGTTCACACGCCCCGCAGCGCGAGCACCGTGCGCAGCACGATCTTGACGTCGAGCCAGAGCGACCAGTTGTCGATGTACCAGAGATCGTGCGTCACGCGCTGCTGCATGGCTTCCACGGTGGGCGTCTCGCCCCGGCAACCCTTGACCTGCGCCCAGCCCGTCAGGCCTGGCTTCATGTGGCGGCGCGCGGCATATTCCACGATCAGCGTGTCATAGACGTCGTCATGCGCCACCGCATGCGGGCGCGGACCGACCACCGACATCTCGCCGTGCAGCACGTTCCAAAACTGCGGCAGCTCGTCGATGCTGGTCGAGCGGATGAAGGCGCCGACTCGTGTGACGCGTTTGTCCGCGCGCGTCGCTTGGCGCACCTCGTCGCCATCCTCCATCACGCTCATGCTGCGGAATTTCAGGATGCGGTAGGGCTTGC
>QFNI01000048.1 GCA_003240775.1 Mesorhizobium amorphae | reverse complement strand
CCGGCCCGGCATGGCGGCCGGCGCCGGCCGCCACCGCGATCAGCCCGTCAGCGCCTTTCTCGATAGCCTTGCGCGCATGGCGGTCGTGGATCACATCGTGCAGCACGATGCCGCCATAGGAATGCACGGCTTGGTTCACCTCCTCCACCGCGCCGAGCGAGGAGATCACGATGGGCACCTTGAAGTCGACGCAGAGGCGCAGGTCGTGATCGAGCCGCGCATTCGATTTGTGCACGATCTGGTTCACGGCAAACGGTGCCGGCCTCCGCTCGTTGGTGGAGACCGCCAGCCCCTCGGTGATCTCGGCCAGCCAGTCGCGCAGCTGTGCCTCGGGGCGGGCGTTGAGCGCGGGAAACGCGCCGACCACGCCGGCCCGGCACTGCGCGAGCACGAGTGCCGGGTGCGAGATGATGAAGAGCGGGGAAGCCACCACCGGCAGGCGCAGCGTGTCTCGAAGAATGGGGGGCAGGGCCAAGCGTGTCTCCGGGGTTTGATCGGCGGCCTGTGTAACACGGATCGAACCCGCCACAATCGCGCCACACCACCCTCTGTCGCCGCGCGGTTTCGTGCTAGAGAATCGCCTGGGGACGCGGGGGCATGGCGCTTCCTGCAGGCGGCCGGGGCCGGCACGCCGCACAAGACTGGAGCCGCGCCGGCCCTCGGGCCGCGCGCGGGCGGGCGGAGTTTGGAAGCGTGGACCCTATCGAAAAGGCAATTCGCACGGCGTTCGAGAAGGGCGATGCGTCCGACCGTGCGTTCCGCGAAAAGGTCTACCGTTCGGCCTTCGCCGCGCTCGACAAGTCGCTGAAGAGCAATCCCTCCATCACGGTGGAGCGCGCGATCGCGCGCCGCAAGGCGCTGCAGGCCAAGATCACGACCATCGAGACAGGCTTCGTCACGCCGCAGCCCGTGCCTGAGCCGCGGCTCGACATGGCGCCCGGCCGAAACGGCGGAGGCCGCGCCGAGCCGCAGTTCGACGGCGCCGACGCGGGCGGCTTCGAGGATCCCGACGCGGTGGCGCTCGACCCCGACATGCGCCGCGAGAAGCCGCGCCGCAGGCGCCGCTCGATCGTCGTGGCGCTGATCGCCGTCACGTTTCTGGCGCTCGCGGCCATCGGGCTCTGGTGGGCCTATGGCACCGGCCTCTTCCTGTCGGCTGCCGAGCGCGACACGGCCGTGCGCACTGAGACCGATCTCGGCAACGAGGATTTCTCGCCCGATGCGGGCGCCACCCAGACCGGCGCCCCGCCCGCACTCAACAGCGAGGCGCCCGACACGCGCGATTGGATTTCGGTCTTTGCCCCCACCGACCCCTCCACCGTGCGCACAGCGGGGGGAGCGAGCGCGGAAGCGCTGAGCGACGAGACGGGCGCTTATCTGCGCGTGCGCTCGAACGGCGCGGAAGGCGCGGTGCTCTTCGACATCGGCCAGGGCGTGCTCGACCGCCTGCGCGGGCGGACCGCCACCTTCAACATCATCGCGCGGGGTGCTGACGGCGTGGCGACCGAGATCGCCGTGGATTGCGATCTCGCGGGCCTGGGCGACTGCGGCCGCCGCCGCTTTCAGGCGGGAGGGGATTCGAGCGATTTCCTGTTCGAGCTGGCCTTACCCGACGCGGCCCCCGGTGCCGGCGGCACGATCACGGTGCGCTCCGACGTGTCGGGCGGGCAGGGCGCGGTGGACGTCTACGAGGTGCGCGTAGCTGTGGCGGAGTAGGGAGCCTCGAAGCACGCGCTACCGGTCCAAGAGCATCTCCAGCGCCTCGATGCGGTCGGCCTCGGCTGGCGGCTTGTCCCAGCGCAGGCGCGACACGCGGGGGAAGCGCATCGCGATCCCCGATTTGTGCCGCGAGGAGCGCGCGAGGCCCTCGAATGCCACTTCCAGCACCAGCCCGCTGTCGCGCGTGGCCTTCACCGAGCGCACGGGGCCGAAGCGGTCGATCGTGTGGTCGCGCACATATTTGTCGATCTGCTTCAACTCGGCATCCGTGAAGCCGAAATAGGCCTTGCCGACCGGCACCAGCTCGGGCTCCTCTTCGGAGCCTGCCCAGACGCCGAACGTGTAGTCGGAATAGAAGCTCGAGCGCTTGCCGTGCCCGCGCTGGGCATACATCAGCACCGCATCCACCGTGAAGGGATCGCGCTTCCACTTGAACCACGGCCCCTTGGCGCGGCCTGCCATGTATGGCGCGGTCCAGCGCTTGAGCATCACGCCTTCGATCACGGGATGCGGCGGGCGCTTCCGCTTGTCCTCCACATCGTGCCAGTCGGAAAAGGAAACGAGTTCGGACAGGTCAAAGCGCGTGGGGTCGAGCTTCCGGACAAAGGCTTCCAGCCGCTTGCGGCGGTCCGCGAAAGGCAGAGCGCGCAAGTCTTCCTCGCCGTCCTGCAGGATATCGTAGAGCCGCACGAAGACCGGATAATCCTCCATCACCTTGGCCGACACCGTCTTGCGGTTCAGCCGTTGCTGGAGGTCGGAGAAGGTGCCCGTGCCGCCTTTTTTGTCGTGCACGAGAAGCTCGCCGTCGAGGGCGGCATCGAAGTCCACTGCGTCCATCAGGTCTGGAAACGCGCCCGCCACGTCGTCGCCGGTGCGAGAATAGAGCCGCTTGATGCCTTGTTCGGACACCACCTGCACGCGGATGCCGTCCCATTTCCACTCGGCGGCGTAATCCTCGGGCTCCAGGCGTTCGAGGTCGTTGTTTTCGACGGGTGTCGACAGCATCACCGGGCGGAACAGGGCCTCGGGCCGCCGCTCGGGCTTTTCCGCGCGCCCTTCCAGCCAAGCGAACAGCGGCTCGTAGGGTGCGGACAGCCCATGCCAGACCTCTTCCACCTCTTGGACGTCCACGGGCGCCAAGTCGGCCACCGCCTGCTTGGCAAGGCGCGCGGAGACGCCGATCCGGAGCCCGCCGGTCACGAGCTTGATGATGGCGAAGCGGGCGGATGTTTCCGCGCTGTCGAGCAGATGAGCGAGCACGCGCGGCCCGTCCGAACGGCTGGCTGTGCGCAGGGCTTCCACCACTTCCGTGAGCGTCGGTGTGCGGTTGGGTCGCTTGTGTGCTTCGGGGGCGGGCCACACCAGCGACACGGCTTCCGCCAGATCGCCCACATAGTCGTGGGAATAGCGGAAGAGCACGGGGTCCATGCGCTCTTCCATGAGCGCGCGCAGCATGCCGGGCTTCACCGCGGGAATCTTGAGATCGCCGGTGATGGCGGCGAGCGCCCAGCCGCGGTCGGGGTCCTCGGTCTCGCGAAAATAGTCGGTCAGGAGCTTCAGCTTGCCCAGGCGGGCGGGCGTCAGCACGAGGCGGTCGAGAAGCTCGGCGAAGCGGTCCATCAGTCGCCCTCGTCCTCATAGCCGACGAGATGGAGCGGCCGCGCCGCAATCCCGTTCAACTCGCACCAGCGCACCAGCGCTTCTTCGCGGCCATGCGTGACCCAGACCTCGCCCGCGCCCGTGTCGGCTATGGTCTCCGTCAGCTCGTCCCAGTCCGAATGGTCGGAGATGATGAGGGGCAGTTCCACGCCCCGTTGCTTGGCGCGCTGGCGGATGCGCATCCAACCGGAGGCGAAACACGAGACCGGATCGGGAAAGCGCCGCGCCCAGCGGTCGGCAAAGGCCGATGGCGGACCGACAACGACTGCGCCCGCGAAATCGCCCTTGTTGCCTTTTTCGAGCGTCGCGGGCTGCAAGGCGCCGAGATCGATCCCCTGGCGGCCGTAATAGTCCGACAGCTTGGCCAGCGCGCCGTGGATGAAGATCGGCCTGTCGTAGCCCGCGTCGCGCAGGAGGCGCATCACGCGCTGCGCCTTGCCGAGCGCATAGGCGCCCACGAGATGCGCGCGCTCGGGAAACTGCTCGGTCGACTTGATGAGCCGCGCCACCTCGTCCGTGTCGGGCGGATGGCGGAACACTGGCAGCGCAAATGTCGCCTCCGTGATGAACACGTCGCACGGGATCGGCTCGAAGGAGAGGCAGGTCGGGTCCGCGCGGCGCTTGTAGTCGCCCGAGGCCACGATGCGCTGGTCCTTGTGCTCCACCAGGATCTGCGCGGAGCCCAGCACGTGGCCGGCCGGGTGAAACGAGACGGAAACCCCGTTCACGTTCACCACCTCGCCGAGCTTCGCCGCCTGTGTGGTGCCCGCGAAATCCTCGCCATAGCGCAGCGCCATGATGTCGAGCGTCTGCTGGGTCGCCATCACATGGGAATGGCCCGAGCGGGCATGGTCCGAATGACCATGCGTGACGAGCGCGTGGGCCACGGGCCTGACGGGATCGATGAAGAAATTGCCCGGCGGGCAGAAGAGCCCCTCGGGCCGGGGGTGCAGCAAGTCCTTGGCGCGCATGGGGATCATATAGGTTTTTCGGGTCTCGCGGAAAGCCTGTTGCGCGCGTTCGCACCCCGTTCCAAAAGCCTGCGCGAAGCCTGGAGTGCTGCCGCTTGAAACCCCTCGACACCACCTCCGGCGATATCCTCGCCGACCGCCGCGCCGATTATGCCGAGATGCTGTTTGCAGAAGGCGAGCACGGGCCTGCGGCCGAATTGATGCTGGGCGCCCTGGAGATGGCGCCGGGCTGGGCGCTCGGCTGGTTTCGCCTGGGTGAGATGCGCGAGCGGGCAGGCGGGCTCGACGAGGCGGCTGAAGCCTGGCGCATGGCGCTGAGGCTCGACCCGGCCGACCATGCGGGCGCGGGCCTCAAGCTCGCGCTGATCGGCGCCGAGGCGCCGCCCGAAACGCCGCCGCCCGCCTTTGTCGAGGCCTTGTTCGACCAGTATGCCGAGAAGTTCGACGCGAGCCTCGTCCAAGCGCTCGGCTATCGCGTGCCCGAGCTTCTGTTGGAGGCCACCTTGCGCCTCGATCCCGGCCCGTTCGCCCGCGCGCTCGATCTCGGTTGCGGCACGGGGCTGATGGGCGAGAAGCTCAGGCCCCATGCTGCTCATCTCGCGGGCTGCGACATCTCGGGCGAGATGCTGCGCAAGGCGCGCGCGCGGCGTGTTTACGACACCCTCGAAAAGGCGGACTTGGCTGCGCTTCCCTTCGATGGCCCGCCTTGGGATCTCGTTTCGGCAGCCGATGTCTTCATGTATCTCGGCCGCCTCGACGCGGTCATCGCGGGCATCGCCGCCATGCTGCGGCCAGGCGGGGTGTTGGCCTTCTCGGTCGAGAAGCATGGGGGCCACGAAGACTTCATCCTGCGCGAGACCCGGCGCTTCGCCCACACGGAAACCTATCTCCGCAAGCTGCTCGGCCCCTTCACCCATGTCGCGATCACCCAAACCGTGATCCGGCGTGACAGGGACGCGGATGTGGTGGGCCTGATCGCGGTCGCGCGCCGCGCGTGAAAAAGGCCGGGGCCCCATGTGGACGCCCCGGCCTACTTTCCGTTCGTCGGCTCAGTAGAGCGAGCCGCTATAGGTGCGGCGGTTGTGCTTCTTGCGCCAGATGTTGTCGGAGGCGCGGTTCTGCATGCGCTCAATGCGGCGGCGCTCCTCGCGCGTCACATAGCCGTCCCGCACGGCCCGGCGCTGGGCGCGGTCGATGCGGCGCTGCTGGCGGTCGATCTGGCGCAGTTCGCGATTGGTGATCTCGCCGCGGCGGATGCCGTCCACGATGCGGCGCTCCTGGCGATACTCGCGTGCGTCGCCGCGATAGGTCTGTGCGAAGGACGGCATGGAGGAGGCCAGCACGATGGCCAGGCCCATGAGAATGGTCTTCTTCATGTGTACGCTCCTTGAACGCGAAACCGGTTTTCTTCCGGCAGCCCGAGTGAGGGTCGGTCTTCAACGATGAACGGAGGCTGAAGGATGCATTCACCCCTTTCCGGCCCCCCGTGGTCGCTTGGCGCGGGGCCTTGTGAGACCTAGATTCCGGGGGTGACAAAAATTCTCTCCGTCGAGCCTCAGCCCCTCCTGTCCGCCCGGCTCCCCGATGTCTTCGTCCGGTGGTTCGCCAAGCGCGGCTGGGCGCCCCGCGCGCACCAGATCGAGCTTTTGTCTCGCGCGCAGGCGAGCTCCTCGATGCTTCTGATCGCGCCCACGGGTGCGGGCAAGACGCTGGCCGGCTTCCTGCCTTCGCTGGTGGAACTGGCCGAGCGGCCCAAGCGCAAGCCGGGTGAGCCGCACCGGGGCCTCCACACGCTCTACATCTCGCCCCTCAAGGCGCTCGCCGTCGACATCGAGCGCAACCTGTCACGCCCCGTGGCCGAGATGGCGCTGCCGGTCTCGATCGAGACCCGCACGGGCGACACGCCTTCCCACAAGCGCCAGCGCCAGAAGCTTACTCCGCCCGACATCCTCCTGACGACGCCCGAGCAGCTGGCGCTCATGATCGCTCAGCCCGATGCGAGCCGCTTCTTTGCCGACCTCCGCTTCGTGGTGTTCGACGAGCTCCACGCGCTCGTCACCAACAAGCGCGGCCATCTGCTTTCGCTCGGCCTCGCCCGGCTGCGCAAGCTGGCGCCCGAGCTCCAGACCGTCGGTCTGTCGGCAACCGTGTCCGACCCCGCCGAACTCCAGCGCTGGCTGGTGGCGCAGGAGGGACATGGCGAGGCGAGCGGGCTGATCACCGTGGAAGGCGGGGCCAAGCCGGTCATCGAAATCCTGGAATCGCGCGAGCGTGTGCCTTGGGCCGGTCACACCGCGCGCTACGCCATCCCCGAAATCTTCGAGGCCATCCGTGCGCATCGCACGACGCTGCTGTTCGTCAACACGCGCTCGCAGGCCGAGATGCTGTTTCAGGAACTCTGGCGCGCCAACGACGACGGCCTGCCGATCGCCCTCCACCACGGCTCACTCGACGCAACCCAGCGCCGCCGCGTGGAGGCGGCCATGCAGAAGAACGAGCTGCGCGCCATCGTCTGCACGTCCACGCTCGATCTCGGCATCGACTGGGGCGACGTCGATCTCGTGGTCTGCGTCGGCGCGCCGAAGGGCGCCTCGCGCCTCGCCCAGCGCATCGGCCGCTCAAACCACCGCATGGACGAGCCTTCCAAGGCCATCCTCATCCCCGCCAACCGCTTCGAGGTGATGGAGTGCAGGGCTGCGGTGGAGGCCAACTATCTCGGCGCGCAGGACACGCCGCCGCTCACGGAAGGCGGGCTCGACGTGCTCTGCCAGCACATCCTCGGCTGCGCCTGCGCGGCCCCTTTCCACCCCGACGATCTTTTGGCCGAGATTCGCACCGCTGCCCCCTATGCCAACCTCGACGAGGCGACTTTCGAGCGCGCGGTCGAGTTCGTGGCGACGGGGGGCTATTCGCTGCGCGTCTACGAGCGCTACGCCAAGATCAAGAAGACGACGGACGGCACCTGGCGCATCACGCACCCCCGCGTCGCCCAGCAATACCGGCTCAACATCGGCACGATCATGGATTCCGCCATGCTCAACGTGCGCTACGCCAAGGCCGGCATGGCGGGCAGGGCAGGTGCCATGCTCGGCCAGGTGGAGGAGTTCTTCGCGGAAACGCTGAGCCCAGGCGACACCTTTCTCTTTGCCGGCAAGGTCTTGCGCTTCGAGGGCCTGCGCGAAAGCGACTGCATCGTAACCAACGCGCCGGGCGAAGAAGCCCAGGTGCCCTATTTCGGTGGCTCCAAGTTTCCGCTCTCGACCTATCTCGCCGATGTGGTGCGCGCGATGCTGGCCGACCCCAAGCGCTGGAACGCGCTGCCTTCCCAGGTGGCCGACTGGCTCAAGCTCCAGAAGAAGCGCTCGGCCCTGCCCAAGCCCGGCGAGCTCCTCGTGGAGACCTTTCCGCGCGGCAACCGCTTCTTCATGGTGGCCTATCCGTTCGAGGGCCGGCTCGCCCACCAGACGCTCGGAATGCTGCTCACCCGGCGGCTCGCGCGCGCGAACCTCCGCCCCCTCGGCTTCGTCGCCACCGACTACGCGCTGGCCATCTGGGGCGCGCGGGACATGGGCGAGGCCTTCGAGTGGGACGACACCGCACTCGACACGCTGTTCTCCGAAGACATGCTGGGCGAGGATCTGGAGGACTGGCTGGCCGATTCCTACCTGCTCAAGCGTACCTTCCGTCAATGCGCAGTGGTGGCCGGCCTGATCGACCGCCGCCATCCCGGCAAGGAGAAGTCGGGCCGCCAGGTCACGGTTTCCGCTGATCTCATCTTCGACGTGCTGCGCAACCACGAGCCCGACCACATCCTGATGCAGGCGACGCGGGCGGATGCCGCCACCGGCCTTCTCGACATCCGCCGGCTCAACGAAATGTTGAATCGCATTCGCGGGCGCACCGTGCACAAGGCGCTTCGTGTGGTATCCCCGCTCGCCGTTCCCATCATTCTGGAGATCGGCCGCGAGCGGGTGAACTTCGACACGGGCGACGACGCGCTGAAGGCGGCAGCCGATGAGCTGATCGCCGAAGCGCTGGGGGTGTGATGACGGCATTGCGGCAGGGCGAATCGATCGGCTGGGGCGAGGGCACCCATGCCATCCGCGTGGCCGGCGAGCATGCCGTGTGCGATCCGCGCGGCGTACTCTACCTGCCCGACCACGAAGCGCTCGTGGTGTCCGACCTGCACCTGGAGAAGGGCGCAGCATTCGCCCGCCGCGGCATGTTCCTGCCGCCCCACGACACGGCCGAAACGCTGGCCCGCCTCGCGGCGGTGGTGCTGCACTACGACCCCAAGATCGTGGTCAGCCTGGGCGACAGCTTCCATGACCGCTTCGGCGCGTCCCACATGCCCGAAGCCTTTCGCGACATGCTTTGCGGCATCATCGGCTCCCGCGAATGGTTCTGGATCGCGGGCAACCACGACCGCGAAGCGCCCGAGCGCCTGCCCGGCACCCCGTGCGCGGAGCTTCGCCTGGGCCAGCTCGCCTTTCGCCACCTGCCCGGTGCCGGACCCGTGTCGGGCGAGGTGGCCGGCCATCTCCACCCTTGCGCCAAGATCGTCGCGCGGGGCCGCCCGATGCGGCTGCGCTGCTTCGCCTCCGATGGCGAGCGCCTCGTCATGCCGGCCTTCGGCGCCTATGCGGGCTCGCTCAACGTGCTCGACCGCGCCTACACCAACCTTTTCCGCTGGGAAGGCTTCACCGCCTTCCTGATGGGCAATGCTCGCATCTTCCCGGCACCACGCGCGGCACTCGTCGGAGGCTGATCCCCATGACCACGATCCGTCGCGCCACGCCCGGTGATCGCGCGGCCTGGGAGCCGCTCTGGCAGGGCTATCTCGATTTCTACGAGGCGAGCGTATCGGGTGAGGTGTGGGACATCACCTGGGCCCGCTTCTTCGACCCGGCCGAGCCCGTGCACGCGCTGCTCGCCGAGCGCGACGGCCGTGTGGTCGGCCTCGTCCACTACCTCTTCCACCGCAACACCTGGATGCGCGAGCCCGTCTGCTACCTCCAGGACCTTTTCACCGACCCCGATGCGCGGGGCGGCGGCGTGGGGCGTGCGCTGATCGAGGCGGTATACGAGGCGGCGCGTGCGGCGGGCTCGGAGCGCGTCTACTGGATGACGCAGGAAGACAACGCCACCGCGCGCCTGCTCTATGACCGCGTGGCCAGCTACTCCGGCTTCGTGCAGTATCGCAAGGCGCTCGGCTGAGCCGCAGCGCTCAGTCCTTGCGGAACAGGACCCTCCCGCCCCAGCCCATCACCACGGCCAGCGCCACCGCGACAAAGCCGAAGAAGGTGCCGTGGTTGGTGGCGAGCCGGAACAGGGTCTGCTCGAAGCCCGACTTGCGGATCGAGAGCTGGGCGGACGTCTCCTTCACGAACACGCCGTTCTTGAACAGGAAGGCGCGCGCCTTATGGGTGCCCACGGGCACGTTGGGCGGCAGCGTCAGCGTCGCGCGGAACAGCGTCTGGGACAGGAACTGCACGTCGCCCATGCGCTCGCTGTAGAGGCCGCTCACGGTCTTGCGGGCGCGCAGCGCGGTGGTGAACTCGGACACGGTCAGCGGGTCGTCGCGGTTGGCGGGCTCGAGATAGATGTTGTTCGCACCCAGCGAGAGCCGGCGATAGCTGTCAGGGTCCGCGATGTCCTGATAGACCCGCGTGGTCGCCACCGAATAGGACATCGGCACGTTCACGAAGGTCTCGGCCTCCGTGTTGATCCACATGCCGAGCACGCGGTCCTTGCGCCGCACCACGATGGGCCGTGCCGGGCCTTCGAGCACCACGACGACATCGTAGCGCCCCTGGCGCGCCATTGCGGGGTCCGCGTTGTCGACCGAGCCGAAGATCGTGAGATCGGCGCCCGAGAAATCGGCGGTGATGCGCACATGGTCGGTGGAAAGCCCGATCTGGATCGATTCGGGCTGGGCGATGGAGGCCGCGGGCGGCGCTGCCTCCTGGGCGCGGGCGGAGAGCGCCGCCAGGCAGAAGACAAGGGCTAAGAGCGCGCGCATCAGAAGCCGCCCACCGGGCTCAGCGAGTAGAGGTCGGCCGGGCGGATGAAGAGGTCGAGCCCGAGCCGGAGCCCGACCGCGAGCACGAGCAGCGCCAGCAGCGCGCGCAGCTGCTCGCCGCGCAGCCGCTGGCCCACCTTCGCGCCGTATTGCGCGCCCGCGACCCCGCCCACCATCAGAAGGAACGCCAGCACGATGTCCACCGTGCGGTTGGTGGAGGCGTGCACGATCGTCGTGTAGCCGGCCACGAAGATCATCTGGAAGAGCGAGGTGCCGACCACGACATTGGTGGGCACCTTCAAGAGGTAGATCAGCGCGGGCACCATGATGAAGCCGCCGCCCACGCCCATCACCGAAGACAGAAAGCCGATTCCGGCACCCAACCCCACGACGGGGATCACGGACACGAAGAGCTTGGACGCGCGGAACCGCATCTTGAGCGGCAGGCGCAGGATCCAGTTGTGCTGGCCGGGGCGTTTGAGCGTGGGCGCCGCCCCGTCGCGCGAGCGGCGCAGCGCCCGCAACGATTCGACGAGCATCAGCCCGCCCACCGTGCCCAGAAACGCCACGTAGAGGATCGACACCACCAGATCGAGCTGGCCCACGCGCCGCAGGGCCGTGAAGACGAGGGCGCCCAGAGAGGCGCCCACGATGCCTCCCAGCAGCAGCACCGTGCCGAGCTTGAAGTCGATGGTTCGTCGCTTGAAGTGGACGAGCGCGCCCGAGACCGAGGAGGCCACGACCTGGTTCGCGCCGGTCGCCACGGCGATCGCGGGCGGGATGTTGTAGAAGATCAGGAGCGGCGTGATCAGAAAGCCGCCGCCTACCCCGAACATGCCCGACAGGAAGCCCACGCACGCGCCCATGGCGAGGAGCACGAACACGTTCACGGACATTTCCGCGATCGGAAGATAGATGCCCACCCGTTCCACCAGGCCGCGCGGCAGTCCGCGCTCTCGAAGTCCCCTAACAGCCCGGCTCCTGGCAAGCGGATGTGCCGAGAATGAGGCTGGGAGGAGGATTCCGCGAGTGGGGTTAAAAGTTTGGGTCGGTTGCGCCCGGCGAGGCGCTCGTTCCTCTCGCCGGGTCGGGCTTATTTCTTCGCCAGCAGCGCCTGCACCAGCTTGTTGTCGACCTCGCCCGTGGCGGGCAGGTCGTTGTCCTTCTGGAAGGCCACGATGGCGGCTTTGGTGCGCTCGCCCATCACGCCGTCCACGCCGCCGGCCTCGTAGCCGTTTTTGGCGAGGATCACCTGGATGGTGCGCACGGCGGCCTTCATGTCCACGTTCGGCGCTTCGGCGCTGACGGTGGGGGCGGAGGCGCGCCATTCGTCGGGCAGGTCCACCGCGTTCGCCGCGCGGTCGAGTTCCTTGACCTTCCAGAGCTCGACGCGCTCCTTGGCGCGCTTTAGGCCCTCGGGCGACAGCGCCTTGGCCACCTCGTCGCGCTTGGTGGCCGCGTCGGCATCGCCGTCGCCTGCGGCGAGCGCGAACCACTTGTAGCTTTTCTCGAGATCGCGCGGCATGCCCACGCCCTTGGCCGACAGGATGCCCAGGTTGAACTGACTGTCCTTGACGCCGAAATCGGCTGCCTCGATGAACCAGCGCGCCGCGGCCTGGTTGTCCACTGCACCGTCCGCGCCCATGGCGTTCAGCACGGCCAGGTTGTGCATGGCGCTCACATTGCCTTGGGCGGCAGCCTTCTCGTACCACTTGCGGGCGGCGGAAGTGTCGCGCGTGACGCCCGTGCCCTTCTCGTAGAACGAACCCAGGCGGTATTCGGCGGGTGCGAAGCCCTGTGCTGCAGCAGCCTCCATGGCGCGTGCTGCGGCTTCCGTGTCCTTGGCTGCGCCGCGGCCTTCTGCCAGGCGTGCGGCGACTTCGAAAAGGGCCTTGGCGTCGCCCGCATCCGCTGCGGCGCGCAGCGCCACGGGTTCGAGGTCGGCAGGCGCGCGCACTTCGATCGCAGGTGCTTCCTCGACCGCGCCGAGCAGAGGCGCTGCGCTGTCGGACAGCGGCAGCGACACGGCTGCCGCCACTGCAACGGGCTCCGCCTGCGGCTTGGCCATCACGGGCGCTGGTGCTGGCGCCATCGCCTGAACCGGCGCGGATGCCGCGACCGGGGCTGCGGGTGCCGCGGCGACCACCGTGTCGGCCTTCGCTGCGGCCGACTTCGCCACCGCTTCGGCAGCCACCGCCTTGGGCGCCGTGCGCGCAGCCGTGACGTCGCTTGCGGTTTTCTCGGTCTCGCGCAGAAGGTGGGTCGCCTGGAACCCTGCGAGGGCGAGCATCACGGCGCCCGCTGCCATCAGAACCGGCTTGCGGCGCTGGCGGAAGAGCTTGGACAGGCGGTTGCCGCCCTTGCCCTCGGAGGGGCCTGACTTGCGCTTAAGGAACTCGGCCTCGGCCGCGGCGGCTTGCGCTGCGCGGCGGGCGGCCGCGATGAAGTCGGATTTCGCCGTGTCGGCTTCTTCGCCACGCGGGCTCTGGGCGCGCTCGTCGCGCACGCGGCGCATGATGGCGCCGAGATCGGGTCCGCCCGTGTTAGGCTCGATCATGCGGTTGGCGGGATTGGCGAGGCCGATCGGCGCGTCGAGCACGGGGTCGGCCGCCTTGGCTTGCACGGGGGCGGTCTCCTCCGCCTTTGCGGTCTTGCGACCGGCGAACGCGCGCGACAAGCCACTGAACATGCCGCGCTTGGCTTCGTCGGGCGTGTCCTCCGCTTCCGTCTCGGCGGGCGCAGGCTCGGCGAACACCGAGGCCGTGGAAGCAGGGTCGAGCGAAGGCGCGTTTTCGACCGCGATCTTGCGCGGAGTGAGATCGCCGTCTTCGGACGCGCCCAGGCGCTCCACGATCTTGATCAAGGTGTCGTGGATGGCTTCGAAGGTCTTGCCGTTGCGCTCGTCGGAGCGGCGGGTCAGCGTTTCCAGCGTGCGCAGATCCTGCGTCAGGCCGGCGATGGTCGCCTGCTCGCCTGCGCCGAGTTCGAGGTTGCGCACGGCATTTTCGGCAGCCTCTCGCGCCACCGCCACGATCGCGTCGCGGCCCTCGGAAAGGCTGGTCTCGATCTTGTCGAGGCGCGGTCCCAGCGTGTCCGGCTGAATGGCGCCTTGCGCCGTGCCGGGGCGGGCGAGCTGCTCGGCCAGCACCTTGACCTGCGCTTCCAGCTTGCGGATCACCTTGTCGCCGCCCATCGCGGGCTCGCGCTCTTCGAGCCGGCGCGCGAAATCTTCGAAACGCGCGTCGAGCGCGCTCAAAAGCGCCTGCTCGCTGCGTGGGGAGCTCGCGTCCAACCGCTGCGCCACCTCGCCCAGCCGGCGCTCGAGGTCGGAGAACAAAACGCGCGAGCGTTCGGCGTCGTCGCCGCGGCGACGGTCCAGCATGTCGGCCAAGCCGTCGAAGCGCTGCTCGATGGCCTTGAACAGGAAGTCGGGATCGGGCGTCTCGGCCATCGCGTCGAGCCGCGCGGCGATCGCCGAAACCTGGCTCGCCAGCAGATCCATCTCGCTGCCGGGCAGGCTCGCGCGGTGGCCGAGTTCGTCCACGCGCTCGGAGATCTGGGTCAGGCGGCGCATCATCTCGCCTGCGGGCTCGTCCCCGTTGATCTCGGCGATCTGCCGCGACATGCCGTTCAGGCGGGCTTCGAGACGCGCCATGGCGTCGGGGTTGCCGGCGGCCTGCTGCATCGAGGCCGTGGAGGCGACGATGGCGCGCGACACCTCTTCGAGCCGCTTTTCCACAACCGCCATGTCGGCGGGGCGCATCTTGTCGCGCTGGCGGGCGAACTGCTCGGTCAGGTCGGCCAGCATCAGCACGCGGTCTTCCAATGAAGCGAGCGAGCTTGCCGTGGGCAGCGCTTCGAGTGCGCCCTTCACCTGATCGAGACGCGACTGGATCGCCTCGCCCTCCGCCGATGCCGCCGGGCGCGAGATCTTTCCTTCGAGGTCGCCCAAGCGCGCTTCCACCTTGGACCAGGCGTTGCCGATGGTCTTCACGCTGTCCTCGCGCGCCAGCTGGCCGAGCATGGCGCGCAGTTCGGCGATCTCGCCGCGCTGGTTATGTGTGATTTCCGCCTCGGGTGCCGGCTGCGGGGCAGGGGCCTCCGCCACGGGTGGTGCCGGGCTTTCGGCCGGCTGCGGGATGGTCGCTTCCGGCTCCGCCACATGCGCCGCTTCCGTGTCCATGGCGCGGATTCGGGCGTCGAGCGCCTGCAAGGTGCGGTTGAGCTCCTCGATCGAGGAAGGCGAGCGGCGCTGCCGGCCCGCGTTCACAGTTTCGAGATAGGAGCGCCTGCTGTTCACCTGAGCTGTTCCTGCTTTGGCCGCAAGCGGCAATGGAGCCAATCTCTTCTGCGTTGCTTTTCCGAGGCTTGCGCTGCGAATCGGCTTCCCGCGCCGGCGTGGCGACAGGGCGAAAGGTGAAGCATTCCTTTGCGCCGGCCTCCTCCGAGCCGAGATGCGCATGTTTCGCGAAACACCCTAAACAAAAGGTTAATTCGGTGATTTCGCATCAAGCGGTCGTTAGGTGCGCCGCAGCACAAACCAACATTTGGCGGGGACTTCGCGACCCAAGCATCGCAAGCACTTGCGGTTCGCTGGCGAAGACGTGATCGCGGCCAAGCGAAGCGGGCATATCTGGCGCTGAAGTCGCCGCATGGGGCAGTCTGCTGCCGTTGCGTTGCTTTTGTGCGGGTTGCCTGTCAGGAATGATATTTCTATATCGGGGCGAACACGCTGCCGGACTTTGCCGGCTATCCCCCAACGTCCATACGGAGGCACCACCCGAGCGCTTCCGTGCGCGATGCCCCGTTCGGGGCGGCTGCGCCTTTCACGGGCAAGATCAAGAAGAATGAAAAAATCCTTCGACCAATCGGCTGCAGAAGCCAAGGCACAGGACGCGGTCGTGGCGCACGGCGGCGAGGGCGTGGACGCGTCCGACGAGTTCGTGCGCATCGGCGACATGGCCTCGACCTTCGGTGTCTCGCTGCGCACCCTGCGCTTCTACGAGGACAAGGGACTTCTGACGCCCAAGCGCGAAGGCAACACCCGCCTCTACACCCGCCGCGACCGGGCGCGCATGAAGCTCATCATGATGGGCCGCCGCATCGGCTTCTCGCTGCGCGACGTCAAGCAGATCATCGACCTCTACGACCCTTCCGGCACGAATGCCAAGCAGTTGCGCATGGCTCTCGACAAGTCCGAGAAGCAACTCTCCCGCCTGCACAAGCAGCGCGAGGAAACCGAGGCCGCCATCGTCGAGGCAGGCGAGCTGATCGACACGATCCGCAGCAAGATCGCTGCCCGCGCCGCTGCCGCCGCCTGATCCTTTCCTGATTTCTTCGACCTGGCGATCGCTCCGCCCGCAAGGGCAGGGGCCGCGTTCGCGCGTTCCGAGCAAGGGCTAAAACCACCCTCGGATGGCCTTCGACGAAAAATTGACGTTTACGCAAACGTCAAAATTCCTATATACGGTTCCTGACGCTGCGCGGGCATCGCCCCGCGCCCTCAAGCAGCCGGAGGAGACTGCCCATGCCGCAATACCGTGCGCCGATCGCCGACACGCTTTTCGTGCTGAACGACGTGCTCGGAATCGAGCGTTTCGCCAATCTGCCGGGCTTTGCCGACGCCACGCCCGACACGCTTCAGGCCATCCTGGACGAAGGCGCGAAGCTTGCCGAGAACGTGCTCCTGCCGCTCAACCAGCGTGGTGACCAGAAGGGTTGCACGCGGCTCGAGGACGGCACGGTGAAGACGCCAGAAGGCTTTGCCGACGCCTACCGCCAGTATCGCGAAGGCGGCTGGCTCGGCTTGGCGGTGCCCGAGGAGAACGGCGGTCAGGGCCTGCCCTACACGGTGCACACGGCGGTGGCCGAGTACATGGTGTCCTGCAACATGGCGCTGATGATGTATCCCGGCCTCACCCAGGGTGCGATCGCGGCCCTCATCACGCACGGCACCGACGCCCAGAAGGAGGAATGGCTGCCCAAGCTCGTAGAGGGCTCATGGACGGGCACCATGAACCTGACCGAGCCCCATGCCGGCACCGACCTCGGCCTGCTTCGCACCAAGGCGGTGCCCGTGGGCGATGGTTCCTACAAGGTTTCCGGCCAAAAGATTTTCATCTCGGCCGGCGAGCACGACATGGCCGACAACATCGTCCACCTCGTTCTGGCCCGCGCCGAGGGCGCGCCCGAGGGCGTGAAGGGCATCTCGCTCTTTATCGTGCCCAAGGTGCTCTCCGACGGCACGCGCAATGCCGTGTCCTGCGGCGCGCTTGAGGAAAAGATGGGCATCCACGGCAACGCCACCTGCGTCATGAATTATGACGAGGCGACCGGCTGGCTGCTCGGCGCGGAGCATGGCGGTCTGAAGGCCATGTTCACCATGATGAACGAGGCGCGCCTCGGCGTCGGCCTCCAGGGCCTCGCCATGGGCGAGATCGCCACCCAGAACGCCGTGAAATACGCCCAGGACCGCTTGCAGGGCCGCTCGCTCTCGGGCCCGCGCGACAACTCCCGCGCGGCCGACCCGATCATCGTCCACCCCGACATCCGCCGCACGCTGATGACCGCGCGCGCCTTCAACGAAGGCGGCCGTGCCCTGGCGCTGTGGACGGCGCTGCAGTCCGACCTGTCCCACCGCTCGCCCGACGAGACCCAGGCGCAGGCGGCCGACGATCTTCTGGGGCTGCTCACGCCCGTCGTCAAAGGCGTGCTCACCGACAAGGGCTTCGAGCATGCCGTGTCCTCGCAAGGTGTGCTCGGCGGGCACGGCTATATCGAGGAATGGGGCATGAGCCAGTATGTGCGCGATGCGCGCATCGCCATGATCTACGAGGGCACCAACGGTATCCAGGCGCTTGACCTCGTCGGCCGCAAGCTGCCCGCGAACGGCGGGCGCGCCGTGCAGGCCTTCTTCAAGGAGGTGGGCGAGTTCTGCGAGGAAAACCGCTCGAACGAAGCGATGGCGCCTTTCACAAAGGCGTTGAAGAAGGGGCTCAACGATTTGCAGGGCGCCACCATGTGGCTCGTGCAGAACGCGATGGCGAAGCCCGACAATGCGGGCGCCGCCGCCACCGATTACCTTCACCTCTTCGGCCTCGTCGCCATCGGCTACATGTGGGCCCGCATGGCCAGGACCGCGCAGGAAAAGCTCGCAGAGGGTGCCAACGGCTCCGCGGAGTTCTTCGAGCGCAAGCTCCTCACCGCCCGCTTCTTCAACGAGCGCATCCTGCCCGAGACCAGCCTTCGCTTCGCCCGCATCCAGGCGGGTGCCGACACGATGATGGCCCTGCCGGCGGAAGCCTTCTGACCGGCCACCGACATCGCAATTTCCCCTTCCCCCTTGAAAGGAGGGGTATGAGGTGGGGGTGACGCTTCCACCGCGTAAAACTCAAACCAGGAGTGGTGGCCCCGATACCCCCACCCCTTACCCCTCCCCTCAAGGGGGAGGGGTCGCCCACGGAAGCGTCTCGCCGCTCGACGGCGCTTCGCAAGGGTGCCAAGTTCACACGGAATTTTCCTCTTTCTGCTGGCGCGGATAAGAGACGCTCGGAAAGAGCAGGGCAGGGGTCGACACCCCGGCCGACAGGGAGAAGACGATGACCGACGCTTTCGTATATGACGCCGTGCGCACGCCCCGCGGGCGCGGCAAGAAGGACGGTGCGCTGCACGAGGTGCCTGCCGTGCGCCTCGGCGCCCATGTGCTGAACGAGATCCGCGACCGCTCGAACCTCGACACCGCGCTCGTGGATGACATCGTGTTCGGCTGCGTCGACCCCGTGGGCGAAGCGGGCTCGGTGATCCCGCGCTCGGCGGCCTTCGAGGCGAATTATGCGATGTCCGCTCCCGGCATCCAGATCTCGCGCTTCTGCGCTTCCGGCTTGGACGCCATCAATCTCGGTGCCGCCAAGATCGCGGCCGGGGCCGACGACATCGTGATCGCGGGCGGCGTGGAATCGATGTCGCGCGTCGGCATGGGCATGTCGGGCGGCGCCTGGTACATGGACCCCTCCGTTTCGCTGCCCGGCTGGTTCATGCCGCAAGGGGTGTCGGCCGACCTGATCGCCACCAAATACGGCTTCACGCGCGACGACGCCGACGCCTATGCCGTGCGCTCGCAGAAGCTGGCGGCCGAAGCCTGGGCCGATGGCCGCTTCGCCAAGTCCATCGTGCCGGTGAAGGACATCAACGGCCTCACCATCCTCGACCGCGACGAGCACATGCGGCCCACGACCGACATGCAGTCGCTCGCCTCGCTCAACCCGTCCTTCGTGATCCCCGGCGAGATGGGCGGCTTCGACGCGGTTGCCGTGCAGCGCTATCCCGAGCTCGAAGGCATCGAGCACATCCACCATGCCGGCAACTCGTCGGGCATTGTGGACGGCGCGGCCGCCGTTCTTCTGGGCTCGGCCGAAGGCGGCAAGGCGATGGGGCTCAAGCCCCGCGCGCGCATCAAGGCGTTCGCCAATATCGGCTCCGAGCCCGCGCTCATGCTGACGGGCCCGGTGGACGTCACCGAAAAGCTCTTGAAGCGTGCGGGCATGCAGCTCTCCGACATCGACCTGTTCGAACTGAACGAGGCCTTCGCGAGCGTGGTGCTGCGCTACATCCAGGCCTTCGACATCGCGGACGACCGCATCAACGTGAACGGTGGGGCGATCGCCATGGGCCATCCGCTGGGCGCCACGGGCGCCATGATCTTCGGCACCGTGCTCGACGAGCTCGAACGCCGCGATCTCAACACCGCACTCGTCACGCTCTGCATCGGCGCGGGCATGGGCACGGCCACCATCATCGAACGGGTCTGAGCCGCGAAGCCCCGAAACCCCGCCCGCCGATTCCCTCTTCTCGGAGTTCTCCGATGACCAGCTACACCAATTTCACGCTCGAGACCGACGCCGAAGGCATCGCGCTCGTTTCCTGGAACATGCCCGACCGCTCCATGAACGTCTTCACCGAGGAGGTGATGGACGAGCTCGATGCGATCATCACGACCATCGTGGCCGATGAGGCCGTCAAGGGCGTGGTCCTGACGTCCGGCAAGAAGGAATTCTCGGGCGGCGCAGACCTCAACATGCTCAAGCGCATGATGGGGCTGTTCGAGGCCGAGCGCGCGCGCGATCCCGAGGGGGCGGCGCGCATGCTCTTCGAGAATGCCGGGCGCATGACGCATCTCTTTCGCCGCGTGGAGACCTGCGGGAAGCCGTGGGTGGCCGCCATCAACGGCATCTGCATGGGCGGCGCCTTCGAGATCGCGCTCGCCTGCCACGGCCGCGTGGCGTCGGATGCGCCCAACGTGAAGCTCGCGCTGCCCGAGGTGAAAGTCGGCATCTTCCCCGGTGCCGGCGGCACCCAGCGCGTGCCGCGGCTGGCCGACACCCAGGCGGCGCTGCAGATGCTGACGTCGGGCCAGACGCTGACGCCGCAAAAGGCGAAAAGCATGAACCTCGTGCACAAGGTCGTGCCCGCGGGCGAGCTGATCGAAGCGGCCAAGGCCATGATCCGCGACGGCTTGAAGCCGGTCGCGCCCTGGGACGAGAAGGGCTTCAAGATTCCCGGCGGCCCCGTCTACTCGGCAGCGGGCGCCAATCTCTGGCCGCCGGCCGCAGCCATCCTGCGGCGCGAAACCTACGGCAACTATCCTGGCGCCACTGCCATCCTGAAATGCGTCTACGAAGGCCTGCTCGTTCCCTTCGATACGGCGCTCCGCATCGAGCAGCGCTATTTCACGCATGTGCTGCAGACCACGGAAGCGGCCATGATGGTGCGCTCGCTCTTCGTGTCGCTGCAGGAACTCAACAAGGGCGCGCGCCGCCCCAAGAACCAGCCGGAAACCAAGCTCACCAAGGTCGGCGTGATCGGTGCGGGCTTCATGGGCGCGGGCATCGCCTATGTGACGGCGAAGGCCGGCATTCCCGTGGTGCTGGTGGATCGCGACCAGGCTTCCGCCGACAAGGGCCGCGCGCATTCGGAAGGGCTGCTCGACGCCCAGATCAAGAAGAACCGCGCCAAGCCCGAGGACAAGGAGAAGCTCCTGTCCCTCATCACCGCCACCCCCGACTATGGCCAACTCGAAGGATGCGACCTCGTGATCGAGGCGGTGTTCGAGGATTCGGGCGTCAAGAAGGAAGCAACCGAGAAGGCTGAAGCCGCATTGGCGGGCAAGGGCGTGTTCGCTTCGAACACGTCCACCATCCCGATCTCCGCATTGGCCGAGAACTCGAAGCGCCCCGAGCATTTCGTCGGCATCCACTTCTTCTCGCCTGTCGACAAGATGATGCTGGTCGAGGTGATCCGCGGCGAGAAGACGGGCGAGGCCGCGATCGCAACCGCGCTCGACTATGTGCGCGCCATCAAGAAGACGCCCGTGCTCGTCAACGACACGCGCGGCTTCTTCGTGAACCGTTGCGTGCTGCGCTACATGGGCGAAAGCTACCGGATGCTCGCCGAAGGCGTGCCGGCTCCCATGGTCGAGAACGCGGCGAAGGCCGCCGGCATGCCGGTCGGCCCGCTGGCCCTGACGGACGAGATCGCCATCGACCTCGCGCAGAAGATCATGAAGCAGACCGTGCGCGATCTCGGCGCGGATGCCGTCGATCCCGTGCAGATGCAGCTCGTGGACACCATGATGGACACCCACGGCCGGCAAGGGCGCAAGAACGCCAAGGGATTCTACGACTACCCCGCAAAGCCCGCCAAGAAGGCGCTCTGGCCGGGCCTCAAGGACCTCTACCCTCAAAAGGCCCCCGAGGAGGTCGATTACGCCGAGCTCCAGCGCCGCCTGCTCTTCGTGATCGCCATCGAAGCCGCGCGCGTGATGGACGAGGGCATCGTCACCGACCCGCGCGAGGCGGATGTCGGCTCGATCCTCGCTTTCGGCTTCGCTCCCTATACGGGTGGCGTGCTTTCGATGATCGACGGCATGGGCGCCAAGGCTTTCGTGGCGGAGGCTGACGCGCTGCGCGCCAAGCACGGCGACCAGTTCGCGGTGCCGAAGCTCCTACGCGAGATGGCCGACCGGGGCGAGACCTTCTACGGCCGCTTCGACCCTTATCGCGACACCGCAAAGGCCGCCTGACGCATCGGTCTCGATGGCTTCTCCGCGCGGCGCATCAGATCGCGCGGAGAGTCTGGGTTACGCAACGTAATGTTTCCGAGCCTCTGGGCCTGGACAATCATATGTTAACGCCCTAATCTCTCGAAGGACTTTATTCCTTCGCTTGAGTTGCGCATGCTTTCGCACGACAGGGTCTGGGCTGCCATCGACGCGCTGGCGGAGCGCTATTCGCTCTCCGCTTCGGGCCTTGCCAAGCGCGCCGGCCTCGATTCCACCGCTTTCAACAAGAGCAAGCGCTGCTCGGTGGATGGGCGGCCGCGCTGGCCCTCCACGGAATCCCTGTCCAAGATCATGGATGCGACGGGTGCCTCGCTCGACGAGTTCCTGTCGCTCGTCGAGGAGCGCGAGAAGCAGAAGTCTCGCGTTCCGCTGATCGGCTTCGCCCAGGCAGGTGCGGGCGGCTTCTTCACGGATGCGGGCTTTCCCGCCGGCCAGGGCTGGGAAATGGTGGACCTGCCGACGGCTGCGCGCGACGGCTCCTATGCGCTTCAGGTGCAGGGCGATTCCATGCTCCCGCTTTATCGCGACGGCGACATCCTGATCGTGGAACCCTCGGCCCCCGTTCGCAAGGGCGACCGCGTGGTGGTCAAGACGACCGGCGGGGAAGTCATGGCGAAGTTGCTGGTGCGGCAGGGGGGAGACGGGGTAGAACTGCTCTCGCTCAACCCCGAGCACCCCAACCGCATGATTTCGTCGACGGATCTGGAATGGATCGCCCGCATCGTCTGGGCCAGCCAGTAGGCACGCTCAATCCCTTTGCCACCCGCGCCATCGCAGGCACGGGCGTCGTTCTCCTGTCCGTCTTGATGGTCGCGCTCGCGCCCGATCTGCGCGAGACCGCGCCCGCCGCCTCCACCGCACCCCTGCCCACGGCCGAAGACACGGCCGACATGGAAGCCGTGTTGGGCGACGAGGAGGCGCCCGAGTCTGAGACCAGGATGGAGCGCCTGCCGCCGCGCCCGCCATTGTCCGCCCCGGCCGAACCGCGCGGCCCTGAGCCCACGCTTCTCTACCAGCCTGTTGCTACCGCAGCAGGCAGGCTCCAGGCGGGCGGTCATCTGGTGGAGATCGCAGGTGTTACCATCACCGAGCCCGAAGCGCGCTGTGAAGGCTCGGATGGCAGCGAATGGGCCTGTGGGGCCGTCGCGCGCACCGCCTTCCGCAACTGGCTGCGCGGCCGCGCCGTACTCTGCACGGTGGCGCCCGAAGCCACCACCGCCGCCACTGTCACAAGCTGCACCGTGGGCCGCGAGGACGCTGGCGAATGGCTCGCCCGCAACGGCTTTGCCCAGGCTCTGATGGACAGCGATTACGCTGAAGCCGGTCGCGAGGCGGAGGAAGCCAAGAGGGGGATCTTCGGGACGGGGCAGTAAGGGCGACCGCCCCTCGACCTCACCCCAGCCGGCCGGCCAGCGCGTCCTCGATCAACGCCTGAGTTTCGCGAACCCCGTAGAGCGCCGCGAACGAGCCGAAGCGCGGTCCGCGCTCCTGGCCGATCAGCACTTGGTAGATCATCTGGAAGAACGCGACCGACACGCCGGGCTTGCCCTCGGGGCTCTTCTTGGCTTGGTCCTGGTAGCGTGGAATCTCGCGGGCCACGTCGAGCGCGGCGTTCTGGATCGTTTCGCCATCCGCGCCCTCGGGCAGGTTGCCGAGCGCTTCCGAAAGGGCCGTGAGCGCTGCGCGCTCTTCATCGTCGGGCGCGCGGAACTGCTTGGTCGGCCGCACGAAATCCTCGAAATAGCGCAGCGCGAAGCCCGTGAGCCGGTCGAGCTCGGGATGGGTCTCGGCCGTCACGCCCGGCGCATAGCGCGAGATGAAGCCCCACAGCGTGCCCTTGTCGCCCGCATTCGACGCGCTGACGAGGTTGAGCAGCAGCGCGAACGGCACGGGCAGGTCGATCACCGGCGGCTCGCCCGCATGCATGTGCCAGACCGGGTTCTGCAGCCGCTGCGCCCAGTCCTGCCGACCATAGGCCGAAAGGAAGGTGTAGTATTCGTCGACCGCGCGCGGGATCACGTCGAAATGGAGCCGCTTCGCGGCCCGCGGCTTCTGGAACATGTAGAGGCCCAGGCTCTCGGTCGGCGCATAGGCGAGCCACTCGTCGATCGAGACGCCGTTGCCCTTCGACTTCGAGATCTTCTGGCCCTGGTCGTCCAGGAACAGCTCGTAGACGAAATGCTCGGGCGGGCGGCCGCCCAGGATCGCGCAGATCTTGTCGTAGATCACCTGGTTGGTCTGGTGGTCCTTGCCGAACATCTCGAAGTCGACGTTGAGTGCTGCCCAGCGCATGCCGAAATCGGGCTTCCACTGAAGCTTTACGCGCCCGCCCGTCACCGGCAGCGTGGTCTCGGTGCCGTTCTCGTCGTCGAAGGTGATGGTGCCTTCCTTCGCATCCACATGCTTCATCGGCACATAGAGCACACGGCCCGATATGGGCGAGATTGGCAGGAAGGGGCTATAGGTCGCCTGCCGCTCCGCGCCCAGCGTCGGCAGCATGACCTTCATGATGGCGTCGTAGCGCTCTGCCGCGCGCAGCAGCATCGCGTCGAAACGGCCGGACTTGTAGTAGTCGGTGGCGCTGGCGAAGGTGTAGTCGAAGCCGAACGTGTCGAGGAAGCGCCGCAGCATCGCGTTGTTGTGGTGCCCGAAGCTCTCGTAGTTTCCGCCGAAGGGGTTCGGCACGGAGGTGAGCGGCTTGTGCAGATGCGGCTCGAGAAAGGCGCGGTCGGGCACATTGTCCGGAATCTTGCGCATGCCGTCCATGTCGTCAGAGAAGCACAAAAGCTCGGTCGCGACCGCGTCGTCCGTCAGCACGCGAAAGGCGTGCCGCACCATGGAGGTGCGCGCCACCTCGCCGAAGGTGCCGATATGCGGCAGGCCCGAGGGGCCGTAGCCCGTTTCGAAGAGCACGGTCTCGGGGTAGCCCGTGTCCTTGAAGCGGGCCACGATCTTGCCGGCCTCCTCGAAGGGCCAGGCGCGGCTTTCGGTGGCGGCGCGGAGCATGTCTGGGTCGAAAGGGGGCATGGGCACGAAGTCCGGCAAACGATCGGCGGCGCCCCGCGTCTAGGCAAGGCACGCCATCGCGTCAACTTTGGGAGGAGGGGCGCGTGCTTCGGGGCTCTTTTCAGAAGAACGACACTGGAAAGTGGCGCAGATAGAGTTCTGTGAAGCGCCCGCGCGTTGAAACCGCCTGGAGACCGGCATCGAGCGCGGATCGAAGCTCGGTGTCCTCGCGGCGCACGGCGATCGACAGCCCGAGCCCGAGATGCTCGGGCGCCAGAAACGGCCCGCCCGCGAACGCACAGCATTCGGCACCTTCCGCCCCCGCCAGAAAGAACGACCAGCGCATCCCGTCGCCGAACACGGCCGCCGTGCGGCCCGCGCGCAGGTCGGCCAGCAGTGTCGCCTCGTCGGGCTGCGGCACCGGCTCGATCCCCGCGAACTCGTCGCGCAGCAGCCGCTCATGCGCCGAGCCCGCGAGCACGCCGACCCGCGCCCCTTGCAGTGCGCGCACCACCGGCTCTTCGGGCAGCGCGCTTCTCAGGGCCACGAAGCGGGCGGGAAACCAAAGATAGGGCCGCGAGAAGGCCAGCTTCTCGCGCGTTTGCGCGTTCGCCGAAAGCCCTGCGATGATGGCCTCGCCGTCGCCGCGCGCGAGTGCGGGCTGCAACTCGTCCCAGGGCAGGGCCTGGATCTGGCACTTGTCGCCGAGCGAAAGCGCGTCGCAGAGCGCGCGCGCCAGATCGACGTGGAAGCCCACGAGCCGTCCCTCGCCGTCGATCGTGTTGAAGGGTGGAAAGTCGGTGCCGGTCAGAAAGCGCAGGCGCGGCAGCGCGGAAAGATCGGGCTGCGGCAGGCGCTCGCGCGTGTCCCAGAGTTGAGGGATCACGGGCGCCTCCTCCTCCTGCGCCGAAGCGGGAAGGGGAGCAAGCGCTAGGGAAGCCAGAAGAACGGCGCGGAAAAGGGAGCGTGGCATCGTGCGGATGTCTCTAGCACCCCAAGTCCCGTCGTCGAAGCCGGCACAATGGCACGGGCAATCGCCAAGCTGTGCGCAAAGGCTGCGATCTTTCGCGCCGGACCCTTTCGCCGATTGACACCCTGCCGTCTCTCGTCGGAGCATAAATTCCTCGTCTTCTCCACAGGGTCTTGCCCGTGTTTCGCGACGAAAGCGTCTGGGCCGAGCAACTGCCGGGATGGTCGCCGGCGGGCGGCACGCATGCGCTTGCAGTGTTCGCCTTTCCCGGCCTCGACGGCTGGCTTCCCGTTCTGGAAAGCCTCGGCTTCCCGCTCGAGAAGCTTCTCCCCTTCGCCGCTGCCGCCGAGAACAACCGCTGGACGATCGTCGAGGAACTGCTGGCGTCGGGCGCGCTCGCCGAAGAGCGTCTGTTTCGCGCGATAGCCCGCCGCCTCGGTCTGCCCTTCACCCCATCGCCCGACCCTCACGCCCTGATGATCGGCGAGGACGCGCTGCCCGTTCTTCTGCGCGGCAACCTGCGCGATGTGCCCGTACGCGCAGACGGTTCGACGCTTCTTCTCGCGCCCATGCGCCAATCTCCCGAAGCGTTGCGCAGGCGGCTCGACGAAGCCCCAGCCCTGCGGGCGCGGCTCCACATAGCTACACCCACCGCCCTTCGCCGTGCGCTTGCCACCCGCGCCGAGCCCCTTTTGCTTCGCTCAGCCATATCGGGCTTGGCGGATGCTCATCCCGTGATGTCCGCGCGCCGAACGCTGCTGCCTTGGCAAAGCCTGGCTCTCGTCGCGGCGCTCGTCTTGCTGACGCTGGCTCTCGTTTTCGCCCCCGCAGCCAGCCTTGTCGCGATCCATTGCTTCGCCACGCTCTTCTTCTTCGCCTGTGTCCTGTTGCGCCTGCGCGCCGCGCGCGGGGCGCCCGACTATCGGCTGGCAGCCGTATCAGCGAAGGACGAGGAACTCCCCGTCTATTCCGTGCTGGTGGCGCTCCATCGCGAGGCGGCCGTCGTGCCCCAGCTCATCGCCTCGCTCGAGGCGCTCGACTGGCCGGCAGGCCGGCTCGAGATCAAGCTTGTCTGTGAGGCCGACGACCACGCGACGCTCGACGCCATCCGGGCCGCGCACCCATCGCCGCTGTTCGAGGTCGTCACCGTCCCGCCCGCCCATCCGCGCACCAAGCCCAAGGCGCTCAATTATGCGCTGCCGCTCACGCGCGGGAGCCTCGTCGTGCTCTTCGACGCCGAGGACCGCCCTGACCCCTTCCAGCTTCGCGAGGCCTGGGCGCGCTTCCAGGCCGGCGGCGAGCGGCTCGCCTGCCTCCAGGCGCCGCTGGTGATCGCCAACGACCGCGCGTCATGGCCCGCACGGCTGTTTGCCGTGGAGTATGCCGCGCTCTTCCGCGGGCTTCTGCCTTATCTCGCCGAACGCGGCCTCGTCCTCCCGCTCGGCGGCACGTCGAACCATTTCCGCCGCGCAGCCCTCGAACAGGCGGGCGCGTGGGACCCCTTCAACGTCACCGAGGACGCCGATCTCGGCTTGCGCCTGTCGCGGATGGGCTTTCGCACCGGCACCCTGTCGCGCCCGACTTTCGAGGACGCGCCCGAGACGGTGCGCGCCTGGTTTCCGCAAAGGACGCGATGGTTCAAGGGCTGGACCCAGACATGGTTTGTCCACATGCGCGAGCCCGCGCGTCTCCGGGCCGAACTCGGGCCCCGATCCTTCGCCATCGCCCAGGTGCTGATGGTCGGCATGATCGCCTCGGCCCTTGTCCACCCCGTGCTCGTGGGGACGTTTCTCGTGTTTCTGGCGACGGCATTCATGGGCGCCCCGCTCGATGGGCGGATGCCGCTTCTCTTCCTGCTCGATTGCGTCAACGTGCTCGGCGGCTACGGCGCGTTTCTGGCCTTGTCCTTCCGGTCCATGTCACGCCGCGAGCGGCGCGGCTTCCTGAAGGTCGTGGTGGCGACCCCGCTCTACAGGATGCTCCTGTCGCTCGCGGCCTGGAACGCGCTCTGGCAGCTCTGGCGCCGGCCCCACCACTGGGCGAAGACCGCGCACCAGCCTGCGCGCGCTCATTCCTCGTCGAGGTAGTCCGCGCCTTCTCCGATGATCTTGGGATCGGGCCTGCCCACCACTTTGTCGTCGCGCCCCGCATAGGGCACGTTGAGCAGGATGTGGCGGATCACCTCCAGCCGCGCGCGGCGCTTGTCGTTGGAGCGCACAACGGCCCAGGGCGCATCCTCGGTGTGCGTGCGACGCAGCATCTGGTCGAAGGCCGCGGAATACTCGTCCCACTTGCTCATTCCCGCGACATCCATCGGCGAGAACTTCCAGTGCTTGAGCGGCGAATGACGGCGGTCGTGGAAGCGCTTGAGCTGCATCTCCCGCCCGATCGACAGCCAGAATTTGAAGAAGCGGATGCCGTCGCGCACGATCCGGCGCTCGAAATGCGGCGTTTCCTCCAGAAAAAGCTCGTGCTCGCCCGGCGTGCAGAAGCCCATCACCGGCTCGACACCCGCCCGGTTGTACCAGGAGCGGTCGAAGGTCACGAACTCGCCGCGCGTGGGGAAGTGCTCGATATAGCGCTGGTAGTACCACTGTCCGCGCTCGGTCTCGGTCGGCTTGGTCAGGGCGACGTTGCGAGCATAGCGCGGGTTCATGTATTCGCGCACCGCGCCGATCGCCCCGCCCTTGCCCGCGGCGTCGCGCCCCTCGAACAGGCACATCACGCGCTCGCCCGATTCCTGCAGCCAGCCCTGCAGCTTCACGAGCTCGACCTGGAGCGCTTCGATCTCGGTGTCATATTCCTCGCGCTTGAGCTTCTTCTCATAGGGGAAGTCGCCCGACGACAGCGCGCGCTTTTCCACCCAGTCCGGCAGCACGGGGTTTTCGACATCGAAGCTGCCGGCCTCGGCCGTCTTTTCCTTGTCGTGCTTGTGCTTCATCGGCTGATGTCCTCCATGCGCTGAGGCAGGCATGATAGAGCGGACGATGCGGGAATCCAGCGAAAGGCGAGGGGCGGCTTGATGGAGGAAAACAGGCAGGCCATCGCCTGGGGGCTGTTCGGCGTGGCGGTGGGGCTGATCCTGGCCGCTCCGCTTCAGGGCATGGCTCTTTGGGCGGCCGTGGCCTGCCTGGGCGCGGGCGGCTTGGCGCTTCTTCTCCGTGCGCCCGATCCCGCAGCCCCCGTCTCGCTCTACCCCGCGCCCAGCCTCGACGCGCGCGCAGCCCCGGTGGACGGCGTGGGCGGTGCCGATCTCGCAGCCATCCTGCCCGACCCGCTCCTGATTTTCGATCGCCGCGGCTATCTCCTTCACGCCAACCCTGCCGCGCGCACGGCCTTCGGCGTCCTGCGACCCGGTCTCGCGCTCCCCTTGCGCTTCCGCTCGCCCGAGATGCAGGCGCTGATCGGCGGCCTGCTCGACGGCTCCATCGCGGAAGGCGAAGCCGAGCTGTCCGAGCGCGTGCCGCTCGAGCGCCTGCTTCAGGTGCGCGGCGCAAGGCTCGGGGAGGGCATGTTCGCGCTGTCCTTCCGCGATCTCGGTGAAGCCCGCCGCATCGACCGGATGCGGGCCGACTTCGTGGCCAATGCCAGCCACGAATTGCGCACGCCGCTCGCTTCCATCTCGGGCTTCGTGGAGACCTTGCGCGGCCCCGCCCGCGACGATGCGCGTGCGCGCGAGAAGTTTTTGGGCATCATCGGCGAGCAGACCGCGCGCATGGCGCGCCTGATCGACGATCTGCTTTCGCTTTCCCGCCTCGAATCCCGCCCCCATCTCGACCTGCGCAAGCCGGTCGATCTGGCCGAAATCGCCCGCCAGGCGGCCGAAGCGCAGGGGCCGCTCGCGGCGGAAGTCCAGGTGGTCATCGAAAAAGCCATCGCGGCCGAGCCCGTTCTCGTCGGCGGCAGCCGCGACGAGCTCTTTCAGGTGGCCGAGAACCTGCTCGAAAACGCCTGCCGCTATGGCGCGGAGGGCGGGCGCGTGCGCATCACGGCCCAGCGCCTGCCCGATGGAAGCGCCGAACTCGCCGTGCGCGACTGGGGCCAAGGCATCGCCAGCGAGCACCTGCCCCGCATCACCGAGCGCTTCTACCGCGCCGATGTGGCGTCGAGCCGTGCCAAGAAGGGCACGGGGCTCGGCCTCTCCATCGTCAAGCACATCGCCACCCGCCACAAGGCGCGCCTGCTGATCGAATCCCGACCGGGCGAAGGCGCCACATTCTCGATACGGTTCCCGGGCCATCAGGGCTGAGGCAATTTTTGCCGGGGTCGGGCTCGTTTAGCCGGCTCGTCTTCCCCATGTCACAGTCAGCGGGCATGGTGGCCCTTCGCGAGGTCGGGGAAGATGCTCATGACGAAGTCGACGCGCTCGTCGA
>QFNI01000099.1 GCA_003240775.1 Mesorhizobium amorphae | reverse complement strand
TCCTCCTGTTTGCCGGCTGCCCGCCATGCGCGGCCCGGACGTTCCAGGCCGCGACCGCGTCCGCGCGGCTCGTGCCGCGGTAAACGGCGCCGAGCCCGACGAGGTCGCCGTGATCATCCATCGCCGGCATGATGATCGTGTATTTCTCGCCCGTCCGGACGAGCGGGACGTTCCCGGTGAACGGGCAAGGCAGCGGCTCCCCTTCGGCGGCCCGGTGACCGGGCGGGAAGCCGACGCGCCCGTTCCATCCCGAAACCGCCGCTTCCGCGTCGACGCCGCGGCGAAGAACGGCGAGCCCGGAACCGTCGCAGGCTGAGCCGGGCGGGCAGACGAAGGAGACGAAGACGTTCGAGACGTGAACACGGGGGGTCTCCCCGCAAAACGGGCAAGGCAGGAGTCGCGATAGGTCAGGTCCGGCCGCGCTCACCTCGTCGCGGGCAGCATCCTGAACGGCTGTCTGGGCCGGAACGTCCATGAGATTTCTCCTTTTCGGAGAAAAATATCACGAAACAGCCCAGAAAGAAAGATCAACCTCACCAGGCGATCAGCAGCCCCAGGGGCGTCACGGAGCCGGAAACCCCCGCCATGTGACCGGCGCGGCGGCTTCGATCTATGGAGGATTCTTGTCTCGGAGGTCCTCAAATGTCGGGACCCGCGTCCGGTCCGTCAGGCTTACGGTCAGGTCCGGATCCGTTTTCGCGCTCCTCACCCGCCTCGATCTCCCTGAGGAAACCGGGGCTCCGATGGCGGAACTTGCCGGCCCTCAGCAGCATCGCGCAAGTCGCCTGCAGCAGCTTGCGATCGTGATCGCCGAGAGCGTCGAGCGCCTCGCAGGTCAGCGCCGCGCCCCCCGTGGCCCTTTCGACCATGTCATCGAGACGAGCCCGGACATAATCCTGCGGGATCGAGGTCAGGGGGATGATTTTCAGCGCGTTTCTGTTGAAAGCCAGGGCGACGTTGTCGATCTCGAAGATCGCCTCGTCGTCTTCGGCTCGCGGTCCGACCCCGCGCATCATCTCCGCCTGCTTGGCCAGGATCAGGATGCCGCGAACGTCCCCGAGCGCCTCCTCTCGCGAGAACCGGGGGTGGCGGTCCGGGGTGCCGAGGACGTTCGGTTCGAAATCGGGGGAGGTGAAGATGACGTTCCCCCAGAACCGTTCCCCCTCCTGGACGATCACCACCCGCTCGACGCGATCGAGACCGATGCGGGTCATCATGCGGTTACCCATCATGCTCATGCCGCCCGAGCGGAGCGCAGTTTTGTCCTTGCGGGCCTCGGCGATCATCTCGCGGGTGAGGTCGTCCATGACCTGTTCCTTTCCGTTTCCCGATCGAGGCTATCCCGGCGCGGCGAAAACCGGAAGCGGGGCTGGTTATCCCCAGTCGTGCGCCGGCAACGCGGCGTCCTCCGCCTCTCCCTTCTCCGGAACGGCCTCGGGCGCGCGTCGACCGTCCTCCCGTCTGGAGGTTCGGATGTGAAAGAGGAACGGCCCGGCGGGCGGCTCGCCCTGATGGCCGCGGGCGATGGCCAGGGCCGCCTCGACCCAAGCCGGGTCGGCCGGGCCGCGATCGTTCTCGAGGACGTTCCGCGCCGCGACCAGGACCGGCGCCCCCTCCGCGTCCAGCTCGAAATAGAACCTGTCGATGCCGGCGTGGCGCGCGCCGTGCAGGACGACCTGCAGAGGATGCTTGCCGTCCATGACGTGGATCTGAGGCGGCTTTCGCGCCGAGCCGGTCTGGCTCTCCGCTCCCGCCAGATCGGCGTCCTCTCCCTTGTCTTCGACGTCTTCGGCCACGTTCGTTCACCCATGCTCGCTTCTTCACCCAGCATAGCCGATTTAGCGGAATTCGCCAACCAGGATCGAGTCGGCCAGGGCCGCCTCGTCCGGGACGCTCGGCCGCAACGCGGTGAGCGAAGCGACGCCGCCTGGCGGCCGGTCAGCTCGCTCGGGACGTCGAGCCCGGTCGCCATGGTCGGCTTTCGGGGGCGCGCCGGTCGCCTGGCGGCGGGGTCGGCCCGGGCGACGTTTCTCCTTTTCGGGCGGGGGACATTACTGTAAGATGGGACGAACCATTCACAAGGGCGGACCATGGCCAAGAACGAGAACCTCACCAAGGCGCGGGCGGGCAAGAACGACGAGTTCTACACGCAGTTCGACGACATCCAGCGCGAGATGAACGCCTACCTCGAGTTCGACCGCGACGTCTTCCGCGGCAAGACGATCCTGCTGCCCTGCGACGATCCGGAGTGGTCGAACTTCACGAAGTTCTTCGTCGCCAACTTCGCCTTCTACGGGCTGAAAAAGCTGATCAGCACCAGCTACGCGCCGGCCGCGGTCATGCGCGGCGAGGAGGGCGCCGACCCGCGCGGCCGCGTCTTCGTGCTGGAGGCGGACGAGAACGGCGACGGCCAGGTCAACATGGCCGACCTGAAGTGGGAATACCTGGAGGGCGACGGCGACTTCCGTTCGGCCGAGGTGACGGCGCTGCGGGACGAGGCGGACTTCGTGATCACGAACCCGCCGTTCTCGATCTTCCGCGAGTTCCTGGCCTGGATCATGGAAAGCGAGAAGAAGTTCTCGGTGATCGGCAACATGAACGCCATCACCTACAAGGACGTGTTCGCCCATATCGCCGTGAACCGCTTGTGGCTCGGCCCGAGCATCAGCAGCGGAGATCGGGAATTCCGAGTCCCTGACCATTACCCGCTCGAGGCCGCCGGATGCCGGGTCGACGGGCAGGGGCGGAAATACATCCGGGTCAAGGGCGTGCGCTGGTTCACCAACATCGAGCACGGCCGCCGGCACCAGCCGCTCGCGCTCGACACGATGGCCAACAACCTGCGCTACAAGAAGGCCATGCGCGGCAAGAAGGCCTACGACCGCTACGACAACTACGACGCGATCGACATCCCGCAGACGCTGGCCATCCCCGCCGATTACGACGGGCCGATGGGGGTCCCGATCTCGTTTCTCGACAAGTATTGCCCGGAGCAGTTCGAGATCCTGAACGCCAACGACTACCGCACGAACGACCGCGTCCCCGCCAAGCCGCACGGCATCATCAAGGACAAGGACGGCACGGTCGTCGGAGACCCGAAGCCCCGCTACGCCCGCATCCTCATCCGAAAGGTCCAGCCGTGAAGACCACGCTCCGCACCGACATCACCATCCGCCAGATCACCGCCGGCTTCGAATACAGCGAGCTGGAGGGCAAGGGCCTTTACGGCCTCGGCGGCCGGCTGACGATCCAGCCGGAATACCAGCGCAACTTCATCTACGCCGACAAGGGCGGCGAGCGCGAGCGCGCGGTCGTCGAGTCCGTCCTGCGCGACTACCCTCTCGGGCTGCTCTACTTCAACCGCACCGGCGCCGACGCGCAGGGTCAGGACCTGCTCGAGGTCCTCGACGGCCAGCAGCGCATCACCAGCCTCGGCCGGTTCGTTCTCGGCATGATTTCGGTCAACGGTCCCGACGGCAACCCGCGCTACTTCTCCGGCCTGACGGCCGAGGAGCGGGGCCGCTTCCTCGACACGGAGCTTCTCGCCTACGTCTGCCAGGGCACGGAGACCGAGATCCGCGACTGGTTCAAGACCATCAACATCGCCGGCGTGCCGCTCAACGAGCAGGAACTGCTCAACGCGGTCTACTCCGGCCCGTTCGTCACCGCGGCCAGGGCCCATTTCAGCAACAGCCGGGACGCGAACATGGAGCGGTGGCAGACCTACCTCTCCGGCTCGCCGCTGCGCCAGGAGATCCTGGCAACCGCGCTCGCCTGGGTGAGCGAGTGCAACGTCCGCGACTACATGGCCGCGCGCCGCAACGACCCGGACATCGTCGAGATGACGGAGCACTTCGACCGGGTCATCAACTGGGCCGGGAACGTCTTCCCGACGCCCCGCAAGGAGATGCGTGGCCTCGAATGGGACCGGCTCTATCGGACCTACGGTGACGGCCGCTACGACCCGCAAGACGTGGACGAGCGCGTCGGGGAGCTTCTGGCCGACCGGGCGATCAACAGCCCCAGGGGCGTTTTCGAATACGTTCTGGGCGGCGAGGAGGATCATCGCCTCCTGGACGTGCGCGTCTTCCCCGAGGCCATGAAGAAGGCGGCCTGGAAACGGCAGACCGACGCTGCCGAGGACGCCGGCCACTCCAACTGCCCCCTCTGCGCCGTGACCGACGGGCGGAACGCGGACCGGATCTGGGATCTGAGGGAGATGGAAGCCGACCACGTCGCGGCCTGGAGCCGCGGCGGCGCCACGACCGGGGACAACTGCCAGATGCTCTGCGTGACGCACAACCGGGTCAAGGGGAACCGCTGATGCCTCACGAATCCCCCGAGAGCAGCCCGGAATACCTGGCCTACCTCGAGACCAAGAAGGTCGTCATGGCCCTGGGCCTTCCGGTATTCGCCGACCCGGCGCGCCCACTCCCTCTCAGGATCGGGGCCTTCGAGGACCTGGCGGAGATCACGGGGCCGGACGTGGCGCATGCGTTCCTGCGCCTCTGGACGAAGCGGCGCGAGTATCGCGCCGCGCTGAAGGTCGGCCGGCCCCGCTACGGGCTCGGTGGGGACGAAGACGGGACGGTGGGGCAAACGATTTCGCCGAAAACGGCCGGCTCCCTCGCCCGGAAGATCCGCCACGCACGGTGGACGCTGCGGCAGCCTGATCTTCATCCGGACGCGGCGGAGGCCGCCAATAAGAGGCTGGCCATGCTCACGGAGATCCGCCGCAAGCGGTTCCCCGACCAATACAGACAGTCGCAAGAAACGCTTGCGCTGGCGGCGGCCGACACCAACCCTGGGGAGACGTGACATGCCGAAAAGCCGCAACCGCCGCAAAAAGCCCCAGGGCCAGACGGTCCCGTTCGAGCAACGCTTCGCTCGCCTCTGGGAAATCGCGAACGCCGATCTTCCCGATGACGCGACGGACGCTGATTACGACAAGCAGCTTGAAGCGGAAGAACGCCTCGAAACGATGATCCAGCGCGCCTTCGCCGACGGCCGCATGAGCGACGAGAGGGTCGTGGCGCTCGTCGAGGCCACGAACGACTCCCGCGTCTGCGGCTTGCTTCGCCGCCTCAGCGGCGAGCCGGATTTCTCCGGCGTGACGAACGAAGGCGAAAAGGTCGTCATCGTCAGCCAGACGTTCGTCATCCCGATCATGGGCAACCTGACGGCCATGAAGGAGAACGTCGAGGGGGCGCTCAACGCGATATCGCGCTCGCTGCGCGCCAGCGGCATGTCCCGCGACCGGTCCAACGTCATCCTCTCCCCCCGCCTCTACTCCCCTCTGGAGATCGGCCAGATCAGCGACCAGGCGGTCTACGACGCCAACCGGGCCTTCGCGACCGGCGATTCCCAAGCGCCGGGCAGCATCCTGCCGGCGCCGTTCAGCGAGGAGATGCCGGAGGACCCGAACACGCTCGGCGTCCGGTTCCTGATCGGCATCCGGCATTACCCGGTCTCTGACGACGCGCCCGACTTGGGTGACGGCCTCTCCCCGGTCTTCGTCCGCGGCGATGACGGGGTCGTCGCGGACGATCTGGACGACATGGACGCCGACGCCTTCTTCAACGCCCTCGAGAATGACGAGGTTCACCTGGATGACGAGACCGTCTCGCGGGCGGAAGAGGAGTTCTTGCGACTGAACGACGGCGCTCTCGGCCCATTGTGCACCGTCCTGCCGCCCGCCGGGTGGGAGACCGCCGGAGACGCGGTGATGGAGACCGTGCTGGCGCTCCAGAAGGCGATCGTCGGGGAAGACGTCCGGTTCGATATCGGCCTGGAAGACCTCGGGGACGACGCCGTCCTGCGGGTCAAGGTCTTCGACGGCGCGGTGCTGGTGTCGGACATGAACTTCCCGGCCGGCATCATCGGCGCGATGAGCGAGGAGTGGCTCGAAGATCTGATGATGAGGGAGGACGTCGGGCCGCCGGAACGGGACGCGGATTTCCCGAGCCTTCACTGAAGACGCGGCGCCGGCGGGCGATCCCGCCGGCGCTCAGCCGATCACGGCGCCAGCCCGCTCCTCGGCGCCATATCCGCCAGGCGCTCCGCGAGCCTCGCCGCCCGCCCGGTGGTCTCCAGGCAAGCGTTGATCTCCTCGATCATGTCTTCGGTAAGCTCGCCGACCGGGATCTCGATCAG
>QFNI01000047.1 GCA_003240775.1 Mesorhizobium amorphae | reverse complement strand
CCAGGTGGTGTCCGAGGCCATCGCCAAGGGCGACGTGCAGGCCATCAACTACTTCATCGCCCAGCGCTACACCGAAGCGCTGGCCAAGATCGGCTCGGCTCCGTCCAACAAGGTGGTTCTGATGCCGATGGAAGCCTCCGCGCTGATCGGCTCGCTCGGCGGCATCGGCGCCATCGCAAGGGAAGTGTTCGGCGAAGGCTCGCCCGGCCAGCCCCAGCGCCCCGCCCAGCGCGGGCGCACCCCGGCCGTTCCTCCCACCGGCGGCACCCTGCTCGCAGGCACCCCGCCCACCACGCTGCCCGGCGGTCGGGAAACGAGCTGAGGCGAAACCCTGGGGGAGGAGCAGCCGTGATCCAGAGCATCTTCTTCGAACTCGGAGCCTGGAACTGGATGGTTCTGGGCTTCGTGCTGCTCGGCTTCGAGCTGGTTCTGCCCGGCGTCTTTCTGCTCTGGATCGGCATCGCAGCCCTTCTGACGGGCGCCTTGTCGCTGCAGCTCGGCTCGCTCGGTTTCTTCGGCTGGCAGTGGCAGCTTCTGGTGTTTCTGGCCTTGTCGGTGGTCGCGGTGCTGGTCGGACGTCGCCTGCTCGGCGCACCCGACACGCCCTCCGACCAGCCGCTTCTCAACCGCCGCGCCGAGCAGCTGATCGGCCAGACCGCGGTTCTCCTCGAACCTCTTGCCGATGGCCGCAGCCGCGTGCGGTTGGGCGACACGATCTGGCGCGTCGCTGGCCCCGATCTCGCGGCGGGCACCCGCGTGCGCGTCGTGGCCGTGCGCGACACCGAGCTCGTGGTGGCGGACGCGGGCTGATCCCACCCTAACCGCTCGTTAACCATCCCTCTTTACGATCCGCTAAGCACGCTGCCCTTCGCGCCCGATGGGCGCACAGGGTCGTCATGCCGCTTTCCCGTCCGTCCACCCGCAGGCTTCGCCACCTCGTTCTCGCGCTTGCAGCGGGCGCGGCGGTCGGCACGGCCGCGGTCGCCTGGGCGCAGGAAAACCAGAACCCCCAGGCTGCGCGTCGCCCCGCCGCCGAGCAGCAGGAGGCCGATCCCGTTCAGCCGACGGCTGCCGGCACCATCTACCAGCCGGCAAGCGAAGGCGCCCTGCCCGAGGCAGCCGACCCGGAGACCGGCACGGAAGAAAACATCTTCTCCGACGAGCCGCTGATCCGCGACACCCAGACTGACCCCTTCAGCCCGAGCACCCGCCGCGGCCGCACGCGCGCGGCGCTTCCATCCGAGACTGCGAGCCGCGCAGGCGCGGCTGCGCCCGCCGGCACCGTCGCCCGCGAAGCCCCGCCCGCCGACGATCCCGCCCCACCCGCGGTGCTGGCCGAGCCCCGCACCGGCCCCTCCACCACGCCCGAGACAACTGCCGGCGAGGAGCCCGCCTTCGAGAGCACCCGCGCCCTGCGCGTCGCGCCTCTCGAAGCCCCGCCCGGCGCGCTTCTTCCTCCCGCAGCAGACGACCCCTACGCGCCGCTCGGCATCCGCGTCGGCTCCTTCGTGCTGCGCCCCACGCTCGAGCAGGGCATCGCAGCCAGCACCAACCCCGCCGGCAGCGCCACCGGTGGAAGCGGCACCTATTCCGAGACCGTTCTGCGCCTCAACGCCGAATCCGACTGGTCGCGGCACCAGGCGACGCTCAACGCCTATGGCACCGTGCGCCGCCCGCTTTCGGGCGAAGAGGATGTGGAAGAGATCAATGGCGGGCTCGAAGGCCGCCTGCGCCTCGACCTCGCGGAAGGCTGGGACGCCCAGATCGGCACGCTCTACACCGCGCGTCCCGAATCCGCCTCCTCGCCCGTGCCGCTCGCAGCCGGCGCCGAGGACCGCCCCTTGCGCCAGACCATCGACGCCGAAGCCGAGGTCGAGCGCAGCCTGGGCCTCGTGCGCCTAGGCGTCACGGGCGTCCTCCAGCGCGACTGGTATGGCGACGTCACCCTGACCGACGGCTCGGTGCTTTCGCAGGCCGAGCGCGATTCCACGCTCGTCGCGCTGCGCACCCGCATGGGTTACGAGCTGTCGCCCGCCGTGATCCCCTTCGTGGAACTGGAAACCGGACGGCGCTTTTTCGATGTGGAGACCGATTCCGCGGGGATCGAGCGCTCCTCCGTGCGCGGCGCGCTACGCGCCGGCGTGGAACTCGACCTGCGCGAGAAGTTCGGCGGCGAGGTGGCCGTGGGCTACCTGCGCGAGACCTTCGACGACGATGCGCTGGAGCCCGCCGAGGGGCTGGTGCTGGATGCCAACCTGCGCTGGTCGCCCGACCGCCGCACCACGGTCGCCCTGCGCGGCTCGACCACGGTGGAAGGCACGACGGCCGCGGGCGAAAGCGGCTCGCTGCTTTACGAGCTGCGCACCGATGTGGAGCGCACGCTTCTCGCCAACCTCACGGGCAACGCAGCGCTGGGCGCGGCCTTCCGCGACTATGTCGGCTCGGAAGGCCGCGAAATCACGCTGTTTGCCGAAACGGGCCTCGTCTGGTGGTTCAACCGCTCGTTCGGCCTGACGGGCCGCCTGCGCCACGAACGCCTCGAAAGCAACCTGCCCGGCCGCGACTACGACGCGACCAGCGTGTTCGTGGGCCTCCGGGTGCAGCGCTAGCCGGCCTGCACCGGGAAACGCCTGATCACTCGGCGGCGAGCGCGCGGATCGTTTCCTTCACGGAAGACCCGATATCCTTGCGCTGCAGCGCGAATGCCATGTTGGCGTTCACGAAACCCTCGGGCGAGCCGCAATCATGCGTCTGGCCGCGATAATGGAAGCCGTAGAAATCTTGGCTGCCCTTGAGCTTCAGCATGGCGTCGGTGAGCTGGATCTCGTTGCCTGCGCCGCGCTCCTGGGTTTCCAGGATCTCGAAGATCTCGGGCTGCAGAATGTAGCGGCCGTTGATGAAGAGGTTGGAAGGTGCCGTGCCCTTGGCCGGCTTCTCCACCATCTCGGTGATGGCGAAGCCGTTGGCCTTCTCGGCGCCCTTGCCCACGATGCCATATTTGTGGGCTTCCGAGGGGTCGCACTCTTCCACCGCGATGATGTTGGCGCCCGTCTCGTTGTAGAGCGTCACCATGTCCTTGGTGGCGCCCTGGCCGGGCAGCATGATCATGTCGGGCAGCAGCAGCGCGAAAGGCTCGTCGCCCACGATGTCGCGCGCGCACCACACCGCATGCCCCAGGCCCAGCGGCTCCTGCTGGCGCGTGAACGAGGTCGAGCCCGCTTTGGGCTGCATTTCCCGCAGGATCGTCAGCTGCTCGGTCTTGTTGCGCGCCTTGAGCGTCGCATCGAGCTCGTATTGTAGGTCGAAATAGTCCTCGATCACGTGCTTGGAGCGGCCGGTCACGAAGATGAAGTGCTCGATGCCCGCTTCGCGCGCCTCGTCCACCACATACTGGATCACCGGGCGGTCCACGACTGTCAGCATCTCCTTGGGGATGGCCTTGGTGGCAGGCAGGAAGCGCGTGCCGAGGCCCGCCACCGGAAAGACCGCCTTGCGAATGCGCTTCATGCCTATCTCCCCTCTGTCGGTCGCGCGTTCCCGCGACCATCTTGATGCCGGATTCCGCCGCTACGGAAGGCTGGAAGAGCCTGCCTGCGCGGGGGTTTTTCGCTAGATAGGGCGCGTCCCCTTAAGGAACACTCTCCTCCCCGCGACTGCGCAAGCTCGAAAACGAGCGTCAGGGAAAAACAGGTGGCCTGCAGCGGCCCATGGTAAACCAGTTGATAACCCCCTTGGGCAATCAATAGGCTTTCCGCTGTTGGTGAAGGAGTTCGGAGATGTCCGTAGGCGTGGAAAGGAAGAGTTCGGCTTGGAAGCGTGCGCTCACAGGGGCCGGCATGTCGCTGGCGCTGGTGCTGTCGGCGCTGCCTGCGCATGCGGATGCCGGCTTCCAGCGCTGGGTCGCGGGCTTCAAGCAGACGGCCGCCGAGGCCGGCATTTCCGGCCGCACCTATGACCGCGCCTTCCGCGGCGTGTCCGAGCCCGATCTCGAAGTGCTCGAAAAGGCCCGCTACCAGCCGGAGTTCAAGGCCGACGCCTGGGATTACTTCGACAACCGCGTCCAGGAACACGCGATCGCCACCGGCCGCGAGATGAAGCGGAAATACAAGCCCTGGCTCGACCGCATCGAGGCCAAGTATGGCGTGGATCGCCACATCCTGCTGGCCATCTGGTCGATGGAATCGAACTACGGCGCGATCCTCGAAAATCAAAGCGTCATGCGCAACGTCGTGCGCTCGCTGTCGACGCTCGCCTATGGCGACAAGAAGCGCGCCAAGTTCGCCCGCACCCAGCTGATCGCGGCGCTGAAGATCCTCCAGTCCGGCGATATCGATGAGAGCCACCTGACGGGCTCCTGGGCAGGCGCGATGGGCCACACCCAGTTCATCCCCACCTCCTACCAGCTCTACGCGCAGGACATGGACGGCGATGGCCACCGCGACATCTGGAACTCGGTTCCCGATGCGCTGGCGACGGCTGCCAACCTGCTGAGGAAGAACGGCTGGGAATCGGGTCGCACCTGGGGCTACGAGGTGGCGCTGCCCGGCAAGGGCAAGTTCCCGTCCGGCCGCGCGACGCTTTCCAAGTGGCAGCAGCTCGGCGTGAGCCGCGCCAGCGGCAAGAACTTCCGCAATGGCGCCGAGCAGGCGGAACTCAAGCTGTTCGACGGCCGCTCCGGCCCCGTCTTCCTGATGACCAAGAACTTCCGCGTCATCAAGGCGTACAACAACTCCGACAAGTATGCGCTGGCCGTGGGCCTGCTCGCCGACGAGATCGCCGGCTATGGCGGCATGGTGGCAGACTGGAAGCGCCCCTTCACCAAGCTCTCCTTCGAGCAGCGCCAGGAACTGCAGCAGCGCCTGTCCACTCACGGCTATTATGACGGCAAGTTCGACGGCAAGATCGGCTCGGGCTCGCGTGCCGCCATCATGGCCTACCAGGAGCGGATCGGCATGAGCCCCGACGGACATCCGAGCATGGAAGTCCTGTCCACGCTCCGGGATCGATGAGCGGGACGGCGAAACAAGCGCGAAAGAGAGGGCTGGCACTCGGTGCCGGCCTTTTCGCTTTTGTGCTGGTGACGCCGAGCCTGATGCCTGCGCCGGCCCTTGCGCAGGAGCGCGAGCGGTTTTCGATCCTGCGCCAGCTCTTCCAACCGCGCGAGCCGCGGCGCCAGAGGCCCATCCTGCGGCGTGAGTTCCCACCTGCCCCGCCCGGCGTCTCGCGCACCAAGCGCACGCCCCGCCCCGCCCGCACCCCGCGCGCGGCGGCACCCCGGCCCGCAGCCCCGCCCGAGCCCGCCGCTATCGAAAAGGCGGCGGATGCCCGCACGATCCTGGTGGTGGGCGATTTCCTGGGCGGGGGCCTGGCCGAAGGGCTCGACGGCATCGTGGCGCAGGACCCCGCGATCCGCGTCCTCGACAAGAGTTCGGGCTCGTCGGGCCTCGTGCGCGACGACGTGGTGGACTGGCCCACTGCCTTGGGCGAACTCGCCTCGGCCGAGAAGCCCGCGGTGCTGGTCGCCATGCTGGGTTCCAACGACCGCCAGGGCATGCGCATCGAAGGCAAGCGCGAGGCCGCGATGAGCGCTGCCTGGACGGCCGAATACGAGCGCCGCGCGACCGCACTTGCCCAAGCGGCGCGCGAGGCCAAGGTGCCCCTCGTCTGGGTCGGGCTGCCGCCCTTCAAGGGCGCCAAGATGTCGGCCGACATCCTGGCTTTCAACGACCTCTACCGCGAGGCCGCCGAAAAGGCGGGCGGCGAATTCGTGGATGTGTGGGACGGTTTCGCCGACGAGAACGGCGTCTTCACGGCCACCGGCCCCGACATCAACGGCCAGCCCGTGCGCCTGCGCGGCAATGACGGCATCAACCTCACGCGCGCGGGCAAGCGCAAGCTCGCTTTCTACCTGGAAAAGCCTCTGTCCCGCCTGTTGGGCAAGCCCGTGGGCACGACGAAGCCCGCAGGCCCCGCAGGCGCCCCCGTGCTGCCCGCATCGCTTCCCGAAGCGGCCCCCGTGGTGCTTGATCGCACCCAGCCCCTGGGTCTCGGCGTCGGTGTGGTGGCGGGCGAAGCGGAGCTGCTCGGCGCGACGCCCCCCCAGGCGGCGTCAGGCCCGGCCGCAAAGCGCGTTCCGGGACGCGCGGACGACTTCGGCGCGGCTCAATAGTCTCGCCTCTCGGCCTGCCGCCTTCATTCTCAAGCCGAGGCGCTCGTGCCGAAGCCCAAGCCCCCAAACCAGACTAGACTAGAGCGGCAGGTCCGTCGTGCCCATCAGCGCGAGGTCCACCGCGCGCGCGGCCTGGCGGCCTTCGCGGATGGCCCACACCACGAGCGACTGACCGCGCCGCACGTCGCCGGCCGTCCAGAGCTTGTCGATGCTCGTCTGATAGTCGCGATCGTCGGCGACCACGTTCTGCGAGCGGCGCGAGTCCGTCTTGGTCTGCAGGCGGTCGCCGAGTTCGGCCAGAACGCCGGTTTGGAGCGGGCCTGAGAAGCCGATGGCGATGAAGGCCAAATCCGCGCGGATCACGAATTCGGTGCCCGGCACCGGCTTGCGGCGCTCGTCCACCTCGCAGCAGCGCACGCCCGTCAACTGGCCGTCTTCGCCGATGAATTCGAGCGTCGCCACCCGGAACTCGCGCGCGGCACCTTCCGCCTGCGAGGACGAGGTGCGCATCTTGGTCGCCCAGTAGGGCCAGACCTCGAGCTTGTTCTCGCGCTCAGGCGGCTGGGGGCGGATGTCGAGCTGGGTGACGCGGACTGCGCCCTGGCGGAAGGCCGTGCCCACGCAGTCGGACGCCGTGTCGCCGCCGCCCACCACCACCACATGGGAGCCGCCCGCATGGATCGGCTCTTCGCGCGCCCAGGCCACCGGCTGTGTGCTCTCCCCGCCCACGCGGCGGTTCTGGCCGACGAGATAGGGCATGGCGTCGTGCACGCCCACAAGATCGGCGCCGGGGATGCCGGCAGGCCGCGGGGTCTCCGAGCCGCCGCAATAGATCACCGCGTCATAGTCGGCGATCAGCTCCTCGACGGGCTTGTCCACGCCCACCTGAACGCCGCAGAAGAAGGTGACGCCCTCGCCCTTCATCTGCTCGACGCGGCGGTCGATGAACTTCTTCTCCATCTTGAAGTCGGGAATGCCGTAGCGCATCAGCCCGCCGGGGCGGCTTTCGCGCTCATAGACATGCACCTCGTGGCCGACGCGGCCGAGCTGCTGGGCGGCGGCCATGCCGGCCGGGCCCGAACCGATGATGGCGACCCGCTTGCCCGTCTGCTTCTCGGGCGGCTGGGGGCGGATCAGGCCGAGCTCATAGGCCTTGTCGGCGATGGCCTGCTCCACCGTCTTGATGGCCACCGGCACGTCTTCGAGGTTGAGCGTGCAGGCTTCCTCGCAAGGGGCGGGGCAGACGCGGCCCGTCCATTCCGGGAAGTTGTTGGTGGAGTGCAGGTTGCGGACGGCGTTTTCCCAATCGCCGCGGTAGACGAGGTCGTTCCAATCGGGGATCTGGTTGTGCACGGGGCAGCCCGTCGGCCCGTGGCAGAAGGGGATGCCGCAATCCATGCAGCGCGCGGCCTGCTTCTCCACCTCGCGGTCGGACATGGGGAGGATGAATTCGCGGAAATGGCGGATGCGATCCGACGCCGGCTGGTATTTCGGCACCTGCCGGTCGATCTCGAGGAATCCTGTGACCTTGCCCATCGTTTCAGTCCTGCTTGCGGACCGCGAGTTCGCCTCGCCAGTCTTCCACCTTCAGTCCCACGACGCCTGCGTCGTGGATCGCCCTGTCTCCCGTCACCAGCACCGCGTCTTTGGCGAGCGCATGGGCGACGATCCAGTAGTCGTTGGGCGACATGCTCCGGCCCGATCGCTCGACGGCAAGGCGGACGCGCCCGTATGTTTCGCTCACTTCCGGCGCCAACGCTTCGATGCGAAGGCTGCCTAGAAGGTAGCGCATGCTTGGGTTGGAGCGGGATTGGGGGTGCTTCTCGATACCGAGTTGCACCTCACCGGCCGCGATCACGCTCAGTCCCATTTCGCCAGGCTGCTTGGCGTAAAACCGTCTGCCGACCGGACCATCCGGCTCCCGCGCCACATCGACCAGAACGTTGGTGTCGAGCGTGTACGGGCTCAAAACTTTATATCGTCCAACGGCAGCATGTCGCTGTCATCAATCTCCGGAAAGTCCTCGTCCGTCAGCGGCGGCTGGCTGCGCAACCATTCGATGATTTCCTTGGGTGAGCGCTCCCGCTTCTCGGGCACCAGCGTCAACCGCCCATCGGCCTCCTTGCGGATCGTGACCTCGTCTCCTTCGAATTCGAACTCCTTGGGGATGCGCACAGCGCGGCTGCGTCCGTTGCGGAACACGCGCACGCGCTGCTCTTTCACCCCCTCCGTCATCGCGACCTCCATCCGGCATATGCCTTGACATATGCCGGATGACATCGAACCGCAATGCGGCTACTCCGCCGCCACGCTCATCCGCATCCGCTCCATCTCCTCCAGCGCGCGGCGGTATTCCACCGGCATCACCTTGCGGAACTTGGCGCGGAAGCCCGCCCAGTCCTCCAGAATGGCCTTGGCGCGGGCCGAACCGGTGTAGTGGGCGTGGTTGGTGATGAGCTGGACCAGGCGCTCCTCGTCGTTGCGCGTCATGTCGCCGGAAACGTCGACGCGCCCCTTGTGCATGAGATCGCCGCCGCGATGATGCAGCTTCTCGAGCATGTCGTCCTCTTCCGGAACGGGCTCCAACTCCACCATCGCCATGTTGCAGCGCTCGGCGAAGTCGCCGGCCTCGTCCAAAACATAGGCCACGCCGCCCGACATGCCCGCCGCGAAGTTGCGGCCGGTCTGGCCGATCACCACGACAATGCCGCCCGTCATGTATTCACAGCCGTGGTCGCCCACGCCCTCAACCACGGCAACCGCGCCCGAATTGCGCACCGCGAAACGCTCTCCGGCCACGCCGCCGATATAGGCTTCGCCCGCGATGGCCCCGTAGAGCACGGTGTTGCCCGCGATGATCGACTCGGCCGGCACGATGCGGGTGTCGGGATGCGGGCGGATCACGATGCGTCCGCCCGACAAGCCCTTGCCCACATAATCGTTGGCCTCGCCTACCAGATCGAATGTGATGCCCCGCGCCAGAAAGGCCGCGAAGCTCTGCCCGGCCGTGCCGGTCAGTTCCACATTGATCGTTCCGTCGCGCAGGCCCTTGTGGCGGAAGCGCTTGGCGAGCGCGCCCGAAAGCATGGCGCCCGCCGAGCGGTCGACGTTGCGGATTTCCGTCTGGATCGTGACGGGCTGGCGGGTCTCCAAGGCAAGTGCGGCTTCCTCGATCAGCTTGCGGTCGAGAACGTCGTCGATCGGGTGCTTCTGCCGCTCCGTCCAGTGCACGGCTTCGCGGGTAGCATCCGGCTTGAAGAAGAGCTTGGAGAAGTCGAGCCCCTGCGCCTTCCAGTGATCGATCGCGGTGCGCTTTTCGAGCAGTTCGGAAGCGCCCACGATCTCGTCGAGATGCCGGAAGCCCATCTGCCCCAGCAGCGCGCGCACCTCTTCCGCGATGAAGAAGAAGAAGTTGATCACGTGCTCGGGCGTGCCCTTGAAGCGCTTGCGGAGCACCGGGTCCTGGGTTGCCACGCCCACGGGGCAGGTGTTGAGGTGGCACTTGCGCATCATGATGCAGCCGGCCGCGATCAGCGGAGCCGTCGAGAAACCGTATTCGTCGGCACCCAGCAGCGCGCCCACGATCACGTCGCGGCCCGTGCGCAGGCCCCCGTCCACCTGAAGGCAAACGCGGGAGCGCAAGCCGTTCAGCACCAGCGTCTGCTGGGTTTCGGCCAAGCCGATCTCCCAAGGGCTGCCCGCGTGCTTGAGCGAGGTCAGCGGAGACGCGCCCGTGCCGCCGTCATAGCCGGACACCGTGATGTGGTCCGCGCGCGCCTTGGCAACGCCCGCCGCGACCGTGCCCACGCCCACTTCGGACACGAGCTTCACCGAGATGTCGGCCTCGGGGTTCACGTTCTTCAGGTCGTAGATGAGCTGCGCCAGATCCTCGATCGAATAGATGTCGTGGTGCGGCGGCGGCGAGATAAGGCCGACGCCCGGCGTCGAATGCCGGGTCTTGGCGATGGTCGCGTCCACCTTGTGGCCGGGCAACTGCCCGCCCTCGCCGGGCTTCGCACCCTGCGCCACCTTGATCTGGATCATGTCGGAGTTGACGAGATATTCCGCCGTCACGCCGAAGCGGCCCGATGCCACCTGCTTGATGGCCGAGCGCTCGGGGTTCGTGGACCCGTCGGGCAGCGGCAGGTAGCGATCGGGCTCCTCGCCGCCCTCGCCCGTGTTCGACTTGCCGCCGATGGCGTTCATGGCGCGCGCGAGCGTGGTGTGGGCCTCGCGCGAGATCGAGCCGAAGCTCATCGCCCCCGTCGAGAAGCGCTTGACGATCTCGGCTGCCGGCATCACCTCGTCGAGCGCCACGGGCGCGCGTCCGCTCTCTTCCGCGAGCTTGATGCGGAAGAGGCCGCGAAGCGTCTGGGCGCGTGCGGTCTCGCTGTCGATCTGGGCGGAATACTCGCCGAACGTCTCCCACGAGCCCTTGCGCACGGCGTGCTGGAGCGTGGCCACGGCATCAGGCGACCACATATGCGCCTCGCCGCGCATGCGGAACATGTATTCGCCGCCGACTTCGAGGTTGCTCGCAAGCACGGGGTCGTCGCCGAACGCCATCGCGTGGCGCGACACGGTCTCGGCCGCCACCTCTTCCAGCCCCACGCCCTCGATCGTGGTCGCGGTGCCCTTGAAATATCGGTCCACGAACTCGGTCTTGAGGCCGATCGCGTCGAAGATCTGCGCGCCGCAATAGCTCTGGTAGGTCGAGATGCCCATCTTGGACATCACCTTGAGGATGCCCTTGCCGATCGACTTGATGAAGCGGGTCACCACCTCGCTCGCGTCCACCTCGGCCGGCATCTCGCCGCGCTTGTGCATGTCGGTGAGCGTGTCGAAGGCGAGATAGGGGTTGATGGCTTCCGCCCCATAGCCCGCTAGGCAGCAGAAATGGTGGATTTCGCGCGGCTCGCCCGATTCCACGACGAGGCCGACCGAGGTGCGCAGGCCCTTGCGGATCAGGTGGTGGTGGACGGCGGCCGTCGCCAGGAGTGCCGGAATGGCGATGCGGTCGGGCCCCACCTGACGGTCGGACAGGATGATGATGTTATAGCCGCCCGCAACGGCTGCTTCCGCGCGCTCGCAGAGGCGCTCGACGGCACCCGCCATGCCTTCGGCGCCCTCGGCCGAAGCATAGGTCACGTCGATCGTCTTCGTGTCGAAGCGGTCCTCGGTGTGGCCGATGGAGCGGATCTTTTCGAGATCGCCGTTGGTCAGGATCGGCTGGCGCACTTCGAGCCGCTTGCGGCGCGAGGTGCCCACGAGGTCGAAGATGTTGGGCCGCGGGCCGATGAAGGAAACGAGGCTCATCACCAATTCCTCGCGGATCGGGTCGATCGGCGGGTTGGTGACCTGGGCGAAGTTCTGCTTGAAATAGGTGTAGAGCAGCTTCGACTTGTCCGACATCGCCGAGATCGGCGTGTCCGTGCCCATCGAGCCCACGGCTTCCTGGCCGGTGGTGGCCATCGGCGCCATCAGAAGCTTGGTGTCTTCCTGGGTGTAGCCGAAGGACTGCTGGCGGTCCAACAACGAGACGTCGCGGCGCAGCGCGCGGGGCTCGACCGCGTTCAGCTCTTCCAGGATGAGCTGGGTGTTCTTCAGCCAGTTCTTGTAGGGGTGGCGGCTCGCGATCTCGCGCTTCACCTCCTCGTCGGAGATGATGCGACCCTGCTCCAGGTCGATCAGCAGCATGCGGCCGGGCTGAAGACGCCACTTGGCCACGATGCGCTCTTCCGGCACGGGCAGCGCGCCCGCTTCGGAGGCGAGCACCACGCGGTCGTCGTCGGTCACCACATAGCGCGCGGGGCGCAGGCCGTTGCGGTCGAGCGTGGCGCCGATCTGGCGGCCATCGGTGAAGCACACGGCCGCCGGCCCGTCCCACGGCTCCATGAGGGCCGCGTGATACTCGTAGAAGGCACGGCGTTCGGGCGACATGAGCTTGTTGCCGGCCCAGGCTTCCGGGATCAGCATCATCATGGCGTGGGCCAGCGGATAGCCGCCCTGCACCAGGAACTCGAGCGCGTTGTCGAAGCAGGCCGTGTCCGACTGCCCCTCATAGGAGATCGGCCAGAGCTTGGAGATGTCGTTGCCGTAGAGCTCGGAATCGACCGACGCCTGCCGCGCGGCCATCCAGTTCACGTTGCCGCGCAGCGTGTTGATCTCGCCGTTGTGCGCGACCATCCGGTAGGGATGCGCCAGCCGCCAGGACGGGAACGTGTTGGTGGAGAAGCGCTGGTGCACGAGCACGAGCGCCGACTCAAAGCGCGGGTCGGCCAGGTCCTTGTAATAGGCACCCACCTGGTAGGCCAGGAACATGCCCTTGTAGACCACCGTGCGCGCGGACAGGGACACGATATAGAAGCCGCCGTCGTCGCCCTGGCCGTCGGTGAAGATCTTGTTGGAGATCACCTTGCGCAGGATGAAGAGGCGACGCTCATAGTCGTCGTCGGACTGGATCTCCGGCGCGCGGCCGATGAACACCTGGCGCTGCACGGGCTCGGATGCCGCGATCTCGGGCGCTTCCGACAGCGAGGAGTTGTCCACCGGCACGTCGCGGAAGCCCAGGATCGGCTGGCCTTCGGCGCGTGCCGCATCCGCGATCACGGTCTCGATATGGGCGCGAAGCTCAGGGTCGCGCGGCATGAAGAGGTGGCCAACGGCGTAGTGGCCTGGCTCGGGCAGCTCCACGCCCTGGGCCGCCATCTCCTCGCGGAAGAAACGGTCGGGGATCTGCACCAGCATGCCCGCCCCATCGCCCATCAGGGGGTCGGCGCCCACCGCACCCCGGTGGGTGAGGTTTTCCAACATGGCCAGGCCGTCGCGCACGATGGAATGGGACTTGATCCCCTTCATCTGCGCGATGAAGCCCACGCCACAGGCATCGTGCTCGTTGCGCGGGTCATAGAGGCCCTGCGCCCCCGGCAGCCCCGGCACGGACGGGGTTTTGGTCGAGCGCGCTTCCGCCGCCGCCCGCACGATCCCTTCGCTCCGATGCCCGCTCATGGCCTGATCCCGTTCGATGTCGCAAAAGCCGGCCAAACGCCCCGCCCTCATGCGGGACCAGCCGGCGGGCGCGTTTTACAACGCCCGATCCGGCTTGGCCAACCTCCCATTAATTAGGACAGTAATACTGCCCTATCCACCTCATGACAGATCGAATCTTCCCGCACAAGACCGAAGCGCAAAGCAAGGCCCGCCGAAAGCATCAATAATTTTGCCTGGACCTATCAACGCGCAACAATGTTGCGTGTCGTTTTTTTGCGCGATTTCGCCGAAACCTCGTGCAAGACAGCCCCCGATCAGCGCGTCACGGCGCGGGCGCACGGCCTTTGCCTGAAGGAGCCACCATGTTCTTCGCATCCGACAATTGGGCAGGCGCCCATCCGCGCGTGGCCGAGGCGCTCTCCACCTATGCGGGCGGATTTGCCGCGGCCTATGGCACCTCGGACCTCGACCGGCGCGTCGAGGAAACTTTCAACCGCGTGTTCGAGCGCGAGGTGGCGGTGTTCTTCGTGGCGACGGGAACGGCGGCCAACGCGCTCGCGCTCGCAGCCGTCACCAAGCCCGGCGGCGTGTGTTTCGCGCACACGGAAGCCCACATGCTCGAAGACGAGTGCGGCGCGCCCGAATTCCTGTCGTCGGGCGGGCGGCTCCGCCCCGTGGCGGGTCCGCTCGGGCGCATGGACCCGGCAGCGCTTCAACGCGAGATCGCACGATTTCCCGAGGGCAACATCCATTCGGGGCGGCCCGTGGCCGTGTCGATCACCCAGTCCACCGAGGTCGGCACGGTTTATCCGCTCGATGCCATCGAGACAATCGCCGGCGTGGCGCACAAGCGGGACTTGGCGCTCCATATGGACGGCGCCCGCTTCGCCAACGCGCTGCGCCATCTCGATGCCACGCCCGCCGAGATGACATGGAAGCGCGGGGTCGACATCCTCTCCTTCGGCGGCACCAAGAACGGCTGCTGGTGCGCGGAAGCGCTGATCTTCTTCGATCCAACGAAGGCCCAGAATTTCGGTTTCATGCGCAAGCGCGCGGCCCAGCTCTTCTCCAAGACCCGCTTCGTGGCCGCCCAGTTCGAGGCTTATTTCGCGGACGACCTCTGGCTCGAAAGCGCTGCCCACGCGAACCGCATGGCGGAGGGCCTGCGCCAAGCCATCGCCCGGTCCAACCATGTGCGCTTGGCCTGGGAGCCCGAAGCCAACGAGGTCTTCGCCGTGATGCCCCGCACGGAAGCCGACCGCCTGCGCCAGGCGGGCGCCGCTTTCTACGACTGGCACGCTCCGCATGGCTGGGAGGGCGACGTGGCTCCGGGCGAGAGCTTGGTCCGCTTGGTCACAAGCTTCGCCACCCAGGAAGCGGATGTCGAGCGCTTCGCAGGGCTGCTGCGCGGCTGATCAGATCAGGGTGAAAGCGAGCACGAAGCCGAACGACGCCGCAAACACCGCCTTGTGAAGGAAATTCGTCATTCCAGCATCCTCGCCAAGCTGAAAGGTGCGGGTGAACGGGGGCGGGCCGGGCGAGTTCCGAGGCTCACGGAATGATGAAGGATTTGTGAAGAACGCTCTTATTCGGGCCTGCGGCGCTACTCCGCTTCGCGCAGCGCGAGCGCCGCAGCGACCGGGCCGACCACGCCCAGAAACAAGGTCACCGCGCAAAGCAGGAGGAGCGGCGGCTGCACGGGTGTGCCCGTCACGGCGGCGGAGGCGGCGCTCACCCCGAAGATCAGCGTGGGTACCGCGAATGGCAGGATCAGCACCCCCACCAGAACCCCGCCGCGCGGCAGGGCGACCGCAGCGGCCGCGCCCGCCGTTCCCACGAGGCTCAGGCCCGGCGTTCCCAGAAAGAGCGTCAGCGCGACCGCCAGGCTCCCCTCCAGGGAAAGGTTGACGAGAAGTCCGAAGACGGGTGCTGCGATCACGATCGGCAGCAGGTTCGCCACCCAGTGCGCAAATCCCTTGGCGAGCGAGAGCACCACCAGGCCGAACAGGTCGGACGCTCCCACGATGGCATCGAGCGAGCCGTCGTCGCGGTCGCCGGCGAAGATGCGGTCGAGGCCGAGAAGGGCTGCGAGCAGCGCGCCGATCCAGAGGATCGCGGGCCCGAGCCGTCCGAGCAGGTTCATGTCCGGCCCGATGGCGAACGGCATGATGGCGATCACCGCGAGAAAGAAAAGGAGCCCGGTGAGCGCACCGCCGCCCGCGCGGGCGGCCAGCCTCAGATCGCGCAGGAACACGGCGCTCAATGCGAGGCTCCGAGTTGGAGCGTGTGCGTGGGCGTGATCCCGAGCGGCCCGTGCACGGCGGCCACGGCCGAGCCGCCATTCGCCAGATGGGCGCCGAGCAGCTCCGCGAACCGCGCCTCGGCGCGTGCGTCAAGCCCCGCCAGCGGCTCGTCGAGCAGCCAGATCGGCCGGTGCGCGACCAGCAGCCGCGCGATGGCCACCCGCCGCCGCTGCCCCGTGGACAGCGCGCCGAAGGGCAAGTCGCGCGTTTGCGCGAGGCCCACGGCGTCGAGCGCCGCCTCCACGTCGAGCCTGAGTTCGGCGCGAAACGCGTCGGGTGCCGCGGATTGGAGGAAGTCGCGCCAGAAGCGGAGGTTCTCCGCCACCGAAAGCGTCAGCTTCATCGCGTTCTGGGCGGCCAGGAAATGGCAGGCGTCGCCGAGCCGCATGCCATCCTCATAGGCTTCCGCGATGGCGATCCGACCATCCACCGGCGGCAGGAGGCCCGCGGCCATCCGCAGAAGCGTGGTCTTGCCCGCCCCGTTCGGGCCGGTGACCGCGAGCAGCTCGCCCGGCCCCACCCGGAAGTCCAGGCGCTCGAACAAGGTTTCCCCGCCCCGCGCGCCCGCGAGATTTTCGGCCACAAGCCACACCAACAGCGTTTTCTCCGGGCCCGCACGCCACAACAGTCTGGAATCGTTCTACGAAGTTCCGTATATGCGAGACAACCGTGCCAGCGGTCGGCGCGGGACTTTCCTTTCGTGCCGGACGGCGCCTTTTCGGGCCTGCCACGGCACTCGCGGAAATGGCCGCACCCGCATCGCCGAGGACGGCCTTTGCCACGCGCGTTTTCCGCGCGACAGGGCCATCCCCACGAATGGGCTCTCCGCCCTCATGCGGTTTCTTTTCTCCTGAAACCGCATGGGCAGGAGCGCTTGGAAAACCGGCTGCAGATCGGCCGGCGAGAGACGAAAAGAGACCGCACACGTGCCCACAGATGCCATCGACAGCTTCAATTGCCGCCGCACCCTTCGAGTGGGCGCCGACGAATATGTCTATTACAGCCTGATCGAAGCCGAAAAGAACGGCCTCGAAGGCGTCAGCCGCCTGCCCTTCTCCATGAAGGTGCTGCTCGAGAACCTGCTTCGCAACGAGGACGGCCGCTCGGTCACTAAAGAATCGATCCTGGCGGTGAAGGACTGGCTGGACGACAAGGGCACCGAGGGCGAGGAGATCGCCTACCGCCCCGCGCGCGTTCTGATGCAGGACTTCACGGGCGTTCCGGCTGTGGTCGACTTGGCTGCCATGCGCGACGGCATCGCCTCGCTCGGCGGCGACCCGCAGAAGATCAACCCGCTCGTGCCCGTCGACCTCGTGATCGACCACTCGGTGATCGTGGACGAGTTCGGCACGCCTTCGGCCTTCGCGCGCAACGTCGAGCTCGAATACGAGCGCAACGAGGAGCGCTACAAGTTCCTCAAATGGGGCCAGCAGGCCTTCAACAATTTCCGCGTCGTGCCGCCCGGCACCGGCATCTGCCACCAGGTGAACCTCGAATACCTGTCCCAGACCGTCTGGATCCGGGAAGAGGAAGACGGCGTGGTGGCCTATCCCGACACCTGCGTCGGCACCGATTCCCACACCACGATGGTCAACGGCCTGGGCGTGCTCGCCTGGGGCGTGGGCGGCATCGAGGCGGAAGCCGCCATGCTCGGCCAGCCCGTTTCCATGCTCCTGCCGGAAGTGATCGGCTTCCGCCTCACGGGCAAGCTCAAGGAAGGCGTGACCGCCACCGACCTCGTGCTCACCGTCACCCAGATGCTGCGCAAGAAGGGCGTGGTGGGCAAGTTCGTCGAGTTCTTCGGCGAGGGCCTCTCCAACATGACGCTCGCCGACCGCGCCACCATCGGCAACATGGCGCCCGAATACGGCGCCACCTGCGGCTTCTTCCCGGTTGATGCCGAGACCGTGCGCTACCTCACCATGTCCGGCCGTCCGGAAAACCGCATCGCGCTGGTGGAAGCCTATTCCAAGGCGCAAGGCATGTGGCGCGAGGCAGGCTCGACGGACCCCGTCTTCACCGACCTCCTGGAGCTCGACATGGGAGAGGTCGTCCCCTCCATGGCCGGCCCCAAGCGCCCCGAAGGCCGCATCGCGCTCGACGGCGTGGCCGCAGGCTTCAAGAAGGCGATGGAGACCGAATACAAGAAGGCGCTCGCACCCCAGACCCGCTACGAGGTGGCGGACGAAGGCTTCGACCTCGGCCACGGCGACGTGGTGATCGCAGCCATCACGTCCTGCACCAACACGTCGAACCCATCCGTCCTGATCGGCGCAGGGCTCCTCGCGCGCAATGCGAACCGCCTGGGCCTCAAGCAGAAGCCCTGGGTGAAGACCTCGCTCGCGCCCGGCTCGCAGGTGGTCGCGGAATATCTGGCGAATGCCGGGCTCCAGACCGAGCTCGACAAGATCGGCTTCAACCTGGTCGGCTTCGGCTGCACCACCTGCATCGGCAATTCCGGCCCGCTGCCCGCGCCGATCTCCAAGACCATCAACGACAAGGGCCTGATCGCGGCGGCCGTGCTTTCCGGCAACCGCAACTTCGAGGGCCGTGTCTCGCCCGACGTGCAGGCGAACTACCTCGCCTCGCCCCCGCTGGTCGTGGCCTATGCGCTGGCCGGCACCGTCGCCAAGGACCTGACCAAGGAACCGCTCGGCGAGGGCGCGGACGGCAAGCCCGTCTTCTTGAAGGACATCTGGCCGACCTCGCAGGAGATCGACCGGTTCATCGCCGAGAACGTCACCCGCGAGCTCTTCGCCCGCAAATATGCCGACGTCTTCAAGGGCGACGAGAACTGGCAGAACGTCCAGGCCCCCGAGGGCCAGACCTATGCCTGGGACAACTCCTCGACCTATGTGCAGAACCCGCCTTATTTCGCGGGCATGGGCCAGGTCGCGCGCGCGGTGGGCGACATCCACAAGGCCCGCGTGCTCGGCCTGTTCGGCGACAAGATCACCACCGATCACATCTCGCCCGCTGGCTCGATCAAGGCGGCGTCTCCCGCCGGCAAGTACCTGATCGATCACGGTGTGGCGATCGCCGACTTCAACCAGTACGGCACGCGGCGCGGCAACCATGAGGTGATGATGCGCGGCACGTTCGCCAACATCCGCATCCGCAACCATATGCTGGGCGAGAACGGCCGCGAGGGCGGCTACACGATCCACTATCCCTCGAAGGAGGAGATGTCGATCTACGACGCCGCCATGGAATACCGGAAGGAGAAGGTGCCGCTGGTGGTCTTCGCCGGCATCGAATACGGCAACGGCTCCTCGCGCGACTGGGCGGCCAAGGGCACCAACCTGCTCGGCGTCCGCGCCGTGATCGCCCAGAGCTTCGAGCGCATCCACCGCTCGAACCTGGTCGGCATGGGCGTCGTTCCCTTCACCTTCGAGCCCGGAACGAGCTGGGCCTCGCTCGACCTGCGCGGCGACGAGACCGTCACGATCGAGGGCCTGGAGAAGGTGCAGCCGCGCCAGACCATGAAGGTGGAGATCACCTATGCCGACGGCACCGTGAAGCACGTGCCCGTGCTCTGCCGCATCGATACGCTGGAAGAGCTCGACTACTTCCGCAACGGCGGCATCCTGCAATACGTGCTGCGCGATCTCGCGGCATAAGCGAAAAAGAGGGGGCTTCGGCCCCCTTTCTCTTTCGGGCGCACGGGGCCCCACTCGCGCGGGCGTCACCGCAAGTTGACTTCCCTCCGTCTCTCCGCTGAAGGAGTGTCCGCCCGACCCGCACGGAGCCTTCTGCCATGTCATCCCAAGCGCTTTGCTGATGTTCGGACTGCGCCAGGCGCTTGCCGCGTCGCTCGTCTGCCTCGGCCTCGTCGCGCCGGCATCCGCCGGCAGCGAGGCGCCGCGCCGCATCGCGAGCGTGGTCGAGCTGTTCACCTCGCAGGGCTGCAACTCCTGCCCGCCCGCCGATGCCGTTCTGGCGGAACTGGGGGGAACGCGGCCCGATCTCCTCGCGCTCGCCTTCCACGTCGATTACTGGGATTATCTCGGCTGGCACGACAGCTTCGCCACGCCCGACCACACCCAGCGCCAGAAGTCCTATGCCCAGGCCTTCGGCAAGCGCATGGTCTACACGCCCCAGCTCGTGATCAACGGCCGCGTCCAGATGAACGGCGCCAAGCGCGACAAGATCCTGCGCGCGCTCAAGGAGATGAGCAATGCGGGCGCGGGGCTCAGCGTCGTGCTGGGCGTCGAGGCCTCGCCCGAGGGGGCGACGGTCGTGGTGCCCGGTGCAGAGGAGAACGCAACGACCATGCCCCGCGCGCGGCTGTTGCTCGTGCTTTTCAAGGCGCCTGCCGATCTGCCGATCCGTGGCGGCGAGAACGAGGGCCACACTATTCTCTATTGGAACCCCGTCACAGAGGTGCGCGAGATCGCGCGATGGGACGGCACGCCCGCGCGCGTGTCCGTGTCCTGGATGGGGATCGACGCGAAGCAAGGGGCTGCGGCCCTTCTCCAGGAAACCGACAGCAAGGGCATGCCGCGCGCCGTGCTCGGCGCAGCCGTGCTGCGCGAGCCCGCGCGCTAGACCAGTCTGTTTTTGCAGCATTTCCAGACGCAAAACCGCTGCGCACTTCTGCTGGAAATGCTCTCGGTCGCCCGCTCCCTCGAAAGGGAAAACCCGCGAAAGGTGGGGGTCGTCTCCGGGACTGCGTTCGGCCCGACACCGGCCCGTGGGCGGGGGGCTTTGGGGGTTACGGGCCGGTGGAAGGCCGAACGGTCCCTGGAGACAAGGGGATCGTCGCCCCTCTTTGGGGCACGAGATTGAGCAAAAGGGGGCGGGATTGCGGCGTCCCGCTCGCGCAGCGTCAGCCGGGTGCAAACCCAAGCCGGCTTGCGGATTTGGCCCGAGCCGAGGGTTGAAATGCGGGCCCGCCGCGCGCACCTTGAGCCCGAGAGGCTCTATCGAGGACAAGCGCGCATGACCGATGGCGGCATCACGGGTGGCACGGGCGACGAAGACGCCTCGACACTGGTTCCCTATGGCGAGCTGCGCCGCCGCAGGCTTTCGCTGCCCGTCACCTTCGACCGCCGCGAGCTCGACCAGATCCTGCGCATCTACGGGCGCATGGTGGCCGCCAACGAATGGCGCGACTATGCGATCGACCACCTGAGCGACCGCGCGGTGTTTTCCGTGTTCCGCCGCACCAGCGAGACGCCGCTCTTCTCCATCATCAAGGACCCGAGCCTTGCCCGCCGCCAGGGCGCCTATTCGGTGGTCTCCGCCGCGGGCCAGGTCCTCAAGCGCGGCCACGAACTGGCGCGCGTACTGACGGTGTTCGACAAGACGCTGAAGGTGGTGGGGGCCTGAGCGGTGGAAAGGGTGGTGCGTGCTTCGAGGCCCGGCTGAAGCCGGGCACCTCGGCGTGAGGACCGTGGGGCGCTGACCTTTTCCGTCTCGGGACAGTGCCAACCTTTCTCATGCTGAGGTGCCCGCCCTTTGCGGGCCTCGAAGCACGCACCCGTTCGCGCCCCTATCCTTCCGGCGGCGACCCCGTGCCCCCGTTCAGCGCGCGCTGCATCAGAACCGTGTCCAGCCAGCGGCCGTGCTTGAAGCCCGAGCCCTCGATGCGACCGGCATGCTGAAAGCCCAACCTCTCGTGCAGGCCCACCGAAGCCGGGTGCGCGCCGCCGATCACCGCCAGCAGTTGGCGAAAGCCGCGCGTCTCGCACTCCCTGACCAGCGCTTCGAGAAGCATCCGCCCGAGCCCCAGGCCCTGCGCCTCGGGCGACACATAGACCGAATCCTCCACCGTCCAGCGATAGGCCGGGCGCTGGCGAAACGGCCCGGCATAGGCATAGGCGAGCACTTGCCCGTCCCGTTCCGCCACCAGATACGGAAACCCACTTTCGACAAGTGACAGGAAGCGGCGGCGCATCTCGCTTTCGTCGGGCGGCTCGATCTCGTAGCTCGCCGTGCCTTCGAGCACCGCGTGGCGATAGATGGCCGTGATGGCGGGAATGTCGCCTTCGTTCGCCGTCCGCACCGACCGTTCCATCCAGCGTCTCCCCCAAAGAAAAAGGGCGGTCCGTCGCCGGACCGCCCTTTCGCTTACAGTTTCGGTTCTGCTCAGTCGCGGTTCTGACCCATGAACTGGAGCAGGAACATGAAGAGGTTGATGAAGTCGAGATAGAGCGTCAGCGCGCCCATGATGGCCTTGCGGCCGGCGACCACAGCGTCGTCGCCTTCCCAATACATCTCCTTGATCTTCTGCGTGTCGTAGGCGGTGAGGCCCGAGAAGATCAGCACGCCGGCCGCCGAGATGGCGAACTGGAGGGCCGAGGACTGCAGGAAGATGTTGACCAGCATGGCGATGATCAGGCCGAACAGGCCCATCACCAGGAACGAACCCATGGCGGTCAGGTCACGGCGCGTGGTGTAGCCGTAGAGCGAGAGCGCGCCGAAGGCAGCCGCCGTCACGAAGAAGGTGCGGACGATGGAAGTGCCCGTGTAGACCAGGAAGATGGTCGAGAGCGACAGGCCGACGAGGCCTGCATAGACCCAGAACGTGGTCTGCGCCGCAGCCACGCTCATCTTGTGGACGCGGAACGACAGGAAGAACACGAGCGCGAGCGGGGCGAGGATCACCACCCAGCGGAAGGCGCTGGCATAGATCAGCTGACCGAACTGGGTGAGCTGGCCGTCGGCGCCGACAGCGGCGTTGAACGCGCCCCAGGCGGCGAGGCCGGTGATGGCCAGGCCCAGCGCCATGAGGTTGTAGACCTTGAGCATGTAGGAACGCAGGCCCTGGTCGATGCCTGCGTCGGTGCGCGTGTCGAAGCCGGCCGGTCGCGTCTGATAGTTGCGAAGGGGTTCAGCCATTGGAGTGAAGTTTCCTTGTGCTTTCTCGTCCCGTCGGGTGTCGGTGGGGAAAAAGCAACGCCCCCTCCAGGCGCCGCTGGCGGGACTCCAGCATGCCTGCCCGGCAATATGATATGTGGGGCCCGCTCAAACAAGACCCGTATCACGTTGAAAAATCGCGTGATCGCGGGGTTTCACAGGCTCCGGAGCACCGGCGCGGCCTTCTGTCCCAGAACCCGCCATGTGCCGACGAGACCGAAACCCACCGTCAGCACCAGCGAAAGCGCGATCGTCGACAACGCGACTTCGGGCAGGAACGACGCCTGGAGCTTCATCACCTGCGTCACCACGAACCACGCCGCGACCCAGCCTGCGAGCAGCGCGAACACCGCGGTTGCGAGCCCGATCAGGAGATATTCGAGCGAGAACGCCGAGATCAGCGTGCGACGTGTGGCGCCCAGCGTCTTCAACACCACCGCATCGTGCACGCGCGCCCGGTTGCCGGCGGCGAGCGCCCCCGAAAGCACGAGCACGGAAGCAACCAGCGCCACAAGCGCCGCCACCCGGATCGCCGTGCCGATCTGCTCGATCAGCCGGTTCACCAGCGTGATCGCGTCCGACATGCGCACGGAGGAAACGGCGGGGAATTCGCGCGTCACGGCATTGGCGATCCTGCTTTCGCCGCTGGCCGTGCTTTCGGGCCAGGTCAGGGTCGCAAGCCACGAATGCGGCGCGCCGGCGAAAGCGTTGGGCGAGAACACCATGATGAAGTTGATGCCCATCGATTCCCATTCCACCTTGCGGAAGGAAGCGATGCGGGCCGTGATGTCACGCCCGAGCACGTTCACCGTCACCGTGTCGCCGATCTTGAGGCCGAGCGCATAACCCTCCTCGTCCACGAAGGAGACGAGCGGCTCGCCCGCATAGTCGGCCGGCCACCATTCGCCTTCCACGAGGCTCGCATTCTCGGGAACGGTGGGCGAATAGGTCAGCCCGCGGTCGCCGCGCAGCACCCAGGCGGCTTCGGGCGGTGCCTTGATCTCGGTCGAATCCACGCCATTCAGCGCGGTGATGCGCCCGCGCAGCATGGGCACGCGCTGCAAGGTCGAGCCGGGCGCCTCGGCCGTCACGAAATCCTGGAACCGGTCGACCTCGGTGTTCTGGATGTCGATGAAGAAGAAGTCGGGTGCGGTCGCCGGCAAGTTGTTGGAGATCTGCTGGCGCAGGTTGCCGTCGATCAACGCGAGCGTGCAGAGAAGCGTCAGCCCGAGGCCCAGCGACAGCACCACCGACGGCGTAAGAGCGCCGGGCCGGTGGATGTTGCCGACCGCAAGCCTGAGCGCGGTCGAGCGGGTGCGCGGGCTGCGCCGTGCGATCCACTGCACCACAAAGCCCACCCCGCGCAGCACGGCGAACGAAAACAGCATCGCGCCCACGAAGATGACGGCGATGCGCCGCTCGTCGGCAGACAGAACGGCAAGCCCCGCAAGCGCGAGGGCGAGCGCGCCCGCCACCAGCAGATAGGGCCAGCGCGGCAGGCGGCCGGCATCGAAGCCCTGCTCGCGGAAGAGTGCGGTCGCCGGCACGTCGCGCGCGCGGCCGAGCGGCAGAATGGCGAAGACCAGCGTCACCACCACGCCGAACACCACCGCAAGCAACAGCGCACCGGGATAGATGCCCATCTCGGCCGGCAGCGGCAGGAGCGAGGCAAGCGCGGCCTGCGCGCCGAACGGCATGAGAACCGCGATCAACAGCCCGAGCGCGATGCCCAGCCCCGCCACCATCAGGATCTGCATGAGATAGAGGCCGAACACGAAGCCGCCGGACGCCCCCAGGCTCTTGAACGTCGCGATCACCGGCCGCTTGGCGTCGAGATAGGCGCGCACGGCATTCGCCACGCCGACCCCGCCCACCACAAGCGCGGTGAGCCCGACCAGCGTCAGGAATTGGCCGAAGCGCTCCACATTGTTGGAGATGGCGGGGGCTGCGTTGAAGCGGTCGCGCACGCTCCATCCGGCTTCGGGAAAGCGCTCGCGCGCGGCTGCCCGCACGTCCTCGATCGCGGCCTGGGTGGGCTCGGTGCCGAGGCGCAGCTTGTAGATGTGCTCGATCAGGCTGCCCGGCTGGACGAGGCCCGAAGCGCGCAGCGCCTCGTTGGAGATCAGAAGGCGCGGCGCGATCGCAAAACCGTCCGAAACCGCATCGGGCTCGTTGGTGATCACGCCGCGCAGCTCGAAGGAAGCGCCGCCTACCTCGACCCGGTCGCCCAATGCGAGCCCGAGCCGGTCGAACAGGTCCTGCGGGGCAGCAGCCCCCCACGCGCCGTCGCGATCGGTCAGAAGGTCGGCGTTGGATTGGGCAGGCTCCACGCCGAACTCTCCGAACAGCGGAAAGAGCGCGGGGTCGACCGCTTTGGCCTGCACCAAGGTCTGGTCGCTCGCATCGGGCAGCCGCGCCATGGAGCGGAGGTTGGCGCTCTCGGCCACCGTGCCCAGCGTATCGAGGAAGGCGCGCTCGTCCGGCCTCGCCTCGCGCTGGGCGAGCTCGAAGCGCATGTCGCCGCCGAGCAGCGTCTGGCCCTGGTCGGCCACGCCTTCCGTGATGGCGCGCGCCACCGAATTGACGCCGCCGATCGCCGCCACGCCGAGCGCGATGCAGGCGACGAAGATCCAAAACCCACGCAAGCCCCCCCGCATCTCGCGCAGCGCGAAACGGAAGGCGAGCGGCAGGCCGGGAGCGCGCCCACGCTGTGAAACGACCCCGCCCGCCATCACTCGGCCGCCACGGGCTGGGCGGGTGAGGCGGTCTCGATGACGCCCGAGCGCATGGCGACCTGGCGCGTGCAGCGCGCGGCGAGTGCAGGATCGTGGGTCACGAGCACGAGCGTCATGCCCCGCTCCGCCGCCTTGGCGAACAAGAGGTCGGCCACCTGCCGGCCCGTCGCGCCGTCGAGATTGCCGGTCGGCTCGTCGGCGATCAGGATGCGGGGCGAGGGCGCAAGAGCGCGCGCGATCGCCACGCGCTGCTGCTCGCCGCCTGAAAGCTCGCCGGGATAATGCGTCACGCGATTGGCGAGGCCCACTGCCGCGAGCTCCTTCTCGGCCCGCGCGAACGCATCCGTTTCGCCGGCGAGTTCCAGCGGCACGGCCACGTTCTCCAGCGCGGTCATGTTGGGGATCAGGTGGAACGACTGGAACACGATGCCGACATTGCGGCCCCGGAACGCCGCCACCTGGTCTTCGCTGCGGCCCGTGATCTCTTCGCCTGCGATGCGGACGGAGCCCCTGTCCACCCGCTCCAGCCCCGCCAGCACCATCAGCAGCGTCGACTTGCCCGAGCCCGACGGCCCGACGATCCCGAGCGCCTCGCCGGGTGCCACCTGGAGGCTCACACCCTTCAGCACATGGACGCTGGAGGCCCCTTGGCCGAGCGTCAGGGACACGTCGGCCAGTTCGATCGCTGCTTCTGCCAAAGGGGAACGTACCTATATGGGAGGAGAAGAAGCTGGTGATATGGGAGACGAACCGTGGCGTTGGAACGGCCTAATCTGCGCAAATCCGCCGCTGCGGCGATTTTTCTGGTCACAAGTTTTTGCGTCGCGCTCACGCCTGCGTGGGCCGAGCCCTCCCGCGTGGTGGGTTTCGGCGACAGCCTGATGGCAGGCTACGGCTTGCCCGCCGGCCAGGGCTTCACCGACCAGCTCCAGGCAGCTCTGCGCGCAAAGGGCCATGAGGTCGAAGTCGCCAATGCCGGCGTGTCCGGCGACACGACGAGCGGCGGTCTCGCCCGGCTCGACTGGTCGGTGCCCGACAACACCGACCTCGTGATCCTAGAGCTCGGCGCCAACGACATGCTGCGCGGCCTGCCGCCCGAGGCCGCCGAAAAGAATCTCGACGCCATGCTGGCGCGCCTTCAGGCGCGCAACATCCCCGTGCTGCTCGCCGGCATGCGCGCGGCCCCCAATCTCGGCCCCGACTATGTCGCACGCTTCGAGGGCATGTATCCCCGCCTCGCCGAGAAATACGGCGTGCCCCTCTACCCCTTCTTCCTCGACGGCATCGAGCCCGGCTCGAACATGTTTCTGGAAGACCGCATGCACCCCAACAGGGAAGGCATCGCCCGCATGGTGGAGCGCGCGCTTCCCGCAGTGGAGGCGCTCCTGCCCAAGCCAGGGGCAAGCTGAGCCGCGCATTCTGACCGCGCAGATCCCGCCTTCATCTTCCTGTGGGTTGCGCGTGCGATGCAAAAAACTCCGCTTGTCCGCATGCGGCCCCGGTGATTGGCTTGGGGGTGAGGGGTTTTCTCGACCTTGAAGGAGTGCCTGCGATGCCACGCCTTTTCACTGCCCTCGAAATCCCGCGGGATGCGAGCATGTCGCTCTCTCTCCTGCGCGGCGGTCTTCCCGGCGCACGCTGGATCGACGTCGAGAACTACCACCTGACGTTGCGCTTCATCGGCGATGTGTCCGGCCCCGTGGCAGACGAGATCGCTGGCGCGCTCGACCGGGTGAACCGGCCCTCCTTCTCGCTCGAACTCTCGGGCGTCGGCGCTTTCGGCGGCAAGAAGCCTCATTCGGTCTATGCGGCGGCAGGCCCCTCGCCCGAGCTCAACGCGCTCCAGGCCGAGATCGAGCGCATCTGCCAGCGCATGGGCCTACCTGCCGAAAAGAACCGCTTCGTGCCGCATGTGACGCTTGCGCGCCTGCGCAACACCTCGCCCGTCGAGGTGGCGCACTACCTTTCGGCGCGCGGCAACTTCTCGGCCCTGCCCTTCCGCGTCGGCCGCTTCGTTCTGATGTCCTCGCGCGACAGCGTGGGCGGCGGTCCCTATGTGGTGGAGGAAGCCTGGCCGCTCGGCGCGGGCGATCACCGCCGCGCAGCCGTCGACTGGTCGGCGGCGGCCGCCTGGCGCCCCTACTGAGATGGCGCGCCAGCCGATGGACGGCGAGGCCGTGCAGGCGGCCTTCGCTTCGCTCGAAGACTGGAGCCTTGGCGAGAACGGCCGCTCGCTCACCCGCGTCTTCCGCTTCAAGACTTTCAGCGCCGCCTGGGCCTTCATGAGCCGTGCCGCACTTCTCGCCGAAAAGCTCGACCATCATCCCGACTGGTCGAACAGCTACAACACGGTGAGCGTCAGCCTTTCCACCCACGATGCCGGCGGGCTGACCACGCTCGATTTCCGCATGGCCGAAGCCATGGGGCGCTATTTCCAGGCCGCTTGAAGAGGGGCTCGGGTTTTCCCACATTTCGCTTGTGACGGAGGGTTCACCCACGATGACAGCGGACAGCACCACCACGACAGCCACGCCCGACCCCAAGCCGGTTTCGCCCGAAGCCTTTTGGCGCACGGTGAAGGCTGCCGCACGTCGCATCCCCTTCATGGAAGAGGTGGTCGCCGCCTATTATTGCGCGCTCGACTGGAACACGCCCATGCGCGCCAAGGCCGTCATCTTCGGCGCGCTCGCCTATTTCATCATGCCCGCCGACGCGATCCCTGACTTTCTCCTGATCGCGGGCTTCACGGATGACGTGGCCGTGCTTTCCGCAGCGCTCGCCGCGATCCGCTCCCATGTCACGCCGGCCCACCGCCAGGCCGCGCGCGAGGCTCTTGCCAAGGACGGCGTCACGGCTGCGTGAGCCGGCGAAGCGCTGTCAAACTCTCGCCGTTTTCGTCCCATCCTGAATCGCTCCCGTGAGGGAGGCAGGCTTTCCCCGTCCGTGAAAGCGGGTGCGGCAGGCCCCTTCTCCGACAGTTTCGGGACCGGGTTCACCCTTTGGTAAGCTCGATTCATTCAAATTGAAGCGAACGGCCCATCCGCTCCGGCGAATGGCCTGCGGCTGGCTACAAGAAAAAGGGCAGGAAACGATGCGTGGATGGATGGTGGCACTGGCGGCAACGGCAGCGGTGGCAGCGGCGCAGCCGGCATTCGCCCAGTCGGCCACCAAGATCGGCCAGCACAGCGCCTGGGGCACCTATTCCTACCAGGCCGGCTCCAGCAAGGTGTGCTACGTCCTGACGGTTCCCACCGACAAGCAGCCGCCCACGCTCAACCACGGCGACATCTTCTTCTTCGTCAGCCAGCGCCCCGGCGGCCAGCCTTCCTTCGAGCCCCAGTTCATCGCGTCCTACGACTTCCAGGCCAATTCCAAGGTCAGCGTCGATGTCGGCGGCAAGACCTTCTCCATGTTCACCAAGGGCAAGTCGGCCTGGGTGGAGAACGCGGCCGATGAGCCCGCGCTCGTGGCCGCCATGCGCTCGGGCTCTGACATGAAGATCGCCGCCCGCTCCGGCCGTGGCAACCCGACCAACTACACCTTCTCGCTCAAGGGCATCTCGGCAGCCCTGGGCTCCATCGCTTCCTGCAAGTGATGGAAACGGTTCGGACGCGGCAGGCGATGCTTGCCGCGATGGACCCGTTTCTGCACGAGGGCTTTTATGCCTTTGTCGGCCCCCAGAAGGCCGACCCCGCAGCGCTCATGGCCCAGGCGCTCGCAGCCTTCCGCGAGAACGAGGGCCTGTCCCTCCTCTTGCCGGTGGAGACCGCGCGCGCCATCGGCGCGGAGCAGATCCTGCCGCTCCGCTGGATTGAGCTGCGCGTGTGCTCCGCGCTCGACGGGGTGGGCCTGACGGCCGCAGTCTCGGCCCGGCTGGCCGAGCACGACATCGCCTGCAACGTGATAGCCGCGCTCCGCCACGACCACGTGTTCGTGCCAGCGGCCGACGCCGAAAGGGCGCTGGCGCTTCTTCAAGCACTGTCGAAGGAAGCTTGAGGGCAAAGCCTAGCCGTCGGTCGACAGCTTCATCAGCACGATGCCGGAAACGATGAGAGCGGCAGCCGCCAGGCGGCCGGGCGTCGCGCCCTCGCCCAGCACGGTCACGCCCACGATGAACGCACCCACCGCCCCGATGCCCGTCCAGATCATGTAGGCCGTGCCGAGCGGCAGCGTGCGCATGGCGAACGAAAGGAGCGCAAAGCTCGCGGCCATGGTGACGAAGGTGACGCCGGTCGGCCAAGGCCGCGTGAAGCCGTCGGACAGCTTCATGGAATAGGCCCAGACGACCTCCAGGATTCCGGCGATGGTGAGCATGATCCAGGCCATGCGGCCCTCCTTTGAAAAAGGGCCGGGCCGTCCCGGACTTGGCACCTCGCTTGAGGGCGGGGACGTGGCCTCGCGGAAAGACAGATAGGGCATCGCCTGCCCGAAAAGAACCCCGCAGCGTGGCCTGCTCCACCCTGAACGGGGCAAAAGGTGACGCATCGGCTCGGGCATGCTATGGGCCTGCGCGAAGCTCTCGGCCTTCAGGCCACCGCTCACAATACCCATATGGCCGCCATGACCCTTGTTCTTGAAACCGCGCCCGTTTCGCGGGCCGCATCATCCCGTCCGGCAATGCCCGCGGAGAAGCCGACGCTAGTCGGCCTTTCGCGCCCCGAACTGGCCCAGGCGCTGGTCGGTGCGGGCGTGCCCGAGCGGCAGGCGAAGATGCGGGCCCAGCAGCTCTGGCACTGGCTCTATGTGCGCGGCGTTTCCGATTTCGGCGCGATGAGCAATGTGGCGCGCGATCTGCGCGACGCGCTCGACCGCACCTTCACGATCGCGCGCCCCGAGATCGTGGAAGAGCAAGTCTCGACGGACGGCACGCGCAAATGGCTGTTCCGCTTTCCCCCGCGTGGGGCCGGCCGGCCCGTCGAGGTGGAAACGGTCTACATACCCGAGGAAGGGCGCGGCACGCTCT
>QFNI01000046.1 GCA_003240775.1 Mesorhizobium amorphae | reverse complement strand
AAAAGCGCGCGGTCGCGTCTTTCGAGGTCGTGGACCAGGCTTTCGAGTATAAAGCCTCGCTCCCGAAACAATTCCGTCACATTTGCCGCCTGCTGCCAGCCGATCTCCAGGCCAACGATTCCGCCCGGCAAAAGATGCCGCGCCGCGTCCGCTGCGATCGCGCGGTAGGCGTCCAACCCATCGGGGCCCGCGACGAGCGCGCGCTCGGGGTCGAAACACCGAACGCCCGGGGACAATCCGTCCATCTCGTCTTCCCGTATATAGGGAGGGTTGGAGAGGATTGCATCGAAACGGCCTTCGACGACCTCGAACCAGTTCGAACGCACGGTCTCGAAGCGTGCGCTCAGCCCCAGCCTCTCGGCATTGACTTGCGCGGTTTCGAGCGCGCCCTCGGATATGTCGGAGGCGAGCGCGCGGGCTTGCGGCACTTCCGACAGAAGCGCCAGCGCGATGGCGCCCGTGCCGGTTCCCAGGTCGAGCACGGCAACGCTGCCCTTCTCGGCCGCGCGCTTTCGAAGAAACGGCAGGACGGCATCCACCAGCACCTCGGTGTCGGGCCGGGGCTCCAGCGTGTCGGGGGAGAGCCGGAGCGAAAGCCCGTAGAAGTCGCGGGCGCCGATGATGCGGTGAACGGGCTCGCCCCCGGCCCGCCGCTTCACGGCGGCGCGGAGGGCATCGGCGGTCTCCGCATCGAAGATGAGATCGCCCCGCAGAAGCGCGTCGCTCCGGGTGGTTTGCGTGACATGCTCGACCAGAAGGCGCGCGGACAGGGCCGCGTCTTCCGTGCCGGCTGCTTCGAGAGCCGATCTCGCTTCCCGCACGAGCGCGGCAAGCGTTGCTTTTTCAGGCATCCGCGCCGATCTCGGCCAGGAGCTTGGCCTGGTGATCTTCGGTCAGGGCCGAGACCAGTTCGTCGATCTCGCCTTCCATCACCCGGTCGAGCTTGTAGAGGGTGAGGTTGATGCGGTGGTCTGTGACGCGCCCCTGCGGGAAATTGTAGGTGCGGATGCGCTCGGAGCGGTCGCCCGAGCCGACCTGGGAGCGCCGCGACTCCGAACGCTCGGCATCCGCCTTGGAGCGTTCGAGGTCGTAGAGGCGCGAGCGCAGGATCTGCATGGCGCGCGCGCGGTTCTGGTGCTGCGACTTCTCCGCCTGCACCACCACGAGCCCGGACGGTATATGCGTGATCCGCACCGCGGAATCGGTGGTGTTGACGTGCTGGCCGCCGGCGCCCGAGGCGCGCATCGTGTCGATGCGGATGTCTTCTGCGCGAATGGCGATGTCGACTTCGGCCGCTTCGGGCAGCACCGCGACGGTGGCCGCCGATGTGTGGATGCGCCCGCCGCCTTCGGTTTCGGGCACGCGCTGCACGCGATGAACGCCCGATTCCCACTTGAGCGCGGCAAACACCCCGCGCCCCGAAATCTGGGCGATGATCTCCTTGAAGCCGCCGACCTCGCCATCGGAGGTGGAGACCACCTCCATCTTCCAGCCCCGCTCGGCGGCAAAGCGCTCATACATGCGGAACAGGTCGCCCGCAAAGAGCGCCGCCTCGTCGCCGCCCGTGCCTGCGCGGATTTCGAGAATGGCGTTCTTCTCGTCGGCCGCGTCCTTGGGCAGCAGCAGGATGCGGATGTCGTGATTAAGTGCCTCGATGCGCTCTTCGAGCGCGGGGCGCTCGGCTTCGGCCAGCTCGCGCATGTCGGGGTCGGTGCCGCCGTCGGCAAGCATCGCGTCGAGGTCGAGGAGCTCGCGCTCGGCGCCCTGCAGCGCACGGATGGTGGCGACCATCGGCTGAAGCTCGGAATATTCCGATGCCATGCGCACATAGGCGTCGGGGTCGGGGCCCGCGGCCATCAGGTGTTCCAGCATGTCCAGCCGCTTGGTCAGCTGTTCCATGCGCTCGCGCGGCAGGCTCACAGAAAACACCTCAAAGGGGCACCCCATGCGTTTCCGCAAAGCTCTTCAGCCGCGCGCGCATCGGCAAAAGCGCGTCCTGCCCGTCGAGCGCGGCGTCGAGCTCGGCACGCAAGGCGGCGAGCGGCAATTCGCGCACCATCGCCTTCACCGGGCCGATGGAGGCGGCGGACATCGACACCGAACGGTAGCCCAGGCCCACCAGCGCCATCGCCGTGATGGGCTTGCCCGCGATCTCGCCGCACAGCGTGACCGGCGTGCCCGTCCGCTCGCCCGCCCGCACGATGTCGCGCAGCACGCGCAGGAATGGCACGGAAAGCGCATCGAAGCGCGAGGCGAGGCGCGAATTGCCCCGGTCCACCGCCATCACAAACTGGAACAGGTCGTTCGACCCCACGGACACGAAATCCACCCGCTTCATCAGCTCGTCCAACTGCCAGAGGAGCGAGGGCACTTCGAGCATCGCGCCGATCTTGAGCGAGGTGGGAAGCAGATGCGCGAAACGCGCGAGATGGCGCACTTCGCGGTCGATGATCTCGCGTGCCTGGGCGATCTCGCCCAGCTCGGTGACCATGGGCAGCATGAGCTTCAATTCGCGCCCGCCCGCAGCCTTCAGCATCGCGCGCACCTGGGCGCGCAGCAGCGTCGGCCGGTCGAGCGTCAACCGGATCGCGCGCCAGCCGAGGGCTGGGTTCTCCTCCTGCGCGGTGGACTTGAAGTAGGGCAGCACCTTGTCGCCGCCGATGTCGATGGTGCGGAAAGTGACGGGCTTCTTGCCGGCGGCATCGAGCACGTCGCGATAAAGCCCTTCCTGCGCTTCGGCGCGCGGGAAGGTGGCGGCCACCATGAATTGCAACTCGGTGCGGAAGAGGCCGATGCCCGCAGCGCCCGATTCGGCGAGCTGCGGCAGGTCGACCGCGAGCCCCGCATTCATCAGGAGGTCGACCGCAACCCCGTCCTTGGTTTCGGACGGCAGCGAGCGCAGTTCGCGGTAGAGCTCCTGCCGGCGGGCGCGGAAGCGCACCTTCTCGGCAAAGGCCGATTCGACATCGGGCTGCGGGCGCAGATGGACCTTGCCCTCGTCGCCGTCGACGATGATGGCGTCGCCGTTCTCCGACATGGAGACGGCGCCCTTGACCTGGCCGGCCACGGGGATGCCCATCGCGCGCGCCACGATCACCACATGGGAGGTCACCGCGCCGTCCTCGAGCACGAGGCCGCGCAGGCGGTCGCGCGGGTAGTCGAGGAGTTCGGCCGCGCCCATCGAGCGCGCGACCACGATCGCGTCGCGCGGCAGCAGGCTCGCGATCTCGTCGGCCGTGCGGCCGATCAGCTGGCGCAGCAGGCGGTTGGCGAGATCGTCGAAATCGCTCATCCGCTCGCGAAGGTAGGGGTCGGTCGCATGCATCATGCGCGCGCGCATGTCGCTCTGGACCTTTTCGACCGCTGCTTCGGCGGTGAGACCGTTGCGGACGGCCTCTTCCAGGCGGCGCACCCAGCCGCGGTCGTTGGCGAACATGCGGTAGGCTTCCAGCACCGCGCGGTGCTCGCCCTCGAAGTTCACGTCGCGGCGCGACAGCATGTCGTCGATGGAAAGGCGAAGCGAGCCCAACGCCTGCTCCAGCCGCTCGACCTCTTCCTGCGGGTCTTCGGCGAAGAGGTCGGTGACCACCACGCGCGGCTCGTGCAGCACGACATGGCCGAGCCCGACACCTTCGTTGAAGCTCTGGCCGGTGCAGGACACGGGCCGGGAAAGGTCGAGCTCCAGGCCGGGCCGGGTGAGGCGCGCGAGATCGCCGGTGGCGATCATCTCGGCGATCACCATGGCGATGGTTTCCAGCGCCTCGATCTCGTCGTCCTGGTAGGTTCGGTTGGCGCGGTTCTGGACCGTCAGCACGCCGAGCGTGCGGCCCGCGCGCAGCACGGGCACGCCGAGGAAGGAGTTGTAGATCTCCTCGCCCGTCTCGGGCAGGTAGGCGAAGGCTGGGTGGCGCTGGGCGTCGGACAGGTTGAGGTTGCGGGCGGACGCCGCGATCGTGCCGACCAGGCCCTGGCCGAGCGCGAGCTGCGCCGTGTGCACGGAGCCGGGGTTCAGGCCTTCGGTGGCGTAGAGTTCGAGAACCGAGTCGGCGCGCAGCACATAGAGCGAGCAGACTTCCGCCACCATGTTGCCGGCGATCTCGCGCACGATGCGGTCGAGCCGCTCCTGCGGCTCCAGCGCTTCCGCCATGAGCTCGCGAAGCCGCTTGAGAAGGACGCGCGGTCCGCCTCCCGTGTCTCGCATGGTTCGGGTCCCTTCGGTGGCCACCGGCCTTGCCCGACGCCCTCCCCGGCTTCCGGCTCCGCCTTTGTTCTTGCCCCGCTTACTGCTTATCGAGCCCGTAGACGGAATGCAAAGTGCGCACCGCAAGCTCGGTGTAGGGGCCGTCGATCAGGATGGATATCTTGATCTCGGACGTGGTGATGGCGCGGATGTTGATGCCCTTGTCGGCCAGCGCCTTGAACGCGGTCGCCGCGACGCCTGCATGGCTCCGCATGCCGATGCCGATCACCGACACCTTGGACATGCCTTCCTCGTGCTGGATCACGTCGAAGCCTACGGTGTCGCGCACCTTTTCGAGCGCGGCCAGCGCCTTGGTCACGTCGCCCGAGGGCACGGTGAAGGTCATGTCGGTGCGCGAGCCGTCCTCGGAGATGTTCTGGACGATCATGTCGACATTGATGTTGGCTTCGGCCAGCGGCCCGAAGATGCCGGCGGACACGCCGGGGCGGTCCGCCACGCGGCGCAGCGAGATTTGCGCCTCGTCCTTGGCGTAGGCGATACCTGTGACGACTTGCGCTTCCACGATCTCATCCTCTGGGCAGATCAAGGTTCCGGGCGGGTTCAGGAGGTCGCCCATGCCGGCGGCGTGGGGGTCCTCGAAGGAGGAGCGCACGAAGGTGCGCACGCCGTGCACCATGGCGAGCTCCACCGAGCGCACCTGCAGCACCTTGGCGCCGAGCGACGCCATCTCCAGCATCTCCTCGAACGAGATCTTGGCGAGGCGCCGCGCCTTGGGCTCCATGCGGGGGTCGGTGGTGTAGACCCCGTCCACGTCGGTGTAGATGTCGCAGCGGTCGGCCTTGACGGCAGCCGCGATGGCGACCGCCGAAGTGTCGGAGCCGCCGCGCCCCAGCGTCGCGATGCGGTTGTCGGGGCCGATACCCTGAAAGCCTGCTACGACCGCGACCTGGCCCTCGCCGAAGCGGCGGATCAGCTCGGTGCCGTCGATGGCCTGGATGCGGGCCGCGCCATGCGACTTGTCCGTGCGGATCGGGATCTGCCAGCCCTGCCAGGAGCGCGCGTTGACGCCGATGTTCTGCAGCGCGATGGCGACGAGGCCCGACGTCACCTGCTCGCCGGACGCCACCACCGTGTCGTATTCGCGCGCATCGTGCAGGGCGGAGGCCTCGCGCGCCCAGCCGACCAGCTCGTTGGTCTTGCCCGACATGGCGGAAACCACGACAGCCACCTCGTGGCCCGCATCGACCTCGCGTTTCACATGCTCGGCCACCACGCGGATGCGGGCGATGTCGGCAACGGACGTGCCGCCGAACTTCATCACGATGCGGGCCAAGACGGATTTCCTGCGGTCGTTCGGGCGCTTCGGCTCACGGCTCAGCGCGCTGAAAAGATGAGGCGTTCCATAGTCGCCGGCCTCGTTCCATGCAAGTCGGCGAACGAGCCGGCTTGCAGGCGCGGGCGAGTTGCGGCAACGGTGCGCGACACGATCCCCGGAGACACGCCATGCCGCCCGCACCCCGCCGGATGCGCCTGTCTGAGCGCCATGTGGAAGCGCTGCGGCGCGAGATCGTCGATCCCGGCTTCCAGGCCGTGCCCGGCATGCGCCCGACCACCGAAGCCGACTACGACGAGATCGTTTCCTCGCTGATCGCGCAAGCGCCCGAAGAAGGGTTTTGGGTGTTCGCCTACGGCTCGCTGATCTGGAACCCGGATTTCGCCTTCGTGGAGGAGAGGCTGGCCACCGCGCGCGGCTGGCGGCGCACCTTCTGCCTCGGCTGGGACTATCGCTGGCGTGGCAACCGGGACGCACCGGGGCTGATGCTCGCGCTCGACCGCGGCGGCTCGTGCCGGGGCGTGGCCTTCCGCCTGCCGCCTGACGCGCTGGAAGAAAACCTCCACCGCCTGGTGCGGCGCGAGATGAGCATGATCCCTTCCGCCTTCCCGCCGCGCTGGATCGGGATCGAGACCGGCGATGGCCACCTCAAGTCGCTCACCTTCGCGATGAACCGCAACAGCGGGCGTTATGTGGCGGGATTGCCTGACGAAAAGCTGGCCGAGGTGCTGGCCACCGCACAAGGCTTCCGCGGCTCCATGACGGAATATCTCTTTTCCACCGTGCAGACCCTGGAGGAGCGTGGCATCCACGACCGCTATCTCTGGCGGCTCCAGGCGCTGGTGGCCGAGCGGATCGAGGCGGCCCAAGGCTGGACCGCTTGACTTCCACCGCGCCGGCACGACTTGGGATACCGGACAGAGGCATTGAGGCATTGAGGCGATGAGCGAGGCAGCGCGCACCACGATCGACGAGGCGGAGGTCGAGCGCTTCTCGCGGCTGGCCGCCGAGTGGTGGAACCCGGCGGGCAAGTTCAAGCCGCTGCACAAGTTCAACCCCGTCCGCCTCGCCTATATCCGCGACGAGGTGGCCGCGCGCTTCGGGCGCGACATCCGCGCCGAAAAGCCGCTCGCGGGACTGCGCATCCTCGACATCGGCTGCGGCGGCGGATTGATGAGCGAGCCCATGGCGCGGCTGGGTGCAGACGTGGTCGGCGCGGATGCGTCCGCCACCAACATCGAGGTCGCGCGCCTTCACGCCGCACAGAGCGGCCTGGCGATCGACTATCGCGCCACCACGGCGGAAGCGCTCGCCGATGCCGGCGAAACGTTCGACGTGGTGCTCAACCTCGAAGTGGTCGAGCACGTCTCGGATGTCGGGCTCTTTCTCGAGAAATGCGGAGCGATGGTGCGGCCGGGCGGCCTCATGTTCGTGGCCACCATCAACCGCACGCTGAAGGCATGGGGGCTCGCCATCGTGGGCGCCGAATACGTGCTCGGCTGGCTTCCGCGCGGCACGCACCAATACGAGAAGCTGGTGCGGCCCGAGGAACTGGAAGCGGGGCTCGCGCGGGCGGGCCTGACGGTCACGGAAAAGATCGGCGTCACCTACAATCCGCTCGCCGACCGGTGGGGCCGCTCGACGGACACGGACGTGAACTACATGCTGCGCGCCGAACGCGCGTAGAGCACCTCCGCGGCAGCCTCGCGTGGACTGGCTCTAGTTTCGATCTTCGGGAAAAGTCGGGAGCGGCAGGAACTCCACGCCGTCCTCGTGCAGGCTTGCGGCCTCCTCGGGGGTGGCCTGGCCGTAGATGCCGCGGGCGTCCGCTTCGCCGAAATGGATCTTGCGGGCTTCGGCCGCGAAGCGGTCGCCGACATCCTCGGCGTTCTCGCGCATCTTCTCGCTCAGGGCTTTGAGTTCGCCCATGATCCGCTTCTGCTCGGCGGAACGGGCGAGCGCCATCTTCTCCTGCTTGCGCGCGGTGGAAACGGCAGGCGCCATCAAGGCCTTCGACACCTTGGCGTTGCCGCAGACCGGGCATTCCACGAGCCCGCGCGCGCTTTGGGCATCGAAGTCGCCGTTGTCGCGGAACCAGCCCTCGAAGCCGTGGCCCCGCTCGCAGCACAGCGAGAAGCGGATCACGCGCCCTCCATGCCGAACTCGCGCGCGTTGCGCAGATTGGGGATCTTGGCGCGCGCAGCCGCCGATTGTTCGGGCTCGATCTCGGCCAGCACCACGCAGGGCTCGTCGCCGGGCGCTTCAGCGACCACCCTGCCCCAGGGATCGACCACCAAGGAATGCCCATAGGTCTCGCGGCCGTCCTCGTGGCGACCGCCCTGGGCCGCTGCGAGCGCCCAGGCGCCGTTCTCGACCGCGCGAGCGCGCAAGAGCACATGCCAATGCGCTTCGCCCGTCTGACGCGTGAAGGCTGCCGGCGCCGTCAGGACCTGCGCGCCCGCGAGCGCCTCGGCACGGAAAAGCTGGGGAAAGCGCAGGTCGTAGCAGATGGCGAAACCCATGCGGGCGCCGGCCACGGGGGCGACAAGCCCATGGGTGCCCGCCTCGTAGGTGGCCGACTCCCGCCAGCTTTCGCCACTGTCGAGATCGACGTCGAACATGTGGATTTTGTCATAGACTGCAGTACGGCTGCCATCGGGCGCGAACACGAAGCCGCGGTTGGCGACCTTGCCGTCCGGCCGCGCGATGGCGGTGGAGCCGAGATGGAACCAGACGCCGAGCTCTGTGGCGAGGTCGCGCGCGGCGGCGACCACACCGTCCTCGTCATCGGACTTCAGCATGGCGCGCAAAGCCGCGCGGTCGCGCACCAGCGCGCCGGTCATTTCGGGCGTCTGGAGATAGGTCGCGCCCGCAGCAGCCGCCTCGTGCGCCAGCGTGCGCATGGCCTCGATGTTGCGCCCAGGCTCGGTGCCCGAGCGCATCTGCAGAAGCGCGGCCGTGAACGCCATCAGGCGAGACGCCCGGTTTCCAGCAGGCCGTCGAGCTTGCCGGCGGATTCGAGCGCATGGAGGTCGTCGCAGCCGCCGACATGGGTCTCTCCCACGAAGATCTGCGGGAAGGTGGAGCGGCCGGAGCGCGTGATCATCTCCTGGCGAAGCTCGGGCGAGAAGCTCGCATCGTGTTCGGTGTAGGAAACGCTCTTCTTGTCGAGCAGCCGCTTGGCCGCCGTGCAATAGCCGCAGCCCATCCTTGTGTAGATCGTCACGTCCTGCATTGCTTGGGCCCTGCCTGTCTTTGCGGCGTCATATATGCATTCCCCGATCGTCGAGAAAGTCCCCGGTTCTGCCCGGCAGCACGCGCGCGAAAGTCAGGACGTCGACACGGGCCGCGCCGCCTTTCAGAAGTGCGCGGGTGGCGGCCCCGACGGTGGCGCCCGTGGTGAAGACGTCGTCCACGAGGATCACGCGGCGGTGTTTCACCAGCGGGCGGAAGGGCTCGGGCACGGCAAAGGCCGCGCGGACGTTTTCGGTGCGCTCGCGGGTGCGCAAGCCCACTTGCTGGCGCGTGTTCTTGGCGCGCACCAGCGCTTCCGGCGCAAAACGCAAGCCGGTGCGCTCGGAAAGCGCGCGGCCGAGTTCGGCAGACTGGTTGAAGCGCCTTGACCAGAAGCGGCGCCAGTGCAGCGGCACGGGCACGACGAGATCGGCATCGGCGATGAGTTCGTGCCCGGCCCGCGCCATCCAGCGCGCCATCCAGGGCGCGAGGTCGGTGCGATCCGCATATTTGAGCGCCTGCACCATGCGCCCCGCGACGCCCTCGTAGATGACGGCGGCCCGCGCGCGCGAAAAAAGCGGCGGATCGGTGATGGCCTCCGCGGACAAGAATCCCTCCCCCATCTCATGGGCAAACGGCGTGCCCATCACCGGACACAGTGGAGCCTCGATGAAGCGGAGGCTCGGCCAGCACCGGGCACAGAGCGCGCCGGGCTCGGCCACCAGCCTGCGGCATCCCGCGCAGACCGGCGGAAACAGCAGGCGCCCGCCGGCGCCTGCTGCGCGCAACACAGCGCGGCAAGCGAAACGCCATCCTCCACCATCGGCCTTGATCTCGGCCATCAACCGTTCCACGTGGCAGGAAACCCGCTTCGATGTTCGGCTGCCCCGCGCCTTCCGGCAAGGGGCGACCGCGAAAGGCCCGCCGCGTGCAGCAACTTTTCGACAGCCAATTGGCGCTGGCCCGCAAGCTTCGCGCGGCAAGACACCCGGTTGCAGGCGCGGACTTCCTGCTCTCTCGCGCGGCCGAAGACCTGCGCGACCGGCTGGGCGCCACCGCGCGCCGCTTTCCGCATGCCGCGACGTTTTTTGCCAACACGCCGCACGCGGCCGATGCCTTGCGTGCGAGCGGCAAGGTGGACACGGTGCTGCGCGTGGAAGCCCACCCCGATTGGGCAGGCGAAGGGGACGTGCTGGCGGAAGCCGAGACGGTTCCGCTCCCGCCCGAAAGCCTCGACCTCGCGGTGTCGCTCCTTTCGCTGCACGAAACCAACGATGTGGCGGGGCTGCTCATCCAGCTTCGTCGCGCGCTCAAGCCGGATGGGCTTTTTCTGGGCGCGATGATGGGCAGCGGAACACTCGGCGAGTTGCGCGAGAGCCTGCTTGCCGCCGAAAGCGCGCTGGGCGGCGGGGTCGCGCCGCGCGTCTATCCCTTTGCGGAGGTGCGGGACGCGGGCGGGCTTCTGCAGCGCGCGGGACTGGCTTTGCCGGTGACCGATGTGGAGCCGGTCACCGTACGCTACGATTCGATGTTTGCGCTTTTGGCCGATCTGCGCGCCATGGGTGCGACCAGCGCGCTCAGCGAGCGCACGAGGCGGCCGGCGACGCGGGCGCTTTTTGCCGAAGCAGCAAGGCACTATGCGGAAAACTTCGCGGACCCCGATGGACGCATCCGCGCCACCTTCAACATCCTGTGGATGTCAGGCTGGGCACCGCACCACACGCAATCCAAGCCGCTGAAGCCCGGCTCGGCGCAGATTTCGCTGGCGGACGCCTTGAAGAAGGTTTGAGGCTTACCGGAAGGCCTGCTGGAGCTGGCTGTTGTTGTCGGCGAACAGGAACTCGATGCTGTCGGCTACCTTGCCGATGCCGGCGACGATCACCAGCGACAGAACCGCCAGGATCAAGCCGTATTCGACGACGGTTGCGCCGCTTTCATCCCGCAGAAATCGCTTGATCAACGTCATCGGCCCCACGCCCTCAGTCTTCGCGAGACTAGCGGGCACGTCGGAAGAAACCGTTAAGAAAATCGTTCAGCATGCGCCGCGGCGCGAACCATTCTCGCGGATCACACAGACCGCATCGGGCGAGGACTGCAAGACGCTGCGGCGGATGGTGATCGTCTCGCCGTCGCGGCGAACCGAGCCGGTGGACATGGTGTCGAGGCCGTAGAGGGAAGCTGCCTGCGTGTCCGACCGGGTTGCACGGTCGAGCGCGGGAACGGCGAACATTGCAATCGCGATCGCCGCCGAGCCGAACAGAAGCGTTGCCCGCATGATGCCCGAGCCGGCTTCGGCCAGCCGCGAAGGCTTTGCGATCCGAACCAGGTCCCACTCGCTGCGTGCCGTCATTGGAGCCATCCTGTCCCATTGCCGCACCCGTTCAAATACGAAAGGAACCCCTAACGGGGCCTTAACCGCCGGGGTCAGAGCAGGTCGGCGAGGAAGGGGATCAGCGGCTCGTCGGCAGGCGGCATCGGCCAGTCGCGCAGCCGGTTGGCGCGCACCCATTTGAGCGCCTGCCCTTCGCGCCCCTGCGGCTGGCCCTCGTAGCGGCGGCAGACGAAGAGCGGCATCAGGAGGTGGAAGGCCTCGTAGGGGTGGCTGGCGAAGGTGAGCGGCGCGAGACAGGCCACCCTGGTCTCGATGCCGAGTTCCTCGCGCAGCTCGCGGATCAGGGTCTCCTCGGGCGTCTCGCCCGGCTCCACCTTGCCGCCGGGAAACTCCCAAAGGCCGGCCATCGGCTTGCCCTCGGGGCGCTGGGCGATCAGCACGCGGTTGTCGGCGTCGAGAAGCGCGCAGGCGGCGACGAGCAGGATGGGCTTGGCGCTCATGCGGGCGGTCTCCGATAGCTGTAGCGGTAGAGTTCGCCGAAGCCGAGCGAGCCGTAGAGACCGAGCGCCACGGCGTTGTCGGCCTCGACCTGCAGCCAGGCCTGGCGCGCGCCGCGGCCCCGCGCCCATTTCAGCGCCGACAGCGCGATGCGCCGCCCGAAACCCTGGCCGCGCACGCTCTGGTGCGTCGCCACCTCGAAAAGCCCGGCAAGCTCGCCATCGTGGACGCAAACGGTGCCCGCGAGCGGAATGCCGTCGCGCTCGATCAGAAAGAGCCCCGCCTCGGCCGGAACACGCTCGATGATGGTCTGAAGGCCGCGGGCAGCGTCGGGCCGGGCCCCCTGCACGCGGGCGAGGGCCGCGGTGAAACGCCTGCCGTCCTTGAGCGGAATCTGGTCGAGGGCGTCCGCCACCACATCCTCGTCGAGCGCCCGGCGCATCACGATCGAATGGCCGAAGCGGCTCCAGCCTTCGCGGTCGAAATGCTCCTCCAGCGTGTCCCCGCCGAGGGGCGACATGCGGAAGGTGAGCGGGCGATGGGCTTCGGTGAAGCGCTGGGCGGCGCGCTCGACGCGCGCGGCCGCCTGCGTGGCGTCGCCGGGGTCGAGCGGGTTCACCGAGTTCAGCCGCTTTGCCGCATGCCCGCTGTCGAGGCGCAAGAGCCATGTGCCGTCATACTGCGCCGTCTCCGCCGGCCAGGCGCGGAAGCCCGCCGCCTCGAAGCGTCGGACGATGGCGAGTTCGGCGGGTGGCGGCCGCAATTGTGCTGCGCCTCAGGACCGGTAGTCGCCGTTGATGGCGACATATTCCTTGGTGAGGTCGCAGGTCCAGACCGTGGCCTCGCCGTCGCCCAGGCCCAGGTCCACGCGGATGGCGATCGATTCTTCCTTCATGTAGGCCGAGGTGGCGGCCTCCGAATAGCTCGGGTCGCGCTCGCCTTCGAAGGCCAGGCGATGCTCGCCGAACCAGATGGAGAGACGGTCGCGGTCGGCCGGCTCGCCGGCCTTGCCCACCGCCATCACCACGCGGCCCCAATTGGCGTCCTCGCCCGCCACGGCCGTCTTCACCAGCGGCGAGTTGGCGATGGAAAGCGCGATGCGCTTGGCGGAGGAAGCGCTTTCCGCACCTTGCACGGTGACGGCGATCTCCTTGCGCGCGCCCTCGCCGTCGCGCACCACCTGGCGGGCCAAATCCTTCAGGAGGTCGAAGAGGGCTTCGCGGAAGGGCTGCAAGCGCGGGTCGGAGGGTGCCTCAATGCGCGGCGCGCCACGCGCGGCGGCGGCACCCGTGGCGAACAGGAGCAGCGTGTCGCTGGTGGAGGTGTCGCTGTCCACCGTCACAGCGTTGAAGCTGCCTTCCACGCCGGCCGACAGCAGGGCCTGGAGAGCGGCGGCGGCGATCGGAGCGTCGGTCGCCACGAAGGACAGCATGGTCGCCATGTCGGGCGCGATCATGCCCGCCCCCTTGGCGATGCCGTTGATGGTGACTTGCGCATCGCCCAACGCCACCGTGCGGGTGGCCATCTTGGGGAACGTGTCGGTGGTCATGATGGCGGAAGCGGCTTCCGACCAGCGCTCGGGCTTGGCCTCGCCCGCAAGGCCAGAAAGCAGGTGGGAGAACTTCCCGGCGTCGAGCGGCTCGCCGATCACGCCCGTCGAGGCGAGAAAGACCTCGCCGACGTCGCAGCCCACGGCGTGCGCCGCACTCTCCGCCGTCGCATCCGTCGATTCACGCCCGCGCTTGCCGGTGAAGGCGTTGGCGTTGCCGGAATTGACCACGAGCGCGCGCGCCTGGCCGCCGCGCAGGTTCGCGCGGCAGAAATCGACGGGGGCGGAGGGGCAGCGCGAGCGGGTGAACACGCCGGCCACCTCGGTGCCCGCGCCGAGCGTCATCAGAAGAAGGTCGGTGCGGTTCTTGTACTTGATGCCGGCTTCCGCCGTCGCGATGGCCACGCCCTCGATCGGGGGCATGGCGGGAACGGTCTTGGGCGCGAGCGGGGACACGGCGGAAGACATCAGGGCAAGCTCCGGGCGGTTTCGGCGCCTCGCTTGCCCCGTTTGGCGCCTTGGCGCAAGCCCGGCGAACGCCTCGCCGGGCCCGGCCTTTTGCCGGCTTGGGCCGTCAGGGGGTCTGCGCGTCGGCCTGGTCGAGGGCTGCCTTGAGGGCGGGATCGGCCACTTCCACCTTGGCGGCGTCCCGCATGCCCTTCACCAGCGCGAAGTACTTCTCGCGCAGGAGAAGCGAGCGCACCTGCTCCTTGACCTGCTCGAAGGCGGGCGGCTGCTGGGCGCGCTTGTCCTCGACCTTGATCACGTGCCAGCCGAACTGCGACTGCACGGGCGTCTTGGTGTAGGCGCCGGGCTCGAGTTCCATCGCGGCCTTCTCAAATTCGGGCACCATGCGGCCCGGTCCGAACCAGCCGAGATCGCCGCCGCTGGTCTTGCCGCTCGGATCGGTGGTCTTCTCGTTGGCCACGTCCTCGAACTTCTTGCCGCCCTCGATCTCCTTGATGGCGGCGTCGGCTTCTTCCTTGGTGGCGACGAGGATGTGGCGGGCATGCACCTCGTTGACGGGTGGGGTGTTCGCGACTTCCTGGTCGTAGCGGGCGCGGATCTCGGCGTCCGTCACCTTGGCCGCGACCTCGGAATCGACAAGCGCGCTGTGCAGCGCGCGCTGGCGCAGGAAGTCCATGCGGGCGACGAATTTCGGGTCCTTGTCGAGGCCCTTGGCGGCTGCGTCGTTGGCGAGCAGGCGGATCTCGATCACGGCAGAAAGAGCCGCCGCGCGGCGTGCTTCGGGCGGAAGCTGCGCGAACTGCTGGTCGAGGTCCTGCTCGGCGAGCTGGAGGTCGCCCTCGGTGATGTTCTGGCCGTTGACGGTGGCGACAACCGCTTCGGGCGAGACGGGCGCCTGGGCGGCCGGCGCGGCGGGGGCAGCGGGTGCGGTCTCCTGCGCGAAGGCCGGCACGGCGACGAGAAGCGCGAGCGCGGATGCGGCCGCGCGCAGACGCGCCGAGGCGCGGAAGGGGGAAAGGCTCATGGATGAACTCCAATCAGGCTGAAACAAGCCCGGCGCCCATGACATAGGCTGCCGAAATGCGGAAAACGGCGCGGGTTTGAGAGAGCTTGGCGCCACGTTGACATCGCATGGAGGCCCTCTTATCTCTCGCTCGCCTCTGCGTCCATATGCGTTTCCTCACGTGTTCGTGGACGCCAACCCCCTGTTTTCCCGCCTGTTCGCGCCCGTTCGACGCCAGGCGGCCCGCCGCCCGGGGGACGCCCCATGCGGCTAATGAAAGGACCGCTCGATGGTCAGTTTCGGCGGACTAGCCCGCGCAATCTTCGGTTCCTCCAACGACCGGCGCGTCAAGGGACTGCGCCCCCGCGCGGAGGCCATCAACGCGCTGGAAGCGGAGACCGCGAGCCTTTCCGACGAGGCTCTGCGCGCCCGCACGGACGAGTTCAAGCAGCAGATCGCGAACGGCGCCTCCACCGACGATCTCCTGATCCCCGCCTTCGCGGTGGTGCGCGAGGGCGCCAGGCGCGCGCTCGGCCTGCGGCCCTTCGACGTGCAGCTGATCGGCGGCATGGTTCTCGACGGCAGCAACATCGCGGAGATGCGCACCGGCGAAGGCAAGACGCTGATGGCGACGCTCCCCGTCTATCTCAACGCGCTGACGGGCAAGGGCGTGCATGTCGTCACCGTGAACGACTACCTCGCCCAGCGCGACTCCGCCTGGATGGGCAAGCTCTACAATTTCCTCGGGCTTTCCGTGGGCGTGATCGTGCACGGGCTCAACGACGAGCAGCGCCGCGCCGCCTACAACTGCGACATCACCTACGCCACCAACAACGAGCTCGGCTTCGACTACCTGCGCGACAACATGAAGTACGAGCGCGCGCAGATGGTGCAGCGCGGTCACAACTACGCGATCGTGGACGAGGTGGACTCGATCCTGATCGACGAGGCGCGCACGCCGCTGATCATCTCCGGCCCTCTCGAGGACCGATCGGAGATGTACAACACCGTGGACGCCTTCATCCTTCAGCTCGCGCCGGAGGATTACGAGGTCGACGAGAAGCAGCGCACGGCGATCTTCACCGAGGACGGCACGGAGAAGCTCGAAAACCTGCTGAAGGAAGCGGACCTCCTGAAGGCCGAGTCTCTCTACGACGTCGAGAACGTCGCCATGGTCCACCACGTGAACAACGCGCTCAAAGCGCACCGCCTGTTCCAGAAGGACAAGGACTATATCGTCCGCGGCGACGAGATCGTCATCATCGACGAGTTCACCGGCCGTATGATGCCGGGCCGGCGCTATTCGGAAGGCCTGCACCAGGCGCTGGAAGCCAAGGAGCATGTGCGCATCCAGCCCGAGAACCAGACGCTGGCCTCGATCACCTTCCAGAACTACTTCCGCATGTACAAGAAGCTCGGCGGCATGACGGGCACTGCGGCGACCGAGGCCGAGGAGTTCGCCAACATCTACGGGCTCGGCGTCACCGAGGTGCCGACCAACGTGCCGGTGCAGCGCAAGGACGAGGACGACGAGGTCTACCGGACCGTCGAGGAGAAGTTCAAGGCGATCGTCCGCGAGATCCGCGAGACGGCCGCCAAGGGCCAGCCGATCCTGGTGGGCACCACCTCGATCGAGAAGTCGGAATTCCTGGCCGAGCGCCTGCGCCAGGAGGGCATGACGGGCTTCCAGGTGCTGAACGCGCGCCACCACGAGCAGGAAGCCTCGATCGTCGCCCAGGCGGGCGTGCCGGGCGCGGTCACCATCGCCACCAACATGGCTGGCCGCGGCACCGACATCCAGCTCGGGGGCAACCTCGAAATGCGCATCGCGGCCGAACTGGGCGAGATGCCCGAGGGCCCCGAGCGCGAGGAAAAGGAAGCCGCGATCCGCGCGGACATCGCCGAACTCAAAGCGAAGGCACTCGCTGCGGGCGGGCTCTACGTGCTCGCCACCGAGCGCCACGAATCGCGCCGCATCGACAATCAGCTTCGCGGCCGCTCCGGCCGTCAGGGCGATCCGGGGCGTTCCAAGTTCTACCTGTCGCTGCAGGACGACCTGATGCGCATCTTCGGCTCCGAGCGCATGGACACGATGCTCCAGCGCCTGGGCCTCAAGGAAGACGAGGCCATCATCCATCCCTGGATCAACAAGGCGCTGGAAAAGGCTCAGAAGAAGGTCGAGGCGCGCAACTTCGACATCCGCAAGAACCTGCTGAAATACGACGACGTGATGAACGACCAGCGCAAGGTCGTCTTCGAGCAGCGCATCGACCTGATGGAAGGCGAGAGCCTGACCGAGACCGTGGCCGAGATGCGCAACGACCTGATCGAGGAGATGGTCGCCAAGCACATTCCCGAGACGGCCTATGCCGAGCAGTGGAACACGGCCGGGCTCAAGGAGGAGGTGCGCAGCTATCTCAACCTCGACCTGCCGGTGGACGAGTGGGCCAAGGAAGAAGGCATCGCGGAAGAAGACATCCGCAACCGCATCACGGAAGCCGCCGACAAGGCAGCCGCCGACCGCGCCGGCCGTTTCGGGCCGGAGGTGATGACCTATGTGGAGCGCTCGATCCTGCTGCAGTCGCTCGACCAGCTCTGGCGCGACCACCTGGTCAATCTCGACCACCTGCGTTCGGTCGTGGGCTTCCGCGGCTATGCCCAGCGCGATCCGCTCAACGAATACAAGAGCGAAGCCTTCGAGCTCTTCCAGTCGATGCTCGGCCAGTTGCGCCAGGTGGTGACGGCCCAGCTGATGCGGGTGGAACTGGTGCGCGAAGCGGCCGACAGCCCCGCTCCCCAGCCGCCCGAGGTGGAAGGCCACCATTGGGATGCCTCGACGGGCGAGGACGATTTCTCCGACGAATACGGCAGCACCGCACTTGCGCCCGCAGCCCAGGAAGACAGTCGGATCGTCGCCCCCGAAGATCGCGACCCCGAGGACCAGAGCACCTGGGGCAAGGTCGGCCGCAACGAGCTTTGCCCCTGTGGTTCCGGCAAGAAGTTCAAGCACTGCCACGGGACGTTCGCGTAAAGCCTAAAAGAGGCTGGTGCGTGCTTCGAGGCCCGGCTCTGCCGGGCATCTCAGCATGAGGGGTGACGGCACCAAGGCGAGATGAAGAGCGTCAGCGCCCTTCGGTCCTCATCGTGAGGCGCTTCCGCGGGGAGCCTCGAAGAAGGCAAGACTTCTCCACCAAACAAAGAAGCCCGGCAGCCTTAGGCTTGCCGGGCTTTTTGCGTTCCGGATGCCTCAGCGCATCTCCAGCAACCGCTCGAGATAGTTGCGCTCCAGTTCCGGCGACAACGCGTTGCCGAGCCTTTCGCGGATCGCCTCGAGGATGCGGCGGGCGCGCTGCACGTCGATCTCGTCGGGCACCTCGACGGAATTGCCGAGGTCGGGACCGGTGGTGGCGCGCGGGCGGCCGAGCGGGTCGCGGTCGGCGTTCTGCTGGCGGCCGCCCTGCTCGGAGCCGCCTTCCTCGCCCTGCATGGCCTGCATCATCTGCTGCATCATGCTCTGGGCACCGCGGCGCAGCGCTTCGAGCGCCCTGCCCTGGTTGCCGACAGCCTGGTCGCCCTGGCCGTCGCCCAGCGCGCCCTGGGCCTCGCCCATCTCGCGGCCGGCGTCGCCGAAGCCCTCGCCGGGCTCCATGCCCATGCCTTCGAGGCCCTTCTGCAGCGCTTCCAACTGCTTCTGGAGTTCGCCCTGGCGCTGCTGAAGCTGACGCATGGCTTCCGCGAACTCTTCGGGGCTCATCGGGCCCTGATCGCCGGGCTGCTGCCCCTGGCCGTTCTGGCCCTGCTGTTGCTGCTGGTTCTCGCCGAAGGGGTCCTGCCCCTCGCCATTCTGGCCACCCTGGCGCTGGTTCTGGCGGAAGGTCTCGTTCATCAGCTCCTGCTGCTGGCGCAGGAGTTCGCCGAGCTTGTCCATCTGCTCGCGCATTTCGCTGTTCTGCTGGCCCTGCTGTCCTTGCTGGGGCTGGCGACCGGCCTGCAGGTTGTTCATCATGTCCTGAAGCTGCGAGAGCATCTCCTGGGCGGCGTCGCGATTGCCCGACTTCGCCAGGTCCTCGATGCGGTCCATCATCCGGTCGAGGTCCTGCGGGCGCAACTCCTGGCCGTTCTGGGGCATCATCTGGCCGAGGTTCGGGTTCTTCTGCGCCTGCTCGGCGAATTCGCGCAGGAACTCGTTCATGGCCTGACGCAGCTCCTGCATGAGCCGCTCGATCTCTTCTTCCGAGGCACCGTTCTCCAGCGCCTGCTTGAGCGCTTCCTGGGCGGCGTTGAGACGCTTCTGTGCGTCCGACAGGTCGCCCTCCTCGATGCCGAGCGCGACCTCCCAGAGGTAGTCGGCCACCTCGCGCAGCTGGTCGTCCGTGCTCGCCATGTCGAGGCGGGTGCGCGCGCTTTCGATCGCCAGGAAATGCGATGCGTTGGGGATCGTGTCTTCCGGGCGCAGCGTGATCGCGTCCATCAGCTCAAGCACCTGTGGCTTGGCGTTGGCGTCCAGCGCGAGCAGCTTGCGCTGTTCCACGAGGGCACGGGCGAGCGGGTTGGTGAAGGGCTTTTCGGGCAGCACGATCTCCTTGGGCTCGGAGAAGCCTTCCTGGCCGGCGGCGTCTTTTGCGGTCAGCGTGAGCTTGATCGTGCTGCCGGCCCAGACATGCTCGGTCAGGTCGCGCGAAGCCTTGGCGGTGGGCGCCTTGGCGTTGCGGCGGGGGAGCGCGAGCGGCATCTCCGGCGGGCCGTAGAGGGGTCGGGCGTCCGCGGGCTGCTCTTCGGCGAGCGCGAAAGCGGAGCGCGCTTCGGTCGCCCCGTAATCGTCGGTCACCTCGTAGGCGAGTTCCAGCGTGCCGTTGGCCGCGCGCTTGGGCTCTTCGGTGAAGCGGATGGCAGGCGCTGCATCAGCCGTGACGGCAAAGGCCCAGCGGCGAAGTTCGTTCGAGCCGTCGCGCAGCGCGAGTTCGGCTGCCCGGTCGAGCGTGACGGTGAAGCGCTTCGAGGCGGGCGCGGGCGTTGCGGCCGCAGGGGCTGCGGCTTCCGGTTCGACGGGAGCGCTGCCCCCCTCAGCTGTGCGCTCCAGCGTTTCCGCGCCCGATCCGCCGGTGACCTGGAGCGCCACCACCGAACCCTCGGGCACCGACAGGTTGCGCGGCCCGTTTGCGTCAGACAGGAAGATGGGGGCTGCGCCCGTATAGGCGGGCGGGGTCACCCATGCATCGATGCGCGGGGGAACCGGCACCGGCGGCGGCGGAACCTCGAAGGCATCCGCCAGCCGGCCGCCGAACGGGCCGAACGAGAATGCGAAGGCCGTAACCGCGATCAGCACCACCACCGCGCGCAGGCCCCAGGGGTCCCGCTCGGCGACACCGGTGCGCGGGGCATCGCCGCGCAGATCGGCAAGCTTTGCTTCCATGCGTTTCTGGTGCTCGCGCCACAGGGCCTGCGAGAAAGGGTCGCTGTCGGAAGCGGCGGGGCGATCGCCCTGCACCAGCACGGGCGTGTGCGCGAGCCGGTTGGCGCTTTCGATGCGGCGGTCCACCTCGGCCCGCTGCGGCAGGCGGAAGAAGCGCAAGGGGTAGAGGCTGAGAAGGAAAGCCACGCCGCCGAAGATCGCGAGCCCGAAGCGCCCGGCATCGGGCAGCATGCGGAAGATGCCGAGCCATGCGGCCGACAGAAAGAAAAGCACCACGAGCACGGCGGGAATGGCGAGCGGCCAGAGCCGCTCGGCCACCATCGTCGCACGCACGCTCGACCGCGTGCGCTGGAGACGGTTGGAATGGGTGCGGCTCGCGTCAGCGGGATCCGTCATCAGCCCTCTCGGCGTGGCGCAACCGTTTCCGGCCGCTTGGGAGGGTTCAGACTATCAGCAAAGGTGGCGGATGCGAGACGATGTTCGAAATCGTGAACGCGTCAGCCCAGCCAGGATGGCAGGCTGTCGAGGCCGATCAGGTCCTCATAGGTCAGCCGCGGGCGGATCACGTGGAACTCCCCGCCCCGCACGAGCACCTCGGGCACGAGCAGGCGCGAATTGTAGGTGCCCGCCTGCACCGCCCCATAGGCGCCCGCCGTGCCGACCGCCACGAGATCGCCCGGCGCGAGCCGCGGCAGGTCGCGGTCCTGGCCGAGATAGTCTCCCGTCTCGCAGACCGGCCCCACCACGTCGGCGCGGATGCGCGCGGCGTCCAAGCGTTCCAGAACCGGGCGGATGTCGTGGAAGGCCTCGTAAAGCGTGGGGCGGATCAGGTCGTTCATCGCCGCGTCCACGATCAGGAAGTTCTTGGCCTGGCCTTCCTTGAGATAGACCACGGAGGCGACGAGAATACCGGCATTGCCCGCGATCAGCCGGCCGGGCTCGAAGATCACTTCGAGGTCGAGCGCTGTCACGTGGCGGCGCACAACTTCGGCATAGGCGTCGGGCAGCGGCGGGGGGTCGTTGTCCTGTCGGTAGGGAATGCCCAGGCCGCCGCCGAGATCGACATGGGCGATCTCGTGCCCGTCGGCACGCAGCGTGCCGACGAGCTCGGCCAGGAGGCGGAACGCGTCGTCGAAGGGCTGGAGCGCGGTGATCTGGCTGCCGATATGCATGTCGATGCCGGCCACCCGGATGCCCGGAAGCTCGGCCGCGCGGGCATAGACGCGCCGCGCCTCGGCAAAGGGAATGCCGAACTTGTTCTCCGCCTTGCCCGTGGAGATCTTGGCGTGGGTGAGCGCGTCCACGTCCGGGTTGATGCGCAGCGAAACGGGCGCGACCCGGTTGGCGGCCACGGCGCGGCTCGAAAGCAGCTCCAGTTCCGGCTCGCTCTCCACATTGAAGCAGCGGATGCCGACGGACAGAGCGAAGTCCATCTCGCGCGCGGTCTTGCCGACGCCGGAAAACAGGATCTTGGAAGCGGGGATGCCGGCGGCCAGAGCGCGGCGCAGCTCGCCCTCGGATACGACGTCGGCGCCCGCGCCCTCGCGCGCCAGCGTCGCCAGGACCGCCTGGTTGCTGTTCGCCTTCATGGCGTAGCAGACCAAGGCGTCGAGCCCGGCAAAGGCCTGGGCGAACACGCGGAAATGACGCGTCAGCGTGGCATCGGAATAAACGTAGAACGGCGTGCCCACCGCATCCGCGATCGCGGGCACGGGCAAATCCTCGGCGTGGAGAACGCCGTCGCGGTATTCGAAGTGGTTCACGGGAGGATCAGAGGAGGCCGTCGAGGATGAAGGGCTTGTCTTGCACGGGCGGCGTGGGCTCGGGCGGCACGGGCTGGTTGTTGCGCTCGGCCTCCTTCCGCGCCTCGACGGCCGCCTGGTAGGGCGTGTCGAGCTCGCCCTTGCGACCGCAGCCGGCAAGGGCAGCGGAAAGGCCGAGAAGGGCGATGATGGAAAGCTTGGCCGCGCGCATGGACGGGTTCCGTTGCCGTGTCGCTCCGGCTTGTAGCGGAGTGGAACGCTCTTGTCAGGCTGGCCCGAGCCGGTTTCGCCACCAGCCGATCTGCTCGCGCACCCTGGACGGCGCGGTGCCGCCGAAGGACGTGCGGCTTTCCACCGAACGGTCCACCGAAAGCACGGAGAACACGCCTTGGGTGATGCCGGGATGGATGGCCTGGAGGTCTTCGAGCGAAAGCTCTTCCAGCCCGATGCGCCGGCGCTCGGCCTCCGCCACCGCGCGGCCCGTGACGTGATGCGCCTCGCGGAAAGGCAGGCCAGCTTCGCGCACCAGCCAGTCGGCGAGGTCGGTCGCGACCGAGAAGCCCGCGCCCGCCGCACGGCGCATGGCGTCGGTGCGGATGTCCATGTCACCCATCATGCCAGTCATGGCGGCGAGCATGAGTTCGAGCGTCTCGGCCGCGTCGAACACGGCTTCCTTGTCTTCCTGCATGTCCTTGGAATAGGCGAGCGGCAGGCCTTTCATCACGGTGAGAAGGCCGATCAGGTGGCCGTTGAGCCGCCCGGTCTTGGCGCGCACGAGCTCGGCCGCGTCTGGGTTCTTCTTTTGCGGCATGATCGAGGAGCCGGTGGAGAACTGGTCGGACAGGCGCACGAAACCGAACTGCGGCGTGGACCAGATCACGATCTCCTCGGCCAGTCGCGACAGGTGGGTGCCTGCGATCGAGGCGAGCGCCAAAAATTCCAGCGCGAAATCGCGGTCCGACACCGAATCGATGGAGTTGCGGGTGGGCGAAGCGAAGCCGAGGGCCGCTGCGGTGGCGAAACGGTCGATCGGAAAGGGCGTGCCGGCGAGGGCTGCCGCGCCGAGCGGGCTTTCGTCCATGCGTGCGGCGGCATCGCGCGCGCGGGAAAGATCGCGGCCGAACATCTCGACATAAGCCATCAAGTGGTGGCCGAAGGTGACGGGCTGGGCGCTCTGGAGATGGGTGAAGCCCGGCATGACGCTTGCCGCGTGCTCTTCGGCGCGGGCGAGCAGCGTGCGGATCAGAGCTTCCAGGCGCTCTGCGGTGCGCGTGGTCTCGCGCTTCACCCAAAGGCGGAAATCGACCGCCACCTGGTCGTTGCGCGAGCGCGCGGTGTGGAGACGGCCGGCCGCCGGCCCGATCAGTTCGGCGAGGCGGGCTTCCACATTCATGTGGATGTCTTCGAGGCGCGAGGAGAAGCGGAACGTGCCCTCACGGATCTCGGCTTCGATCTGCCGCAGCCCATCGGCGATGCTTTGATGGTCTTCCGCCGAAATGATGCCCCGTTCGGCGAGCATGGCGGCGTGCGCGAGCGAGCCTTCGATGTCTTGGGCGTAGAGCTTCTGGTCGAAGCCGATCGAGGCGTTGATGGCTTCCATGATCGCGGCCGGGCCGGACGCGAAGCGGCCGCCCCACATGCGGTTGCTTTCGGCCTCGGCCTGGGGCTTGGGATCGGGCGTGTCTGCGGCCATATGGGTCTCAGTCGGGAATCTTGAGGAGAATGCGTTTGACGGACAGCCCGAACAAGCTGTTTCCCGCCTGGCGCTGGGTGCTTCTGGCGACAGCGGCCGGCGCGCTGGCGGGAGTTGGCGCGGTATATGTCGGGGCGACCGGCGCTGGCAACACGGCAGGCGCTCCCGCCGCACCGGTGGCGGCGGCTTCCGACGCCGACCGGGCCTGCGAGGCCAAGACCGAGCAGGCCGCGGCCGTGGGCGCCCAGGCCAAGGGCCACGTGGCCGCAATGCTTGCCGCAGACCCTCCCCGCTCGCTGGCTTTCCTGGCCTTCAACGACGGAGATGGCGCGCCTACCACGCTCGTTGCGATGGCCGGCAAGCTGACGCTGGTGAACCTCTGGGCGACGTGGTGCGCGCCGTGCCGCGCGGAGATGCCCGCGCTCGACACGCTGCAGAAGGAAGCGGGCAGCGAGCGGTTCGAGGTGGTGGCCGTCAACGTGGACACGGGCGGGAATGAGAAGCCCGATGCGTTTCTGGACGAGATCGGCGTCCACGCGCTCGCGCGCTACCGCGACCCCTCGCTCAAATTCTTCAACGACCTGAAGGAGCGCGGGCTCGCCTTCGGACTGCCCGCGACCTTCCTGGTGGATGCGGAGGGTTGCCTGCTCGCTGCCATGAACGGCCCGGCCGAATGGTCGAGCCCGGATGCGCGCAAGCTGATCGACACCGCCCTCGCCCAGCCCTGACGAAAAAGGCCTCTCCCCCAGGCTGCGTGGAAAGCGGCCTGCTTTCCCGGAAGAGAGCTACCTGTCTGCGATCCGGCCTATGAACAGATGAAGCGCTCGATGCATCGCTTCGGATGAAGGCTCGGCAACGTTCCACTCCGGAAAATGCCCGTCGATGGCCATGCGCGCCAACCCGTAGACCAGAGCACGGGCGCCCAGGACGAGGGTGTCGAAATCCGGATCGCCGACGATCTGGCCCCGCTCTCTGGCGTCCGTCAGCAGATCGATCATCTGGCGACGAATGGCGTCGTTCTGGTGCCGCAGGATTTCGGACGAATCGAAGTCGATCAGCGTTCGAGAACTGATGATCTCGAAATGCGTGGGGTTGGCGATGGCCCAACGCAGGTAGCCATGGCCGATGGCCTCGAAGGCCGCGAGTGGGTCGGCGCCGTCCGCATCTGAGCGCGCCGCCGCGACGGCTTCGGTCAACCGCGCCATCGCTTGCTCCGCAACCGCGGTCATCAAAGCCGTCTTGGAGCGGAAATGCCGAAAAGGTGCGCCGGGAGAAACACCGGCTCGCTTTGCGGCTTCACGCACGGAGACATGCTCGACGCCACGCTCTTCGATGATCTCTATCGTCGCGGCAACGAGAGCCTCGACGAGGTTCCCATGATGATAGCGTCTGGCATGCGCGTCAGGTGTCGGCCGGTCTGTGTCCATGTCGGACATCTAGCATGGCGCAGAAATGTAATCGCCGATTATTTCATTGCGCCAGAACGGACTCCGGTGTAATCGTTGATTACATCATCGGAGATTTCGCATGTCCCTTCCCACCCTCGCGATCGGCCTGACATTTGCCGCCCTTTCGCTCTGCACCGCGCAGGCCCAAGATAACCCGACACTGGAGATCGTCTGGCCCCAAGCCGGGACCACCGTCGCACTGGGTGACGATGCGGAGCGTGCGATCGGCGTTGTCGTCAACAGCAACTTCAAGCTGCTTCCTGCCGGGCAATGTGGCGAAGACCCTCGATGTGGCCACGTCCACATGAAGATCGATCCCGACGGCGACACGTGCAATATTCCGGGCCGCCCCTACAACAGCATGAACAGCGACGTCGGCGGCGATCTGATCAAGGCGCGCTTCGGCCATTGCCCCAATCCGACCGGGCGCCACGTCATCGGCATCCTGCTGGCCGACGACCATCACCGACCCATTCTTGTAGGCGGCAAGCCGGTGACGGCTCTGGTCGAGGTGACGACGAAGTAAGGGGCGGAGAAGCGCGCCGGGCGCTTGTTCTGCCATGCTGTGATCAGGACCTGCTCGAAGTCCCGCGTGGCGGTAAGCCAAGAGACGGTGTTGAGCGACAAGTCGATAGAGCAGGAAAGGGCGGAACCGGATCGGTGAACGAAGTGCTCGGCCAAGCACCCCCTTCGGTTCGATCAAGCATGTGACGGCGGGCAGACGCCTCATCACGCGTGACCACGAAGGCACAAAGACCGGCACGGCGCTTTCGGAAATCTGATCCCAAGCGCAAGAAAGGCCCCGTTCGGAAACGGAGCCTCTCTCTTCTCACAAAGCCTGCGAAGCAGGGTCTTTCGCTTGGAAAACGCGTCTCGGCTTAGAAGCGGTAGGAAAGCTTGAGCTGGACGGTGTGGAAGTCGAAGTCGTCCTTGGCCGACAGCGTGGTGCCGTCGAGGTTGGAGCCGGCCGCACCGCCCGTGCCGCCGAACGGACCGCCCGTCAGGTTCGCCTCGAAGTCGTTGCTGCCGAGATTGGTGTAGAGATACTCGATGCCGAGCGACACCTTCTCCGTCACCAGGCCCTCAATGCCGGCGCCGACCGTATAGCCGAAATCGCTGTCCTGGCCGCCCGAGGTGGAGGCGATCGCGGCCGAGCCGGGCTGCGAGTAATTGAAGTCCACATCGCCGTAAGCGAGACCGCCGGTCACATAACCCATCACGCGGGGCGCGAAGGCATAGCCGAGACGCGCGCGCAGGGTTGCCAGCACGTCGAGGTCACGCTCGATCGTGTAGGTGGCCGGGGTGCGCGAGAAGGCTTGGTTCTGCTCGGAGATGTCGGTGAAAGACACGTCGAGGATGGCGCCCAGGATCACGTTGTTCTCGAACTGGTGATCGTAGCCGACATGCACGCCGCCGACGAAGCCGGAGTTGAAGTCGCCGGTGCCGTTGAAGGACGAACCGCCGACAGCGCCGGGAGGCGTGAACGCGGTGACGAGGCCGGCGAAGTCGAACGGGCTGATGTCGAGCGCGTCGTCTCCGCCGCCAAAGGCGCCGCCGAGCTGAACGCCGGCATAGAAGCCGGTCCATTCGCCGACGGAAGCGATGGGCATAACCTCTTCGACGACCGCGTCAGCGGCGAAAGCGGGAGCGGCGGCAAAGAGAAGAGGCAGGGCGAGAAGCGCGCGCTTCATGGGGCGGATGTCCTTCGGGTCGGGGCCAATGCGATGGCTCCATAAGTGAGGACATTGCCTTGCGGTTCAACAGCTTGCCGCGTTTAACGGCCGGCTGCCCGCTGTTTGGGCAGCCGACGTTGCACAAATGCGACAAAAGCGTGGTCAGCGGGTCGGAACGGGCATCTCGCCGCGATAGTCGTAGAAGCCGCGGCCCGCCTTGCGGCCGAGCCAGCCCGCCTCGACATATTTCACGAGAAGCGGGCACGGGCGGTATTTCGAGTCCGACAGCCCGTCATGCAGAACCTGCATGATCGAGAGGCAGGTGTCCAAGCCGATGAAGTCCGCAAGCTGGAGCGGGCCCATCGGGTGGTTGGCGCCGAGCCGCATGGCGGTGTCGATGGCTTCCACCGAGCCCACGCCCTCGTAGAGCGTGTAGATCGCCTCGTTGATCATCGGCAGCAGGATGCGGTTGACGATGAAGGCGGGAAAGTCCTCCGAGACGGTGATCGTCTTGTCGAGTTTCGCCACGAACTGCTTGGCGGCCTCGAAGGTCACGTCCTCGGTGGCGATGCCGCGCACGAGCTCGACGAGCTTCATCACCGGCACCGGGTTCATGAAGTGGATGCCGATGAAGCGCTCGGGCCGGTCGGTCTGAGCGGCGAGGCGCGTGATCGAGATGGACGAGGTGTTGGTGGCGAGGATGGCTTCGGGGTTCAGCTGCGGGCAGAGCTGGGCGTAGATCTTGCGCTTGACGCTTTCGTCCTCGGTTGCCGCCTCGATCACGAGATCGGCCCCGGCCAACTCGGCCATGGCGCTCGTCTTGGAGATGCGGCCGATGGCGCCCTGGCGGATGTCTTCCTCCAGCTTGCCGGTGGAGACCTGTCGGGCCATGTTGCCGCTGATGGTGGCGATGCCCTTTTCGATGCGGTCGCCGGACACGTCGTAGAGCATCACGTTGAACCCGGCCAACGCGCAGACATGGGCGATGCCGCTTCCCATCTGCCCCGCGCCGATGATTCCGACGGTTTCGATCATGCCGTTTGCCTGCCCAGGAGATTTGGTTGGTGCGCGGTGTTCGTTTCCCACGCTTGCTGCGATGCAACCTAGAGGCCGCTCGCGCAAAGGAAAAGGGGCCTTGCGGCCCCTTCCCTGTTCCCCGGCATTGGCCTTGCGGCTCGCTCAGAGCTTGGCCGCGAACTCCGGCACGATCGTGAAGATGTCGCCCACGAGGCCGTAATCCGCCACCTGGAAGATCGGCGCTTCCTCGTCCTTGTTGATGGCGACGATGACCTTGCTGTCCTTCATGCCCGCCAGATGCTGGATAGCACCCGAGATGCCGCAGGCGATGTAGAGGTCGGGAGCAACCACCTTGCCGGTCTGGCCGACCTGCCAGTCGTTGGGCGCGTAGCCCGCATCGACCGCCGCGCGCGAGGCGCCCACCGCAGCACCGAGCTTGTCGGCGAGCGGCAGCATGACCTCCTGGAATTTCTCCGACGAGCCGAGCGCGCGACCGCCGGAGACGATGATCTTGGCCGATGTCAGCTCGGGCCGCTCGGAGGCTGCGATCTTGTTTTCCACGAAGAGGGAAAGTGCTGGATCGGACGCGGCATCAGCCTTCTCGACCGTCGCCGAGCCGCCCTGGCCGGTGGAGGCGAACGAGGCCGTGCGCACCGTCAGCACGCGGGTCGGGTCGCTCGTCTTCACGGTCTGGATGGCGTTGCCGGCATAGATCGTGCGCTTGAAGGTGTCGGGGGCGACGACCTCCATCACTTCCGAGATCTGCATCACGTCGAGAAGGGCAGCGACGCGCGGCATCACGTTCTTGGCCGTGGTGGTGGCAGCGCCAAGGATCGTGTCGTAGGCCGGCGCGAGCGCCACGATGGTGGCGGCCAGCGGCTCGGCCAGGCGCTCGGCGAGCGCGTCGGATTCGGCCAGGATCACCTTGGACACGCCATCGAGCTTGGCAGCCTCGTCGGCCACGGTCTGCGCGCCCTGACCGGCGACCAGCACATGGATGTCCGAGCCGATCTGCTTGGCGGCCGTCAGCGCCTTTGCGGTCTGGTCGGACAGCGACTGGTTGTCGTGCTCGGCGAGAAGAAGAATGGTCATCGCTTTTGCTCCTTGCTTTCCCGCCTCAGATCACGCCGGCTTCGTTCTTGAGCTTGTCCACAAGCTCTTCCACGCTCTTCACCTTGACGCCCGCCTTGCGGCCCGAAGGCTCCTCGGTCTTGAGCACTTCGAGGCGCGGGGAAACGTCGACGCCGAAATCGCCGGGCGCCTTCTCGTCGAGCGGCTTCTTCTTGGCCTTCATGATGTTGGGAAGCGAAGCATAGCGCGGCTGGTTGAGGCGCAGGTCGGTGGTGACGATGGCCGGCAGCTTCAGGTCGACCGTCTGGAGGCCGCCGTCCACTTCGCGCGTCACGTGAACGCGCTCGCCCTTGACCTCGACCTTGGAGGCGAAGGTGCCTTGCGCCCAGCCGAGAAGCGCCGCCAGCATCTGGCCGGTCTGGTTGGCGTCGTCGTCGATGGCCTGCTTGCCCAGGATCACGAGGCCGGGGCTTTCGGCGTCGGCAACGCCCTTCAGGATCTTGGCGACCGCGAGCGGCTCGACCACGCCGTCTACCTTGACGAGCACCGCCCGGTCAGCGCCCATGGCGAGTGCGGTGCGCAGCGTTTCTTGAGCCTGTTGCGGGCCGATCGAGACGGCTACGATCTCGGTTGCGACACCCGCTTCCTTCAAGCGGATGGCTTCCTCCACCGCGATCTCGTCGAACGGGTTCATGGCCATCTTCACATTGGCCAGCTCGACGCCCGAACCGTCCGCCTTCACCCGGATCTTGACGTTGTAGTCAACAACTCGCTTGACTGGGACAAGGATCTTCATGGGCGGGGAAAACCTCTCTTTGCTGCCGCGTTGCGGTTGGCTTTAGCAAAGCCTGCCAGGCGCGGTTGGCCGAATGCCGACATCCAGCACGGAAAAAACGGTGGCGCAGCGCACCACGCGCGCCGGGATTAAGCTGCCACCCCCGAATGTCAAGCCGATGGCGAGCGCGGGCGGCGCCCCCAGGGCGACGGCGGCGGAGGCACGGCCCCCGCCCGCCCGGGCAACGCGACCTCGGCCGCGCGCGGGGTGACGACCACCTTGTCCAGCAGCGGCTGATCGCGGCGACGCAGGATCACGACCAGGACGGCACCTGCGGCCGCACCCCCGAGATGGGCGGCAAAGGACACCTCGTCTTCCGGCAGGATCACGAGCATCAGGATCTGGAACCCGATCCAGGCGGCGATGGCCACCCAGGCAGGCACGCGAAGCGGAATGCGGCCAAAGGCGAGCACCCAGATCTTCACCCTCGGGTGGAGGATGAGATACGCCGACAGGATGCCCGCCACCGCGCCCGACGCGCCGATCAGCGGCGCTTGGGATTCCGGCACGAGCAAGCCGTGCGCCAAGGCGCCGGCCGCAGCGCTCAGAAGGTAGAAGAGAAGAAAGCGGAGGTGCCCCAGCGCATCCTCCACATTGTCGCCGAACACCCACAAGAACAGCATGTTGCCGCCCAGATGCAGCCAGTCGGCATGCAAGAACGAGTAGGTGAGATAGGTGAGGTCCTCGGGCACGATCGCATAGCCGGGCGGCAGCACGGCGGTGTCGAACACGACGGAGGGGATGTAGCCGAGCCCGATCACGGCCCCTTGCATGGTGGTCGCCGTGCCCGTGCTGAGCACCAGATGCACCGCGACGTTGGCTGCGATCAGCGCCAGCGTCACCCATTGCAGGCGGATGCGGCGCAGGCTGTTGGCGTCGTGGAGCGGGATGAACACGGGCTCTCGCGGTTCAGCGGTTCTGCCCGGGAACCCATAGCACGTCGGCGCGGCCCTCGTCATTGGCGGTGCGGGCCGCCACGAACAGGAGGTCGGACAAGCGGTTGAGGTAGCGCACCACGGGCGCGCCCACGCGCTCTTCCTTTCGGGCGGCAAGCTCGGCCGCGAGCCGCTCGGCGCGGCGGACGACCGTGCGCGCGAGATGCAGTTGCGCCGCAAGCGCACTGCCGCCGGGCAGCACGAAGGAGCGCAGAGGCTCGAGCTTCTCGTTCTGCCGGTCGATCTCGGTCTCCAACCACGTCACCTGTGCGTCGGTGACCCGCAGCGGCTCGTAGGGCAAGGGCTCGCCCGTGTCGGGCACGGCGAGATCGGCGCCGACGTCGAAGAGGTCGTTCTGGATGCGCGCGAGCGCGGCGTCCATCGTGCCCTCGGCATGGAGCCGTGCCAGGCCCAGAACCGAATTGGCCTCGTCCACCGTGCCGTAGGCTTCGACCCGCAGATCCCATTTGGGGCGACGCTCGCCCGAGCCGAGGCCCGTGGTGCCGTCGTCGCCGGTGCGCGTGTAGATCTTGTTGAGCTTGACCATCAGCCGGCGTTTCTCTGGAACCAGACGGCGAGCAGGATGAGCACGAGCGCCACGAACTGCAAGGCGACGCGCGCCTGCATCAGCTTGTTGGAGGTGACGCCCGAGCCGCCCC
>QFNI01000045.1 GCA_003240775.1 Mesorhizobium amorphae | reverse complement strand
ATCGTCGCTTCCTTGGGAAGCTCCTCGCCGGTGGATAGGGCGCCGTCGGTGATCGGCCGGCGCAGGATGTCGGCCAGCTGCCGATAAAGGGGCCCGCCGGTGCGCTGGAGCGCGCGTCGGGGAAACAGGGCTTCGATGCTTCCGGCGTCGGACATGGAGGGCAAGGTGTCTTCAGTTCGGGCCGCACGAGCGGCAAGGCGCGGGTATTGTTAATGCAACCAGCGCGCACGGTGAAGGTGGCTCGCTTGCGCGGGGATGTTCATCTCGCATCACGGGCGGCTATCCGACGATGCGAGTGAGCGCTCATCGAATAAGGGGAGAAATGCAAGCTAGAAGGGCGTGCTCACGCTCGACCACGCGCCGGACCGCAGCATTGCCGCCAGGCTGGCGGATATAGGGCTCCCACCGCCGTGCTTCACATCTCCTACGCCCAGGAAGATCGCGCTTCTTCCGTCGGACCCTGCCTCCTCCATCACGGGCACGGGCACGGGCATCACTGCAGATGGCCGAATGACCGCGCTCCCGTTGTGAGACGGACCTGAGCCTCAGGCTGCCTGCCGCTTGGCCTCTGCCAGCAGCTCCTTGTTGACGCAGTTCATCAGCGTGCCATCGCGCAGAAACGCCACGATCACCTCGATCGCCTTGCGCTGCATGTCCTCCAGTGCGGAGGGGCTGTAGAAGGCGGCATGCGGCGAAAGCATCAGGCGCCCGTCGAGCCAGGGCTCGCGTTTGCGGAAAGCCCGGATCAAAGGATGGCCGGCATCGGCTGGCTCTTTGGGCAGGACATCGAGGCCCGCTCCCGCGATGCGTTCCGCCTTCAAGGCCCCCGCCAGCGCATCGAGATCGATGATCGGGCCACGCGCCGTGTTGATCACGATCAGTTCCGGCTTGGCGAGGCTCAGTGCCTGTTCGCCCACCATCCCGCGCGTCTCGTCGTTGAGCGGCGTGTGGATGGACAAGATGTCCGCGCGACGCATCGCTTCGTCCAGGCTGCGCACCCGCTCGAAACCCGCGGCAAGCTCTGCGCCATTCGGCAGATATGGATCGTGGAAGATCACCTTCATGTCGAAGGCCGCTGCTCGGCGGGCCGTGGCAAGACCGATGCGGCCAAGGCCTAGGATGGCGAGGGTCTGCCCGCGCAGGCGGCGCACGAGGGGGGCTTCGGAGTGGCCCCACCGGTTCTCATGATCTCGCACGGCTTCCTGGTAGCTCGTGGTGCCGCGCGCGAGCGCGAGCAGCAGGCCCATGGCATGATCGGCGACTTCGGTCGTGCCGTAGTCCGGCACATTGCAGACGGGAACCCCGCGCTTCGCCCAGGCCGCGATATCGAGGGTGTCGAAGCCCACGCCCTCGCGCACCACGATCCTGGTGTTCTCGAATGCGTCTTCGGGCATCCCAAGCGTCAAGGAGGCTGCGCAGTTGATCACGGCATCGGCGGCGCGGCAGCGCTCGAGCGACGGTGGCTCGGCGCCCTTCGGACCGGCGCGGTGGATGTCGAATTTCACATCTTTCCCGAACGCCTCGTAGAGTTCGGTGTCGGGCGCGTAGGTGTTCACTTTCAGGATTCGCATGCGTGCTCCACGACGAGTCCGCCCCAAGACGGATGGCGGTTGTTTCTGGTTGACTGTATCCAATCAGACATGAGCCCAGATCCCTTCGAGCTTTCGCCCACCCCACGCCGCGTCCTCGTGGACGACGTGGTGGATGCCATCCGAGACGCCATCCTGTCTGGCCGCATCACGCCGGGCGCGCGACTGATCGAGGAAGATCTCGCCACCATGCTCAAGGTCAGTCGGGGGCCGGTGCGCCAAGCCATCTTCCGACTGCACGGCGAAGGGCTCGTGGTGCATGAGCCACACAGAGGGGCATCGGTGGTCGGCGTGTCGGAAGAGGACATCTCGGACATTTACAGCCTGCGCACTGCGCTCGAGAGGCTGGCTGCCGAGCAGGCCTGCCTGCGCGCCGACGAAACGGACTTGGCGGCTATGGATGCCGTCCTCGAGCGCTTCGAGCGGGCGCCACGCGATGCCATCACTCGCCAGTTCGTGGCGCGCCTCGACGTGGAATTCCACGACGCGCTGTTTCGCGCCTCGCATAGCCCGCGTCTTTTCCGTGCCTGGGAAACCCTGCGTTCGCAGTTGATGCTTTTCTTGATGCTGCGTGACGCGTTGCCCGACGACTATCCCGACAGTTGGCTGCGCGATCACCGCAAGCTCCTCGCGGCGGTGCGCTCGCGAAAGGGTGTAAAGGCCGCAGCCCTGATCGAAAAACATATCGGAAGCGCCAGGGAAAGGTTGCTCGGCATCTTGCGCGCCAGCGGTCGTATCGACGTGCCGACCGGCTCCCGTTCCGAAAATCCGAAATGACAAATCATCGTCAGCACAGCCTTGCCACATCCCAAAATTGTAAACAATAATCAGTTGACTTTGCAATAGCCGTTCATCGCCATCGCAGGATGGAGAGCGACAACGCGGTACAGGATCACTCGACCAGAGCCGGGAGGTCAGCAGTCGGCTTGCGCGACGCGGGCCGAGCGTCGGCGAGGTGAACCGTGTGAAAAACGCTTGGCCAAGGACCCGGAGGAAATCGTCATGCTGCCACCCAACCGTCTCAAGAAACGCATCCAATCAGGCCGGCAATCGCTGGGAACATGGGTGCAAAGCGGCTCGGCGACATTCGCCGAGATCGCGGCGCTTGCCGGCCTCGACTTTCTGATCGTCGACCAGGAGCATGGTCCAAGCGATCTGTCCGGCGCGATCGATGCGATGCGGGCGACGGCATGCATGGAAACCACCGTGGTGATCCGTGTGCCCTCCGCCGATCCCGTTTCCCTGCGTCGGCTGGTGGACGCCGGCGCACAGGCGCTGCTTGTGCCGATGGTGGAATCTGCTGAAACTGCGCGCGCCATCGTCGAGGCGGTGCGCTTTCCGCCGCAGGGCAAGCGCGGCAATGCGGCCGAGATTACGCGCTCCTCACGCTATGGCCTCGTCCCCGACTATTATGAGCGGGCAAACGACAGCCTACTCATCATCGTGCAGGTGGAAACGCCTGCCGGCGTGGAGAACGCCGCGCAGATCGCAGCTGTCGATGGCGTGGATGTCGTTTTCATCGGACCGACTGACCTGTCGTGCTCCATGGGCCTGCCCGGCCAAACCGGCGCGCCGGAAGTGGAAGCCGCGATCCGGCAGACCGTGGAGGCCGTGCGCGCGGCTGACAAGCCTCTCGCCACCGTACCCCGTGCGGGGCGCACCCTGAATGATCTCGCCGGCGAGGGCTACGCCATGCTCGCTTCAGGCAGCGACATCGCCATCTACCGAGCGGCAGTGCAGAGCATGTTGCGCGAATGGAAGGGGAGGGGAGAACTCCCTCAAGCGGGCTCGGCCTATGCGCGATGAGCCTCGGCGTTGTTCGGAGGCCCGCTCGTAAGCCCCTTCAGAACATGAAACCGGCCGTCCAGCCACCGTCCACCAGCATCACATGGCCGGTCATGAAGGAGTTCGCCGGCGCGCAGCAGAACAGGACGGCTTCCGCGATCTCTTCCGCAAATGCCGGGCGACCGAGCGGCAGGTGGTCCATGAAGCCCTGCATCTGAGCACGGAAGGTGCCGTCCTCGCCATAGAACAGCTTGCGCGTGCCCTCCGTCATCACGGAGCCCGGCGCAATCGCGTTGACCAGGATGCCCTTCGGGCCAAGTTCCAACGCCATGGAGCGCGTCAGGTGGATCATGCCAGCCTTGGCCGCGACAAACGGGCTTTGCAGCCGCATGGCGGCAACCCCCACGACGGAGGCGATGTTGATCACGCGGCCCGCGCCTCTCTCCACCATGGAAGGCAGCACGGCACGGCTCACCACATAGAGCCCGTCCAGATCGATGGAGATGATGCGGTGCCACTCTTCGGCAGGGAAGCGGTCGATTTCGACCCGGTCCTTGAAGGTGTTCACACCGGCATTGTTGACCAGCACGTCGATGCGACCGAAGGCGGCGAGAGCCGCCTCCACCGCTTGTTCCGCTTGGTCCGACCGGCGCACGTCGAGCGCGACAGGAAGTGCTCTCGGCAGTTCCGCGGCAAGCCTTTCGGCGCCCGTCCGGTCGATATCGGCTGCGACGATCGATGCTCCGTTCGCAGCGAGCCGACGTGCCGTCGCGCTGCCAATACCGCCGGCGGCACCCGTGATGAGGATGATCTGTCCGTTCAGGTTGGTGCGCATGGGCGGTCCTCAGAAATTCCGCGCATAGCCTATCGCCCAACCGCCATCCACGGCGAGCGTATGGCCAGTCATGTATGTGTTGTCGGGGTCGAGCAGGAAAAGGACGGCCGCGCAGACCTCGTCCAGCCTGCCCGCACGCCCGAGCGCGGTATGGCCGGTCATCCGAGATTCCAACGGGCTGCCATCCGTGACACCCACGGCAACCCCGTTCACGCGCGCGTTCGGACCTTTCTCCATGGCCAGCGCTCGCACCATGCGCTCGAGCCCCGCTTGCGCGACTGAAAAGCCGGTCGAACCGCGAACGGGAACGAGTGCTGTGGCCGACATCACGATGACCACGCGTTCGAGGCTCGAAGAGAAAGCCCGGATCGCTTGCTCGAAGACATCAAGCTCATCTCGGGGCGCATCGAGACTGCTGGCGCCCTGGCTAACGGCAACCAGTCCGAACGGGGGCTCATGCGCATCCCCTGGCATGGCGACAGCTGCCCCGTTCGTGCGGAGCGCGTCCACGATCGCCTGCCGCAGATCATCCTTCGCCCCTTCCACCTTCACGAGCCTGCCGCTGAGATCGATGTTCATCTGGAGCACCCGCCGCCTATCATTGTCGCGCTTTCCGGCATCACCGCCTTGTCTGCGAGGGTCGTGGCGATCGCTGCGAAGCCCACGCGAGCCGAAGCCTTCAAGCAATGGGGCAGGTCGTCCACACAGCTCGGAACACCATCGCTATGCTCGATCGCCATCAACCCATCCAAAGCGATGCCGAACCATTCATCAAACGAGAAGACGTAACGGCGTCTCGATCCACTCCTTCGCGAGAAGCAGAAACTCCGCTGCCGCGTCCTCCTCGATGCAGTCAGGATCGAAGCTCAAGAGGCAATCCGCCATGCCGTCTTCACCGGGAAAGCCGACCACGAGACGCGCGTTGCATCTGCCTTCGAGGCGCGCCGCCACCGGGCGGACACCGGATCGTGTGAGGAAGGAGACGGCGATCTCTGCTTCTCCGATCTCCGCCGCTTCAGATATCGCCGCGATCCCGCTCAGCGAAGCATGCCGGATGCCGGAAACACGCCGCGCTTCCGTGCCTCGCGAAAGCTGCACGACCCCTTCATTGTCAGGCAGCAGCACATCGAGCGTTGCCCCGACCGCCTTGAGCGCCACGGCCTCATGCGTGATGCGTTCGCGCCCGATCTGCGCAAGAAGGGCTCTGGCGGCGTTGAAGTCGATTTCGACCGACAGAGCTGAAGGAACCGCGCTGAACGCAGGCATCTGGACGGATGGCGCCGTTTCCTGCGCCGAAGTCGGAATGAGAGCGGGAGGCGGCTCCTGCGGCGCCCGGAACCGCAGAACGTCCGCGCCCGTGATCCGCCCATCCGGTCCAGAGCCGGAGAGCGACGCCAGAAGTAATCCGCGCTCGCGCGCAAGCCTGCGGGCATAAGGCGTGGAGCGCGTGCGCTGGGGGGGCGAAGCCGGGGCTGGCACGGCGTTCAACGCACGCTGCCGATACGGCCGCCCATCGGTACGACGCTGCCCTTGGGCTTTTCAACGAGAAGCCTGCCCCTGACGGGAGCTTCGATCTCGACCACGGCCTTATCCGTCTCGATCTCCGCCACCACCTCTCCAGCCTTCACGTCCTCGCCATCGGCTTTGACCCAGTTGACGATGGTTCCTTCGCTGATCGTAAGGTCGCCGAACGGCATGGTGATGGGCTCGCCGCTGATCGTATCGATCTCAGGCTGAGGCGCGGGCGGCGGGGCGGAAACGCTTGGTGCGGCGGCGGCCTCCGCTTCGGCATGGGCTTGCACCGCCGCGATCCCTGGATAGCGCCAATGCCAGGGAATCGGCGCCCGGCCTCCGATCACACTCCTCGCCGCATCCACGATCTTCTTGGTATCCACCAGCATCATGCGCTCGAGCGATGGCGCCAACGGGTGGGACACCGGCTCGGTGTGCAAACGCGCGACCGGCGCGTCGAGCTCGTCGAACGCCACCTCGTTCATCGCCTGGCCGAGCTCGGCACCCACCCCGCACATCGCCCAGCCCTCGTCCACGATCAGCAGCCGATGGGTCTTGGCTACGCTTTCGGCAACCGTCTTCACGTCGAGCGGCACGATGGTGCGCAGGTCGATGACCTCACATTCTATCCCTTCGGCGGCCAGGGCTTCCGCAGCTTCGAGACTGCGATGCACGAGCTGACCCGCGGATGCGATCGTCAGGTCCTTGCCCTCGCGTGCAATCCGGGCCACGCCGAAGGGCACCAGGTGCTCGCCATCGGGCACCTCGCCCTTGGAAGCGAACAGCGCCTTCATCTCGAATATCAGCACCGGATCGCCCGCGCGCAAAGCCGTCTTCATCAGGCCCTTGGCGTCGGCCGGCGTCGCAGGCATGCAGACGATCAAGCCGGGCACATGCGCCCAGGACGGATGATACGCCCCCGAATGGTGCGGGCCCGCCGAGCGCACCGCACCCGCTCCCACCCGCACCACGACGGGCGCGTTCATCTGGCCATTGGACATATAGCGGAGCTTGGCCGCCTGAAGCACGATCTGGCCACCCGCCTCAAACAGAAAGTCGCTGAACATGAGGTCGGCAATCGTGCGGGAGCCCGTGGCCGAGGCACCTATAGCGGCACCCGTGAAGCCCTGCTCGGAGATCGGCGTGTCGACCATGCGCGCCGCACCGAACTCGTTCCACAGGTTCTTGGTGTGCGCGAATGTTCCACCGCGCTCGCCGGTGCCTTCGCCCAAATACAGGATCGCCTCGTCGCGGCGCATCTCCTCGGCAATCCCGTCGCGCACCGCGTCGAGCCAGCCCGTCACCTTGCCACCCGCAGCCGGCTTGGCCGCGAGCGCCGCTGCCGGATTGAGCGGCTCGGCGAACACGTGATGAAACGCGGTGGCAGCGTCGGGCTCGGGCGAGCGGCGCGCAAAGTCCAGCGCCTGGGCCACGATGCCATCGACACGGCTGTCGATCGCATCGAGTTCCCCGGCCGTGGCAGCCTCGAACTCGTCCACTAGTCGCGTTCGGAAGGTTGTCACCGGATCCCGCTGCGCCCACTCTTCCACTTCGCTCTGCGTGCGGTATGTGCCCGTGACCGGATCACCTTCATGGTGACCAACGGTGCGGTAGGTCTTGGCCTCTATCAAGGTCGGCCCTTCGCCGCGGCGTGCGCGGCGCACGGCTTCCGCCATCGCGTCGTGGACGGCGAGCACGTCGTTTCCGTCGACTGCCACGCCGGGAATACCATAGGCTGCGGCGCGGGTCGCGATCTCGGGATTCAGCGTCGCAGACTTCAGGGGCGTCGCGGTGGCATAGAGATTGTTCTCGCACACGAACACGGCCGGTGCGCGCTGGATGCCGGCGAGGTTGAGCGACTCGTGGAAACCCGCATGGTTGGTGGCCCCATCCCCGAAGAAGGCCACCCCGACATCGTCGCGCCCTTGGGCCCGCGCTGCGATTCCGGCCCCTACGGCGTGGCTGATGCCCGCCGCAACGATGCCATTCGTGCCGAAGAGCCCGACCGAGCGATCGTAGAGATGCATGGTGCCGCCTCGTCCTCCGCAGCACCCGTCGCGCTTGCCGAACAGTTCCGCCATGAGGACGTTCGGATCCATCCCCTTGGCCAGCGCATGGCCATGACCGCGATGCGTGGAGGTGATCCAATCGGTCGAGCGCAGGTGAGCGCACACGCCCACCGCCACCGCCTCCTGACCGATATACAGATGCAGGAAGCCGGGTGTCTCACCCTTGCGGCAAGCGGTCTGCGCAGCACTCTCGAACCGGCGGAGCAAGACCATCTGCTCATAGAGACGGAGCAGAAGGCGCACATCCGCCTGAGGCTCCTCGTCCGCGATCCGCAGGGAACCCGTCCGGAACCGAGCCATGCCATCCTCCGAAGCTGAATTATTATAATAGCATTATATTATACGGATGAGCATATCAATGGTTCGATCGGGGGGATGCGGGTCACCTCGCCCGAAGCTGTGCCTTGAGCCGTCACTCGACGACGCCGGACTTCGCTCTTCCAAATCCACGCGCATAGGTGGTCGGCGGGGTGCCGACATGGCGTGTGAAGGCGACACTGAAGGTGCTTTGCGAGCTGTAGCCGACGCGGCGGGCCACTTGGCCCAGGCTCGCATCGTCCGAGCGCAGGATGTTCTTGGCGAGAGCCATGCGCCAGCCCGCGAGATACTCCATGGGGGCCACACCCACCGCGCGGCGGAAGCGTTCGAAGAAGGCGGAGCGCGACAGGGACGCTTCCCTTGCCAGGTCCCTGATCGTCCATGGCCGCGCCGGGTCTTCGTGGATGCGGCGCAACGCGCTCGCGAGGCGCGCATCGAGCAACCCGCGCAAGAGGCCAGGCGCTGCCTGCGGCCCCGCCGTGGAGCGAAACGCCTCGATCAGCAAGACTTCCAAGAGGCGCGCCAGCACCACCTCACGGCCGGGGCGGCTCGTGCGGGCCTCCTCGCTCAGAAGCTCGACGAGCGCCGTCAACCGCCGATCGTCGCGAACCACGACAAGACCGGGAAGAAGCGAGACGAGAAGGCTCGCGTCGTCCGTGCCGAACGTGCAGTAGCCGACAAGCATGCGCGTGTCGGGCACACCCGGTTCGCCCAGATGAAAGACGCCAGGCCCGACCTCGACCGGCTCCATGATCCGCCCGGCCGGCGGCGCTTCGAGGCTTGCGACGGTGAAGTCGTCGCCGGCGGGGATCAGCATGAAATCGCCCCTGCCGATCCGCTCGGGAGGACGCTCACCGACCTTTAAAGTGAGTTCGCCCTCGAGCAGCACGGCATAGAAGGGCTCCTTGCCAGGCGGACACACGGCCCAGCGGCCTTTGGCCGTGACGAGCTTCGAGAAAGAGGCCTTGGGCTCGAGCAGCCCGATCACCTCGGTGAGCGGATCGGCCAAAGAAGACCATCTCAAACGATTGCCGGACGTTCGACCGTAGCACGTCCGGCTCCCGCGGCATACCTCGTGGTTCCGATCATCGAGAAAGCGCGACACTCATGCAAACCGTTCTGATCACCGGCACTTCCACCGGCTTCGGCCGCGAGATCGCTTCCCGTTTCCTGGCCGAAGGGTGGAATGTGATCGCCACGATGCGCGATCCGTCGGCCAGCACGCTGCCTCCGTCGGAGCGGCTCCGCGTGCTGGCGCTCGACGTGACAGATGCCGAAAGCATCGCAACCGCAGTTGCCGAAGCAGGCCCGATCGACGTGCTCGTCAACAATGCCGGCATCGGATGGCTGAACGCGGTCGAAGGCACGCCGATGGAGATGGTGCGGCGGATCTTTGAGACGAACACATTCGGCACGATCGCTCTCATGCAGGCGGTGCTGCCCGGAATGCGCGAGCAGCAGTCCGGCGTGATCGTCAATGTCAGCTCGTCCGTCACCATGAAGGCGCTGCCGCTTCTGTCGGTCTACCGCGCCAGCAAGGCCGCCGTGAACGCTTTGACCGAAGCTGCGGCGCTGGAATTTGCGGCGTTCGGCATCCGGGTCCGAGCGGTTCTGCCGGGGTCCGCACCCACCACCAGCTTCGGCAGCAGCGCCCGCGCGCAGATTGCAGCGCATGGCGGCTTTCCCGACGCCTATGCCAACTTCGCCCAAAAGACGATCGCAGCCATGCAGCAGGCTGCAGGCGGCCCTGTGACAACGGCAGGGGACGTGGCCGAAGCCGTTTTCCGAGCAGCCACCGATCCCGACTGCCCGACCATCGTTCCCGCCGGGGCGGATGCGATCGCCTGGGATGAGGAGGCCCGAAAGGCGACCCGCCGCTGATCGGGTGACAGGGCAACCGCTCCATCCCCGGCACCTTCTTGCGCTTCCACTCGTGCTTCGAGGATCGGGCATGGGGACGATGGCTGCGTCAGATCTCCGTGCCGGAAAGGTCTTGCGTCACGCCATCCACTCGGCTCCTCCGCACCCGCACCGGTCCCAAGGCTCAGCGCATGATGTCGAGTTCCGACCAGACGGCATCGACCAGATCGATGAAGCGGCTGTCCTTGCGCAGAAGCTTGGGGTCGCGCGGGCGCGGGAGGTCGATCGCGATGTCGCGGAGGATGCGGCCGGGGCGGGACGACATCACCAGCACGCGGTCGGACAGTGTGACTGCCTCCTCGATGTCGTGGGTGACGAAGATCACCGCGCGCTTGTGTTCGCCCCAGACGCGCAGGAGCTCGCGGCCCATGGCGATCTTGGTCTGCGCGTCGAGCGCACCGAAAGGCTCGTCGAGAAGGTAGATGTGAGGCTCGAAGGCGAGCAGGCGGCCCAGTGCCACGCGCTGGCGCATGCCGCCCGACAGCTGATGGGGACGGTGCTTCTCGAAGCCGGTCAGGCGCAGGAAGCCTATCAGCTCGGAAACGCGGCCGTCTCGTCGGTTCAACGGAATCCCCGCGAGTTCGGCGCCGATGCGGATGTTGTCGGCCACGCTCGCCCAGGGCAGGAGCGTGTCGCGTTGGAACATGAAGCCGACGCGCTCGCGGTTCTCGGCCAGGCTCCGGCCGTCGATCCGCACCGTGCCGCCTTGATGGGCGAGCAGGCCCGACAGGACGCGCAGAAGCGTGGACTTGCCGCAGCCCGAAGGTCCGACGATCGAAACGAACTCGCCCGCGCCGACCGTGAAGCTCGCTTCGGAGACGACGGGAATCGTGCCGCCATCGGGCGTGGGATAGGCGACGTCCACGCCTTCGAGGCTGATCTTCGGCTCGCTTGCGGCAGCGAACGCATGGAGCTTGCGGTCGAGGGCGTTCACGCCGTTCTCCATCCGCTGATTTTCTTTTCGAGCCGCGCGACCAGGATGTTGCCCGCCCCCGCGATCACGGTGAGCGAGACGAGGCCCGCGAAAACGCCGGTGGTGTCGAGGCGGCCCGCCGAATTCTCGATGTACCAGCCGAGCCCGGCACTCGACCCGATCAGCTCGGCCACCACGGCGCCGATCAGCGACAAGCCGATGCCGATGCGCAGCGAGGCGATCACCCAGGGCGCAAGCCAGGGCAGGATCACCTTGCGTAGCATCACCCCGCGCGGCGCGCGCATGGTGCGGAAGAGATCCACCAGATCGCGGTCGATGGTCTTCAGGCCCTCGTGGATGTTGAGCATGAAGATGAAGATCACGGTGGAGAAGGCCATCATGACCTTGGAGAACAGGTCGATGCCGAACCAGATGATGAAAAGCGGTGCCAAGGCCACGCGCGGCAGGCTGTAGAGCGCCATGATGAAGGGCTCCGCCACCTCGTTGGCATATTTGTAGCGCGCCATGGCGATGCCGATCGGCACGCCCACCGCGAAAGCGAGCGCCAGCCCAAGGGCTGCCTCCGTCAAGGTCCGCTGCATGTGCAAGAAGAGCTCTCCGTCGAGCGCCATCGTCCACAGCCGCTCGGCCACGGCGGAGGGACTGGAGATCCAGATCTCGCTCACGCCGAGATGGCCGGCACCCTCCCAGACCGCCAGGATCGCCACAAAGACCAGGATGCGGTCGCGCACGAGCCTGAGCGAATGGCGCGTCGCGGATGCGAGTGCAGGCGATGTGCCGTGTGCGACACTGGTCACGCGCCGGTCTCCCGCGGCCGGGCAGGGTCCGCGCTCCAGGCCGACCACGAGCCCGGAAACAGGCTCGCCGCGATGCCGACCGAGGCGAGGGCTGCGATCTGGTGGGAGGCTGCGACCCCGCCGCCGCAATAAACGCCAACAGGCTTCGTGCCGTCGATGCCATGCGCGGCGAAACGGGCGCGCAAGGTCTCGCCGTCCAGATAAGTGCCGGCCGCGGGGTCGATGTTGCCGGAGGTGGGGATGTTGAGGGCGCCGGGTATGTGGCCCGCCGCGAACGCCGCTGCATCGCGCGCGTCGATCAAGAAGCCGTCGCGTGTGAAGGCTTCCGCCCCGTCCGCGTCGAACTGCGGCAGCCCACCGGGCGAAAGCTCGACATCGCCGCGGGTGGGCAGGGGCACCGCCGTTTCCAGTGCGTTGCCCGAAGCCTTCCAGGCATCCAGGCCGCCATCGAGCAGACGCACGTCGGCGACGCCTGCCCAGCGCAGCGTCCACCAGCCGCGCGCGGCCTGGCGGTTGCGGTTGTCGTCGTAGAGCACCACGCGGGCATCCCTGCCGATGCCCCAGCGGCGCGCGTCGTGCTGGAGGCGCTCGATCGGCGGCAAGGGGCGCTTGCCGCCGAGCCCCTCGGGCCGGCCGGTCAGCTCATGGCGGAAATCGACCGCCACGGCATTCGGCAGATGGCCGGCAAGGTAGGCCGAGCGCGGATCATATGCGGCATCGTCGCGGAAGCGGATGTCGAGCAGGACGATGCTTTCCTTTTCGATCTCGGATCGCAGGGCGTCTGGCGTGACGAGAATGCTCGCGCGGTCAAGGTTGTCGGACATCGCACGCCTCCTCAGGCCACACCCGCCGCGCGGGCGGGAACGGCTTGCAGTGCAGGGGCCTCCCGCTTCGCAGCGCGCCCAGCTCTTTGCGCGAGCGCGTTGGCGGGCTTCGGAAGACCGAACAGGCCGCGGAAGGTGCGCTCCTCGTATTCCGCGCGCAGCAGCCCCCGGCGCTGAAGCTCGGGCACCACCAATTCCACGAAGAGTTCCGCCGTGCCCGGCAGGTAGGGCGGAAACAGGATGAAGCCGTCGGTGGCGCGCTCGGTGAACCATTCCTCGAACACATCGGCGATGGTCTTGGCGTCGCCTACGATCTCCGCCCCGCCGCCCGAGCGCCGGAAATAGAGGTAAAGCTCGCGCAGGCGCAGCCTGTCGGTGCCGAAGCTCTTCTTGGCCTGGTCGAGAATGCGGGCGGCACCCTCGGACGGCTGGCCGAGCCGCGCCTCGATCTCGTCGAGCGGCGTTTCCTGGCTCACGCCCGCAAGGTCGAGCCCCAGCGCCGCGCCCAAGGGGCCGAGATTGTTCTCGGTGACCGACAGGTTCTGGATCTCGCGATATTTGGCGTGCGCGTCGGCTTGCGTGCGCCCGACATAGACCGCGATGCCGCTGACCAGGGCCTGGCTGTCGGGCTCGCGGCCGAACTTGGCGAGCCTTCCCTTGATGTCGGCGTAGTAGGCCTTGGCCGCGTCGATGTGGAGCGCCGTGCCGAAGCGCACATCGGCGAATTCCGCGCCGAAATCCTTGGAGCGCTCGGATGCGCCCGCCGTCAGAAGTGGGATCTGGCCCTGCGGCGGGCGCTCGATGTTGAGCGGGCCCGCGACCTGGAAATGCTCGCCCTCGTAATTGAGGCGATGGACCTTTCCGGCATCCACGAACAATCCGCTCGCCTTGTCGCCGACGAGTGCGCCGTCTTCCCAGCTGTCCCAGAGACCTTTCACGATCTCCACGAATTCATGGGCGTTGTCGAAGCGGTGGTCCGTGCCCCAATGCTCGGAACGGCCGAAGTTGAGGGCTGCTTCGGGGTCGCGTCCGGTGACGATGTTGAGTGCGAGCCGCCCGCCGCTCAGGTGATCGATGGTGGCGGTCGCGCGCGCCACGTTGAAGGGGTCCGAATAGGTGGTGTTGACGGTGGTCACCACGCCGATGCGGCTCGTCACGGCCGAAACCCAGGCGGCCAGCGTCAGAGCCTCGGGGCGCGTCACGAGGTTGGGGTGAAGCGCCTGCGTCTCGGGCAGGCCCACCACGCGGTCGCCGATGAAGAAGAAGTCGAGCTTCCCCTTTTCGGCCAGCAGCGCCATGTCGCGCAGGAAGACGGGATCGAACGTGCTGTCGGCGCGGCCCTCGGGCAGGCGCCAGCCGGCTGGATGGAAGCCGGTGGCCCAGATCGAGAAGCCCAGCCGCAGATGCCTGCGTTCCGCAGTCATGGCATGATCTCCATTTCCAGCGAGGCTGTCAGGGCAGGTAGGTGCCGGGATTGGCGGTGGCGTAGTCCACCGTGGCCAGATCGGGATCGATGATCGCCAGATCCTTCTGGAGGCGCTCATAGGAGGCGTCGCTGAAGCGACCCGTGGCGGACAGCGAGCGCGACAGCCCTTCGGCCACCTGGCCGGCCACCTCGTCGGAAAGGTCGGGATAGAGTTCCTTCAGCGCGGCAACCGTTTCCGCGCGGTTCTCGATCACGAGCTTCTGCGCCTTGAGCGTCGCCGCGACCACGCCCTGGGCGATCCTCGGGTTGTCCTTCACGTAGGAGTCGAGCGCAAGCAGAGCGAGGCCGGGCACCTCCTGCTTCCGCCAGTCATGGACGACGCGATAGCCTTGCCCGGTGAAGCGGATCGCATCGATGTTGCCGAACATGCCGGCATCGATGCGGCCGGTGTCGAGCGCAGCCTTCTGCGCAGCACCCACGCCCGCCCCGAGCACCTCGATGTCCTGGCCGACCGAAAGGCCGTCGGCATGGGCTTCGAGCCGGATCAGGTTTTCGGTCAGGCTGCCGGCGGACGTGATGCCGACCCGCTTGCCCTTGAGATCGCCGAAGCTCTTGACGGGTGAGGCGTCGGGCACGAGCAGCGCATATGTGTGCGTGCCTTGCAGTGCGAACGCCACTTCGGCGTCCACGCCGCGGGTGCGCAGCCGGATCACGTGCTCGGGCGCTGCGATCGCATATTGGATGCCGCCGCCGACCAGCGCCTGGATGCTCGGCGCACCGCCCTTGAAGTTGACGAGCTCGGCATCGATCCCGGCTTCCTTGTAGAAGCCCTTGTCGATCGCGATCTTCACCGCGAGGGAGTTGTCGCTGATCGCGCCTGGCGTGCCGAACACCACGCGCTCCTGGGCCGAAGCCCCGGCGGCGAGAGCGAAGAGCAGGAGTGGCGCAGCAATGCCGGAAAGCAGAGGCGGCAACTTGCGGAAGTTCGTGAACGTCATCATGGCTCGCTCCGGTAACGAAGAAGACCGAAGCTAATTTCGATCGGCCGGGGCCGACAGAAACGCCTTACCAATATTGCCGCGCTTGGAGATTATTGGTTCACGAATATCCAGAGCTGCGCCAAGCGGATTGCCGGCGACACACTCAGCGCAAAAGAAGCGTCAGGTGCCGGGCATCGCAGCTCAGCGTGTGGATGTCGCCGGGCCGGGCCGGCTGCTCCGCCGGTGCGCGCACAACGAACACGATGTCGGATGCCAGGCGGGAGCGGGCGACGAGGCGTTTGAAGCTGCCTTGAAAGGTCGCCTCTTCGATCACGGCTTCGCCGAGATTGACCGATCCTGGAATGGGCGAGAGCTGGATGTGCTCGGGCCGAAGCACGATCCAGGCCGGCATCTCGGGAGGCGGGGGAGGCTGGATGGAGACAAGCCCGAGCGCCGTTTCCAGCCCTGCAGCGACGGCTCGTCCGGGAATGATGGTGCTCTCGCCCATGAAGCCGGCCGAGAAGCGGCTCGCGGGCCGCGCATAGACCTGCTCGGGCGTGCCCTGGTCCTCGATCCGCCCGCCGCCCATCACGACAAGCGTGTCGGCGAGAGCCAAGGCCTCCTCCTGATCGTGGGTGACATGGATGAAGGCCGTCTGGATGCGCGTCTGGATGCGCTTGAGTTCATCCTGCATCTGGCGGCGCAGCTTGAGGTCGAGCGCGCCGAGCGGCTCGTCGAGAAGCAGCACGGCAGGCTCCACCACCAGCGCGCGGGCCAGAGCGACGCGCTGGCGCTGGCCACCCGACAGCTGATGCGGTTTGCGCTCGAAGGCTTCGGACAGCCCCACGAGCGCCAGGGCCTCGCGTGCACGCGCATCGCGTGCAGGCCTCTTCACACCCCTCATGCGCAGACCGAATCCGACATTGGCGCCGACGGTCATGTGGGGAAACAGCGCGTAATCCTGGAACACGGTCGTGGTCGGGCGCTTGACCGGGGGAGTGCGGGTGCAGTCCGTGCCGTTGATCGCGATCGTCCCCTCGCTCGGCAGCAGGAAGCCGCCGATAGCCGAAAGCAGCGTGGTCTTGCCCGAGCCCGAAGGTCCGAGCAGCACCGTGTAGCTGCCGGGCGCGATCTCGAGCGAAACATTGTCGAGAACCGTGTTGGCGCCGAAGCGGTGCGACAGGTTTCGAACCGAAACGAGGCTCATCGCGCTTTCCTTCGAAACAACAGCAGCTCGAACAGGATCACCATGACCACCGAGGCGCCGAACACCAGCGAACCGACCGCGTTGGTCTTGGGGTTCAGGCCCGAGCGCATGAGGTTCCAGATCTCGACCGGAAGCGTGGTGTCGAAGCGGGTGAGCAGGAAAGACACCACGAACTCGTCCCACGAGAATGTGGCGGACAGGAAGAACGCGGCGAAGACGGCGGGCGCCATCACCGGAAGCGTGACGTGGAAGAGGACGCGCGCCTCGCTCGCACCCAGATCGCGTGCCGCGCGCTCGAAGCTCGCCTGCTGCTCGCCCATCTGGCTGTAGATCACCGCGAAGCAAAGCGGCAGGTTGAGCACCACATGGCCGATGCCTGCGGCCAGAAGCGACTTCGGCAGGCCCAGCCTGTTGAACAGCACCAGAAGTCCCATGCCGATGATCAGCGTGCTGACCATCATGGGCAGAGTGATCAGAGCCCGCAGGAAGGGTGAGCCGGGAAGCGTGAAGCGGGCGAAGCTCCATGCTGCGATGAAGCCGAAGCCTGTCGCGACAGCGGACGACAGAAAGGCCGTGAGCAGCGAGTTGCCGAGAGCGGTGGTGAGCCGCGCGTCACTGAGAACCGCATCGTACCACCGCAGCGACGGGCCGGTGAAAGGCGGGATCGGAAAGGATGTGGACTGCAGCGAGAACAGCACCAGCACCACGACCGGCAGGAAGATGAAGCCGTAGACCAGGGCGGCATAGAGCCCCGAGACGATGCGCCAGAACAGGGTCATGGTCAGGAACGCTCGAGTTTCAGCCAGCGGGCGCAGACCAGGTAGGCAAGCGTGACGACCACCATCAGGATGATCGACAAGGCGGATGCCAGCGGCAGGTCGCCGCGCCGGCCGATCTGCATCATGATGAGCTGCGGCATCAGGAGCTCGTTGTTGCCGCCCAGGATCTGGGGCGTCACGTAGTCTCCGATGGCCAGAACAAAGGAAAGAAACGCGCCCACCATCACGCCGGGGAGGGTGAGCGGCAAAAGCACGTGGATGAAGCTCTGCAGCGGGCTCGCGCCCAGATCGGCGGCCGCTTTCTGAAGGTTCGGCCCGAGCTGCTTGAGGTTGGCATAGATCGTCAACGTCAAGAGCATCACGAAGAAATGGACGAAGCCGGTAACGGTGGCGAAGCGCGTGTTGGCGAGCACCAGCGGTTCCGCGGCGAGGCCCGTCGTCGTGAGGAACCGGTTGACCACACCATTCTGCGACAGAACCAGAAGCCAGCTGTAGGAGCGCACCACATAGGATGTCCAGAACGGCAGGATCGCGAAAAGCAGGGCCATGCGCTGGAAGCGCAGGGGCACCCGCTCTGCCAGTATCCAGGCAAACGGATAAGCGAGGCAGACCGAGACCACGGTGACGATCGCCGTCACTTCGAGCGAGTTCACCATGGCCTGCCAGTAGGCTGGATTGTCGAAGAACTGCCGGTAGTTCGCGAGCCCCGCCCAAAGCCCGTCCATGCCCGACAGGCTGACCCATCCTATCAGCGCGAAGGGCAGGGCGAAGAACAACAGCGTGAAGCCGAGCGCCGGCGTCACCAGCGCCCAGGGCATGATGCGATGCTGCATGGCGGCTTGACCTCGAGCGGTCGTCACTGCGCCTGCAGCATCTCGGTCCACAGGTCCTGCATCTTCTTGTCGAGGTCGGCATCCGGCGCGGGATAGCCCTGGGCCCGCGCCAGGAACTCCTTCTGGGAATCGAAGCGCAGCGTGGTCTTCTGCTCGTCCGTCAGCGCCGCCTTGGTGGAAGCGGGCATGCCCCAGTAGCAGGCCGACGTCGCAAGCCGCGCCTGGCCCTCGGGGCTCATGACGTACTGGATGAACTTCAGCGCCATGTCCTTGTTGGCGGAATCCTTGAACATCGTCAGCGACTGCGACCACAGCACGGCCCCTTCCGCCGGGATCGAGAAGTCGAGTGCCGGATTTTCCTTGGCGAGCCCGGCGGTCACCCATTCGCCGCCGCCGACCAGCACGTCCACCTCGCCCGTCGCGAGCGCCGTCTGGCTCGACGCCACGTCGCCGACGAGCTTCGCATTCGCCTTCATCTTGAGGAGTTCAGTCTTGAGCGCGGGCAGGTCAGCTTCCGTCAGCTCCGCCGTCTTCTTGCCGATCGCCAGGGCCGCCATGCCGATCACCGGAAGGTAGTAGTCGTAGATCGCAAGCCGTCCCTTGTACTTGTCGCCCGTCAGCGCACTGAGCGACTGCATGTCGGCAGGATCGACCTTGGTGTTGTTGAAGCCGATCGTGTTGTAGCCGAATTTCTCGGTCACGCCGTAGCGCTTGCCGTCCACCACCGTGAAGGCGTCCATCCTCACCTCCGGAAAGAGGTCGGCCAGCGGGAGCTTGTCTTCGGGCAGGGGCTCGAACAGGTTCTTGGCGACGCCGCGGGGCACGTCGACCGAGTCGATCACCATCACATCCCAGTCGCCCGGCTGGCTCTGGTCGACGATGGCGAAGCCGGCACCCGTTCCCTCGAACTCCTTGACGTTGACGCGCACATCGTTCGCCTCCTCGAACGGCTGGAGGAGGGCGGGGTCCGCATGGTCGCACCAGATCAGCACGTTGAGATCCTGGGCCTGGGCCTGGGCCACCCCCAGCGCCACGAGGATCAGGCCCGCGCGAGGCAGCACCTTGGCGGCGCTCGAGAGCAGGTTCGTTCGTGCTCCGATTGTCATTGCTTTCTCCGATTGTTCCCGCTTATTTTCCCGAAAACTGAACCAGTTCATTTTTCGAGTCAATCGGGATCGCAACTGTTTGAAGCGTCGGAGGAACTTCCCGTGAGCGGGCTGCGCGAACGCAACCGGACCGACCGGACCGGACGCATCCTCGCGTCCGCCGCGGCGCTGTTTCGCGCGGAAGGTTACGACGGCGCAAAAATCGAGGCGATCGCCGCCCATGCCGGCGTTTCCGTCGGCACGATCTACAACTACTACCGCAACAAGGGCGACGTTCTCGTCGCCATCGTTTCGATGGAAGTGAACGAGGTGCTCAATGCCGGGCGCAAGGTGGTGGAGAAGCCCCCGCTCGATGTCGGCGACGCCATCAACACGCTGGTCGGCATCTATCTCAACCACTCGCAGTTCTATCTCGACAAGGCGATGTGGCGGCAGGCCATCGCCATTTCGATCAGCCAGCCGGACAGTCCCTTCGGACAGACTTACACCGCGCTCGACCGCCTGCTCGCCGACCAGATCTGCACCCTGATCGCACGGCTCCAGGAACTCGGCCTCGTGCGGGCGGAAGTGGACGCGCGCGCGGCAGGCGAGATGGTCTTCAACAACACCAACATGATGTTCATCGAGTTCCTGAAGGACGCCTCGGCCAAGCCGGACACGATGCACGTCATGCTGCGTCGCCAGAACCGCGTTCTGGTCGGCGCCATCGCCGCCCCTTCGACCCCTCCGCCACCCGCCAGATCGGAAATCCCATCGTGACCAGCCAGAACAATCCCCACTGGGTCTACACCCAGACGGTGAAGATGTTTGCCGCCCCTGCGTCTCCCCCCTTCGAGGACGAGAGCGAGCTCGAAGCCACCTGGGGCCGCGTCTGGGGGGTGGACAACGATGTCGGCCGCATCCGCTCGATCCTGGTGCACCGGCCCGGCCCCGAGATGAACGTGGTCGACCCCCAGAAGCGCATCGCCGAGATCGGCTCCTTCGGCGACCCCGAGGCGGGCTGGTATTTCCAAAGCGACACGCCCCCCGATCTCGCGGCCATGCAGAGCCAGCATGACGGGCTCGTGGCAGCACTCGAAGCCGAAGGGGTCGAGGTTTTCCACCTCGAAGGCGTGGCAGGCGCGCGCCTTAAGTCTTGCTACACGCGCGATCCCCTCCTGATGGTCAAGGGCGGCGCGGTCGTCTGCCGCATGGGCGCGCGCATCCGGCGCGGCGAGGAATTGGGCGTGTCACGCACGCTGGCCAGGATCGGCGTTCCCATTCTGCGCACGGTGTCGGGCACGGGCGTGATGGAGGGCGGCTCGTTTGCCTGGATCAACGAGAAGACGGCAGCCATCGGGGTGGGCGTTCGCGTCAACCGCGAGGGCGCCGAGCAGGTGGGCGAGGTCCTGAAGCGCCAGGGCGTCGATCTCCTGATCGTCGAGCTCACCGGCTACGACATCCACATCGACGTGTCCTTCCTGATGATCGACCGCGATCTGGCGCTGGTGAACCCCTTCGGCCTGCCGTTCTCCTTCATGGAGGAGTTGAAGGCGCGCGGCGTGCGGCTGATCGAGATCGACCCAGCCGACGATCCCTGGATCGTCAACTCGCTGGCGGTTGCGCCGGGCAGGCTCCTGATGCCCGAGGGCGCCACCAACCGCACGCTGGACCGGTTGGGTGCGGCGGGTGTTTCGTGGACCACGCTGCCTTTTGGGGCCATGCACAAGAACGGCGGCGGCATCCACTGCTCGACCACGCCGCTCAGACGCGATCCCGTGTGAGGGGAGGGCCTTCTAGCGCTCCTTGGCGTCCAGCCAGTCGCGGATGATCGCCTGGTGTCGGTCGCGGCCATAGCTTGCGAAATGCCCGCCATGCACGGTCGTGACGGGCAGTTCGAGAAGCCGCTCCATGCTGCGGAGGTAATCGGCGGCGTCTGAGTGGTAGGTGTCCTCGATCAGTTCGCCGTCATAGACGATGTCGCCCGAGAACAGGATGCCCGAAGCATCCTCCCAGAGCGCGATGCCGCCCGGCGAATGGCCGGGCGTATGGATCACCTCGAAGTGGCGGTCGCCCAGGTCGATGACGTCGCCGTCCCTCAGAACCCGCGTCGCGGGCGCGGCCTTCACGGCATAAAGGGCGGACGAATAGGGATCGGGCGGCAGAGAGGTGAAGATGTCGTCGGTTACATAGGGATCGGCGAGCGTCGCCTCGCGCGTCGGATGCGCAAGCAGCGCCGCTTCCTGTTCGTGGACCAGGCGGTCCTCGAACTCGTGATGGGCACCGATATGGTCGAAATGGGTATGGCTCGAAACCGCCCATATCGGCCTTCCCGTGAGCAGCGGCACATGCTCGCGCAGCGGCACCACGCCCATGCCGGTATCCACCAGCATGTCTCGATCGCGCCCCCGCACATGCCACATGTTGCAACGGTAGAACGGCTTGATGTGCGGCTCCTCGATGTGCGTGACATCTCCCCCCACACGCCGCGACGCATACCACTGGTTCGCCGAAACCCGGATCATCTCACCCCTGCTGCCGGTTTGACCTTGGACAAGCACTTTTAAGGCAGGGCGGGCCGTCTGTAACCAAGTGCGTCTCCCACTGATGGGTTTGGGCACACCCCCACTGGGTGGTTTAGACCTATGATCAACCCGAACGCCGGTGGAATGCAGCACCGGGTTGCTGGTTGTTCCAACCCGCTGTCAGCGCATCAAACACTCGTTCCCAGACCCCCGCATCGGCATCCCAACAGTTGCAGGACCCCTCCCGCCCACCAGTCACCTTCCCCTACCATTGGTATGCCCTAGCTCACGTTGCACACGGCGCCACCGGCACGTCGGCTTGAGGGAGACCGCATCATGCGGCAGCGTTGCGAAGAGCTTTTGCACCTGATGATCAGCGGCGAGGAGGAACTCGTGCTCGAAGAGGTGAAAGCCTGTGCGACCCTGCTCAAGGGCTACAACCCGAGCCCGCATGTCGCGTCTGCCGCCGACCAGCTCCACAACGCGATGAAGATGCTGCATCTCGGGCTGCGCGAAGAGATGCCGGAAAACATCATCACGCGGCTGCGTGCGGAGGCGAAAGAAGCCCTGGGTGCGCTGGTCGAGCTCGGACGCGCAGAGGTGAGTTGAAGCGGCGATGCAGAGCGTCTCGCCGCACCTTCAGCATCGGTGCTTACCTTGGAGCAGCCGCGGTCAGGGTTGCCGGAGCCTGCGCGCACCGTTAGGTTTCCCGCAGCTTTCGCGGTCTTTGGGAGGGGATCATGAGACGAGTGGTGTTGGCGGGCTTCGCGTTCGCGACCCTGGCCGGGCTGCCCCAGGCCTCTTTGGCGGATGAGCGCCAAGTCAGCACGAAGGCGCCGTCTCCGGACTGCATCGCCGACATCAAGTGGGACCAGAACGCGAAGGGCTGGCCCGGGTATCGGATCACCGACCCTGATGGCGAGCACTGCGTGCCCTTCACCGCGACCTCCCGCCTCGCGCCGGAAGGCTATGCCGGTGACTTCCATGTGGACGAGTTCACGGACGCCAAGGCGCGGGCGGCCTGGGCCGACTGCCTGGCGCAGGGTGCGGCCTGCACCGACCCGGTGCGCGAGACCGTCAAGCGGTTCACCGAAGCGCCGCCCTTCCGCGTCACCGGCACGGTGAACCCGCAGGGCAAGATCGACCCGGATGGGACCGTCCGCCTGGCAGACATCCGCCGGCCCGCGTTCTTTGCGGCCGCGCCCTACAACGAGGCCATCGCAGAAGCCGAGGCGCGAAGCTGGACGGTCGAGGTCGAGGTTCCCTCCGAGACCTTCGAGCACGAGGCGCTCGGCGTCGCCCCACAGACGACATGGAAGCAGCGTGGGTGGTACATCGAAGGTGCGGGCGTGCCGGATGCGAGCGGTGCCACGGTTCGCGCCCTCGTCATCCTGAGCGCGGGGCGCACGGTCGAGACAACGGCCATCCAGGCGCCGGATGATCCCGTTCACGCATTCAATGCGGAGAAGGGCACCTTCGATGCCGTGAAATATCCGAACGCCACCACGGAGAAATGGGGCGCGCGCTCCTGGCGCGAATACATCCGCAAGATCAACGCCGCCGGCTTCGACGTGCTCACGCTCGACAAGCGCGCGCACGGCATCTCGGGCGGGCGCAGCACCAGCAACACGGTGGAGCAGGCGCGCGACCTGTTTCGCGCTCTGGATGCCTTCGAGACTGGAAAGGGGCTGCGCATCCTCGGGCCGGACGGCAAGGAATTGTCGGGTGCGGAGGCCGCGGGGCGCCTGCTCGCCGGGCAGAACGCCAAAGCCATCCCCCTCATCATCGGCGGGCCTTCGCAGGGCTCCATGGTCGCAAGCCATGCCATGCACCTGAACTTCGTTGGCGACTGCACGTTCGAGGCGGCCGAGGAAGCGTGTGGCACGCCGCTCGGCTACAACGTCAAGGGCGGGATCATGCTGGCGGAGTTCACCCACGGCCTGGGCTATGTGCCCGCCCGCTTCGTGGCCGAAGGTCTTCTGCGCACCGAGCACAAGCTCCCTTATGTGCCGAGCGGCGAGGTGCTGGCCGGCGTGTCGAAATGGCCCGCCGTCTTCTTCGGGCGCGGTTTGTGGGATTTCGCCGGCGCCCTGGAAGGCACGCTCGACGCCTATGACCGCGTTCACGGCCCAAAGGAGATCGTCGTCGTGCGCGGTCCCCATTCGGAAAACGAATACGGACCCGACAATGTCGCCCACATGCAGGACCGTGTGGTGGCCTTCTCGCTCGCCGTGATGCGAGGGGAGAAATCGATACCGGGCGCAGCGACCTTCAAAGACCTCAAGGAACTGGTCGCATCCTCCCCGGCTAGCTGGGAAGCCTCCATGAAGCCTGCCGACTGAGCCCTCAGAAGACGCCTGATAGCGTCTCCCGGCGTGCGATCGAGAGCCAAGTCGTCCACTTGTTCCAGGTCACTGCAACATGAAGCAGGGCATCCCGTTCGCTGGGAACGCCTACTTCTTCATTTGATCGAACGCGCGGTTGTGCCACCAGGTCTCAGGTCTGCGACGGGGTCTTGCCTCTCAGGATGTTGCAGACACCACCTCTGGCCATCGGGTTGGGTCTCAAATCGCGGCGAAGCCGCAGGAAATTTCTCCTGAAAGAGGAAAACCATTTCCGATCGAAATCTTGCAGTTCGAGAAAAGTTTGGCTGGGGAACCTGGATTCGAACCAGGACTAACGGAGTCAGAGTCCGTGGGTCTACCGTTAACCTATTCCCCAACAGGCCGCATCGGCGGCTGTGGTTGAAACGGCGGGGGCGGGCTGGGTTGCGCGCGGGGCCGGTTCGAGGGGGCTTTTAGCATATTCGGGGGCGGGATCAACGGGGTTTCTTGTGGGCGGGGTAGAGGCCTTGGTGAATGGCGGCGGGCCTGATAGTGTCTGGGGCAACTCACTTGTTTGGGCGCCTGCTGCGTGCCGATTGGCGGCTTCGCGCGGCGCTGGAAGGAACACCACGTGGCACACCGCGGATCCGGCCGGAAGCCGCCGGATGCGGAGCGGGCGCAAGACAGCCGGCGCGCCGATTCCGTTGGCGAACTCGAACGCAAGACAACCGCCACGCCTAAGCGCCGCAAGCGGCGGCGGGGGCGCAAGGCCTTTGTGCGCGGCCAGCAGCCGGGTGGGGCAGGGGCCCATGGCGCCGTTCCCGCAACGGTTGCCCAGCCGGCGGAAGCCGCATTCGTGCAGGCCACCCCGCCGCCTGCGCCTCCGCGGCGGCGCGAGGCGCCCGTCTTCGCAGCGCTCGACCTCGGCACCAACAATTGCCGCCTGCTGGTGGCCGTGCCCACGCGGCCGGGCGAGTTCCGCGTGGTGGATGCGTTCTCGCGCATCGTGCGGCTCGGCGAGGGCTTGAGCCGCACGGGCGAGCTCGGGGGCCCAGCGATGGATCGCGCGCTCGACGCGCTCAAGGTGTGCGGCGACAAGCTGCGCAACCGCACGCTGCTCCGCGCCCGCCTGATCGCCACCGAAGCCTGCCGGGCCGCCGCCAACGGGGCGGAGTTCGTGGAACGCGTGGAGCGCGAGGCGGGCATCCGGCTCGAAGTGATCAGCCGCGAAACGGAAGCGCGCCTCGCGGTCTCGGGCTGCGGCTCACTCGTTGAGGCGGATGCGCGCGGCGTGGTGCTGTTCGACATCGGCGGGGGCTCGTCCGAGATAGCGCTTGTCGATCTCACCGGGCGACGCACGGGGCGGCTCGCCGATTCCATCGTCGCCTGGACCTCGCTGCCCATCGGCGTGGTCTCGCTGGCCGAGCGGTTCGGCGGGCGCGACGTCACGCCCGAAAGCTTCGGCGCCATGATCGACCATGTGTCCGATATGATCGCGCGCTTTCCCGAGCGCGGCCGCCTCGACCACCTCGTCGGCGTGCCCTCCTTCAACCTCCTGGGCACGTCCGGCACGGTCACCACGCTCGCCGGCATCCATCTCGACCTGCCGCGCTACGACCGCCGCCGCGTGGACGGGCTCTGGATGGAAGCTCAGGCCATCGACCGCATGATCGAGAAGCTGCTCGGTTGGGATTTCGCGCAGCGCGTCAAGAACCCCTGCATCGGGCCCGACCGCGCCGATCTCGTGCTCGCGGGCTGCGCGATCCTCCAGGCCATCCGCCGCGTCTGGCCGGCCGAGCGGCTGCGCGTGGCAGACCGGGGCCTGCGCGAGGGCATGCTGAGCGAACTGATGACGGAAGCCGGCGTCTGGGGCCGCCCCCGGTCCGGGCAACGCGCGGGAGAGCGCGCATGAAGAAGCCCACGCCCGGTTCGGGCGCCGCCCGCGTGCTCAAGACGCGCGTCAAGAAGAAGAGCGGGCTCAAGGAATCCTCGCGCCGCTGGCTCGAGCGTCACCTGAACGATCCCTATGTGCAGCGCTCCAAGGCCGACGGCTTCCGCTCGCGCGCGGCCTTCAAGCTGATCGAGATCGACGACCGCTACAAGCTCCTGAAACCCGGGCAGCGGGTGATCGACCTGGGGGCGGCACCCGGCGGATGGACGCAGGTCGCGGTCGCGCGCACGGGCTCCAAGGCCGAAAGCCCCCGCGTGGTCGGCATCGACTATCTCGGCATGGATGCGGTGCCGGGCGCGGACGTGCTTCTGATGGATTTCCTCGACGACGACGCGCCTGCGCGCCTGCTCGCGGCCCTTGGCGGCGAGCCGCCCGACGTGGTCTTGTCCGACATGGCAGCCCCCACCACGGGCCACCGCCAGACCGACCACATCCGCACCATGCATCTTTGCGAGGTGGCGGCGGATTTCGCGATGGAAGTGGTGAAGCCCGGCGGGCATTTCCTGGCCAAGACCTTCCAGGGCGGCACGGAGAACGAGCTGCTGGCAAGGCTCAAGCGGGCCTTCACCTCCGTGCACCACGTCAAGCCGCCCGCCTCGCGCGACGAGTCGGCCGAGCTCTATCTGCTCGCACGCGGCTTCAAGGGCCGCGAATAGAAACCGCCCTCACACCGCCCGGCCTGCGCCAAGCTCCGCGTCTTCCGCCCCGTGTCCCGAGACCGAGCGGCCTGCGTCGCGCGGCATCAGCAGGAAGGGCAGGGCGGCGCTCGCGGTGATCACAGCCACGATCGCGAACGCCACCGAGAACGCTCCGAGCGTCAGGCCCGCGCCCGTCCAGAACCCGACGAGTTCGAGGATGCCGCCCGCCACCGCCACGCCGAGCGCGATCGACACCTGCTGGAACGAGGCGGAGATGGCGGTGGCCTGGCTCGCCTGGTTCTCGGTCACGTCCGCGAACACCAGCGCGTTGGCCGAGGTGAAGAAGAGCGAGCGGAAGAAGCCCGAAAAGAACAAGGTGCCGATGATCAGCGCGACCGGCGTTTCCGGCGTGAAGAAGGAGGCCGCGGCGATGAACAGCGCGCCGATCAGGCTTGCGGCAACGAGCACCGTGCGAAACCCGCCGAGCCGCAGCAGGCGGCGCGCCACGAACTTCATGCAGATGGCGCCCACGGCCGAGACGAAGGTGATCGAGCCCGATTCGAACGGTGTCAGCCCGAAGCCCAGCTGAAACAGGAGCGGCAGGAGGAAAGGCGTCGCCCCCACCCCGATCCGAAACAGCACCCCGCCCCAGATGGCGGCGCTGAAGCTCGGATTGCGCAGGAGCCTCAGGTCGAGCAGCGGGGCCGGACTCTGCCGCGCATGGCGGATGTAGAGGAGGGCGGACAGGAGACCCACCAGCAGCGTGCCGAGCCCCACCCGAACCGGCAGGGCGGGCAGGCTGACCACCGAGAGCCCGAAGACGAGGCCCGAAGCGGCAAGGGCCGAAAGCACGAAGCCCGTCCAGTCCACGCCCCCGCCCGCCACGGCCGGCGTGTCCGGCAGGAAGCGGCCCGACAGCGCGATGCCCAGGAGCCCGATCGGCAGGTTGATCAGGAAGATCCAGTGCCAGGACACGAATGTGGTGATGAAGCCGCCGACGGGCGGACCGAGCATCGGCCCGATCAGGCCGGGAATGGTCAGCCAGGCCATGGCGGAGACGAGCTCGGAGCGCGGCACCGAGCGCACGAGAACGAGGCGCGCCACGGGCGTCATCATAGCCCCGCCGGCGCCTTGCACGATGCGCGAGGCGACGATGGCGCCGAGCGAGTCCGACATCGCGCAGCCGAGCGAACCCAGCATGAACACGCCGATGGCCGCGCGGAACACGGGTTTGGCCCCGAAGCGGTCGGCCATCCATCCGCTGATCGGGATGAACACGGCAAGCGCCACGAGATAGGCGGTGAGCGCCAGCTTCAGCGCGATCGGGCTCGTGCCGAGATCTTCGGCGATGGCCGGGAGCGCGGTGGAGATCACCGTCGAATCCATGTTCTCCATGAACAAGGCGACGGCGAGGATGAGCGGGGTGGTGCGGTTCAAATGCCAGGCTTTCCGGCCGCCCGGTTAGCACCGGCAAGCGTTCGCGTCTGCCCCTTGGGGTCGGATCGCGGCCCGCTTCGCGTCAAGATGGCGTGAGCGACAGGGAAAGGGGAGGGCGCTTACGCCGTCTCGCGCGAGGCGGAGATGATGCCAGCCGCCACGATCATGCAGCCGCCGAGCGCAAGCCCCAGGCTCATCGAGGCATAGCCGAAGGCGAACAGGAGAAGCGCGCTCGCGAGCGGGGTGGCATAGGCCATCACGGCGAGCAGGCGGCGGTCGCCGCGCCGGATGCCGCGGTCCCAGGCGAGCGCGCCGAGGCTGAGCGGCAGGAGCCCGATCAGGAGAACCAGCGCGAGCGACGCGGCCGATGGCACGACCGTGGTCTCCACCGCGAGATGGATCACAAACGACAGCGCGCCCGAGGCGGCGAAGCCCGCGCCGAGAATGTTGCCCGCGCGCTCCCCTTCGAACAGGCGGAACAGGCAGAAGGCGGCCCAGGTGAGGCCCGAGGCGAGCGCAAGCGCGATGCCCGTCCAAGACAGGGTGAAGCCGCTGCCGCCGATCACCAGCGCTGCGCCCCCGAGCCCCACCGCCACGCCGAGCCACTGGCGCCAGCCCACACGCATCACGCCCATCGCGCCGCCCAGCACCACGATCATCACCGGCCAGAGATAGGCGATGAGATTGGCCTGCGCGGGCGGAATGAAGCGCATGGCGAACACATAGGTGGCGTTGGCCGCGAGATAGCCCACCACCGCCATGGCGACCGCCATCCAGTGCATCCAGGTGCGCGGCGCGGGCTTTTGCGGCGCGCGGTCGAGCGCCCAGAGCACGGCCGCGCCCGTTCCGAAGGCAATCGCGAGCAGCTGGAACGTGGGCAGCCGCGCGGCAGGCTCGGGCACGGTGGCAGACCAGGTGGCGAGAAGCGGCCATGTCGCCCAGAGCGGAATGGCGGACATGCCCACGAGGGTCCAGCCCGTGCGCCCGTCCCATATGCGCGGGCGCTCCGGCTGCGCGGGCAGGCTCATCGCAATGCCGTGTTCGCTCATGAGCAGACCCTCGCCGCATTCGCCCTAGATAGAAGGGTAGGGCGCGGGCGGCTGGAGAAACAGCCGCAGCCGCGAGGTTTCGATGATGCCAGGGAGGATAGGATGGCGATGACGATGGACAGGCGGTCGGCGATGAAGATCGGGGCGGCGGCAGCGGTGGGCGCGGTTGCCGGCGGCACGGGTGCGGCGGCCCAGCAGAGCGCCCCGGCACCGGCGCCTCTCGCCCCCGGCGCACCGGGCTTCCGGCGCTTCGCCTTCGGCGAGTGGGAGCTGATCCCCGTGCTCGACGGGTTGCGTCCAGGCGACGGCCCACACCCGACCTTCGGCGCGAACCAGACGCCGGAAGCGGTTGCGGCCCTCATGGAAAAGAACCTGCTGCCGCCCACCCGCTTCGTGAACGGCTTCACCCCGCTTCTCATCCGCACGCCGTCCGAGGTGATCCTGGTCGACACGGGCTTCGGGCCGGGCGGGCGCGAGAACGGCATGGGCCAGCTTCGCGCGCGCATGGCCGATGCGGGCTTCCCGCCGGAATCGGTCACGCTCGTGATCCTCACCCACATGCATGGCGACCACATCGGCGGCCTGATGGAGGGCGATGCGCCGGCATTTCCCAACGCTTCCTACGTCTTCGGCCAGAAGGAGTGGGATTTCTGGACCGCCGAAGAGCGGCTTTCGGGCCCGACCGAAGGCAACGCCCAGGCAGTGCGCAAGGCGGTGATGCCGCTGCGCGAGCGCGCGGTGTTTGTGGGCGACGGCAACGGGGCAGCGCCCGGCATCACGGCGGTGGAAGCGATCGGCCACACGCCCGGCCATCTCGCCTTCCGCCTGGAATCGGGCGGCAAGACCATGATGCTGACGGGCGACACCGCCAACCACTTCGTGGCCTCGCTGCAGAAGCCCGACTGGGAGGTGCGCTTCGACATGGACAAGGCGGCGGCTGCCGCCACCCGCAAGCGCGTGTTCGGCACGATCGCCGACGAGCGCCTGCCCTTCATGGGCTATCACATGCCGTTTCCGGCGGTGGGCTATGTCGAGCGTTTCGAGGACGGGTTCCGCTTCATCCCGGAAAGCTATCAGCTGGAACTCTAGAGGCTCCGGCCTCCCGGCGGGGAGGGGAGGCAGGCAGGCTCGCAAAGCCTTGTGAGAACTCGCCCGCCCCCGCTTCCCACCGCTCCTTCCCCATGGTAGGAGCCGCTGCCAATCTTCCACCACGGACGATGCCTGCCCCCGCTAGCCCACACGGCCCGCGCGGGCTTCGTGCATCCCCAAAGGAGCTGGCATGGCGCGACTGATCGAAACCGCAACGGGCACTCTGGCCCTCACCTTCGACGACGTGCTGCTGCAGCCCGGACATTCCGAGGTGCTGCCCGGCCAGACCGACATCAGCACCCGCATCGCGGGCGACATCGACCTCAACCTGCCCATCCTGTCGGCCGCGATGGACACGGTGACGGAAGCGCGCCTGGCCATCGCCATGGCCCAGGCCGGCGGCATGGGTGTGATCCACCGCAACCTGTCGCCGATCGAGCAGGCCGAACAGGTGCGCCAGGTCAAGAAGTTCGAATCCGGCATGGTGGTGAACCCCGTCGTGATCGGGCCGGACGCGAGCCTCGCCGAAGCGCTCGACCTCATGAAGCGCTTCAACATCTCCGGCATCCCCGTGGTGGCCAATGGCGGCCATGGCGGGCAGGTGACGGGTCGGCTCGTCGGCATCCTGACGAACCGCGATGTGCGCTTCGCGTCGGACCCCGCCCAGCGCGTGAGCGAACTGATGACGCATGAGCGCTTGGTCACGGTGCGCGAGTCCGTCGAGCAGGAGGAGGCTAAGCGGCTTCTCCATTCCCACCGCATCGAGAAGCTTCTCGTGGTCGACGACGGCGGCAACTGCGTGGGCTTGATCACCGTCAAGGACATCGAAAAAGCCCAGCTCAACCCCAACGCCACCAAGGATGCGCAAGGCCGCCTGCGCACGGCCGCAGCCACTTCGGTGGGCGAAGACGGCTTCGAGCGCGCCGAGCGCCTGATCGACGCGGGCGTCGACCTCTTGGTGATCGACACCGCCCACGGCCATTCCCAGCGCGTGCTCGATGCCGTGACCCGCGCCAAGAAGCTGTCCAACTCGGTGCGCATCATGGCCGGCAACGTGGCCACCCCCGACGGCACCAAGGCGCTCATCGACGCGGGTGCGGATGCGGTGAAAGTGGGCATCGGGCCGGGCTCGATCTGCACCACCCGCATTGTTGCGGGCGTGGGCGTGCCCCAGCTTTCCGCGATCATGGATGCGGTGGACGCCGCGCGCAGCGCGGGCGTGACCGTGGTGGCCGATGGCGGCATCAAATATTCGGGCGATCTCGCCAAGGCGCTCGCGGCGGGCGCCGGGGTCGTGATGGTCGGCTCGCTTCTCGCCGGCACCGACGAGAGCCCCGGCGAGGTCTATCTGCACGGCGGCCGCTCGTTCAAATCCTATCGCGGCATGGGCTCGGTGGGCGCGATGGCGCGCGGCTCGGCCGACCGCTACTTCCAGGCCGAGGTGCGCGACACGCTGAAGCTCGTGCCCGAGGGCATCGAGGGCCAGGTTCCCTACAAGGGCCCGGTGGGCGGCGTGCTCCACCAGCTCGCGGGGGGCCTGCGCGCGGCGATGGGCTATGTGGGCGCAGCCACCCTCCACGACTTCCGCGAGCGTGCGACCTTCGTCCGCATCTCGAATGCCGGCCTGCGCGAGAGCCACACGCATGACGTGACGATCACGCGCGAGAGCCCGAACTATCCCAGCGTGGGGTGAGAAGCGACGGCCTCCGGCCGTCAAGAAGCCATGAAGATGGCTTCTTGAGCTTCGAACGCCC
>QFNI01000143.1 GCA_003240775.1 Mesorhizobium amorphae | reverse complement strand
GTCCAGCGCCTGGTTCGTCAGGGACGTCAACCGATCGCCGCCCGCCCCCCCTCGATGATCGCGTCCGGGTCCGCCCCCCGATACCAGCCGCTCGTCGCGTAGGCGTTCAGCTCCACGATCCGGGGATCACCCCGGTAAAGGCAGAGGTCAAGCACGAACGCCTCGTCGACCGTTTCCAGGTCGCGAGCGGCCGTCTCGGCGAGACGGACCCCGTCCGCGGCCCACCTCGGCGAGGCGTCCTCGTCGTCGGCGGACCAGCCGTAAGACGCCGATGATACGGCCGTTCCGGCCGAGACCCAGACGCGCAGCTCCGGACCTTCGGGGACCCGGACCGGGGCGGCGTGGCAGATCTCCGCCGCGTCGACATGCGGCCGGGAGGCGATCTCGAGCCGCAGCTCGTCCGCGGAGGCGGCGACGAAGCCGGTGAACGGTTTCAGGCCGGAATCGGGGCGGACGAAGACGCTTCCGCCGCCGAGACGGATCGCCAGGTCCGGGTCCCGCGCGATCGCGCCCCAGGTCAGCATGACGGAGTCCTTCCACAGGAGCGCGTCGCGATCGCGGATCATCTCCGACCAGACGGATCTCCGGGCCGTCTCCGGGCGGAAAACGAGACCCGCCCGGACCCCCGGCTGCCCGTGCCGGACGATCATCGCCGCCCAGGGAAGCGTCGCGAAGACGGGGACGCGCCGGTCCGGCAGCGCGCCGGCCGCGGCGGCCGTTGGCCGATCGGGGAGCGTCAGGCTTTCCGGGACCCGCAGGCTTCGGGTGATGGCGGGATGAACGATGGCGCGCATGATCGGACCGGTCGGGTATGGCTCGGGATGATGATATCAGATCTCCGGCGAGCATGAAGCGGATTTCTTCCGTGCCGGGACGTGACCAGAACCCGCCGCCACAAACCCCTCCCGGCCGCAAGGGCGGCGGGGGAGGTTCATGAGGAACGGGTCTGGATGAGTCCGGCTTTTCATGCGATGATGAGCCGGAAATTTCCGGAGACCCCGAATGATTCGCAGGACCTTCCTGGCTGGCGCCGTCGCCGCGCTCGCCTCCCCGGCCCTCGGCCGCGGCGCCGACCCGGGGCTCGGCGGGCTCCTGATCGCCGGCTTCGAGGGGGCGCGGACCTCCGATCCCGGCGTCGTCTCTGCGGCCGAGTCGATCGCGCGGGGCGACATCGCCGGCGTCATCATCATGAGGTCGAACGTGCGATCGCGCGACGCGCTCCACGCGATCATCAAGCTTTTCCGCTCGGCCGCCCGGGACGCGGCGCCGATCATCTCCATCGACCAGGAGGGCGGCAAGGTCGCCAGGCTCGGCCCCGAGAACGGCTTCATGCGTTGGGCCGCCGCGCGCGACGTGGT
>QFNI01000044.1 GCA_003240775.1 Mesorhizobium amorphae | reverse complement strand
AACACGCTTCTGCTGCTCGGCATCGGCCTCGTGCTCGGGCTCATCGCCGCCGTTCTCGTCCGGCACTTGGCCATCCGCGGCGAAGAGGCCCATCTCGAAGCGCGCTTCGGCAAGGCCTGGCGGGACTACGCCAAGCGCGTGCGCCGCTGGCTGTGATCAGGTCTTGACGCCGAGCTCGGCCAGACGCTCCAAACAGGCATCCTCGGCCGTGTCGAGCTCGTTCAGCGTTTCCTCGAGGTCGCGCCGCTTCTGACGCAGCCCGTCGCGCTTTTCCTCGATGCGGCGGATCATCAGCTTGAGCTGGCCGACCTCGCCCGGCGGCTCGCGATACATCTGCACGATCTCGCGGATTTCGTTGATCGAGAAGCCCAGCCTCTTCCCCCGCAGGATCTGGCGTAGCAGGTGCCTGTCCGATGGCCGGAACAGCCGCGTGCGCCCACGCCGCACCGGATGGATCAGCCCCTCGTCCTCATAGAAGCGCAGCGTGCGCGTCGAGACGTCGAACTCGCGGGTGAGTTCGGTGATCGTGTAATATTCCCGGACGGCCAAGCGCATGCTCCTGATGGCCCGGGATTCCAGCGTGCTCTTACGTAAAAGTCAATCAGCCGCTCAGATGCCGATGCCGAACCACCAGGTGGCAAGGCCGAGAAAGGCGAAGAAGCCCACCACATCGGTGACCATGGTCACGAACACGGCGGATGCGATCGCAGGGTCGGCACCCACCCGGTCGAGCAGCAGCGGGATCAGGATGCCCGCCGTCGCCGCAGCCATCATGTTGATCACCATCGCTGCCGCGATGATGCCGCCGAGATTGGCGTTGGAGAACCAGAAGCCCGCCACGAGCCCGATCAGGCCCGCGAAGACCACGCCGTTGATCAGGCCGACTGCCGCCTCGCGGCGGATGACGCGTCCGGCATTGTAGATGTCGAGATCGCGCGTCGCGAGCGCGCGAACCGTCACCGTCATGGTCTGCGTGGCGGCGTTGCCACCCATGGAGGCGACGATGGGCATCAGCACCGCGAGCGCCACCATCTGCTCGATCGTCGCGTCGAACAGCCCGATCACGCTGGCCGACAAAAACGCCGTGAAGAGGTTCACCGAAAGCCACGGCACGCGGAGGCGGCTCGTCGTCAGGATCGTGTCCGACAGTTCCTCGTCGCCCACGCCGCCCATGCGCAGAAGGTCTTCCTCGGCCTCCTGCTGGATCACGTCCACCACGTCGTCGATGGTCAGCACGCCGACGAGGCGCTCGTTCTCGTCGACCACGGCGGCCGAGAGCAGATCGTACTGTTCGAAGACCTGCGCCGCGTCTTCCTGGTCCATCGTGGCGGGGATCGCGTGACGCGTCTCGTGCATCACGTCTTCCACCTTCACCCCGCGCTGCGAGCGAAGGATGGCGTCGAGGTCGACGGCGCCCCGCAGCTTGAAAGTGGGGTCGATCACGAAAATCTGGCTGAAGCGCTCGGGAAGGTTCTTGTCGTCGCGCATGTAGTCGATGGTCTGCCCCACCGTCCAAAAGGGCGGCACGGCGACGAACTCGGTCTGCATGCGCCGACCGGCCGATTCCTCGGGATAATCCAGCGCCCGGCGCAGTCGGATGCGTTCGGTGAACGGCAGCTGGGCCAGGATCTCTTCCTGGTCCTCCTCGTCGAGATCTTCGAGAATGTAGACCGCATCATCCGAATCGAGTTCCTGGACGGCCTGCGCGATCTGCGCGTTGGGCAGATTCTCGACGATGGCGAGGCGCACGGCCTCGTCCACTTCGGTCAGCGCGGAGAAGTCGAAGTCGGAACCGAGAAGCTCGACCAATTGCCGGCGCTGCTCGGGCAGCAGGGCCTCGAGCAGGTCGCCGAGTTCGGACTGGTGGAGAGCGGGAACTTCGTCGCGTAGCGCGACCGTGTCGCGATCCGCGATAGCTGCGCCGATATGTGCGAGATAGCCGGCGCGAACCGCGCCATCGGCATCATAGATGTCTACGCGTGCGCCGGGACGGGCGTCGTCGTGGCTCTCCATGTGCGCCTCCCCGCGAGGGTGGGTTGCGGGACGATGACCGCAAAAAGTGCGGCACGATGTTCAGAGAGCCAGGTGGTCCAAAAGCATCTTCGTGTGATGGTGCGGTCGAGAAGACTCGAACTTCCACGGGTTGCCCCACAGCGACCTCAACGCTGCGCGTCTACCAATTCCGCCACGACCGCTCGCCACGAAAACACCGGGGTGAACCGGCCCGCGGCATCTAGCAAATGGTGCCGGGGGGCACAAGGCCGGAATGCCAGTTTTTGCAGCCTTTCGGCATGATGGGCCATGCTGGAAAAACCGCTCGCGGATCGCCATAGATTGGAGCATGGCACAGACCCTTCCGCGCGATGCGCTGGCGCAGTCCTTTCACCCCAAGACAGCCGGAGAACCGGTCGAGTGGCGCGTGGAAGCGGGCCTCACGCCCTATGACTGGGCCGTGTCCGAAATGGAGAAGCGCGTCGCGATGATCGCGGATGGCGCTGCGCCCGAGCTCGTGTGGCTGGTCGAGCATCCGCCGCTCTACACCGCCGGCACCAGCGCGCAGGCGACGGACCTGCTCGACCCCAATCGATTCCCCGTCCACCAGACGGGCCGCGGAGGCGAATACACCTATCACGGCCCGGGCCAGCGCGTGGCCTATGCCATGCTCGACCTCCGCCGCCGCAGGCAGGACGTGCGCCAATACGTGGCGGCTCTCGAACAGTGGATCATCGGCGCGCTCGACCGCTTCAACATCCGCGGCGAACGCCGCGAGGATCGCGTGGGCGTCTGGGTGGCCCGCCCCGACCGTCCGCCGCTGTTCGACGGCTCGCCGGCCGAAGATAAGATCGCAGCCATCGGCATCCGGCTCCGGCGCTGGGTGAGCTTCCACGGCATCGCGTTGAACGTGGAGCCCGACCTGTCGCATTTCGGCGGCATCGTGCCCTGCGGGGTGTCGCAGCACGGGGTGACGAGCCTGGTGGACCTAGGGCTTCCCGTGAGCATGGCCGATGCGGACGCAGCGCTTCGGACAAGTTTCGAGGAGGTGTTCGGGGAAACGCGGGGCTGACGTCCCAGCGTGGCTTCGGCTCTCCGCAGGGCCGACGATTGGTGATCTTCCGCTCCGCAAAATGCAGAGGCAAGACGCCCTCAGAGTGCGCCGATCCACATGGCAGCCGCCACGAGAAAGGTCCCCATGCAAGCCATTGAAAGCACGTCCTGAACCAGGTCGCTCATCGCAGTTCCCTCGTGTTTCTGTTGTGTTTTATTATTGTTCTATCTTTGTTCCTTGGTCAAGCAAAAGAATCCGACCCTCGCGAATCGATTCGCGAAGGATAAAACTTTAACGAAAGGTGAAATCGCCTGACCTTTGTGGGGTCAGGCCGGAACCACTTGGCCACCCAGCAGCGTCACGCGCCGATCCATACGCGCGGCCAGTTCGTGATTGTGGGTCGCGATCAGCGCCGCGAGACCCGACTGGCGCACGAGCGCCTGCAAGGCATCGAACACATAGCCCGCCGTGACCGGATCGAGGTTGCCGGTCGGCTCGTCGGCCAGGAGCGCGCGAGGTGCGTTGGCCACCGCGCGCGCGATGGCGACACGCTGCTGCTCGCCGCCCGAGAGCTCGGCCGGGCGGTGGGAGCCCCGCTTGCCGATCTGCATGTAGTCGAGAAGCTGGGCTGCGCGGGTCGCCGCTTCCTTGCGCGACAGCCCGCGCACGAGCTGCGGCATCATGATGTTCTCGAGCGCCGAGAACTCGGGCAGCAAGTGGTGGAACTGGTAGACGAAGCCGATCTCGTTGCGCCGGATGGCGGTGCGCTCGTCGTCCGAGAGATTGCCGCAGGCCCGCCCGTTCAGGCTGACCTCGCCGGAATCGGGCCGTTCAAGCAGCCCCGCCGTGTGAAGCAGGGTGGACTTGCCGGCGCCCGATGGCGCGACCAGCGCCACCATCTCGCCTTCCCGGAGCACGAAGTCGGTGCCGCTCAGGATGGTCAGCCGGCGCTCGCCCTCGCCGTAGTGGCGGCGCACGTCGGCGAGCTTGATCACATCCTTTGCCACTACTCGTACCTCAGCGCTTCCACGGGATCGAGCTTGGCCGCCCGCCAGGCGGGAAAGAGCGTGGCGAGAAACGAAAGCCCGAGCGCCATCAGCACCACGGTCACCGTCTCGCTCACATCCATCCGCGCTGGAAGCTGGCTGAGGAAATAGAGCTCGGGGTTGAAGAGCGTGGTGCCGGAAAGCCAGGAGAAGAACTCCCGGATCGATTCCACGTTGAGGCAGATGAGGAGGCCGAGCGCCACGCCGGCCAGCGTGCCGGTCACGCCGATGGCCGCCCCCGTCATCATGAAGATGCGCATGATGGCCCCGCGCGAGGCGCCTATGGTGCGGAGAACCGCGATGTCGCGCCCCTTGTCCTTCACGAGCATGATCAGGCCCGAGATGATGTTCAGCGCGGCCACCAGCACGATCATGGTCAGGATCATGAACATCACGTTCCGCTCCACCTGCAGGGCGGAGAAGAAGGTCTGGTTGCGCTGGCGCCAGTCCGACAGGAGCACGGGTCTCTGCGCGGCGGCCTCGATCTGCGGCTTGATGAGGTCGACCGCATCGGGATTGTCCACGAAGACCTCGATGGTCTGCGCGACCCCCTCCTGGTTGAAGTAGAGCTGGGCTTCGGGAAGCGGCATGTAGATGATCGACGCATCGTATTCCGACATGCCGACCTCGAAGATCGCATTCACCGGATAGGCTTTCACGCGCGGATTAACGCCGAGCGGCGTCACATCCCCATCCGGCGACACGAGCGTGATGGAGTCTCCCAGCGAAAGCCCGAGATTGGCCGCCATCCGCGTGCCGATCGCCACGCCCTCGCTGGCATCGAAACCGACGATGGAGCCCTGGCGGATGTTGTTGGCGACGAGCGTCACCTTGCCGAGATCCTCGCCGCGGATCCCGCGCACGAGCGCCCCGGCCCCCGGCCCCGACATGCCCTGCGCGAGCACCTGCCCGTCCACCAGCGGAATGGCGTAGCGCACGCCGGGCAGCTCGTTGATGCGGCCCGCAACGGGCGCATAATCGTCGAAGGACATGTCGATCGGCTGCACGATCACATGGCCGTTGATGCCGAGGATGCGGTTCAGGAGCTCGGCGCGAAAGCCGTTCATCACAGCCATCACGGTGATCAGCGTCGCCACCCCCAGCATGATGCCGATGAAGGAGATGACGGCGATCACCGAGACCACCGTCTCCTTGCGCTTGGTGCGCAGGTAGCGCCAGGCCACCATCCGCTCGAAGGCGGAGAACGGCCCCGCCCCCTTGGGCACGGGCTTGGAGGCGGCGGCCGCCGCGGTCACGAGGCGCTCTTGAGCGAAGCGAGAAGCGCCGCCAGCGGCTTCACCGTGCGCTCGCCGGTGGCGCGGCGCTTCACCTCGACCTCGCCGGCGGCCGCACCGCGCGGGCCCACGATCACCTGAAGCGGCACGCCGATCAGATCGGCCGTCGCGAACTTGCCGCCTGCGCGCTGGTCGGTGTCGTCATAGAGCACGTCGAGGCCCGCCGCCTCGTAGGCCGCGTAAAGCTCCTCGCAGACGCGATCGCATTCCGCGTCACCCGTCTTCATGTTGATGACCACCACATCGAAGGGCGCAACCGCCTCGGGCCAGATGATGCCGTTCTCGTCGTGGCTCGCCTCGATGATGGCCGCGATCAGCCGGCTCGGGCCGATGCCGTAGGAGCCCATGGACACCGCGTGCTCCTTGCCGTCGGGCCCTTGCACCTTGGCGCCCATCGGCTCGGAATATTTCTGGCCGAAATGGAAGATGTGGCCGACCTCGATGCCGCGGGCGGCAAGCTGGTCTCCGCCGTCGACCTCGCTCCAGGCGTTCTCGTCGTGCATCTCTTCGGTCGCCGCATAGGGCGCGGTCCAGTCGGACACGATGCCCGCGATGGCCGCGTCGTCGCGATAGTCGACATCGGCGCCCGGCACCGGCAGTTCGAGAAAGCGCCGGTCGCAGAACACCTGGCTCTCGCCCGTCGAGGCCAGGATGATGAATTCGTGCGAAAGATCGCCCCCGATCGGGCCGGTGTCGGCGCGCATCGGAATGGCCTGGAGGCCCATCCGCGCGAATGTGCGCAGATACGACACGAACATGCGGTTGTAGGCGGCGCGCGCGCCTTCGTAGTCGAGATCGAACGAATAGGCGTCCTTCATCAGGAACTCGCGCGAGCGCATCACCCCGAAGCGCGGCCGCACCTCGTCGCGGAACTTCCACTGGATGTGGTAGAGGTTGAGGGGCAGGTCGCGGTAGCTCTTCACATAGGCACGGAAGATTTCCGTGACCATTTCCTCGTTGGTCGGCCCGAACAGCATGTCGCGCTCGTGGCGATCCTTGATCCGCAGCATCTCCTTGCCATAGGCCTCGTAGCGCCCGCTCTCGCGCCACAGGTCGGCCGACTGGATGGTCGGCATCAGGATTTCCAGCGCCCCGGCCCGGTCCTGCTCCTCGCGGACGATGCGGCAGACCTTGTCCAGCACGCGCTTGCCGAGCGGCAGCCAGGTGAACGAGCCCGCCGCCTGCTGGCGGATCATCCCCGCGCGCAGCATCAGGCGATGCGAAACGATCTCCGCCTCGCGCGGCGTCTCTTTCAGGATGGGCAGAAGGTAACGGGAAAGGCGCATGGGAATCCGAAAAAGAGACGGCTATGCCGAGGCTTTGGGCTCGGCGGTGTTTAACCATTCCATCATCGGAATCAAAGCGGAACTGGGGCGCTTCCCCGGCTGCCCGCGAAACGGGCAATGCCTGCAATCACGAAAGGCAAAATCCTCTTCAACTGCATGTTTGCGGGCAAAATACCGCGTGACAAAGTGTTCGCACGCCGCTAGGGTTTGCTGCACATAAGGGCTTGAAGAGCAATTCATGCCCTCCACGCGGTCAAAGTCTTGGGAGGATGCGATCTAGGCGCGATTGCTCGCTGCCGCCGGACACCGGAAAACAGATCGACGCGTTCAATTGCAAGGCCTTCGGGCCTTGCTTTTTTTTTGGCCTTCGCTCAGCCGCTTGAACTGATCAGTTTTGGGTAAAGTCCGGCACCAGCCGCGGAATGCTGCTGATGCCGAAGCCCAGCGAGTTCACCGCATAATACAGTGCGCCCATGATCAGGGCCGTGGCGATCGTGGTGCGCAGCATGGCGCGGCGCACATGGGGCCCGCGCGGGGCGGACGACACGGTGCCCAGCGTCACGTCGTTGTCGTCGTCTTGCGTGCGAAGGCTGAAAGGCAGCGCTGCAAACAGCACCAACCACCAGACGATGAAGCTCAGCGCCAGGAATGTCAGCCAGCCCATGCGCTTCTCCTCAAACCTGCTCGAGTTCGATCAGGGTGCCGGCGAAGTCCTTGGGGTGCAGAAACAAGACCGGCTTGCCGTGCGCCCCGATCCTCGGCTCGGTCGAGCCGAGAATGCGCGCTCCTTCCGCGAGAAGGTTGTCGCGCGCCGCGAGGATGTCGTCCACTTCGAAGCACAGGTGGTGCATCCCGCCTGCGGGTGACTTCTCAAGAAAAGCCGCAATGGGGCTGCCTTCGCCCAAAGGCTCCAAGAGCTCCACCTTGGTGTTGCCCGTGTCGATGAACACCACGGTGACGCCATGCTCCGGCAGCGCCTGCGGCTGGCCGACATGCGCGCCCAGCATGTCGCGGTAGCGCGCCGCAGCCGCTTCGAGATCGGGCACGGCGAGCGCCACGTGATTGAGACGACCGATCATCGCGTCACGAACACCGTGACGAGAGGCTTCTTGCCCCAGGCGTCGTTGGCCGCGTTGCGCACGGCGCGCCGCACGGCTTCGGACACGAGGTCGAGATCCTTGCGGCGGCCTTTCGGAATGCTGTCGAAGGCTTCGATGGCGGCGTCCAGCATCAGCTCCTCTATCGATTCGCCATCGCGCGATGTGGAGGCCACGCCGATGGCGACGATATCGGGCTCTCCCGCGAGTTCGTAACGGTCATCGAGCACGACATTGACCGCAACATGGCCGGCGAAGGAAAGCTTGCGGCGGTCGATCACGCCGATGGCCTTCTCATCGCCCACGATCATGCCATCCTTGTAGAGGCGGCCCACCGGCACCTCGTCGAGAACCTTCGAGGGGCCGGGCAGAAGGCGAAGCATAGCGCCGTCGCGGATCGACGCGACATCCGGCACGCCGCATTCGCGTGCGAGTTCCGCATGGGCGGCGAGGTGGGCCGCCTCGCCATGCACGGGCACGGCGGTCTTGGGGCGCGTCCAGGCATACATCTGGCGCAACTCGTCCCTGCGGGGATGGCCCGACACGTGAACCAGCGCGTCGCCGTCCTCGACCACGCGGATGCCCCGGTCGATCAGCGCGTTCTTGATGGCCAGGATGCCCTTCTCGTTGCCGGGAATGACGCGCGAGGAAAATACCACCGTGTCGCCCTTGGCGAGCTGCACCGAGCGGAACTCGTCGCGCGACAGCTTGGCGAGCGCGGCTCGCGGCTCGCCCTGGCTGCCGGTGCAGAGGATCACGAGGTTCTCGCGCGGGATGTAGCCGAAATCCTCCTCGGCCACGAATTCCGGCAGGTCCTTCATGTAGCCGAGGTCGGTCGCCACATCGATCACGCGCTTGAGCGAGCGGCCCATGACCAGCATCTGCCGGCCGGTGTCGCGCGCGGCTTCCGCGATCGAGCGGATGCGGCCGACATTGGAAGAGAAGGTCGTGATCGCCACCCGGCCCTTGGCCTTGGCGATCACCTCTCGCAGGCCCTGCCCCACCGCCTGCTCCGAGGGCGAGGTGCCCTCCCGCATCGCGTTGGTGGAATCGCAGATCAGCGCATCGACGCCGGCGTCGCCAAGCGCGCGGAAGCGGGCTTCGTCCGTGGGCGGGCCGATCTCGGGCGCGGTGTCGATACGCCAGTCGCCGGTGTGGACCACGGTGCCGAGCGGCGTGGTGATGGCAAGCGACATCGGCTCGGGAATCGAGTGCGCGACGGGCACGGCTTCGATGGCGAACGGCCCGATCTCGAAGCGGTCGCCGCCCTCGTAGATCTTGATCGGAATCTTGGGAGCACCGGGCTCGCCCATGCGCTTGGCTTCGAGCAGGCCGGCCGTGAACGGCGTCATCCAGACGGGGCAGCCGAGCCGCGGCCACGTGTCGACCAGCGCGCCGTAATGGTCCTCGTGCGCGTGCGTGATGATCATGCCGCGCAGACGGTCGCGATAGGTCTCGATGAAGGAGGTGTCGGGCAGCACGAGATCGACGCCGGGAAGGGTCGGGTCGGGAAACGTCACGCCGCAGTCGATCGCGATCCACTCGCGGTTCGACGGCGGGCCGAAGCCGTAAAGGGCGAAGTTCATGCCGATCTCGCCGACGCCGCCGAGCGGCACGAACACCAGGTCCGTCTTCGTGTTTTCCGTTTCAGCCATCAGGCCCTCGCACTCGCAACGGCGCCGAAGTGAACATCGCCCGCCGTGATCCGCAACTCCCGGCCCGTGTGCTCGCGCAGCACGAACCGGCACTCTTCATCGATCGTCTCGAAGGTCCCGGATACGATCCGGCCGTCAATCATCACGCGCACTTCGCCGCCCAGGCCGGCGGCGCGCGTCAGCCAGCGGCGACGCACAGCGTCGAGCCCCCTGCCTTCGTTCCAAAGCGCGGCATTGCCGACCCAGGCGTCCGTCAGCGCCTCGAACACCTGTTCCGCACTCGCGCGCGATCCCATCGCCTGAAGCGAGGTCGCAGGATAGGGCGTGTCGTCAGGGGATGCGGCGACGTTGATGCCGATGCCGACCGCCACGCCGAGTTCACCACTCGGCAGGGATGTCGATTCCAAGAGGATGCCGACCAGCTTCGCGCCATCGGCCAACACATCGTTCGGCCATTTGAGCGTGAACCGCGCCTTCCCGCCGTCGGCGGAATCGGCTGCCATGCGCAGCGAAACTTCCGGCGCCACGGCATCGAGCGCATCGGCCACCGTCAGGCCCGCGACGAAGCCGAGCGCTGCGGGCTGGCGCACGTCGGACACACGAAGCAGAAGGCTGGTCGCGAGATTGCCGGGCAGCATCGCCCAAGGGCGCCCGCGCCGCCCCCTGCCCGCGGGCTGGCTCAACGTGGTGATCCAGAGCCTGCCTGGGTCGCCCGCCCGCGCATGGTCGAGGGCCACCGCGCTGGTGGAGCCCACGCTGTCGTGGGACTCGATCCGATATCCCTCGCGGAGCGCCAGGGGGGAGAGGCGGAAGGCCATCTGGGGCTTAGCGCTCGCGCAGGCGGCTCGGTGGCAAAGCGCTGCCACCGACGTTCCCAGTCCCCTTTGAGGGGAAGGGTAAGGGGTGGGGGTATCGCAGCCGCTGGACGGACGGCTCGCTGATCCGGAACGACATGGCAGCGGCCAGGTCACCCCCATCCCGTACCTCTCCTCTCAAGGGGGAAGAGAAACCGAGAGCTGAGCGCCGCGCCGATGCCGTGATCATCTCGCCCCGGATCAGAAGAACGACTGCGCGGCGGCCTGCGCCACGCGACCGATCGGGCCGCCGATCACGATGTAGAGCACCACGAAGGCACCCGAGAGCCCGAGAATGGCGCGCAACTCGCCAGCCATCGGCAGGAAGCCGCCGACCGGCTCGTCGAACCACATGATCTTGATGATGCGCAGGTAGTAGTAGGCGCCGACGACCGAGGTGAGCACGCCGATCACGGCCAGCGCGTAGAGCTGCGCGTCGATCGCGGCCAGGAACACGTACCACTTGGCCCAGAAGCCTGCGAGCGGCGGAATGCCGGCCAGCGAGAACATCAGGATGGTCATCACGGTCGCCATCACCGGGTTGGTGGAGGCGAGACCGGAGAGTTCCTCCACCGTTTCCACATGGCCGGTGTCGCGGCGCATGGAAAGGATGAAGGCGAAGGTGCCGAGCGTCATCACGAGATAGATCAGCATGTAGAGCGCGACACCGCGCACGCCCGCCTCGCTGTTGGCGGCGAGGCCGACCAGCACGAAGCCCATGTGGCCGATCGACGAATAGGCCATCAGGCGCTTGATGTTGCGCTGGCCGATGGCCGCGAACGAGCCGAGCGCCATGGAGGCGATGGACACGAAGATCACGATCTGCTGCCAGTCGGGTGCTATCGGCGCGAAGGCCTCCATCACCACGCGCACGGTCAGCGCGATGGCCGCCATCTTGGGAGCAGCGGCGAGGAAGGCCGTCACAGGCGTGGGCGCGCCCTCATAGACGTCGGGCGTCCACATGTGGAAGGGCACGGCCGAGATCTTGAACGCCAGGCCGGCGAGCACGAAGACGAGCCCGAAAACGAGGCCCAGCTGGCGCGTCTCGCCCGACAGCGCGGAAGCGATCGCCGTGAAGCTCGTGTTGCCCGAATAGCCGTAGACCAAGCTGATGCCGTAGAGCAGCAGGCCCGAGGACAGCGCGCCCAGCACGAAATATTTGAGGCCGGCTTCCGTGGAGCGCAGGCTGTCGCGGTTGAAAGCGGCCAGGACGTAGATCGCAAGCGACTGCAATTCGAGCCCGAGATAGAGCACGAGCATGTCGTTGGCCGAGATCATGATGAGCATGCCGAGCGTGCAAAGCACGACCAGCACGGGATACTCGAAGGCCGCAAAGCCCGCGCGGCGCGCGAAGCCGACCGACATGATCAAGGTGACGGCAGAGCCGGCGAGCGCCAGGACCTTGGCGAAGCGCGCGAAGCCGTCATTGGCGAACGAGCCCCCAAATCCGAGCCCCTCGGGCGCGAACCCGGCGACCCACACGGCGGCCACCGCGAGCACGATCACCGCGAGGCTCGTCACCAGCGTGACGGCCGAGCGCCCGGCAAACGTGCCGATCATCAGGAGCGCCATTGCCGCGATCGCCAGGAAGAGTTCTGGCCCGGCGAGCGTGAAGCTGGACTGCAGGTCGAGAAGCATGGTGCGGCCTCAGTTCGCGGCGGTGGTCTGCGCGGCGCCGATGGATGCCGAGACATCCTGCAGCAGGGCATTCACGGAAGCGGTGGTCACATCGAAGACGGGTGCGGGATAGACGCCGAAGAAGATCACGAGCGCCACCAGCGGGTAGATCACCACCTTCTCTCGCGGCGAGAGGTCGAGCAGCCCCTTGAGGCTGTCCTTGGTGAGCGCGCCGAAGATCACCTTGCGGTAGAGCCAGAGCGCATAGGCCGCGGACAACACGATGCCGGTCGTGGCGAAGAAGGCCACCCAGGTGTTCGCCCGGAACGCGCCCATCAGCGTCAGGAACTCGCCGACGAAGCCGCTGGTGCCGGGCAGGCCGACATTGGCCATCGTGAAGATCAGGAAGGCCACGGCATATTTCGGCATGTTGTTCACGAGGCCGCCATAGGCCGCGATCTCGCGGGTGTGGAGCCGGTCGTAGATCACGCCGACGCACAGAAAGAGCGCGCTCGCAATCAATCCGTGGGACAGCATCAGGAACAGTGCGCCCTGGATGCCTTCGGAGTTGAGCGCGAAGATGCCCATGGTCACGAAGCCCATATGGGCGACCGACGAGTAGGCGATCAGCTTCTTGATGTCCTCCTGCATCAGCGCGACCAGCGACGTGTAGATGATGGCGACGACGGACAGCGTGAACACGAAGGGCGCGAAGAACTCGGACGCGAGCGGAAACATCGGCAGCGAGAAGCGCAGGAAGCCGTAGCCGCCCATCTTGAGCAGGATGCCCGCCAGGATCACCGAACCCGCGGTCGGCGCCTCCACATGCGCGTCGGGCAGCCAAGTGTGGACGGGCCACATCGGCATCTTCACCGCGAAAGACGCGAAGAAAGCGAGCCACAGCCATGTCTGCATCTGCGCGGGGAACGGGTGCGCAAGCAGCGTCGGAATGTCGGTCGTGCCGGCCTGCCAGTACATCGCCATGATGGCGAGCAGCATCAGAACCGAGCCGAGCAGGGTGTAGAGGAAGAACTTGAACGACGCATAGACGCGCCGCTTGCCGCCCCACACGCCGATGATGATGAACATCGGAATGAGGCCGGCCTCGAAGAACACGTAGAACAGCACCACGTCGAGCGCGCAGAACACGCCGATCATCAGCGTTTCCAGGATCAGGAACGCGATCATGTATTCCTTGACGCGCTTCTCCACCGATTGCCACGAAGCGAGCACGCAAAGCGGCATCAGGAACGTGGTCAGGATCACGAACAGCATCGAGATGCCGTCCACGCCCATGTGGTAGGAGATGCCGGAGTCGAGCCAGGCCGCCTGCTCCACGAACTGGAAGCCCGGCTCGTTGGTGTCGAAGCCGATCCAGAGCAGCGTGGAAAGCAGGAACACGAACACCGTCGTGATCAGCGTGATCATGCGGATGTTGCGCCGCCCGGCCTCGCCCTCATCGCGCACGAAGAGGATGAGGAGAGCGCCCACCAGCGGCAGGTAGGTGAGAAGCGAAAGGATCGGCCAGCCGGACATCAGAAGCTGTTCCCGACCATCATCCAGGTCACCAGTGCCGCGACACCGATGAGCATGACGAAGGCGTAGTGATAAAGGTAGCCGGTCTGCAGCTTCACCACGCCGCGCGTGATGTCCTGCACCCGGGCGGCGAGGCCGTCGGGCCCGAGCCCGTCGATGACGGCGCCGTCACCGGTCTTCCAGAGGAAGTGGCCGATGCGCTTGGCGGGGCGAACGAACAGGAAGTCGTAGAGCTCGTCGAAGTACCACTTGTTGAGCAGGAAGCGGTAGAGCACGCCCTGGCTCTCGGCGAGCCGCACCGGCGTCTCCGGCGAGCGGATGTAGAAGTGGTAGGCCGTGAAGAAGCCGACCAGCATGGCCACGAAGGGCGAAAGCTTCACCCAAAGAGGCACGTGGTGGAACTCTTCGAGGATGTGGTTCTCGGGCAGCGTGAAGAGAGCTCCCTTCCAGAACTCATTGTAGTCGTAGCCGATGAAGAAGTCGTGGAACACGACGCCCGCAAAGAGCGCGCCCACGGCCAGGATGTAGAGCGGCACGAGCATCACGGGCGGAGACTCGTGAACGTGGTGCATCACCTCATGGCTCGCCCGCGCACGCCCGTGGAAGGTCATGAAGATCAGGCGCCACGAATAAAACGAGGTGAAGACGGCGGCCACTACGAGCAGGATGAAGGCAAAGGTGGCGAACGCATTCTCGCCCACGAAAGCGCCTTCGATGATGGCGTCCTTGGAGAAGAAGCCGGCGGTGCCGAGAATGGTCGTCGGAATGCCCACGCCGGTCAGCGCGATCGTTCCGATCACCATCATCCAGTAGGTGGTGGGGATGAGCTTGCGAAGCCCGCCCATGCGCCGCATGTCCTGCTCGCCCGACACGGCGTGGATCACCGAGCCCGAGCCCAGGAACAGCAGCGCCTTGAAGAAGGCGTGCGTGAAGAGGTGGAACACGGCGGCCGAATAGAAGCCCAGGCCCAGCGCCACGAACATGTAGCCGAGCTGCGAACAGGTCGAATAGGCGATCACGCGCTTGATGTCGTTCTGCACGAGACCCACGGTCGCCGCGAAGAAAGCGGTGAAGGCGCCGACAAACGTCACCACCGTAAGTGCTGAGTGCGACAGCTCGAACAGCGGCGACAAGCGCGCCAGCATGAACACGCCCGCCGTCACCATCGTCGCCGCATGGATCAGCGCGGACACCGGCGTCGGGCCTTCCATGGCGTCCGGCAACCAGGTGTGCAGCGGCACCTGGGCCGACTTGCCCATCGCGCCCATGAACAGCAGCAGGCAGACGACGGTCAGCGCGGCCTGCGGGTTCAGTGCATAGCCCAGAAACTCGAGAACCGTTGCAGCCGCCGGCGGCGCGCCTTCGGCCACGGGAGCGAAGGAGGCCGCGTTCGCGAAGATCGTGTCGAAATCGACCGAGCCGAACAGCACGAACACGCCGAAGATGCCGAGGGCGAACCCGAAATCGCCCACGCGGTTGACCACGAACGCCTTCATCGCCGCCGCGTTGGCGGAGGGCTTCTGATACCAGAAGCCGATCAGCAGATAGGAGGCGAGCCCGACGCCCTCCCAGCCGAAGAACATCTGGATCAGGTTGTCCGACGTCACCAGCATCAGCATGGCGAAGGTGAACAGCGAGAGATAGGCGAAGAAGCGCGGCCGATGCGGGTCGTCGTGCATGTAGCCGATGGAATACAGGTGTACGAGGCACGAAACGGTGTTGACGACCACCAGCATCACGACCGTCAGCGTGTCGATCCTGAGCGCCCAGTCCGCCTGCAGATCGCCCAGGTCGATGAAACGCAGCACGGGCACCGTGAAGGCCTCGGCGCTGCCGAGCGCCACCGTGAAGAAGGCCACCCACGACAGAACCGCCACCACCATCATCAGGCCGGTGGTGACGTATTCGGAGGCCTTGGCCCCGATGCGATTGCCGAAGAGGCCGGCGATCAGGAAGCCGAGAAGCGGCAGGAAGACGATTGCCTGGTACATGGGCGCGGCCGATCAGCCCTTCATCATGTTCACGTCTTCCACCGCGATCGAGCCGCGGTTGCGGAAGAATACGACGAGAATGGCCAGGCCGATGGCTGCCTCGGCGGCAGCGACCGTCAGCACGAACAGCGCGAAGACCTGACCCGACAGGTCGTTCAGCGCCGCCGAGAAGGCCACGAAGTTGATGTTCACGGCGAGCAGGATCAGCTCCACCGACATCAGGATGACGATCACGTTCTTGCGGTTCAGGAAGATGCCGAACACGCCGATCGTGAGCAGGATGGCGGATACCGTGATGTAGTGTGCGATGCCGACAGCCATCACACGCCCTCCCCCGTGCGAACCTTGCGGATTTCGATGGCCGTCTCGGGCGTACGCGCGACCTGACGGGTGATGTCCTGGCGCTTCACGTTCGGCTTGTGGCGGAGTGTGAGAACGATCGCGCCGATCATGGCCACCAAGAGCACCATGCCGGCCAGTTGGAAGGCGAGGATGTAGTTGGTGTAGAGAACGTCGCCGAGTGCCGCCGTGTTGTGGCGCGTCACGATATCGGGCGTGGGCATGGCGATCTGGGTCGCGAGCTGCGGCGAGAAGGCATAGCCGCCGAGCACCACGATCAGCTCGCCCATCAGGATGAGGCCGACCAGCGCGCCGATGGGCGCATATTGCAGCGCGCCGCTCTTCAGTTCGGCGAAGTCCACGTCGAGCATCATCACGACGAAAAGGAACAGCACCGCCACCGCGCCGACATAAACCACCAGCAGGATCATCGCGAGGAATTCGGCGCCCGTGAGCAGGAACAGGCCGGACGCGTTGAAGAAGGTGAGAATCAGGAACAGCACGGAATGCACGGGATTGCGCGCCGCAATCACCATGAACGCTGCGCCCACCGCCACGAAGGCGAATAGGTAGAAGAAGACCGCTTCCAGCCCGTTCAGCATGGATATTCCTCGAATGCGCGTTCGAGCCCGGCCTTGCGTCGGCGCCTGCCTGTCGTCAGGCCGGGGGAACTCGCGTGCTCCTTAGACGAGGCTTCCCGCCCCGTCCATCTTTTGCCGCGTTGCGGCCACTTTGCTCAGCGGAAAGGCGCGTCCAGCGAGAGGTTGCGCGCGATCTCGCGCTCCCACCTGTCGCCGTTGGCGAGCAGCTTTTCCTTGTCGTAGTAGAGTTCTTCGCGCGTTTCCGTCGAGAACTCGAAGTTCGGGCCTTCCACGATGGCGTCCACCGGGCACGCCTCCTGGCAAAAGCCGCAATAGATGCACTTCACCATGTCGATGTCGTAGCGCACGGTGCGGCGCGTGCCGTCGTTGCGGCGCGGGCCGGCTTCGATCGTGATGGCCTGCGCGGGGCAGATCGCCTCGCAGAGCTTGCAGGCGATGCAGCGTTCCTCGCCGTTGGGATAGCGGCGCAACGCGTGCTCGCCGCGGAAGCGGGGCGAGAGCGGCCCTTTCTCGTGCGGGTAGTTCAGCGTGTATTTGGGCCGGAAGAACTGGCGCATCGAAAGAAAGAATGCGCCGACGAACTCCTTGAGAAGCAGCCCCTTGGCCGCCTGTGCGAGCGCCGACATGAACCTAGTCTCCGAAGACGAGGGGCAGGATGAACCAGCCCGCGACGGGGAAGAGCACGATCTGGACCATTGCCGCAACACGTAGCGCTTGCCTGGTCTCAGGCAAATCGACGCGCCGCGACAGCGCCCGGATGACGAGAAGCTCGGCAAGAGCCAGGGCGAGCCCCAGCCCGGCGCCGAGCCAAGCCAAGCTCATCAGGCGAGCCCGGTGAGCTTGAGGAAGAACGCGGTGATCACCACCATCGCGAGCGAGATCGGCAGGAACACCTTCCAGCCCAGCCGCATCAACTGGTCGTAGCGGTAGCGCGGCACGAAAGCCTTCACCATCGCGAACATGAAGAACACGAAGGTGACCTTCAGCACGAACCAGATCACGCCCGGCACCCAGGTGAAGGGCGCGAAGTCGAAGGGCGGCAGCCAGCCCCCGAGGAACAGGATGGTGGTCAGCGCGCACATCAGCACGATGGCCACATACTCGCCCAGGAAGAACAGAAGGAACGGCGTGGACGAGTATTCGATCATGTGGCCGGCAACCAGCTCCGACTCGGCCTCCACGAGGTCGAAGGGCGGACGGTTCGTCTCGGCAAGCGCCGAGATGAAGAAGATCACGAACATCGGAAACAGCGCGAGCCAGTTCCAGTCGAGGATCGAGCCGGGCAGGCCGAGCCAGGTTCCAAGGCCGGTGGTCTGCGACAGCACGATGTCCGTGAGGTTGAGCGAGCCCACCGTCAGCAGCACGCAAACGATCACGAAGCCGATGGAAACTTCGTAGGAGACCATTTGCGCCGCCGAACGGAGCGCGCCGAGAAACGGATATTTCGAGTTCGACGCCCAGCCGGCCATGATCACGCCGTAGACCTCGAGCGAGGCGATGGCGAACACGTAGAGGATGCCGACATTGATGTTGGCGACCGCCCAACCCGCACTCACCGGGATCACCGCCCAGGCCGAAAGCGCCAGTACCGCGGCGACCAGCGGGGCGAGCAGGAAGATGCCCTTGTTGGCGCCGGCCGGAATCACCGGCTCCTTCACCACGAACTTCAAGAGATCGGCGAAGGATTGCAGGAGTCCCCAAGGCCCGACCACGTTCGGTCCACGGCGCAGCTGGACTGCCGCCCACACCTTGCGATCGGCGTAGAGCAGGTAGGCGATGAAGACGAGCAGGATGACGAGAAGCGCCAGCGACTGAATGAGGATCAGCGCCGCCGGCCACACATAGGTCGAGAGAAATTCGGGCATCGTGCCTACTCCGCGGCTTGGCGGTAGTTGCCGCGCGCGAGCGCCGAGCATTCAGCCATGACGGCGGATGCGCGGGCGATCGGGTTGGAAAGGTAGAAATCTTCCAGCGCGGGCTGGAACGGGCCCTTGGCCATCTCGCCGCCGACAGACGCCAGCGCCGAGAGATCCGACGAGGCGGAAGCGATCTCGCCCATCTCAGCCAGATGCGGGAACTCGGCGAACAGCTTCGCGCGAAGCTGCGCCAGCGAGTCGAAAGGCAGGCGCTTGCCGAGCACATCCGACAAGGCGCGCAGGATCGCCCAGTCGTCCCTGGCGTCGCCCGGTGCGAAGCCTGCGCGGTTGGTCTGCTGCACGCGGCCTTCGGTGTTGACGTAGATGCCGGTCTTTTCGGTATAGGCCGAGCCCGGCAGGATCACGTCAGCGCGGTGGGCGCCGTTGTCGCCATGCGTGCCGACATAGACGACGAAGCCCTTGGCGGGCGCGAGGTCGATCTCGTCCGCACCAAGCAGGAAGAGAACGTCCGAACCCGCCACGATGGCAGCGGCGTTCGCACCTGCGTCCTCGGGCACGAAGCCGATGTCGAGGCCGCCGACACGGGCTGCCGCGGTGTGCAGCACGGCAAACCCGTTCCAGCCTTCGGCAAAGGCGCCCACGTCGCTCGCGATGCGCGCAGCCGCTGAAAGCACCGCTTCGCCGCTCGCGCCCTGGATGGCGCCCTGCCCCACGATGACCATGGGCTTCTTGGCGTTCTTCAGGGTTTCCGCAAAGCTGCCGCGCCCAGCCAAAAGCTCGCCCAGCGAATCCGTGCCGTTGCCGAGATGCGCGTAGTCGTAGCGGAGATCGCCGACATCGCCCACGACGCCCACGGGCATCGCGCCGGTGCGCCAGCGCTTCCTGATGCGCGCGTTCAGAACGGATGCCTCGAAACGCGGATTGGCGCCGACGATGAGAAGCGCGTCAGCCTGCTCGATGCCTTCGATGGTCGGATTGAACACATAGCTCGCGCGCCCGAAGCGCGGATGCAGCGCAGCCCCGTCCTGACGGCAATCGATGCTCTGCGAGCCGAGCGAAGCGAGCAGCGCCTTCAGCGCATACATCTCCTCGACAGTCGCGAGATCGCCCGCCACCGCGCCGATATTGCTCTTGCCCGCGACGGCTGCCCGAACCGCGTCGAACGCCTCGCCCCACGATGCCGCGCGCAGCTTGCCGTTGACGCGGACATATGGACGGTCGAGCCGCTGGGTCTTCAGGCCGTCCCACACGAAGCGCGTCTTGTCCGAGATCCATTCCTCGTTCACCGCCTCGTTGACACGCGGCAGGATGCGCATCACCTCGCGGCCGCGGCTGTCCACGCGGATGGCCGAGCCAACGGCATCCATCACGTCGATCGATTCGGTCTTCTTCAATTCCCACGGCCGCGCCTGGAAGGCATAGGGTCGCGAGGTCAGCGCGCCCACGGGGCAGAGGTCGATCACGTTGCCCTGGAGCTCGGACGTCATCGCCTGTTCGAGATAGGTGGTGATCTCGGCATCCTCGCCGCGGCCGATCAGGCCGAGCTCGGAAATGCCGGCCACTTCCGTCGTGAAGCGAACGCACCGCGTGCAGTGGATGCAGCGGTTCATGATCGTCTTGACGAGCGGGCCGATATATTTGTCCTCGACCGCGCGCTTGTTCTCGCCGTAGCGGGACGCGTCGACGCCGAAGGCCATCGCCTGGTCCTGCAGGTCGCATTCGCCGCCCTGGTCGCAGATCGGGCAGTCGAGCGGGTGGTTGATGAGCAGGAACTCCATCACCCCTTCGCGCGCCTTCTTCACCATCGGCGTGTTGGTGAACACCTCCGGCGGCTCGCCGTTCGGGCCGGGGCGCAAGTCCTTCACGCCCATGGCGCACGACGCCTGCGGCTTGGGCGGCCCGCCTTTCACCTCGACCAGGCACATGCGGCAGTTGCCGGCGATCGACAACCGCTCGTGGAAGCAGAAGCGCGGCACTTCCGCACCCGCATCCTCGGCTGCCTGGAGGATCGTGTAGTGATCGGGAACCTCGATCTCGCGACCGTCGATCTTGAGCTTAGCCATAGGCGTTCACACTCACTCCGCCGCAACCAGCACCGGTTCGGCGCGGTGAGCATTGCGGGAAAATTCGTCGATGCGGCGTTCCACCTCGGGGCGGAAATGGCGCATCAGGCCCTGGATCGGCCAGGCGGCGGCGTCGCCCAGCGCGCAGATCGTGTGGCCCTCGACCTGCTTGGTCACGTCGAGCAGCATGTCGATCTCGCGCTTCTGCGCTTCGCCGCGCACGAGCCTCTCCATCACGCGCCACATCCAGCCCGTGCCCTCGCGGCACGGCGTGCACTGGCCGCAGGACTCGTGCTTGTAGAAATAGGAAAGCCGCGCGATCGCCTTCACGATGTCGGTCGACTTGTCCATCACGATCACCGCCGCCGTGCCAAGACCGGATTTCAGATCGCGCAACCCGTCGAAATCCATCGGCGCGTCGATGATCTGCTCCGCAGGCACGAGCGGCACGGACGCGCCACCGGGGATCACGGCCAACAGGTTGTCCCAGCCGCCGCGGATGCCGCCGCAATGGGTGTCGATCAGCTCGCGGAAGGACAGGCCCATCACCTCTTCAACCGTGCACGGGTTGTTCACATGCCCCGACACGCAGAACAGCTTGGTGCCGACATTGTTGGGCCGCCCGAAGCCCGCGAACCAGCCCGCGCCGCGCCGCAGGATGGTGGGCGCCACCGCGATCGATTCGACGTTGTTCACGGTGGTCGGGCAGCCATACAGGCCGACATTGGCGGGGAATGGCGGCTTCAGCCGCGGCTGGCCCTTCTTGCCTTCCAGGCTTTCGAGAAGTGCGGTCTCCTCGCCGCAGATGTAAGCGCCCGCGCCGTGGTGGACGACGATCTCGAAATCGTAGCCGCTCTTGTTGTTCTTGCCGATCAGCCCGGCGTCATAGGCTTCGTCCACCGCGCGCTGCAGCGCTTCGCGCTCGCGGATGAACTCGCCGCGCACATAGATGTAGGCGGCGACCGCGCCCATCGCGAAGCCCGCGAGAAGGCAGCCTTCCACCAGCGTGTGCGGGTCGTTGCGCAGGATCTCGCGGTCCTTGCAGGTGCCGGGCTCCGACTCGTCGGCATTGACCACGAGGTAGCAGGGACGCCCGTCCGACACCTTCGGCATGAACGACCATTTGAGGCCCGTAGGGAAGCCCGCGCCGCCGCGTCCCCGCAGGCCCGACGCCTTCATCTCGTTGATGATCCAGTCGCGGCCCTTGGCGATCAGCCCGGCCGTGTCGTCCCACGCGCCGCGCGCCTGTGCCCCCTTCAACGATTTGTCGAAGCGGCCATAGATGTTGTTGAAGATACGGTCCTTGTCGGCCAGCATCATTCCACCTCAGCGCAGCAAGGGGCGGGTTTCCCGCCGTTTCGTTGCGGTCATCACGATTTGTCGCCCTCGGGCTTGGCGCCCTCGACACCCTCGATGGGGGTGACCGAAGACAGCTCGGGAGCCTTGTCCGCAGGATCGGCCGCCGGCTCGATGGGGCGGGTGCGTTCCTTGCCTTCGCCCTCGACGCGCGGCTCGGCCCGGTCGGCAGCCGCCTTGTCGTGGGGCACGGGCGCAGCACTCGCAGCCGCTTCCACGGCCGGCGCGACCTTTTCGGGCGAAGGCGATTTGATGGCCGGATTGGTCTCGGGCGCGTGGGTCTCGGGCTTGGCCGCATAGGATGGCGGCACGGCCGGCTCGGCCGCTACAGCTGCCTGACGGCGCTCATCCTGACGCTCGCGCACGGAAGCGAGCACCGCCTCCTCGTCGATCAGCGTCGTGAACCCCGCCTGGGGCGCGGAAAGAAAGCGCCCGTTCTGCGGCCCGACGGGCACGTCGGCGCCCTCCCCGCGGTCGAAGGCATCGATGATCTCGGAAAGCCGCTCGGGCGTGAGGTCCTCGTAGGTGTCTTTGAACACCATCACCATCGGCGCGTTCACGCATGCGCCCAGGCACTCCACCTCTTCCCAGGAAAGCGTGCCGGACGCGTTGAGGTGGAACTGCTCGTGGTGGATCTTGCTGCGGCAGACGGCCATCAGGTCGCCCGCGCCGCGCAGTGCGCAGGGCGTCGTTCCGCACACCTGCACATGCGCCCGCGAGCCCACGGGCTTCAACTGGAACTGCGTGTAGAAGGTCGCGACCTCGAGCACGCGGATGAAGGGCATGTCGAGCATCTTGGCGATCGCCTCGATGGCCGCCCGCGTGACCCAGCCGTCCTGCTCCTGCGCCCGCATCAGAAGCGGGATCACCGCAGACTGCTGCCGGCCCACGGGATACTTGCGGATGGTCGCATCGGCCCAGGCCGCATTGTCGTTGCTGAAAGCAAACGCTGCGGGCTGTTCCTCGGGGGCTGCTAGTCTGCGGACACTCATCGAATAAACCTTGTCTCAGCGCCGGGCCGAAGGGGCCGTCGCCGTCATGCGCTCGAAGCGGGCGAGCCAGAACGGGCTCTTGGTCGCCACCATGTCGTAGCCGAAGCGACGCGACTTCTTGATGGGCCCGACTTCATCCGCGCGCAGGATTTCGCGCGGGGTTCCCTCGCCCAGCCAGAAGACGCGCAAGCCGAGCTTGTCCAGCACGTGACGCGTGTTCTCGTGCGCGCGATCCGAGCCGTGCTCCTCGTAGACGAAGGCCGTGTCTCCCGAAAGAAGCCGCGTGGAGCCTTCGAAGGCGGGAATCTCGACCCCCTCGACATCGAGCTTGACGATGAACTTGTCGAGCCCGGCGAATTCCGGCCGTGCCGCGAGGTCATCGACCGACACGGTCTCGCAGTCGAGGATCGGCTTGGCATCGGCGGAGGGCTGCACCGTCGAGCGCGCCTCGTGCTTGTGGCCGAAGATGCGCACATGCTCGCCGCTTCGAGCGCCGATGGCCTTGTTCAGCGCCGTGAAGCGCTCGCCGTTCAAGACGCGGTTCTCGTCGAGATGCGCAAAGGTGTCGGATGCCGCTTCCACCGCGACGGCCTTCTTGAAGCCGCCCGCCGGCCCGGACACCATGATCGACCAGTAGCCGTGGTTCGCGCCGCCGTCGATGAAGCCGTAATCCACGTCGCGCGCGGATTGGACGAGCGCCTCGATCGACCGCTCGTAGGGATAGCCCGGCCGCACGAACACGGACCAGTAGGCATCGCAGAAATCGGTGCGCATCACGCTGTCCTGACCGAGCAGGAACAACATTGTCTTGCCGCTCGGCAGCGCCTTGCGCACCGCCCGCGTGACATAGGAGAAACCGAAAGTGTGGATGGGCTCCAAGGCGAGAAGCGCGCCTCTCAGCGCGCCGATGGCAGCCCGCTCGCGCCCAGACGCGTTCTCCACCCGCCCCGTGCGGGTGTCGATCACGATGTCCGTGGGCGAGCGTGCCAGCATCAGCGGTCGACCTCGCCGAACACGATGTCGAGCGAGCCGAGCACGGCGGAAACGTCGGCCAGCAGATGGCCGCGGCACAGGAAGTCCATCGCCTGGAGATGCGCGAAGCCAGGCGCGCGCAGCTTGCAGCGGTAGGGCTTGTTGGTGCCGTCCGACACCAGGTACACGCCGAACTCGCCCTTGGGCGCTTCGACAGCCGCATAGACCTCGCCCGCGGGCACGCGGTAGCCTTCGGTGTAGAGCTTGAAGTGGTGGATCAGCGCTTCCATCGAACGCTTCATGGCCGCGCGCTTGGGCGGAACCACCTTGCCGTCGAGATTGGAAACGGGTCCGACCTTTTCCGCGCCGAGAAGCCGGTCCACGCACTGGCGCATGATGGACGCCGACTGGCGCATCTCTTCCATGCGGATGAGGTAGCGGTCGTAGCAATCGCCGTTCTTGCCGATCGGAATGTCGAATTCCATCTCGGAATAGCACTCGTAGGGCTGGCTCTTGCGCAGGTCCCACGGAGAGCCCGAGCCGCGCACCATCACGCCCGAGAAACCCCAGGCCCAGGCGTCTTCCAGGGTCACGAGCCCGATATCGACGTTGCGCTGCTTGAAGATGCGGTTGCCCGTGAGCAGCGTGTCGAGGTCGTCCACCGTCTTGAGGAACGGGTCGATCCACTTGCCGATGTCTTCGACGAGCTTCTCGGGCAGATCCTGGTGAACACCGCCGGGGCGGAAATAGGCTGCGTGCATGCGCGCGCCGCAGGCCCGCTCGTAGAAGCTCATCAGCTTCTCGCGCTCCTCGAAGCCCCAGAGCGGCGGCGTCAGCGCGCCCACGTCGAGCGCTTGCGTGGTCACGTTGAGCAGATGCGAGAGGATGCGGCCGATCTCGCTATAGAGCACTCGGATCAGCTGGCCGCGCTTGGGCACCTCGATGCCGATCAGGCGCTCCACCGCGAGCGCGAACGCGTGCTCCTGGTTCATCGGCGCGACGTAATCCAGCCGGTCGAAATAGGGCACGGCCTGGAGATAGGTCTTGGTCTCGATCAGCTTCTCGGTGCCGCGATGCAGGAGCCCGATATGCGGGTCAACGCGGTCCACCACCTCGCCGTCGAGCTCGAGCACGAGGCGCAGCACGCCGTGGGCGGCAGGATGCTGCGGCCCAAAATTGATGTTGAAGTTGCGGACGTTGGTCTCGGCCATTGTCAGTGTGCCTTGGCTTTCTCGTCGCCCGGCAGCACGTATTCGGTGCCTTCCCATGGCGACAGGAAGTCGAAAGAGCGGAACTCCTGGCGCAGTTCGACCGGCTCGTAGACGACACGCTTGGCCTCGTCGTCGTAGCGCACCTCCACGAAGCCGGTAAGCGGGAAGTCCTTGCGCAGCGGATGGCCCTCGAAGCCGTAATCGGTCAGCAGGCGCCGCAGGTCGGGATGGTCGGAGAAGAGGATGCCGTAGAGGTCGTAGGCCTCGCGCTCGAACCAGTCCGCGCCCGGATAGACGCCGGTCAGGCTCGGCACTGGGGTGTCCTCGTCGGTGGACAGCTTCACCCGGATGCGCTGGTTCTTGGACGGCGACATCAGGTGGTAGACCACCTCGAAACGCTGCGCGCGGCCGGGATAGTCCACGCCGCAGGCGTCGATGAAGTTGATGAAGCGGCATTCCGCGTCGTCGCGCAGGAACTGCATCACCTCGATCAAGGCGTCGGCGGAAATCGTCAGCGTCAGCTCGCCATAGGCGATCGCAGCCTGGCCGAGCTTGGAGCCGAGCTTGCCCGTCAGGTGCTCGGAGAGTTTGTTCAGGGCGTCGGACATGCCGTCAGCTTCCTACCGCTCGATCGTGCCGGTGCGGCGAATCTTCTTTTGCAGGAGCAGGAAGGCGTAGAGCAGCGCTTCCGCGGTCGGCGGGCAGCCGGGCACGTAGATGTCGACCGGCACCACGCGGTCGCAGCCCCGCACCACGGAATAGGAATAGTGGTAGTAGCCGCCGCCGTTGGCGCAGGAGCCCATCGAGATCACGTAGCGCGGCTCGGGCATCTGGTCGTAGACCTTGCGCAGCGCCGGCGCCATCTTGTTGGTGAGCGTGCCCGCCACGATCATCACGTCGGACTGGCGCGGCGAAGCGCGGGGCGCGATGCCGAAGCGCTCGGCGTCGTAGCGCGGCATCGACATCTGCATCATCTCGACCGCGCAGCAGGCGAGCCCGAAGGTCATCCACATGAGCGAGCCGGTGCGCGCCCAGGTGATGAGCGCTTCCGACGAGGTGACGAGGAAGCCCTTCTCGGACAGTTCCGCGTTGATCTCGCGAAACGTCGGATCGTTCTCACCGATCGGACGGCCCGTGGCCGGATCGAGGATGCCCTTGGGCCGCGGGGCGACCAGGGTCGGCGAAGCGTCGCTCAATCCCATTCCAGCGCTCCCTTCTTCCATTCGTAGATGAAGCCCACCGTCAGCACGCCCAGGAATGCCATCATCGACCAGAAGCCCACCCAGCCGATTTGACCGAATGACACGGCCCACGGAAACAGAAAGGCCACTTCGAGATCGAAAATGATGAACAGGATTGCCACGAGGTAAAACCGCACGTCGAACTTCATGCGCGCGTCGTCGAACGCATTGAAGCCGCATTCGTAGGCAGACAGTTTCTCAGGGTCGGGATTGCGATACGCGACCAGGAACGGGGCCACGAGGAGGGCCACGCCGATCAGCAGGGCCACGCCCATGAAGATCACCACCGGCAGGTAGGAAAGAAGAAGCGCGTCCATGCACCGCGTGTCCTGAGAGCCGAGCCGCGGAGGATGCGGTTTTCGGCAGGAAAAGGCGGCGGGAGCCCTTGGGATGGAAGTCCGAAAACCACCTGCCGCGATCGGGGCGAGCGTTAGCGCAGGCCCGTAGACGACGCAAGAACCAGTTGGCCGCAGGCCCCGCCTGTTCTTTGCTCTGATGTAGGCCCCGGACCCCATTCGGCCAACACTTTCCCTGCCGGCTTTGCCGCAGCCCACGCGCATGGCAGAAGCGGGAATGGTTCAAACGCTTTCCAACGCTCAGGCAAGGCGCATCGCGCTCGCCGCGCAAGGCCTCCACAAGCCGCGCCAGCCGCTCGAGATCGGGCGGCGCCAGATCGGAAAGACGGTCGACCGGCTCAACCTCCTGCAGATCGATTCGGTAAGCGTCCTCGTGCGGGCGCATTACATGCCGCTCTTCTCGCGCCTCGGCATCTATGCGCCGAGCGAGCTGGAAGACGCTGCGCGCGGCCGCAAGCGGCTCTTCTTCGAATACTGGGCGCACGAGGCGTCCTTCCTGCCGGTGGCGCTCTGGCCCCTGCTCCAGTGGCGCATGCGGCGCGCGGAGCGCGGCGACGGCATCTATGGCGGCCTCGCCCGTTTCGGCCGTGAGCGCGCGGACCTGATCGAGAAGGTGTTCGACCGGGTGGAGAAAGGCGGTCCCCTCGCCGCATCGGAACTGGAAGGCGAGCGGGGCTCGGGCGGATGGTGGGGTTGGAGCGACACCAAGAAGGCGTTCGAGTGGCTGTTCTGGGCGGGCAGGCTAACGGCCGCGCATCGCCGGTCGAGCTTCGAGCGGGTCTACGACCTGCCGGAGCGCGCCTTGCCCCGAGCCGTGATCGAGCAGCCCGTCCCGAACGAGGCCGACGCGCAACGCGCACTTCTCGCGCTCTCGGCCCGTGCTCATGGCGTCGCAACCGAAAGCTGCCTGCGCGACTACTTCCGCCTCGGCCCCGCAGAGTCGCGCGCCCGGCTCGCGGAGCTTGTGGAGGACGGCACCCTGGTGCCCGTCGAAGTCCGAGGCTGGAATCGCCCGGCTTTCCTGCACAAGGATGCCAAGCTGCCGCGCCGCGGCGAAGGCCGCGCCCTGCTGTCGCCTTTCGATCCTCTGGTCTGGGAGCGGGCGCGCGCGGAAAGCCTTTTCGACTTCCGGTACCGGCTGGAAATCTACACCCCCGCCGCCAAGCGCCAGTTCGGCTACTACGTGCTGCCTTTCCTGCTGCGCGACAGCATAGCCGCCCGCGTCGATCTCAAGGCCGACCGCGCGGCCAAGGTGCTCCGCGTCCTGGCCGCCCACGCCGAGCGCGAGGCGCCGGCGGACACGGCGCATGAACTCGCCGCAGAACTCGACCTGATGCGGCAATGGCTGAACCTGGACGGGATCGAGGTCGAGCCGCGAGGCGACCTGGCCGCCAGCCTTGCAGAGGCAATGCGCCTTCTCTGATCTGATAGGTGGACAAAGAAAATCACACGCCGCTCCAGGCGCATCCGCCGACCGTGGCGAAAGAAAATCGCGCCCGCATCCAAGCGATCTGTCGCGGCGCGAGGAAGGTGTCGAGTTGCAGCGAATGCAGGCCGCCGGGTCGCGAGTGGCACCACACAACCGAAAAGCTCCTCAGCACGAAGAGCTTTAGAAACTTCACTGTGATTTAAGAAGAAATGGCGCGAGTGACGGGGCTCGAACCCGCGACCTCCGGCGTGACAGGCCGGCACTCTAACCGACTGAGCTACACCCGCGCTTGGCGCCGAGAGCGTGTCCGCCCGGCGTCTTGAGCGGTGGATTAAGGGGTAGCCCCTGCCCTGTCAAGCGCTTGAATGGCTCTTCTTTGAAACGATGCGCAGGGCTTGCGGCAGGAGGCGGAAGCGCTTAGTTCTGCGCTCCCGGAAGGGCGATTAGCTCAGTTGGTAGAGCGCCTCGTTTACACCGAGGATGTCGGCGGTTCGAGTCCGTCATCGCCCACCAGACCCATCACGAACCTCCCGACACACGAAACGAGCCATGCTCGCGGGCGATCCGGATGTCGGGCTTTCCAGCACGAAAAAGCCGGGCACGAAGGCCCGGCTCTTGATGAGGCGGTGGAGCGGGGTCCGCTCAGTTCACCGCATCCTTGAGGCCCTTGCCGGCCGAGAACTTCGGCACGGTGCGCGCGGGGATCTTCACTTCCGCGCCCGTCTGGGGGTTGCGGCCGGTGGTCTCGGCACGCTTGGACACGGTGAAGTTGCCGAAGCCGACGATGCGCACATCGCCGCCACTCTTCAGCTCGCTCGTGATCACGCTCACCATGGCCTCGACGGCGGTTGCTGCATCGGCCTTGGACAGGCTCGAGGCTTCCGCCACGGCCGCGACGAATTCATTCTTGTTCATGCGCACTCCCCTTTGGGTTGATCCAGCTCCTCTTGGCCGGACCCTCAGAAACCGGGCACCCGAAACACCGGCGCCAGGCGGCTTTCTTGATGCCAAGCCGGAGACCTAACAAGCGGGAATCGCGCGAAAGGTCAAGGAATCCCTTGGAAAACCGGGGTTCTGACCACCGAAAAAAAGCCGGGCACGAGGCCCGGCTTCCTGCTTTCGTATGAGGTCCGCCCCTCAATGGGCGAGGGACTTGCCGCCTTCGTCGGCGATCTCCGGCGTGGTGGCCGGCGCCGTGATGTTCGGCTCGACCCATTCGATCGGCTCGGGCATCCGCACCAAAGCGTGCTCCAGAACCTCGCCGACCCGGCTGACCGGCACGATGTCGAGCGCGTTCTTCACGTTCTCCGGGATATCGGCCAGATCCTTGGCGTTGTCCTCGGGGATGAGCACCTTCTTGATGCCGCCGCGAAGGGCCGCGAGCAGCTTCTCCTTGAGACCGCCGATCGGCAGCACCCTGCCGCGCAGCGTGATCTCGCCCGTCATCGCCACATCCTTGCGGATCGGAATGCCGGTCAGAAGCGAGACCATGGCCGTCGCCATCGCAGTGCCCGCCGAAGGCCCGTCCTTGGGCGTCGCACCTTCCGGCACGTGCACGTGGATGTCGCGCTTCTCGAAGACCGGCGGCTCGATGCCGAAATCGATGGCACGGGAGCGGACGTAAGACGCCGCCGCCGAGATCGATTCTTTCATCACGTCCTTCAGGTTGCCGGTCACCGTCATCTTGCCCTTGCCGGGCATCATGACGCCTTCAACCGTCAGAAGTTCACCGCCGACCTCGGTCCAGGCGAGGCCCGTGACCACACCGACCTGGTCTTCCGCATCGATGATGCCGAAGCGGTAACGCTCGACACCGAGATAGTCGGACAGGTTCTCCTTCGTCACCGCGACCGTCGCGACCTTGGTCTTGATGATCTCGGTGACCGCCTTGCGCCCGAGCTTCATCAGCTCGCGCTCCAGCGAACGCACGCCGGCTTCCCGCGTATAGGTGCGGATAACCTCGCGGATCGCGTCCTCGGTAACCGAGAACTCGGAGGGCTGAAGCGCATGGTCGCGGACGACCTTGGGCATCAGGTGGCGCTTGGCGATCTCGACCTTCTCGTCCTCGGTGTAGCCGGCGATGCGGATGATCTCCATGCGGTCCAGCAAGGGCCCAGGGATGTTCATCGTGTTCGCCGTCGTCACGAACATCACGGACGAGAGGTCGTATTCGACCTCCAGATAGTGGTCCATGAACGTCGAGTTCTGCTCGGGATCCAAGACCTCGAGAAGCGCCGAAGACGGATCGCCGCGGAAGTCCATGCCCATCTTGTCGATCTCGTCGAGCAGGAAGAGCGGGTTCGACTTCTTGGCCTTCTTCATCGACTGCACGACCTTGCCGGGCATGGAGCCGATATAGGTGCGGCGGTGGCCACGGATCTCGGCCTCGTCGCGCACGCCGCCGAGCGCCATGCGGACATATTCACGCCCCGTGGCTTTCGCGATCGACTTGGCAAGCGAGGTCTTGCCGACGCCGGGAGGACCAACGAGGCAGAGGATCGGGCCCTTCAGCTTGCGCTGACGGCTCTGCACCGCGAGGTATTCGACGATGCGGTCCTTGACCTTGTCGAGGCCATAGTGGTCGGTGTCGAGCACTTCCTGCGCGAAGTCGAGATCGGTGCGGACCTTGGAAGGCTTGCCCCAGGGCAGCGACAAGAGCCAGTCGAGATAGTTGCGCACCACGGTGGCTTCCGCCGACATGGGCGACATCGTGCGGAGCTTCTTCAGCTCGGCATCGGCCTTCTCGCGGGCTTCCTTGGACAGCTTGGTCTTCTTGATGCGGGCTTCGAGCTCGGCTGCCTCGTCGCGGCCGTCCTCGCCCTCGCCGAGTTCCTTCTGGATCGCCTTCATCTGCTCGTTGAGGTAGTACTCGCGCTGGGTCTTCTCCATCTGGCGCTTGACGCGCGAGCGGATGCGCTTTTCCACCTGGAGCACGGAAATCTCCGACTCCATGAAGCCCATGGCCTTTTCCAGCCGCTCCTTGACGGAGAGGGTCGAGAGCATCTCCTGCTTCTCGGCAATCTTGATGGCCAGGTGCGAAGCGACGGTATCGGCGAGCTTGGAATAGTCGTCGATCTGGTTGGCGGCGCCCACCACTTCCGGCGAAATCTTCTTGTTGAGCTTCACGTAGTTCTCGAAGTCCGAGACCACGGAGCGCGCAAGTGCTTCCACCTCGACCTCGTCCTCCTCCGGCTCTTCGAGCAGGGTGGCGGTGGCCTCGTGGAAATCGGTGCGTTCGGTGAAGCCGTCGACGCGCGCACGCGCCTGGCCTTCGACCAGCACCTTGACCGTGCCGTCGGGCAGCTTCAGCAGTTGCAGAACATTGGCGATGGTACCGACGTCGTAAATGGATTCAGGCGCCGGATCGTCGTCTGCCGCATTCATCTGAGTGGCGAGCAGGATCTGCTTTTCCGCCCCCATCACCTCTTCCAGAGCCTTGATGGATTTCTCGCGCCCCACGAAGAGCGGCACGATCATGTGCGGGAACACCACGATGTCGCGGAGCGGAAGCACCGCGAAAACGTCACTGGAAGACCTTGGTGTAGTGGTCATGGTCCAACCTTTCCTGACCGGGCCGCCCATTCGAGCCAGCCCCGGCCCTTGAGTGCGTGAGCACACGCCGATCCGCCTTGCCGCTCACTGAAAGCGGCTCGCAAAAGCACGGATTTAGCCGGCTGCCCCACGGGAGTTAGATGGAGGTCCGAAAGGTGGCAATCAAGGTCACCTTTCGGGGTGCTCCGTGGGCCGAAGCGCGGACGCCGGTCAGGCGCTCGCGCTGCCCTTTTCCTCGCGCTCGGCATAGATGTAGAGGGGCCGCGCCTTGCCGCCGACGACCTCTTCCGAGATCACCACTTCCTGCACGCCTTCGAGCGCCGGCAGCTCGAACATGGTGTCGAGCAGGATCGCTTCCATGATGGAGCGCAGGCCGCGCGCACCGGTCTTGCGCTCGATGGCACGCTTGGCGATGGCCGAGAGTGCGTTCTCGTGGAAGGTGAGGTCCACGTTCTCCATCTCGAACAGCCGCTGATACTGCTTCACCAGCGCGTTCTTGGGCTCGGTCAGAATCTGGATCAGCGCGGGCTCGTCCAGGTCTTCCAGCGTCGCCAGCACCGGCAGGCGGCCGACGAATTCCGGGATCAGGCCAAATTTGAGCAAGTCTTCCGGCTCCACCTGGCGGAACAGTTCGCCCGAGCGGCGATCCTCAGGCGAGGCGACGGACGCACCGAAGCCGATCGAGGTCTTGCGGCCGCGATCAGAGATGATGCGGTCGAGACCGGCGAAGGCGCCGCCGCAGATGAAGAGGATGTTCGCGGTATCCACCTGCAGGAACTCCTGCTGCGGATGCTTGCGCCCGCCCTGGGGCGGCACGGAGGCGACCGTGCCTTCCATGATCTTGAGCAGCGCCTGCTGAACGCCCTCGCCCGACACGTCACGCGTGATCGAGGGGTTGTCCGACTTGCGCGAGATCTTGTCGATCTCGTCGATGTAGACGATGCCGCGCTGGGCGCGCTCGACATTGTAGTCGGCAGCCTGAAGGAGCTTGAGGATGATGTTTTCGACATCCTCCC
>QFNI01000098.1 GCA_003240775.1 Mesorhizobium amorphae | reverse complement strand
ATCAGGGAGATCCCCTGCGACGAGGTGATCCTGGCGCTGCGATACGTCGCCGCCCTCGCCGGGGGCGGGGAGCGGGACGCGGCCATGGACGCGCGTTTCCCGCTGATCGCGAAAAACGATCCCGCGCGGTCATGCCCCGGTTTCGGGTTCGACTTCTTCACCGCGCTGACCCGCGACGAAGGCGGGCCGGACGCGGTCGCGACCATGCTCATCAGGGACGCCGGTCTCGCGGGCGTCTCGATCGCGCTGATGGCGGCCCTGTCCGCCGCCGGGTCGGATCACGTCATCTCCTTCCCGTTCTTCCCGGACGGCGACGATCCGCGAAACGGCGGCGTCCTCTGCGTGAGCGCGAACGGCCGTGACCTGAAAAGCTTCGCGGATGTCTCCCATGAGATGAGCGCCTCCGCGATCTGCCGGTCGCGGGCGTCGCGGCTGATCGCGGAGGCGGTCGCGGCCGGGGCGGCCGACGACGAGGCCGACCTGGCGGAGGCGATCGACCTGCGGGACATGGTTTACGACGCCGCCCGCAACCTCGCTTCCGGCGTCATCGACGCGTCCTGCGGCCCGGCGGACATGCTGGGCTGGGTCATGTCGAACGGCGGCCTCGGGGAGGAGGGGTTCCGCGACCTCGTCGCCCGCGAGTGCGGGGTCCGGATCGGCGCCACGGACGCTTCCCCCGAATGACCATGCCCGACCTCTGGCACGGGTCCGACCTGCCGCGGGAGCGTCTGCTGCCGGGGGCCGACGGCGGCGTCCATCTCGGGACGCGGGGCCAGGCGGAGATGCGCGCCTCCGCCTTCCTGCACCGGGTCGCCTTCTCCCCCGATCCGTCCCGCACGCGGCGATGCGTTGACCGCGGCGCGGGCTGGGGCGGCAGGATCGCCGACGCGCGATCGCGCGGCATGACCGCGATCACCTACCTGAACCGTTACGAGGGCGTGTCGCCGGAGATCATCGACCGGGTCGGGCCGGACGCCTGGGACGCGCCGGACGCCCGGCTCCGCGGGCTGGCCCCGGAGCTGGAGGACAGCTGGATCGCGCTCGACCCGGAGGACGTGCGGGTGACGATGATCGAGGCGGGCCGCGGCCTCGTCACGCTCCATCACGGCACCACGGAGAGGAACGCGCGCGACCTGGCGCGCGACGGGTTCCGGCCGGAGACCTGGCGGCCCGGCGGGAACCGCGGCCGTCCGGGCCTGCTTTACCTGTCGACGATGGAGGAGGACGCGCGCTGGTTCTCGAACGAGTCCGGATGCGACGTCGTCCTGAGGATCCGCGTCCCGGCCGCTCTCCTGATCGCGGACCCGGAGGACGCGACGGGCGGGACGGCGGTCGAGGAGATGATCCTCTCCGGCCGGCACGGGCTCCCCGCCAAGCTCGCCACCCGGGCCGTCATCGGCCCGGAGCGGATCTCCGTCGTCGGCCCGGCCGCCGTCCCGGCGCCCGGCGATCATTACGCGCCGTGATCCGGAGCCGCGGATCCGCCGCGCGCCGGCGCACGTTTCGTCACGGGAAACGGCTTCCGGCCGGAACCCTCGGCCCGAACAACCCTCATCAAGGATGCGACCTCATGCGCAAGCTTCTTCTCGGGTCGGCGATCGCCGCCCTGCCCCTCCCCGCCCTGGCCGCGGTCGACGCCGACGGGCTGTGGGAGATTTTCACGGCCGGGGCGCCCGGCTACGTCGTCACCCACGGCGCCGTGGCGGACCGGGCCGACGGGGTCACCGTCCGTGACGTGATCGTCTCCTCGCGGATGACGGAGGATCCGGCCCCGGACGCGTCCGGCCCGGACGGCGCGGCGGGCGACGGGGAGGGCGCGCCCGTCACCCGGATCAGCGTCCCGGTCCTGGTGATGACCGACGAGGACGGCGAGGTTCGCGCCACGCTGCCCGAGGGCGCGACGATGAGCGCGGGCGGGAAGGACGCGACGCTCACCTCGCCCGACCTGGCGCTCGTCCTCTCCGGCGACGTCGGGGACCTCCGGGTGAACGGCTCCGCCTCCGCCCTCACGATCGGCGGCGCCCGCGGGACGTCCCCCGAGATCGTCATGAGCGGCATGTCGGTCAGCGCCGGGCGGACGGCGGGCGCCGGGACCGTCGAGGCGTCCGGTCAGATGACCGTCGATCGGGCGGATATCCGCGCCCCGGGCGGCGAGGCCTCGTTCGGGGGCGTCAGCGTCAAGGGGGGCGCGTCGCTGCCGGCTCCGATGCTCGCGCTCCTCTCCGGGCCTCCCCCGGCGCTGACCCCCGAGAACGCCGAGCTTTACCGGGCGGCGAGCCTCGAGCTGGAGGCCGGCGCCGAATCGTGCGAGGGGGCCGCCGCGGCCCCGGCCGGGGGCCCGGGCGACACGTTCTCCTGCGGGCCCGCCTCGGTCATGATGTCCGTGAGCGACGGCCGCGTCTCCTACGGGCTGACGGCCAGCGGCCTCTCCGGGGAGACGACCGTCCCCGTCCTGGGGCTGCGGACGAGCTACGGCGTCGCGGAGGAGAGGCTCTTCCTCTCCGTGCCGATCGCCGTCCTGAAGGGGGAGGCGGACGAGCCGTTCGAGGCGTCCGCCCTGATCAAGGGGGTGACGTTCGGGGAGACGCTCTGGTCGAGAATCGACCCGAACGGGGCGCTCCCCCGCGACCCGGGATCCCTGACCTTCCGCCTGACGGGGACGTTGGGGGCCGGCGACGGCGAGACGGGGGGCGCCCCGTTCGCGCCGCGCAGCATCAACCTGGAGAGCTCCGGCCTCTCGTTCGCCGGCGTGGAGGCGACCGCCTCCGGGAAGGCGGAGGCGGAAACTGGCCTCCTGACATCCGGGGAGGGGTCGGGGGAGGTCGTCATCACCGGCCTGAAGCGCGCGCTGGACGCGTTGTCCGGGGCCGGGCTGCCCCTCGTCCCCCGCGACGCCTGGGCGGCTTTCCGGGCCGCGGAGGGCGGGCTGTTCGTGATCGACGAGGCCGGGGACCGGATGACCATGAAGGCGGAGTTCGGCGACGGGGGGATGAGGCTGAACGGGGAAGCCCCCTGATCGTGGCGTGATCATTTCAGTGGCGTTCTTCCTCCCCAAGGCGCATCATCGTCCCAGGGAGGAATAACGCCATGCGAATCGCCACCGTCACCCTCGGCCTCATCTCCGCGCAGGGCGCGCTCGTCTCCTCGGAAAACGGGTTCGCGACCGTCGACGTCGGGAACGGCAAGACCGTTCGCGGCCGGCTGGTCACCGCGCGCTGAACGGGCGTCCGGGCGGCAAGCCGCCCGGACCTTCCCCCGTCGCCGGGATCATTTCGGCTCGGGGGATGGGCCCAGAACCTTCGGGATCGAGAACATGTCGATGAGCTGGTCGGCCTGACGGCGAAGCTCGTCCGCCACGGGATGGCTCAGGGCCCGGTCCGGTCCGATGACCTGCATCACGGTCACCTTGACGCCGCGGCGCTGAAGCGCCCGGACGAGCGGCGTCAGCTCGCCGTTGCCGGACCCCAGGACCACGTGATCGACCCGGTCCGCGGCCTCCATCGCGTCGACGATCATGTTGCTGATGATCTCGCAGCGGCCGTTGCGTCCGCCGTCCGATTCGCGCTCAGGCACGGTCGTGACGACGTGGCCGTTGTAGGCCAGCCAGTCGAGCAGCGGCTTGAAGGAGATGTGCTCCCGGCTCTCGTCGACCGTCGTGTAATAGCGGACCCGCTGCAGCGTGGCCGAATCGAACAGGTGCTTGTGAAGCGCCTCGTAATTGATCCGCATCCCGTAATTGCGGGCGGCGGCGTAAAGGCTCTTGCCGTCCAGAAGGACGAGCAGCTTCTCCTCGGGATAAAAACTCACGGCAATCTCCTGGTTTGATCAACCCTTCAGTTGTAACGCTTTTCTCATATGAAAGAAAGTCCCGGTCTCGAGGATTTACAGGTCAGGGCGACGGGTCATCGTCGAGCGGCTCGTCCGGGACGACCGGCTCGTCGCCGCCGACCCGGCACGGGACGGGCCCGGACAGGACATCGTCCTCCGGCGTCCGCAGGGTCAGCGCGACGACCGCCCCGGACGGGTCCTCGCCCGGGGCGACGGCGAACGGGGCGATCCGGCGCATCCGCTCGGTGAGCTCCCCGGAGGCGGCGCGCTCGAGCGCGGCCTCCGCGGAGCCCCGGTCGTCGTGATAGGAGAGGGTTCGCTGCGAGCCGCTCCGCGTCTCCGCGACCAGGAAGACGCCCGTAAGCGGCGGGAGCGGCGGGCCTCGCCGGCGCGCGGGGGACGGGTCCGGCGCGATCCGGTCAAGCGCCATGATGACCGGGTTCCGGCCCGATCCCGTATCCTCGCAGAGCATCCGGAGCCGCGTCTCGTCGCGAAGCGGACTGCCCGCCGGCACGCCGTAGAAAAGGTCCGCGTTGCTGACGACGGAGATGACCAGGTCGCGAAGCTCGCCCCCCCGCAAGCCCGGCGCGTAGCTCGGCGGATGGGACGCGTCCTCATAGCCGTAACGCTGGTTCGGCTTCAGGCGCGGGAGCAGGGACGGGTCGAGCCTCGCGGCCAGGTGCGGGATCACCCGGAAGACCAGGGACGAGCTGTAGGAGCCGCGCCCCTCCAGTCCGGGGATCGAGGCGGCGGCGAGGTCAGCGGCCCGCATGAGCTCGCGGGCGAGCCAGACGTCGCTCAGCCCGAGCAGGCGCGCGGCCTCCTCGCGGGTCCGGCTCGTCATGACCAGGGTCCGCGGCGTGACCATCTTCCGGAAATCCACCATGACGCGCCCCTTTTCTGACCCCGGCGAGAATAGCCGCCGGCGCGGAAAGTTCCCACCGCTTGCCGTCTTCGGCCCGGCGTCGCATCATGGACCTTTGCGGGAGGAAGACGTGAGAGAGGCGAAATTCATTTACTGGTCAGATCTGCACGCCGAGAAGCGGGACTGGCCGCCCGTCACGCCGCGGCCGGACGACCCGGGCGCGCCCGGCGACGCGGACGGGATCCTGATCGCCGGCGACCTGGCGCCGGCCGGCCGAATCGCCGACCTCTGCGGCCTGGTCTGGGCGGACTGGCGGGTGCCGGTCATCTGCGTCGAGGGGAACCACGACCTTTACGGCAGCCGCAAGCGCGCCGTTCACAAGATCCGGGCCGCTAACGACGATTCCTTCGCCCGGTGGCGCGCCGCCGGCGCGGAGATCTCCCTGCTCCGGCGCGGCGGGAGCGTCGTCGTCGCCGGGACCCGGATCGTCGGCGCGACGCTCTGGACCGATCTCCGCCTGAACCCCGCCGTCCCGCCGGCCGCGGCGGCGGCGCACGCGGAACGGGTGATGAACGACCACAAGCACATCCACATGAGGATCGGCGGCGTCACGCGGAAGGCGCGCGCCTCCGACCTGGTGGCGGAGCACCGCGCCGACGTCGCCGGCGTCCGGGCCGCCTGCGCGGAGCCGTTCGGCGGGCCGACGATCGTCATGACGCATCACCTGCCGCTCGCGGCCTGCCTTGATCGGCGCTACGCGACGCCGGCGGACATGGCCGACAACGCGTCCTACGCCAGCGACCTGACCGGCCTCGTTCGCGAGATCCGCGCGGACGCCTGGGTGTTCGGGCACTCACATTCCGGACAGGATCTCGATCTCCGGGTCGGGGACGACGCCTTCACGGCGTTCCGCACCAACCCGCTCGGTTACCCGCACGAGGAGACGGCGTTCGATCCGTGGAAGACGATCTCCGTCCCGGTCCCGGGGCCGGCCGCGGAGCCTGACCCCGGGCCGCGGGAGGATGACGGCCCCGCCCCGTGAGACCGGTCAGCGGCCGGCGCGCTCCAGCTCCGCGGCGCCGCGCTCCAGGCGCGTCAGCTCGTCCTTGACGGCCAGCTTCTCGCGCTTCAGCGCGGACATCTCGGCCGGCTCGCAGAAGGCGCGAGCCTCCATCTCCTCGATGCTCTTCTCGATGAGGGCGTGCTTGCGGCGCAACGCCTCGATGTGACCCTCGACGCTCATGTCGGAACCTCCTCCGCTGCCGGCCGGTCGCGCGGGGCGGCCGGGTCCCCGTGAGACGGGGCCGGCCCGGGAAGGGGCGGCCCCTCTTTCAAGATAGGCGATGATCGGTCCGGAGTCACCCGGGGTCGTGGCGGCGGGCGATCCGCGCCCTGATGACCGGGTCGGGTTCCGACTCGTGGCTGAGCCCCCGGGACGGGAAGTTGAAACGTCTCATCTCACGCCTCCTGACCGCCGGTCATTATCCGACATGCCCCCATGCTGCCGCCCGGCGCCGAAGGCGTCGAGCGGTTTATCCGACGCGGAAGCAAATAAAGGGGCTTCGCCGAGTCCCCGTCCCGGGGTATGATCGCGACCTTCCGAATCGGCGGCCCGGCGCGCGAACCCGGTCAGATGTGCCTGACCGAGCCGGCCAGCGCGGCGCAGATCCGGCCCAGGTCGGCGGCGGCGTCACGCATCCTGCCCGGAGAGGCCCCCGACGCCGCCGCGCGCGCGGCGCAGTCGACCGTCAGCCGGCGAGACAGGACCAGCCGCAACGCCTCGCCCTCAGGCGTGAGGCGCAGGACCACGGACCTGCGATCCTCGTCGCTGATCGACCTGGACAGAAGCTTCGCCTCGACCAGGCGGTTCACGTTATGAGTGATGTTGGTCCCGGCATAAAGGCCTTCCCGCATCATCTCCGAGGGGGTCAT
>QFNI01000043.1 GCA_003240775.1 Mesorhizobium amorphae | reverse complement strand
GTAGTGGCGCAGAAAGCGTGCGACCAGCGCGGAAGGGGACGCGCCGTCCACGTCGTAGTCGCCGAAGATGGCGACCCGCTCGCGGGCCGTGACCGCATCCACGAGGCGGGAGGCGGCGCGGTCGAGGTCTGTCAGGGTCTGCGGGTCCGGCAGAAGCTCGCGCAGCGTGGGATCGAGGAATCGCGGCGCGTCTTCGGGCGGGATGCCGCGGCCGAGCAGCACGCGGGCGACCACATCCGACAATTGGCCACCTTGGGCGATGCCGAGCGCCGCACGCTCGGCCCGCTCGTCCAGGCGATGCACCCAGGCGAGGCCAGAAGCCGAGCGGCGAACGTCGAGAAAGAAGCGGCGCTCGGCCACGGGAGGTCGCGTCAGGCCGCCCGCTCGATGCGGATCACCTGCGGCTTGGCGGTCAGGTGGCCGTCCTGCGTCACACCATCCACGGCATCGCGCACCGCGGCTTCGGTCGTCTCGTGGGTGACGAGGATCACTGTCTTCTCCGCGCCGCCCGTGCGCTCGTCGGGGCGCTGGACGATCGACTCGAGGCTGATCCCGTTTTCGGCCATGCGGCGCGCGATGGCTGCGAAGACGCCCAGGCGGTCATGCACGGAGAGGCGGATGAAGTAGCCGCCCGCATGGGCCTGCATGGCAGCTTGGCGATAGGGCGAGAGTTCGTCCACCGGACGGCCGAAGACCGGGCCGTGCTGGAAGCCGGGGCGGCTCTTGGCGATGTCGGCGATGTCGCCGATCACGGCGGAGGCCGTGGCGTTGCCGCCTGCGCCGGGACCGGAAAGCAGAAGCTCGCCCAGGATGTCGCTTTCGATGGCGACCGCATTGGTGACGCCGTGCACCTGGGCGATCACGGAAGCGGTGGGCACCATGGTCGGGTGCACGCGCTGTTCGATGCCGCTTTCGGTGCGGAGCGCGACGCCCAGCAGCTTGATGCGATAGCCGAGTTCGGCGGCCGCGCGGATGTCGGCCTGGGTGATGTTGGAGATGCCTTCGAGATAGATGTCGTCGGCCGAGATCTTCGAGCCGAAGGCGAGACTCGTCAGGATCGCGAGCTTGTGGGCGGTGTCGTTGCCTTCGATGTCGAAGGTCGGATCGGCTTCGGCGTAACCCAGGCGCTGGGCGTCGGCCAGACAGTCCTCGAACGAGATGCCCTCGGCCTCCATGCGGGTGAGGATGTAGTTGCAGGTGCCGTTGAGGATGCCGAAGACGCGGGAGACCGAATTGCCCGCGAGCGCCTCGCGCAGCGTCTTGATGACGGGGATGCCGCCCGCGACCGCCGCCTCGTAGTTGAGGAGCACGCCTTTTTCTTCGGCGGCCTGCGCAAGCTCGAGCCCGTGGGCGGCGAGCAGCGCCTTGTTGGCGGAGACCACGTGCCGGCCGGCGCGAAGAGCGGCCAGAACCGATTCGCGCGCGGGGCCTTCGGAACCGCCCATCAATTCCACGAAGACGTCGATCTCGGCGTTGCGCGCGAGTTCGACGGGATCGTCGAACCAGGCCACACCGTCGAGGTCGAGCCCACGATCGGCCGAGCGGTCGCGCGCGGAAACCGCGACGATCGCGATCTCGCGGCCGCATTGGCGAGTGAGTTCGGCAGCCTTGGACTGGAGGCCGCGCACCACCGACGCGCCCACCGTGCCGAGACCGGCCAACCCCACGCGCAACGCTTCACTCATGCCTGAATTCCAATACTCGCTGTTCAGCGCCGCGCCTGGAGCGGCACCACATTGTCGGCCTGCCCGCCGCTGGCGGAAGACAGGAACTTCTTGATCGAGCGCGCGGCCTGGCGGATGCGGTGCTCGTTCTCGACGAGGGCGATGCGCACGAAGTCGTCGCCCATCTCGCCGAAGCCCACGCCCGGCGCGACCGCCACATCGGCCTTCTCGATCAGGAGCTTCGAGAATTCGAGGGAGCCCAGCGCCTTGAACTGCGGCGGCACGGGAGCCCAGGCGAACATGGTGGCGGCGGGTGGCGGAACGGGCCAGCCGGCGCGGCCGAACGCATCCACCATCACGTCGCGGCGGCGATGATAGACCTCGCGCACTTCCGCGATGTCCGTGCCGTCGCCGTTGAGGGCCGCGGTCGCAGCCACCTGGATGGGGGTGAAGGCGCCATAGTCGAGATAGGATTTGACGCGCGTGAGTGCTGCGATCAGCCGCTCGTTGCCGACCGCGAAGCCCATCCGCCAGCCGGGCATGGAGAAGGTCTTGGACATCGAGGTGAACTCCACCGCGATGTCGATGGCGCCGGGCACCTGCAGGATCGAAGGGGGCGGCGCGCCGTCGAAATAGATCTCGGAATAAGCGAGGTCCGACAACACGATGATGTCGTGCTTCTTCGCGAAGGCCACGACGTCCCGGTAGAAATCGAGCGACGCCACGAAGGCCGTGGGGTTCGAGGGATAGTTGAGGATCAGCGCGAGGGGCTTGGGGATCGAGTGCCGCACGGCGCGCTCGAGCGCGGGGATGAAGTTGTTGTCCGGCTCGGCGGGGGTCGAGCGGATCACGCCGCCCGACATGATGAAGCCGAAGGCGTGGATCGGGTAGGTCGGATTGGGGCAGAGCACCACGTCGCCCGGTGCCGTGATGGCCTGCGCCATGTTGGCGAACCCTTCCTTGGAGCCGAGGGTGGCCACAACCTGCCGGTCGGGGTCGAGCTTCACGCCGAAGCGGCGGGCATAGTAATTGGCCTGGGCGCGGCGCAGGCCGGGTATGCCGCGCGAGGAGGAATAGCGGTGGGTGCGGGGGTCGCGCACGGTTTCCACCAGCTTGTCCACGATGGCCTTGGGCGTCGGCAGGTCCGGGTTGCCCATGCCGAGATCGATGATATCCGCGCCCCGCGCTCGCGCCGCGCCCTTGAGACGGTTGACCTGCTCGAAGACGTAGGGCGGCAGGCGCCGCACTTTGTGGAACTCTTCCATGGGGGCGCTCCCGGGAAACGCGCGTGGAGAATGGGGATCGGGCGGCTCTACACCAGTTCGCCGCCTTTTCAAACGGCGCGCGGCGGGAGCTTTTCGATGTGCTGACTTACTGCGCCGACTGAGGCCCTTCGATGGCTTCGAGCGTCGAGCGCCCGCCATCGGAGGCGAGGCGGCGGAGGTCCGCTTCCGAGCGCACGGGGGCGCCGGGCCCAGAGCGGGTCTGGCCCGACTGGGCCGAGGCGAGCCTTGCGGTGCGCGCGGCCTTTTCCTCGGCCGAGAGCTGGCTTGCTGCGACGCGCGGGGCGATGTTGAGGTTGGGATAGGTGCCGGTGTCGATGGCGCCCACCTGGCCGGGAGGAGCCTCGAAGAGCGGCCCGGTCATGTTGGCGCAGCCTGCGAGGGCGCCCGCAAGCGCGAACAGCGGCAGCAGGGAATGCATGGGGATTCGCATGGGCTGCCTTTCGAGCGGGAACCTCTGTTGCACCCTATCCTTCCTCCGGCGATAAGGTGTCAACATCCCGCGGGAGGAGAGCGGCCATGGCGAGTGCGCCCGAGGCGCGCGAGCGCGAGACGAACAGCGAGGCCGAGCCCGGCCCGCTGCCCGTCGAGGACTATCTTGTGAAGGACCCACAGCAGTTCGCGCTGAATGCCGCGCGCGTGCTGGAGGAGCTGGGCAAGGCCGCGGCCGCCTGGGCCGAGCCGCGCCGCCGCGGCGAGATCGCCATGAACCCGGCCGAGCCGGCGAACGACATGGTGAAGACCTTCTCCAAGCTCACCGAATACTGGCTGGGCGACCCCTCCCGCGCCTTCGAGGCGCAGAGCCGGCTCTTCGCGGGCTACATGGGCGTCTGGGCCTCGGCCGCGCAGAACCTCGCGGGCAGCGGCGACCAGCGCGGCCCGGTCGTGGAGCCCGAGCGCGGCGACAAGCGCTTCCAGGACCCCGAATGGGCGCAGAACGCCTTCTTCGACATGCTCAAGCAGGCCTATCTCGTCACTTCGCGCTGGGCGTTCGACCTCGTCACCAAGGCAGACGGGCTCGACGACGCGACGCGCCACAAGGCCGAGTTCTACATGCGCCAGGTGGCGAACGCGGTGTCGCCTTCGAACTTCGTGCTGACCAACCCCGAGCTCTTCCGCGAAACGGTGGCCTCCAACGGCGAGAACCTCGTGCGCGGCATGAAGATGCTGGCGGAAGACATCGCGTCCGGCAAGGGCGAGCTGCGCCTGCGCCAGGCCGCGCCGAACGGCTTCGCGCTCGGTCGCGACATGGCGCTGACGCCGGGCAAGGTGATCGCGCGCTCGGAGCTTGCCGAGATCATCCAGTACGAGCCGGCGACCGAGACCGTGCTGAAGCGGCCGTTGCTGATCTGCCCGCCCTGGATCAACAAGTTCTACATCCTCGACCTCAACCCCAAGAAGTCCTTCATCCGCTGGGCGGTGGAACAGGGGCACACGGTGTTCGTGATCTCCTGGGTGAACCCCGACGAGCGCCACGCGACCATGGACTGGGAGGCCTATATCGAGCACGGCCTGCGCTTTGCGCTCGACACGGTGGAAAGGGCCACCGGCGTGAAGGGGGTGAACACGGTCGGCTATTGCGTGGGCGGCACTCTGCTTGCGGCAGCCCTCGCGCTGATGGCGCAGGACGGCGACAAACGCATCAAGACGGCGACGCTTCTGACCACGCAGGTGGACTTCACCCATGCGGGCGACCTCAAGGTGTTCGCCGACGAGGAGCAGATTTCGGCCCTGGAAGAAGCGATGGGCGCCAAGGGCTTCCTCGACGGCAACCGGATGGCCACCGCCTTCAACATGCTGCGCTCGGGCGAATTGATCTGGCCCTACGTCGTCAACAACTATCTGCGCGGCAAGGAACCCCTGCCCTTCGACCTCCTGCACTGGAATGCGGACGCGACGCGCATGGCCGCGGCGAACCACTCGTTCTACCTGCGCAACTGCTACCTCTCGAACAGGCTGTCCAAGGGCGAGATGGAGCTTGCGGGGCGCAAGGTCTCGCTCGGCGACGTTTCGATTCCGATCTTCAACCTCGCCACCAAGGAAGACCACATCGCGCCCGCGCGCTCGGTGTTCGTGGGCTGCTCGTTCTTCGGGGGGGCGGTGGAATATGTGATGGCGGGCTCGGGCCACATCGCGGGCGTCGTGAACCCGCCTGCCGCCAACAAGTACCAGTTCTGGACGGGCGCCAAGCCCGAGGGCCCGTTCGAGGACTGGGTGGCGAGCGCCGAGCAGCACCCGGGCTCCTGGTGGCCCTACTGGCACGACTGGATCAGCGAGCAGCACGGCAAGCGCGTGGCACCCCGCCAGCCCGGCGAAAGCACCGAGATCCTCGCCGACGCGCCTGGGGACTACGTGCGCGTACGGTCTTGACCGGGGCTTGAGCTAGCGGAAAGGTGACCGCCGACCACGATGCCGCCGCATTCCGGCCATAGCCGGAGCAGGCGGCAGCGTGCCGCAAGCTCCGTTCGATACTGAAGCTGTTCCGCGCTTCAGCAAACGACGCAAAGCGTCAGACACGATCTCGCAAGTTCCAAGGAGACCGGCTTGACGCCCAAACGCGCTGCAACCCTTTCCCGCATCGGCCGCGCCTCGCTGGCGCCGCTCCTCTCGCTTCTCCTGGCATCCTGCACCTCGACCGCCACGCCCGACCTCGTGGCCCCCACTGCCGGCCTTTCGGCCACGCAGAACATCGAGCCGGTGGCGCTGGCCGAAGCAGAGGCGGACACCAACGAGGCGGAGAAGGCGGCAGCCCGCGAGATGCCGGAAAAGGCCGAGGCGACGGCGGCGGAAGCCAAGCCTGAGCCGAAGCCGGAAGAAGCCGTGGCCGTGGCCGCAGCGGAAGCGCCGGTGGCTCAGCCTGCCGAAGCGCCGGCCCCCGTGGCGACGGCCGCAGCGGGAGACCGTGGGCCGGCCAATCTGGTTGATGGCAACAAGCGCGCGTTCCTTTCCTCCTTCTTCGGCAATGGCGATGCCACCCCGCCCGCGGTGGCCGCGAAGAAGCCGCTTCTGGAAAGCCCGCAGGCAGCAAACCTGCAGGCGCCGGGCTCGGGCCTGGTGGACGGGGCGGAAAAGCCGGCTGCCAAGCCCGTGATCCAGCTTGCGGCAGCCGAGAAGCCGCTGGTCGCCTCCGCCAAGACCGACTGGGAATGGGGCAACGGCAATCCGCTTCCCGGCGTGCGGCAGAACGCGCTCTTCGAGATCAAGCGCAAGTCGGGCCTCGACGACGACAGCGACATCGACCTGCACGAGGACGGCGAGGATTCGTTCCGCATCGCATCCGCCGCCGGCATGGCGCGGCTGGCGCCCAACGGGCTGCTCAAGCAACGCGAGACGGTGGACACGGCCTGCCTGAAGCCCGCGCTCGTTCAGACGCTGCGCAAGGCGGAAGCGCATTTTGGCAAGAAGGTGATCATCACCTCGGGCTATCGCTCCCCGTCCTACAACCGCAAGGTCAACGGCGCGCGCAAGTCGATGCACATGGCGTGCGCTGCGGCCGACATCCAGATGCCCGGCGTCGGCAAGTGGGAACTCGCGCGCTACTTCCGCGGCCAGCCCAACCGAGGCGGCGTGGGCACCTACTGCCACGAGTCGATCCACGTCGATGTCGGGCCAGAGCGCGACTGGAACTGGAAGTGCGGACGCCGCCGCGGCTGAGCCCCGCGACAAACTTTGCACAGGCGACGAAAGCCTGTTGCCCATCCGCAGAGACCCCTCTATAGAACGCGCCACTGGCCCCAAGCGCCCATCGTCTATCGGTCAGGACGCCACCCTTTCACGGTGGAGAGAGGGGTTCGATTCCCCTTGGGCGTGCCAGTTTCTCCTTTCGTTTCATTGAGTTCGACGGTTGATCGCGCGTCTTGCCGATCACGCGGCAGGGACGGCACATGTTCGCCCCCCGTGCCGGCTCGCAAGCCGGACCCTGCCAGCGCCGGAGTGGGCCGGGATATGCAGCCGGCGTCTCACATCGATGGATCGGGTGGGCGGCAGACAGGGGCAAATGGGCTCGCCTGCGGAGCGCTTTTCCGCGAGCGCCCTTGAAGCACTCCCCTGCGGGTGCCACAATTACGGGCAAGCGAGAACAGTCAAGAATCCCCGATGGTATCCTACATCGACGCGGCCGTGATGCCGCTCAAGAACACCGGCCAGATCAGGCTCTACGGGCCCGAAGGCTTCGAAGGCATGCGCCGCGCCTGCCGGCTGACGGCCGAATGCCTCGACGCGCTGGCAGGCATCGTGAAGCCCGGCGTGACGACGGAAGCGATCGACCGCTTCGTGTTCGAGTTCGGGGCCGACCATGGCGCGGTGCCCGCCACGCTGAACTATCGCGGCTACACGAAATCCTCCTGCACCTCGATCAACCATGTGGTCTGCCACGGCATTCCCGACGACAAGCCGCTCAAGGAAGGCGACATCGTCAACATCGACGTGACCTATTTCCTGGACGGCTGGCACGGGGATTCCAGCCGCATGTATCCGGTGGGCGCCATCAAGCGCGCGGCCGAGCGGCTGCTCGAAGTCACCCACGAATGCCTGATGCGGGGTGTGGCAGCCGTGAAGCCCGGCGTGCGCACAGGCGCCATCGGGGCTGCCATCCAGTCGTTCGCGGAGCGCGAGCGCTGCTCGGTGGTGCGCGACTTCTGCGGTCACGGGGTGGGCCAGGTGTTCCACGACGCACCCAACATCCTGCACTACGGCTCGGCCAACGAGGGCGTTGAGATGCGGCCGGGCATGATCTTTACGATCGAGCCGATGATCAATCTCGGACGCCCGCATGTGAAGGTCTTGTCGGATGGCTGGACAGCGGTGACGCGCGACCGCTCGCTGTCGGCGCAGTACGAGCATTCGGTGGGCGTGACCAACGACGGCTGCGAGATCTTCACGCTCTCGCCCGCCGGCCTCGACCGCCCCGGCCTCGCCTAATGGGCCGACGCCGCGGCCCCGAGCATGGCGGCGTTCTGGACGAGAGGCCCCTCGACGCCTCGCTGTTTGGCGGGCTGGAAAGCGTTGCCGCGGCCGACGCGCCCTTGGTGGATAGGCCTCACTATCACGGTCATCGCCAGCGCCTGCGAGACCGCTTCCGCGAGAGCGGCGCGGGCGCGCTGTCCGACTACGAGCTTCTGGAAATGGTTCTCTTCCGCTCGATCCCACGCGGCGACACCAAACCCCAGGCCAAGGCCCTCCTGAAGCGCTTCGGCTCGCTGGCCGAGGTCATGGGCGCGCCCGAAGCGCGGCTGCGCGAGGTGGAGGGGATCGGGGAAGCCGCCGCCCAGGATATCAAGCTTCTGGAAGCGCTTGCCCATCGCGTGGCGCGCTCGGGCGTGGTGCGGCGCGAGGTTCTGTCGTCGTGGGATGCGGTGGTGGCTTATTGCCGGCTCGCCATGAGCCATGCGGAGCGCGAGGAGTTCCGCATCCTGTTTCTCGACAAGAAGAACGCGCTGATCGCCGACGAGGTGCAGCAGACCGGCACGATCGACCATACGCCGGTCTATCCGCGCGAGGTGGTGAAGCGCTCGCTCGAACTGGGCGCGACCGCCGTGATCCTGGTCCACAACCATCCCTCGGGCGATCCCACGCCGTCCAAGGCGGATATCGAGATGACCAAGGCCGTGATGGCTGCGGCGAAGACGGTGGTCATCGCCGTGCACGACCATATCATCGTGGGCCGCAAGGGACATGCCAGCCTGAAAGGGCTGATGCTGATCTGATCGGAAGAGTATAGCGCCAACGCCGACGCCTCCCTCCCCCTTGAGGGGAGGGATACAGGGTGGGGGTAACGCCTCCACCGCTCGATCGTTCATTCAGTTCACCCCCACCCCTTACCCCTCCCCTCAAGGGGGAGGGGAACGGAGAAGCCGGCGCTCATCATCTGAAAAGAAAAAGGCCGCCTGGTTGGGCGGCCTCTTCTGTCTCAAGCTGTGACGGATCAAGTCGCGCCGTCACCCTCAGCAGTCTCTTCGCTGGCTTCGTCGGCCGCAGCCTTCTTCTTCTTCGGAGCGGCCTTCTTCTTGGGCTTCTCCTCAGCCGCAGCTTCCGCCGTCTCGGCGGCATCAGACGCACCGGGCGCCTCGTCGTCGGCCATCAGCTCCTCGCGGGAGACCTTCTTGTCGGTCACGTCGATCTGGCCGAGCAGATGGTCGATCACCTTCTCTTCGAAGAGCGGTGCGCGGATCGAGGTGAGCGCCTGCGGGTTCGAGCGGTAGAACTCGTAGACCTGCTGCTGCTGGTCGCCGGGGAAGCGGCGGATGGTCTCGAAGAGCGCGCGCTGCACTTCCTCGTCGGAAACCTGGACGCCTGCCTGCTCGCCGATCTCGGCCAGCACGAGGCCGAGACGCACGCGGCGCTCGGCGAGCGTGCGATACTCCTCGCGCGCCTTGTCCTCGGTCGTCTCCTCGTCCTCGAAGGTGCGGCCGGCCTGCGAGAGGTCGCGGTTCACCTGGTTCCAGATGTTGTCGAACTCGGCGTCCACCAGCTTGGAGGGCGCCTCGAACTTGTATTCGGTGTCGAGCTGGTCGAGCAGCTGGCGCTTGACCTTCTGGCGCGTCATGCCGCCGAAATTGTTCTCGATCTGGCCGCGCACGATCTCGCGCAAGCGCTCGAGCGACTCGATGCCGAGCTTCTTTGCGGCTTCGTCGTTCAGCTCGAACTCGCCGGGGGCCTCGATGCCCTTCACGGTCACGTCGAACACGGCTTCCTTGCCGGCCAGATGCGCGGCCTGGTAGTCCTCGGGGAAGGTCACGGTGACCTGGCGCTCGTCGCCCGCGGAGGCGCCCACCAGCTGGTCCTCGAAGCCGGGGATGAATTCCTTGGAGCCCAGCACGAGCGGCTGGTCCGAGCCCTGGCCGCCGTCGAAGGCTTCGCCGTCGATGCGGCCGAGATAGTCGATGGTCACGCGGTCGCCGTCGCTTGCCGCACCTTCCTTCGCCTCGAAGGAGCGGGCGCTCTGCGCCACGCGGTTCACCTGCTCGTCGATGTCGGCTTCCGGCACGTCATAGACGGGGCGGGTCACCTTGATGTTGGAGAAGTCCTTGATCTCGATGGGCGGCAGGACCTCGTAGGCGAGGTTAAACTCGAAATCGGCATTGCCGGCGAGAACCTTCTCGGCTTCCTTTTCGTCCTCGGTCATCGAGATTTCCGGCTGCATGGCAGCCTTCTCGCCGCGCTCGGACAGGACGGAGCGCGCGCTGTCGTTCAGGATCTCGTTGACGACCTCAGCCATGAACGACTTGCCGTACATCTTGCGCAGGTGGCTCATCGGCACCTTGCCGGGGCGGAAGCCCTTGATGCGGACCTTGTCCTTGGCGTCGTTGAGGCGGGCGTCGAGGCGGGATTGAAGGTCGCCGGCGGGGACCGTGACCTTGATCTCGCGCTTGAGGCCTGAATTCAGCGTTTCGGTGACCTGCATTCTTTAAAACCTTCTTGTCTTCCATCCGCGGGGGTCGGGGGTTTCTCCCCAGCCCGATGCCGCCCGCAGCCAAATCTCTCGCTTGAGCCTTCGCGCCCCTGGTGCGGGTGGAGGGACTTGAACCCCCACGGCTTGCGCCACAGGAACCTAAATCCTGCGTGTCTACCAGTTCCACCACACCCGCTTCGGGTTCGCCCAAGGCAGTGCGGGCCCGAACCGGACCCACCCCGAAAGCGCGCCGTTCTATAGCACCCGCCCCAATGGGCGCAAAGGAAATTTGGGGCCGACCAGGGAGCCGGCTTCCGAGCCGCTTCGCTCAGAAGAACGGCTCGGCATAAAGCGTGCGGCCGCTTTCGCGCAGGGCCTTGATCTGGGGCGTGCCGTCGCTCGCCACCGCCACCACCACGGAAAAGGTGCCCTCGCCCATGCGGCTTTCGAGCGGCCGACCCTCGCCTTCGGGAACGTAGAAGCGGTCAAGGCCATAGCTGACCCAGACCGTGCCGCCCGGATCCAGGCTCGCCCCGCGCGACGTCTCGCCCCGGATGTCCACCTGGCCGGTGGGCGCCTCAGCCGGCGGCTTGCCCAGGAAGGCCGCGACCGGCGTCCAGTTGCCGTCCGCGCCGGGGGCGAGACGCACGGTGATGGGACCTCGCCGGGTGATGCGATAGCCCTCGTCATCGACGCCCTCTTGCGCGCGGTCGGCCACGATGTCGGCGGGGATCGTGTTGATCGCGTAGCTCAGGGTCACGTATTCGCCGCGAAAGAGATCGCGGGGGTCGACAAGCTCGACCTTGAGCACCACCTCCGCACCGTCGCGCAGGATGGCGGCGCGCTCGAACACCATCCAGCCGAGCACGGCGATCTGGAGCAGGGCGACGAGAGCCGCGCGGAAGGGAAGCGAGGTCATTCTCCACCCTCCCCGATGCCGGCCGTCCGCACCCGCCGCTCGATGCGCGTGATCAGCACGGCAAGGGCGGCAAGAAGAAGAGCCGCCACGAAGAAAAAGCCGGAGGTGCCGAGCATGGTGCCGATGGTCGCGCTGTAGACCAGAACGAGCTGGTGGGCGAAGGCGAGATAGGCGAGCACCCGCAAGGCGTGGGACAAGCGCCCCGCCGTGAGCAGGGCCGCGACGACTGCGGCTAGGGCGATGGCTGCGGGAATCGCGAGATAGGGGCTGTCGTAATAATCCACCTGAAGGATCGCAAAGCCGAGCATCGACAGCACGAAGAGGTGGGCGAAGACCGCGTTGCCAAGACCGCTCCAGCGCCGGGCCTTCTCGGGGTGGAGCCAGGCGAGAAGGAAAAGGATGGCGCCGGCGGCGGCGATCACAGTGCCCGCGGCCGTGCGTCCTACTTGTTCGGCGACCACGACGAGGAAGGCGTAGGCGGCGAGAAGCAGGAGGTGTCGCGAGGGCCGGCTCCCCGCCCAGAGCGACACGGCCCAAAGACCCGCCGCCAAAGGCACGAAGCGCCAGGGGATCGTGCCGTTCTCGATCGACAGCAGCGCCCAGAGCACGAGCCATACAGCTGCGAGCGCTGCGGCAAACACCGACAAGGGTGCGGAGCGCAGGAGGGCTGCGGCGAGACCCGTGCCGATCGACCAGGTCAGCAACACCCCCGTCTCGTCGCCGCTCAGGTGATACATCTGGCCGACCAGGGCGATCGACGCACCGAACGCGCCGGCACCCACGAGCCAGAGCGCTTCGCCAAAGGCCGAATGGCCGCGCGACTTGAGAAGCGCGCCACCGAGATATCCGCCCGCGACGAGGGCAGCCAGGAGCGCCACCCGCCCCAGCCTCGGAATATCCTCCCAGCCGGCTGCGACGAACAGCAGAACGGCGCCGATCATGGTGAGGCCGGCGAGGATGGCGAGCACCGAGCCGAACTCGACGCCCCGGCCCTCGCGTTCCATCAGGTCGGCGCGCAGACGCGCGGCGGTGGCCTGGTCGATCAGGCCATTTTCGGCCCAGCGTGCGAGGTCGATTTCGACCTTTTTCCGATAGCTCAGCGTGTCATCTCCAAAGCCCTTTGGGAGCCGGTGTGGCGGGATTTCTACAATCGATTAGTTTTGCATTGCACAAACGCATTGCTGCCATGCAACATCCGCCCTTCCGCAGCCCTCGGGGACCCTCTATCTTCCACCTCGTCCACAGAGACAAGCCGAACCAAAGACGCGAAAGACAACGACCGTGAACCTCTTCAACAACTACCGCAACTGGCGCCGCTACCGCGATACCGTGTCCGAGCTGAGCCGCCTTTCGAACCGTGAGCTGAGCGATCTGGGCATCGCTCGCGGCGACATCCGCCACGTAGCCCGCAAGTCGATCTGATCGACGCACGAGTTTCGTCGGAGCCATCCTCCTCCCAGGCTCCGACGGAGAGGCCAGCGCTTCTCCTCCTCCCGAACGCTGGCCAAACATAGCGACACCCGCCGGACCTCCTCCCCCGGCGGGTGTTGTTGTATCTGGAGGTTGCTTTCCTTGCCTTCGGGCGGCGGTGAGATTAACTCCCGCGCCATGGCACAAAACCCAATCCACATCATCGGCGGCGGGCTCGCGGGCTCGGAGGCCGCTTGGCAGGTGGCGCAAGCCGGCATTCCCGCAGTGCTGCACGAGATGCGGCCTGTGCGCGGCACGGACGCGCACAGGACGGACGGGCTGGCGGAACTCGTCTGCTCCAATTCCTTCCGCTCCGACGACGCCGAGACGAACGCCGTGGGGCTCCTGCACGCCGAGATGCGGCTTGCCGGCTCGCTGATCATGGCGTGCGGCGACGCGCACCAGATTCCGGCAGGCTCTGCGCTTGCAGTGGACCGCGACGGCTTCTCGGAAGGCGTGACGGCGAGGCTCGAAGCGCATCCGCTGATCGAGATCAGGCGCGAGGAGGTTTCCGGACTGCCGCCTGCGGAGTGGGGACCCTGCATCATCGCCACCGGGCCGCTGACCGCGCCCTCGCTCGCCTCTGCCATCGGCGCGGAGACGGGCGCCGATGCGCTCGCCTTTTTCGACGCCATCGCGCCCATCGTGCATTTCGAGACGATCGACATGAGCGTGTGCTGGTTCCAGTCGCGTTACGACAAGGTGGGACCGGGCGGCACGGGCAAGGACTATATCAACTGCCCCATGAACAAGGAACAGTATGAGGGGTTCGTGGCCGCCCTGATCGCGGGCGAGAAGACGCTCTTCAAGGAATGGGAGGGCACACCCTATTTCGACGGCTGCCTGCCGATCGAGGTGATGGCCGAGCGGGGTGTGGAGACGCTGCGCCACGGGCCGATGAAGCCGATGGGCCTGACCAACGCGCACGACCCCGCGACCAAGGCCTATGCGGTGGTGCAGCTGCGCCAGGACAACGCGCTGGGCTCGCTGTTCAACATGGTGGGCTTCCAGACCAAGCTCCGCCACGCCGAGCAGATGCGCATCTTCCGTACGATACCCGGCCTCGATCATGCCGAGTTCGCGCGGCTCGGGGGCCTCCACCGCAACACCTATCTCGATTCCCCACGCCTCCTCGACCCCACGCTTAGGCTGCGCTCGCGGCCGGCGCTGCGCTTCGCGGGCCAGATCACGGGCTGCGAGGGCTATGTGGAGTCGGCGGCTGTCGGATTGCTCGCAGGCCGCTTCGCGGCCGCCGAGGCGCTGGGGCGCGACGTGTCGCTTCCCCCGGCCACGACCGCGATGGGCGCGCTGCTCGGACACATCACGGGTGGGCACCTCTCCTCGGACGACGAGCCGGGCAAGCGGTCGTTTCAGCCGATGAACATCAATTTCGGGCTGTTCCCAGAGATGGAAGCGCCGCGGGTCGAAGGCAAGCGCTTGCGCGGCAAGGAGAAGACGCAGGCCAAGAAGCGCGCAACCACCGCGCGCGCGCTGGCCGCCTGTCGGGAATGGCTCGGCCTTTCCGAAGCGCTGCCCGAAGCGGCCGAATAGCTACCAGCCGGACGAGGCACGACGGAAGATCCGCCACTGGCGCCGCCAGGCGGGCGGCTCTCCGGCACTCCCGTCCAGGACCTTGCCCGCATCTCCCAAACGATCGAGCCGCAGCGGAAGAGCTGCGAGCGGCAGGAACGCGCTGCGCTGCGTTGTCGGCAGCTTGGCGGCGGCCGCCTCGAAGCGTGTCATGTGCTCGGTGGCGAGCGCCACGAGGGCCGTGACCGCCCGCTGCGCGGCGGGCTCGTCGCGAGCGGCGACGAAGCTTTCGGGATCGGTGCCCGCGGCGGCAAGCAGATCGCGGGGCACGAAGCATTGGCCGCGCGCGCGGTCGCGCGGGAGTCGAGCAAGGATGCGGGCGATGCCGAGCGCGCAGGCGCCGTGGCCCGAGGCTTCGCTGGCGGAGCGAGCGGCTTGCCTGTCGAGGACGAGGCAGGCGAGCTGGAGAATGGCGCCCTCCGTCTCGCCGCAATAGGCTTCGAGCTCGGTGCGGCCGGGCATGGGATCGGCATAGAGATCGAAGATGCGGGCTTCCAGCAATTGCTCGAAGGCCGCGGTGGGAAGGTCGTAGCCCGTGATGATCGCGATGAGCTTTTCGGCCAGGGGGTGGCCGCCCGCTTGCCGCGTCTCGATGGCGTCGCGCCACCATTGCAAGCGGATTTCGCCCGGCAACGGCTCGCGCACCCGGTCGCGGATGGCTGCGACCTCGACGTAGAAGGCACCGAGCGCAAACAGCGCATCGCGCTTCTCGGCCGGCGCGTAGAGCGTGGAAAGGAAACGGTCGGGATCGCCGTCGCGAACGACGGAACTCGGGTCCTGGTCGTCCACGTCAGTCGACGGCGAAAAGAGCTGCGGCGACGGCCCGGTCTTCGGCGAGCAGCACGTTGTAGGTGCGCACGGCGGCCCCCGTCGACATCGCATCGGCCGAGATGCCGGCCGCGCGGAAGCGCTCGCGCAAGTGCGGGGGGATGCGGCGAAGATCGCGGCCGGTGCCGACCAGAAGCACCTCGATGTCCTTGGCCTCGGCCAGCACCGCGGCGAAGGCCGCCTCGGTCAGGGCATCGGAGGGTGAAGCCTCCCAGCCGTGGATGCCGGAAGGCAAGCAGAGGATCGCGCCCTTGTGCGACATGTCGGCAAAGCGGAAGCCGCCATTGCCGTAGGCGTCGATAGGAGCGCGTCCGGGAAAATGGGCTTCCCGGACGACGATGCCCTGCGGAGGTGCGGGGTCCACCTCAGGCCTTGGCAGGCGCTGTGGGTGGAAGCGCCCTGCCCTTTTCGTCGGTCTTCACGTCGAACATGTCCGGCCGGAGCTTGAACAGGATCAGCATGGGACCGGCGATGAAGAGCGAGGAGTAGGTGCCCACGAACACGCCCACGATGATCGCGAACACGAAGGACGAGATCACCTCGCCGCCGAACAGGTAGAGCGAGACGAGCGCGAGCAGCACGTTCACGCCGGTCAGGATGGTGCGCGACAGCGTCTGGTTCAGGGACATGTCGATCACCTGATCGATCGGCAGCTTCTTGTATTTTCGCAGGTTCTCGCGGATGCGGTCGTAGATCACCACCGTGTCGTTGATGGAGTAGCCGATCACGGTAAGGATGGCTGCGATCGAGGACAGGTTGAACTCCAGGCCCAGGATCACATAGACGCCCACGATCATGATCACGTCGTGCGCGGTGGACACGATGGCACCCACGCCGAACTGCCATTCGAAGCGGAACCAGATGTAGATCAGCATCGCCACCATTGAGAGCAGGATGCCGATGGTTCCCGTCCAGGCGAGTTCGCCCGAGACGGTCGGCCCCACCACTTCGACGCGGCGGAAGTCGTACTGGTCGCCCACTTCGCTGCGCACGCGCTCGACCACGCTCTGCTCGGCGTTGTCGCCGGCTTCCTGTGCGCCCACGCGCACCATCAGCGTGTCGTCCTGGCCGAACTGCTGAACCTGGACCTCGCCGATGTTCAGGTCGGACAGCCTCGTGCGCACATCGCCGGGGTCGGCCGGGCCGCTCTTCGACTGCAACTCGATCATCGAGCCGCCGCGGAAGTCGATGCCGTAGTTGAAGTTCATGGTCAGGCAGGCGATGCCGACAAGGGCCGAAAGCACGATCGACAGCGCGAAGCCCGGATTGCGCCACTTCATGAAGGGCACCTTGGGGTCGAGCGGCAGATACTGCACGAGCCCCTTGGGGAACTCGGTCGGGCGCTCGCGCTTAAGCCACTGCGCGACGAGCCAGCGCGTCAGCGTGAACGCGGTGAACACGGTGGTCACGATGCCGATGCCGAGGGTCACGGCGAACCCCTTCACCGGGCCGGTGCCCATGTAGAACAGGATGGCCGCGATCAGGAAGGTGGTGAGGTTGGCGTCCACCACCGTGCGAAGCGCGTTGGAGAAGCCTGAATCCAGCGACTGGACGATGGAGCGCCCCGCTCGTCGCTCCTCGCGGACGCGCTCGAAGATGATGACGTTGGAGTCCACCGCCATGCCCATGGTGAGCACGATGCCGGCGATGCCCGGCAGCGTCAGGGTCGCGCCCAAGATCGTGAGAACCGCGATGATCAGTGCCACGTTGGCCAGAAGCGCGATGTTCGCGATCACGCCGAGCTTGCCGTAGATCAGAAGCATGGCGACCACGACCAGCACGGCGCCGACCGCTGATGCGAGCTTGCCCGCATTGATCGAATCCGCACCCAGGCTCGGGCCGACGGTGCGCTCTTCCACGATGGTGAGGTCCGCCGGCAGCGCGCCGGCGCGCAGGAGCACGGCGAGGTCGTTGGCCGACTGCGGCGTGAAGTTGCCGGAGATCTGGCCGGTGCCGCCCAGGATCGGCTCGCGGATCTGCGGCGCGGAGATCACCTGGTTGTCGAGAATGATGGCGAACAGCCGGCCCACATTCTGCTGGGTGGTCTGGCCGAAGCGCGAGGCGCCCTGCCCGTCGAAGCGGAAGGAGACGATGGGCTCGTTGGTGCGCTGGTCAAACGAGGCCTGCGCGTCCACCAGGTTCTCGCCCGAAACGATCACGCGGTTCTCGATCAGGTAGGGCACCGGCGGGTCGTCGGTGGAATACATGACCGTGGAGCCATTCGGCGGACGGCCCTGAATCGCCTCCTGGACGTTCACCGACTGGTCCACCATCTGGAAGGTGAGCTTGGCGGTCTGGCCCAGGATGTCCTTCAGGCGCTGGGGGTCCTGGAGGCCGGGCACCTGGACGAGGATGCGGTCGACACCCTGGCGCTGGATGATGGGCTCGGTGGTGCCGAGCTCGTTCACGCGGCGACCGACCACTTCGATCGACTGCGAGACCGCGGTGCCGACGCGATACTGGATGCCCTCGTCGGTCAGCGTGAAGCGCAGGAGGCCGGGCTCGGGTTCGCTCAACGCGAGTTCGGAGATGGTGCCGGAGCCGAACAGGCCGGAAGAGACGGGCTGGGTCAGGCTCGCCAGCGCGGTGCGGGCGGCATCCAGCTGCGCTGCATCGGTGATGCGGACCTGCACGGTGCGGCCGGTGCCCGAAAGCCCGGTATAGCGGACGCCTCCGCCGCGCAGCGCGTTGCGGATCTCGTCGCGCGCGGAGTTCAGCCGGTCATTGATCAGGTCCTGCCGGTCGATGGCGAGCAGGATGTGAGAGCCGCCCTGGAGGTCGAGGCCGAGCGTCATCGAGCGCTTGGGCATCCAATCCGGCATGGCGTCGAGCCATCGCTGCGGGAGCGCGTTCGGCAGGGCGAGCAGCACGCCGAGAAGCACGACGGCCCAGATGCTGAACGTTTTCCAGCGCGAGAAATAAAGCATGAAGCGGCTTTCCGACGGGGAGGCCCGCGAATCACGGGCCAACCCGGGCCGTCAGGCCCGGGACAAACAGGTCTTCCGGCCTTTGAGCCGGAATACGATTATTTTTGGGCGTTCTGGTTGGCGACGGGCTCGCCCTTGACGCGCACATCCGAGATCGTGGAGCGCAGCGCCGTCACTTTCACGCCGCCGAGGTCCACTTCCAGCTCCTGGTCGTTGATCACCTTGGTGACCTTGCCGACGAGGCCGCCACCGGTCACGACGGTGTCACCGCGACGGATCGCGGTCAGCATCTCGCCGCGCTTCTTGAGCTGGGTGCGCTGCGGGCGGATGATCAGGAAGTACATGATCACGAAGATCAGGACGAAAGGCAGGATGGAAACCAGGACGTCGGGGGTGGCACCCGTGGCTTGTGCATAGGCGGGCGTCACGAACATCGAAAATCTCCGGGAAAGCGTGTGGAATGCGAAAAGGCCGAAGGCTGAGCGCGGATCGGCGAAATCGCGCGGAATATAAGGTTTTAGCGGTTCGATGCAACCGCCGCGCAAGGCGCTTCACCTGCCTTCCCCCAGTTGCTAGATGCGGCGCATGACCGATCAGCCGACACTCGACGCCCTTTTCTCGCGGCTCGACCGCATCGCAGCCGCGCTGGAGCGAGCGAACCCGCCCCCTGCCCCGCCCGTCGATCTCGATGCGGCCGATTGCTTCGTGTGGGATGCGGAAGGCGCAAGGCTCGCGCCCGTCAAGCGCGTGAACCGGCTCGACATCGGGCTGATCCGCGGCGTGGACCGGGTGCGCGACATCCTCGTCGACAACACCAGGCGCTTTGCGGACGGGCTGCCGGCCAACAACGTGCTGCTGTGGGGCGCGCGCGGCATGGGCAAGTCATCGCTGGTGAAGGCGGCGCACAAGACAGCCTCCGACGAAAGCGGCGCGGCGCTGAAGCTCGTCGAGATCCACCGCGAGGACATCGATACGCTGCCCGCCCTGATGGCGCTGATCCGCGACCGGACGGAACGCTTCATCCTGTTCTGCGACGACCTGTCCTTCGATCACGACGACACCTCCTACAAGTCGCTGAAGGCAGCGCTCGAAGGGGGCGTGGAGGGGCGGCCGGACAATGTGGTGTTCTACGCGACCTCGAACCGCAGGCATCTCCTGCCGCGCGACATGATCGAAAACGAGCGCTCGACCGCCATCAACCCGGCCGAGGCCGTGGAGGAGAAGGTGTCGCTGTCGGACCGCTTCGGGCTCTGGCTCGGCTTCCACAAATGCAGCCAGGACGACTACCTGGAGATGGTGGACACCTACTGCCGGCATTTCGGGCTGGAAGCCGACGAGGACGCCGTTCGGCGCGATGCGCTCGAATGGGCGACGACCCGAGGCAGTCGCTCGGGTCGCGTGGCGTTCCAGTTCGTGCAGGATCTGGCGGGCCGGCTCGGCCGGCCGCTCGCCTGACTACTCGAGATAGGTCGAGGGGTTCACCGGCGCGGAGTTCTTGCGCACCTCGAAGTGCAGCTTGGGCGAATCGGTGGAGCCGCTCATGCCGGACGTGGCGATCTGCTGGCCGCGGGCGACCTTCTGGCCGCGAGTGACCTTGAGCTCGCTGGCATGGCCGTAGACCGTGACCAGCCCGTCCTCGTGGCGCACCAGAACGGTGTTGCCGAACTCCTTGAGGCCGTCGCCCGCATAGATCACGACGCCGTTCTCGGCGGCCTTGACCGGAGTGCCCTCGGGCACGGCGATGTCGATGCCGTCGCCCGACTTGCTGCCGCCCGAGCCGAAATTGCTGACCACGCGGCCACGCACGGGCCAGCGCATCTTGCCGATGCCGGTGGCGCCGGGGGCTTCCGCGCCGTCGTCGGCCACATCCTGCACCGACTTGGTGGGCTGCTTGGGCGGCGCGTAAGAAGCAACCTGGGGCTTCTCGGAAGCTGTGGCGGGAGCCGGCTTGTCGGCCTTGGCGACCGCGACGGGTGCCGCGCCCGCCTTGGGCAGGGTCAGGGATTGACCGACCTGGAGCGGCGAGGAACCGAGCCCGTTCGCGGCCTTGAGCGCATCGGCGGTCACGCCGGCCTTGCGGGCGATGGTGTTGATGGAATCGCCGCTCTGCACCGTGTAGGTGCCGGGCTTGGCTGCGGCGGGCGCCGCGGGCTTCTCAAGCGCTGCGACGACCTTCTGCGGCTCGGGCTTGGTGGGCACCGGCGCCTTGAGCGGGCTTTCCACGGGCGCGCGGAGGGAGCCCGCGGCACTCGCCAGCTTGGTGCCAGGGATGACGATGGTGCGGCCCGACTTCAGGCCGTTCTGGTCGGTGATGCCGTTGGCAGCCATGAGCGCCGCGGGCGTCACGCCGTGGCGACGCGCCAGGCCGTTGATCGTGTCGCCGCTTTCCACCATCACCTTGCCGCCTTCGGCGCTCGCAACCTTTGCGGGAGCAGCGGGCACGGCGGGGGCAGCGGGAGCGAGCGAGGCGGTCTGGGTCTGGTCGACGGGTTCGAGCGAGCCGCGGGAAACGGCGGGCGGCGCTGCCATCGCGGTGCGGGTCACCGTGCCTGCGGGCGCGGCCGTGATCGGCGGCGCGGCATTCGCGGTCTGCGTCTGCGCGGGCGGCGTGGACGCGGTGAAGATGCTGTCCAACCCGCCGCCGAAGCGCGACGAAGCGGACGAGCAGCCCGTGGCCGCGCCGCACAACAGGAGAAGGGCTGCGCCCTTCAAGAGAAACCGGCTATTTGCTCCCGACACCGAGCTACGCATGACGCCCAACCGTTAAAGAAGACCACTTCCGCAATTAGAGCGCGTTAATCTTACTTCCGGGTTAAGCCGCTCGGATTCCTCAGAGATATGAGGACACGCCGCGCATCATCTTCTGCAGGCGGACGGGGCCGAGTTCGAGCGTGTCGAAGCGGCTGCCGACCTTGACGAGCTTGGTGAGCATCTGCTCGCTTTCGGCCTCGCCCACGACGACGATGGTGGTGCCATGGGTGGCGAGCTGGTCGATGAAGGGGCGCGGCACGGTCTCGGTCGCGCTCCACACCACGATGCGGTCGAAGGGGCCGTCGCCGGGTGCCGCACCATGCGAGCCGTCCATGTGCTTGATCTCGACATTGCCGATGGCAAGCGCTTCCATGCGGGACTTGGCGAGGTCGGCCAGGGTGCGCCAGCGTTCAAGCGTGAGCACGCGCGAGGCGAGGCGTGCCATGACGGCGGCCGTGTAGCCCGTGCCCGTGCCGATCTCGAGCACGCGGTGGCCGGGCTCGATGCCCAAATGGGCGATCACGGCGGCTTCGAGATCTACGCCCTCGATGGCCTCGCCGCATTCGATGGGCAGCATCCGCTCGGTCCAGGCATGGCTGGCGAAGCGCTCGGGCAGAAAGGCCCGGCGCGGCACGGTCTCGAAGGCCGCCACCATGCTCTTGGAGGTGAGCCCCTTGCCCCGCAGCCTGAGCAGGAAGGCCGCGAAGCCTTCCCTGTCGGCCGTGCCTTCCTTCATGCAAGGGCCTTTGCGAGGCGGTCGCGCGCCGCATGCGCGGTCATGTCGAGGTGGAGCGGCGTCACGGACACGAAGCCGTTGCGCACGGCGTCCACATCGGAGCCCGCGGCCACCTCGCTTTCGCCGCGGGTGAAGCGGAGCCAGTAGTAAGGCAGACCCCGGCCGTCGCGGCGCTCGTCCACTTCCAGTCCGTGCGCGAGCCGGCCCTGGCTCGTGACGCGCGTGCCGCGCACCTCGCCGGGGGGCACGCGCGGGAAGTTGACGTTGATGAGGATGTCCGGGTCCCAGGTGCTGGCGAGAAGCATGGCGAGCAGCGGCGGCGCAAGCGTCTCGGCCGTCTCGTAGGGCACCACGCGCTCTTCGTTCTCGATCACATAGGCTTGGCTGAGCGCAACCGAGCGGATGCCGAGCATGGTGCCTTCGATGGCGCCGGCAACCGTGCCGGAATAGCTGACATCATCGGCCAGGTTCGCGCCGGAATTGACGCCGGACAGGATCAAGTCGGGCGGGCCGGGCATCACGTGGCGCACGCCCATGATGACGCAGTCTGTGGGCGTGCCGCGCAGCGCAAAGCGCTTTTGGGCGATCTTGCGTAGGCGCAGCGGCTCGGAGATCGACAGCGAATGGGCGAAGCCCGACTGGTCGGTCTCGGGCGCCACCACCCACACATCGTCGGAGATCGTGCGCGCGATGCGCTCGAGCACCTCGATGCCCTCTGCGTGGATGCCGTCGTCGTTGGTCAGGAGAATGCGCAAGGACGACGCCTCATCAACGCCCGATGCGTTCGAGCCCACCCATATAGGGGCGCAACACTTCAGGAATGGTTATCCCGCCTTCGGCGTCCTGATAATTTTCGATCACCGCGATCAGCGCGCGGCCGACCGCCACACCAGAACCGTTGAGCGTGTGCACGAAGCGCGTGGATTTCTCGTCCTTGGGGCGGTAGCGCGCTTCCATGCGGCGGGCCTGGAAATCGCCGCAGACCGAGCAGGACGAGATCTCGCGATAGGTGTTCTGGCCGGGCAGCCAGACCTCGATGTCGTGTGTCTTGCGCGCGCCGAAGCCCATGTCGCCGGTGCAGAGCACAATCGTGCGGAACGGCAGGCCCAGGCGCTTCAGCACTTCTTCCGCGCACGCCGTCATGCGGTCGTGCTCGGCCAAAGAGGTGTCGGCATCGGTGACCGAGACAAGCTCGACCTTGTTGAACTGGTGCTGGCGCAGCATGCCGCGCGTGTCGCGCCCCGCCGAGCCCGCTTCCGAGCGGAAGCAAGGGGTGAGCGCGGTGACGCGGAGCGGAAGCTGGGCGGGGTCGAGGATTTCGCGCGCCACGAGATTGGTGAGCGGCACCTCGGCGGTCGGGATCAAGGCGAGACGCCCCTCCCCGTGCGGAGTGAAGAACAGGTCTTCCTCGAATTTCGGCAGGTTGCCCGTGCCGAACAGCGCCTCGTCGCGCACGAGCAGCGGCGGCTGCACTTCGGTGTAGCCGTGCTCGGTGGTGTGGAGGTCGAGCATGAACTGGCCGAGCGCGCGCTCGAGCCGGGCGAGAGCGCCCCTGAGAACGGTGAAGCGCGCGCCCGAAAGCTTGGCCGCGCGTTCGAAGTCCATCAGGCCGAGTGCCTCGCCGATCTGCCAGTGCTCCTTGGGCTTGAAGGAGAAGGACGGCACCTCGCCCACGCGGCGAAGTTCGACATTGTCGGTCTCGTCGCGGCCGACGGGCACTTCGTCGAGCGGCAGGTTGGGGATGACCGCGAGCGCGTCGAAGAGGGCCGCATCGAGCCTGCGCTCCTCGGCCTCGCCGCCCTGGATGAAGGCCTTGATCTCGCCGACCTCGGCCTTCAGCCGCTCCGTTTCCTCGGTGCGACCGGCGCGCACGGCGTTGCCGATCTCGCGCGAGGCGGCATTCCTGCGCTCCTGCGCTTCCTGCAACTGATGGAGATGGGTGCGCCGGGCTTCATCGCGCGCGATCAGTTCCTCAAGAAGCGACGCCGCCTGAGCCGGGCTCTGCCCGCGCTTTTCGAGAGCGCTTGCGAAGCTCTCGGGGTTTTCGCGAATCCAACGGATATCATGCATGGGAATAGCAACCGGACGCCAGATGAAGCGGGCGGCCGGACGGATCGATGGGAGAGGCGGGTCAGGCCGTCGTGCCGGGCTCAGCCGTTTGGGCCGCAGCGGCCGCACGCAGCGCCTCTTCTTCGGCGCGCTCTGCGGCTTCGCGGGCCAGACGCTCCTCCTCGCGCTTCCGCTCGATCATCCGGGCCGTCCAGATCGAGACTTCGTAGAGAAGGATCGTGGGCACGGCAAGGCCGATCTGGGACACCGGGTCGGGCGGCGTCAGAATGGCGGCGGCTACAAAGGCGAAGACGATCGCGTATTTGCGCTTGTCCTTGAGCCCCTGCGAGGAGACGAGGCCCACCCGCGCCATCAGCGTCGTCACCACCGGCAGCTGGAACACCAGGCCGAAAGAGAAGATCAGCGTCATGATGAGGCTGAGATATTCCGACACGCGCGGGAGCAGCGAGATCTCGACATCCTGGCCGGGGCCGACCTGCTGCATCGACAGGAAGAACCACATCACCATCGGGGTGAAGAAGAAATAGACGAGTGCCGCGCCGAGCAGGAACAGGAGCGGCGAGGCGATCAGGAAGGGCAGAAAGGCGGAGCGCTCGTTCTTGTAGAGGCCGGGCGCCACGAATTTGTAGACCTGGCTCGCGATCAGCGGAAAGGCGATCACGAGGCCACCGAACATGCCGAGCTTGATCTGGGTGAAGAAGAATTCCTGGGGCGCCGTGTAGATCAGCTCGACCTTGTGCATGCCGAGGCCCGCCCAGTCGACCGCCCACTTGAAGGGGATCACGAGCAGATTGAAGAGCTGCTTGGCGAAGAAGAAGCAGACGAGAAAGGCCGCGAAGAAGCCGCCGATCGACCAGATCAGGCGACGGCGCAGCTCGATTAGGTGCTCGATGAGCGGCGCGGACGAGGCGTCGATCTCGTCCTTTTCGTTTCGCTTGACCGGCGCGTTCACGTCGGTGTCCTTTCGGCAGTCTTCTCGGGCGCGGCTTCCGTAGAAGCAGCAGGCGCGACGGGAGTGGGCGCAGCGGGCACAGGCTCCACCGCAACAACAGGAGCGGCAGGCATCGGCTCCGCCACCGCCGCCACGGGGGCGACGGGCGCGGGTTCGGCAACAGCCGGAACGGCTGCCGAAGCAGCCGCGGGCTCGGCATCCGGCACCACGGCGGCCGCGGGCCGCTCCACCGTTCCCGTCTTCAGCGGCTCAGCGGCCTGAGCTTCGGTGGAGGCGGGCACGGGCGGCGGAGAGGGCTTAGGCCGCATGGCGTTGTCGAGACCGGAGCGCACGTCCTGCGCCGCCTTCTCGAACGGATTGAGCTGCTTGCGCACCTCGGTCGTGGGGTTGAAACCCTTGATCGTGTCGATCGACTTCTTCACGTCATCCAACTCGGCATCCTTCAATGCCTCGTCGAACTGCTTGCGGAAGTCGCCCGCCATGGCGCGCAGCTTGGCTGTGGTCCGGCCGAACTGGCGCAGCATCTGCGGCAGGTCCTTGGGTCCGACGACCACGATCATCACGACCGCGATCACGAGCATCTCGGTCCAGCCGATCTCGAACATGCGTGCGCCTTCGCGTCAGGTCACAGGGAAAGGGGCGTCAGCCCCGGTTCACCGTGTCGGTGGGGCGCACGACGGGCTCGTCGCGGCGGTGCTCGACGGTGCGGCCGTCGTCGGCCACGACGGTTTCGTCGTCGCTCATGCCCTTCTTGAAGCTCTTGATGCCCTTGGCCATGTCACCCATCAGCTCGGGGATCTTGCCGCGGCCGAACAAGAGCAGAACCACAACGAGAACGATCAGCCAATGCCAGATCGAGAAAGAGCCCATGGGCCTGTCCTCCTGAAAATTTCGCCGGTTGTCATCTATTCGATGTCCCGACCTGTTTCAAACACAACTGCGTCAGCTTCAAGGAGGCGAATGCGGATATCCAAGGCCGTGGAGGACACGGTGCCCGCGCGGAAGCGCGCGCGGATCGGCTGGCCGCATCCCGCAACCGCGAACTCCAGAAGTTCGGACGCGCCGAGATAGCGCCGCGACAGGATGCGGGCCTCACACCCCTCCCCGCTGTCTGCCAGCGCAAAGCCTTCGAGCCTGACGGCAATGCTCGCCGGGCTCCCTTCGGCAAGGCCGGACGCGGGCACCGGGCCGAGCGGGGTCTGCGCGACACCGCCTGCGACCCGCGCCTCCAAGACGTTGATTTCGGAAAAGAAACTCGCCGTGAAGAGATCGCCGGGACGGCGGTAGAGCTCTTCGGGCCTGCCGTGCTGGACGAGGCGGCCGTGACGCAGAAGCGCGATGCGATCGCCCATGCGCATAGCCTCCTCGGCATCGTGGGTGACGAGGATCACGGTGGTGTTGGTAGAGCGCAGGATCGCGAGCGTCTCGCTGCGCACGCTGTCCTTGAGCCTCGCGTCGAGACCCGAGAAGGGCTCGTCCATCAGGATCACCTTGGGGCGCGGCACAAGCGCGCGGGCAAGGGCCGCGCGCTGCTGCTCGCCGCCCGAAAGCTTGTGCGGAAAGGACGCCGCGTGGCGTTCGAGGCCGACACGCTCCAGGGCGTCGAGCGCGCGATGGCGGCCTTCCTCGCGCGGCAGCGCCTTCAGGCCGAAGCGCACATTGTCCAGGATCGAGAGGTGCGGGAAAAGCGCGAAGTCCTGGAACACGAGGCCGATCGAGCGCTGCTCGGGCGGCACGAAGACGGCGGGCCCGCCAAGCTCGCGGCCATCGAGCAGGACGCGGCCCATGCTCTGGGGCTCGATGCCTGCGGCGACCCGCAGCAGCGTGGTCTTGCCCGAGCCTGACGGCCCGAGCAGGCAGAGCACCTCGCCGGGCTCCGCCGCGAGCGAGACGTCGCGCAGGGTCTCGACGCCCGAAGCGAAGCGATGGCTGACCTGCTCGAAGGCGAGCCGGGCCGCGGTCCCCTCACCCATCGCGCGCCACCGGGGTCAGGAGGCCGAGTTCCTCGAGGTCGATGTCGGTCAGCGGATCCTCCTCGTCGTCCGGCGCCTGCGGGTCGCTCGGCGGGGTGGGGACGGTGAAGCCTTGCGGCATGCGCGCCGACAAGAGCCCCGCGCCGCGCAGATCCTCTGCGCCCGGCAGATCGCGCAGCTCTTCCAGGCCGAACTGGTCGAGAAAGCGCGTGGTGGTGCCGAAGGTCACGGGGCGGCCCGGCGTGCGGCGGCGGCCGCGCAGGCGCACCCATTCGGTTTCGAGCAGAAGGTCGAGCGTGCCCTTCGAGGTTTCCACGCCGCGGATCTCCTCGATCTCGGCGCGGGTGACGGGCTGGTGGTAGGCGATGATGGCCAGCACTTCGAGGGCCGCGCGCGACAGCTTGCGGGGTTTCGCCCCTTCCTCCGCCAGAAGCGGCGCGAGATCGCTCGCGGTGCGGAACGCCCAGGCGTCGCCCGCGCGCAGGAGATTGATGCCGCGCCCGGCATAGAAGCCTTGAAGGGATGCGAAGACGCGGCCGAGATCGGTGCCCTCGGGCAGCCTGGCCGCCAAGTCGCGCTCGGACACGGGCTCGGCACTGGCGAACAGGATGGCCTCGGCCATGCGCTCGGGGCTCGTGTCGTCGAAGGAGAAGGAAAGGGTTTCGGGACGCATCAGCGGACGAGTTTCAGCTTGGGCCGCAGCGGCTCCGCGGGGCGCAGGTACAGCGGGGCGAAGGCTTCGGCCTGGCGGGCTTCGAGCCGACCTTCGCGCACCAGCTCCAGGCTCGCGGCAAAGCTCGAGGCCAGAGCGCTGCGGCGTTCGGATGGCGGGCAGGCGAACAGGATCAGGAAGCGGTCGAGCGCGGTCCAGTCCCCTTCGCGGCCGAGCAGCCGGACCAGAAGCTCGCGCGCCTCGGCAAGCGCCCAGACATTGCGCTTGGCGATGCGGACCTCGGTGACCGCACTGCGCTGGCGCTGCGAGGCATAGGCCGCGAGAAGATCGTGCAGGCTCGCGGAATAGCGCCGGGCGGGTGGGGCCTCGTCGGATTCGGCCAGGCCGCGCGGAAACACGTCGCGGCCGAGCTGGCGGCGGGCCATCAGCTTGATGCCGGCTTCGCGCATCGCGTCCAGGCGCTGAAGGCGGAAGCGCAGGGCTGCGGCCAACTCGTCGCCATCCTCGCCCTCTTCCTCGCTCGGCTTGGGCAAGAGCAGGCGCGACTTGAGATAGGCGAGCCAGGCGGCCATCACGAGATAGTCGGCCGCAAGTTCCATGCGCAGCCCGCGCGCCTCGGCAACAAAGGCGACATATTGCTCGGCGAGCGCCAGGATCGAGATGCGCGACAGGTCGACCTTGTCGCGGCGTGCGAGGTGGAGCAGCAGGTCGAGCGGGCCTTCGAAGCCTTCCACATCGACGTGGAAAGCCTCGTCTTCCGAGGCTTCCGCCCAGCCCGTCTCGCGCCCGCTTCCCGCCATGTCAGGCGACGGCCTCGAAATGCCGGGCGAACTCGGCGCGGGTTTCGGTCTCGGTGGCGCGGTCGGCTCGGCCGGCAAGCGCCAGCACGCGAGCGGCGCGCTCCGCCGCGCGGCCGGAAAGGACCGTGGTGCGCGATGCGATGCCCTGCATCTCCTCCATCACGCCGTTGCAGTGGAGAACGACGTCGCAGCCCGCATCGAGGATGGCCGCGGCTTTCTCGGGAAAGGTGCCGGCGAGCGCCTTCATGGAAGTGTCGTCGCTGATCAGGAGCCCGTCGAAGCCGATCGTGCCGCGCACGACCTCGTCGATGGCGATCCGCGACGTAGTCGCGGGGTGATCGGGGTCGATGGCCGAGAATATCACATGCGCGCTCATCGCCATCGGCAGGTCGGCAAGCTGCCGGAACGGCGCCCAGTCGTGGCGCTCAAGCTCCTCGCGGGTCGCGTCCACCGTGGGCAGCGCCAGGTGGCTGTCAGCAAAGGCGCGACCGTGGCCGGGAATGTGCTTCATCACGGGCAGCACGCCGCCCGCCATCAGCCCATCGGCGGTCGCCCGGCCGAGTGCGGCCACGATGCTGGGCTCCTTGGCATAGGCGCGTGTGCCGATCACGTCGTTTGCGCCCTCCACCGGCACGTCGAGCACGGGCAGGCAATCGGCGGTGATGCCGAAACGGGCGAGGTCGAAGGCATGCAGCCGCGCGAGCAGCCAGGCGGCGCGAAGGCCTGCCTCGCGGTTCGACGCATAGAGCGCGCCGATCGAGGCTGCCGCGGGATAGTTGGGGGCGATCGGCGGGCGCAGACGCTGCACCTTGCCGCCCTCCTGGTCGATGAAGACGGGGGCATCGGAGCGGCCCACCGCCTCGCGCATCGCGGCCACGAGGTCTTCGATCTCGGCAGCCTCGCCGATGTTGCGCGCGAACAGGATGAAGCCCCAGGGCTGCTCGCCCCGGAAGAAGTCCCGCTCCCCGGCAGACAGGCTCTTGCCCGCGCAGCCCAGGATCATAGCCTTCGATTCGCTCATGCCGCTCCCCTTATCGTTCCAAGAAAAAGGGCGCGACCCCGGCCGCGCCCCGAACCGAACCTTTTTGCGTGCCGAGCCTAGCGCGACACGAAGCAGGTGCCGCCGGCGGCCTTCAAGTTGGTGCAGAGATTGACCGCCTCGTTGCGCGTCTCGGCGGGCACGCGGACGCGCCAGAAGGTGCCCTTGCCCGCGATCTCGGCCTTCACGATGGCCACGTTGCGGCCGCCCAGAACCGACGAATAGCGGCGGGCGAGATCGTCGTAGCTCGAGCGCGCTGCCTGCTCGCTCGGCTGGGAGGCGATCTGGATCGACCATTCGCCGGGATTGGCGGAGGCGACCTGAACCGAAGGCTGGCCTGCGGGAAGCGCCGGCGCATCGTCGGTCGCGGGGGCGGCAATGGAAGCGGTCTGCTCGGGCGAAGCGGCGCCGTTGGCGGCGATCGAGCCTTCCTGCGTCTTGCGCAGCGCGTCCCGCGCGGCGTCCACCGCAGGGGCGACCGCTGCCACAGTCTCCACAGGTGCCGCCGGCTCTTCGCTCGGAACCATGGTGCCGTCGGCGCGCACGACCATGGTGCGGACCTTGCGGGGCGTGACCACGATGTTCTCCTCGGCGGGGCGCATGTCGGCCACCGTGTCCTCGGTCAGGCGGTCCTCGCTCTTGGCGATCATGTCGTCCACATCGGGATCGGCGCTCTGAAGGTCGAGGCCGGCTGCGATCGGGTCGTCGATCGGCTCGGGTTCCAGTTCCACAGGCTGCTCGGCGCTCGACAGGAGAGTGGTCTGCGCAGTCTCTCCGGGAACGGCGCCGGCCACGCGCTGATAGACCTTGCTTTCCTGGTTCGGCACCACAGTGCCGCCGGGGTTCTCGGGGCGCACCTTGAGCGGGTCCGCATCGGCGCGCACCAGCATGGGAGCGTCGCCGCCGGAGCCGCTGTTTCCGCTCAGGGCGTAGAAGCCGATGCCGCCGACCGCGACGCTCGCCAGAAGCGCCATCAGCCAGCCGCTCGTGCGCTTGCGCACGGCCCAGGTGCGGCCCTGCGGGCGGTCGTCGTAGTCGTCGTCCTCGAATTCCGGCTGCTCGTCGAACTCGGGCTGGTCGGCGTAGCGCTGCTGGTTGTCGGCCTGGTGCCAGGCGATCTCTTCGTCGCGGCCGAGGTCTTCCGCCTCGGGCTCGACGCGTTCGCCATAGGCGCGGCGGTCGCGCACGGGCTCTGGCGCTTCGGGCTGCCAGTCGCGGCTCACGCGGGAAGGTGCTGCAGGTGGGGGGTCGCTCATCTCGTGGAGGAGGTCGGCGAATTCGTTGTCGATGTCGTCATAGCCCGCACGCGCCGAGCGCTTTTCCTCGTAGGGCATGTCGGGGATGTCGAGATCGTCGGGCACGGCGCCGAAATGCTCGGGCACGTGAACCGTCTCGATCTCTGGGGCTGCGCTGCGAGGCGTCGTCATGCTGCTTCTCATGGCTGGCTCCGAACCCTCTGCTTGTTCTGTGTTTTCCGCGCTTGGAGCGGGAGCCGCCTCAGGCTGGGCGGGCGTTGTGCCGGACGTGAAGGACCGCCCCGACCGGTAGCGCGCGGCCATGGCCGCGAGTGCCGCGAAGGGGTCGTCGTCGGGAAGCTTTGCGGCGACGGGCGCCGGCTCCGGGCTGGCCTCCGCCGGCGCGCGCTCGTCGGGTGCGATGTCGAGCGAGGTCTCGAAGTCCTCGTCCAGTTCGACCGTTGTCCGCGCGGGCTCGGCTGCCCGCTCGTCCTCCTGGTTGAGGAGAACCGCAAGCTCGTTCTCGAATTCGTCTTCGCCGGCCGGAGGCGCGGGCTCGGCCGCGACGGGCGCGGGGGCCTCTTCCACTTCCGGCCCTACGGGCGACACATCTTCCGCCACGGCGAGCGCGGGTTCGGGCGTGCTGTCTTCGGGATCGGAAGGCTCGTCCCAATCGATCACCAGCTCTTCCTCGATGGAAGCGGCCAGCATCTCGTCGAATTCGGCTTCATCGAGCGCGAGGTCGAAATCGTCGGTTTCTTCTTCAGCCGCAGCGACGGGCTGGGGCTCGGGCTCGGGCTCAGCCGCTTTCTGCGGCTCGGGCTCGTCGTCCCAGTCGTCGGGGCTCAAGGAAAGAGGAAGGTCGAGCAGGTCGTCGCCCGTGTCGTCGCTCGCTCCGCCGCTCACCTGCGCGTCGCGCTCGTCGAGAGCGGACAGGCTGTCGAGAAGTTCGAGGTCCTCCAGCACGGCTTCGTGCTGTTCGGGCTCGATGGGTCCGGCAGGAACGTCTTCGGCGATCGACGCAGCGAGCGCGGCCTCCCAGTCGACCTCGGCAAGGGAAGCGCCCTCGTCACTCGCGGGGGCAGCCTCAAGCTCGTCTTTCACGCTCTCTTCAGGCTGCGGGTCTTCGGTCTGTGAGGCAGAAGCCTGGATCAGGGTCTCGGTGGTCTGGTCGGGGCTGTAGCCCATGATCCGCGCCAGCTCGGCGAACGGATCGGCGTCATCGCCTTCGGCTGGAACCGCACCCCTGTCACGAAACCGGTCAGACATTCACCATCACTCACGCTCGCACCGGGACAACGGCTGCCCACAAGCGTCTTTTGCAGCCGCGCGAAAGCGGGCCGAAAGCACTTCGGAAAGGGCACCGTGCCTACCAGCGCAATGTGGGCAAAAGGTGACGTGGCGGTTCGGGTGAACCTAGCGCATCTCGGTCGGCGCAGCCGCTCCGATCAGCGCAAGTCCCGAAGACAGAACATCCGAGACCGCCCGCACAAGCCCAAGCCTGGCTTGGGTCAACTGTGGGTCAGTAACCTTAACAAAGCGTAAGCCGACGTCGTCGTTTCCGCGGTTCCAGTGGCCGTGGAAGGCGCTCGCAAGCTCGAACAGGAAGAAGGCCAGCCGGTGCGGCTCGCGCGCGGTGGCGGCCGCCTCGATCAGGCGCGGGTATTCGCCGAGCTTGGCGATGAGCGCGAGTTCACCTGCATCCGTCAGCCGGTCGAGCCCGCCCGCGAGCGCATCGCGATCGGTGGCAAGATCGGGCAACTGGCTTTCCGCCTGGCGGAACACCGAGTGTGCGCGCGCGGAAGCATACTGCACGTAGAAGACAGGGTTGTCCTTGGACTGCTCGGTCACCTTGGCGAAGTCGAAGTCAAGCGGCGCGTCGCTCTTGCGGTAGAGCATCATGAAGCGGATGGGATCGCGCCCCACCTCCTCCACCGCATCGCGCAAGGTGACGAACTCGCCGGCGCGCTTGGACATCCGCACGGGCTCGCCGTCGCGGAAGAGCTTGACCAGTTGGCAGAGCAGCGCCACGAGCTGCACCCGCCCGCCCGTCATGGCGCGCGCCAGCGCTTCCATGCGCTTGACGTAGCCGCCGTGATCGGCGCCCAGCACATAGACGAGCTCGTCGAAGCCACGGGACACCTTGTCCTGCAGGTAGGCCACGTCCGCCGCGAAATAGGTGAACGTGCCGTCGGACTTGACCAGCGGGCGGTCGAGATCGTCGCCCACAGCCGTGGAGCGGAACAGCGTCTGCTCGCGGTCCTCCCAGTCGTCGGGGAGCTGGCCCTTGGGCGGAGGCAGCGTGCCTTGGTAGACATGACCCTTCGCGCGCAGCTCTTCCACCGCTTCACGGATCAGCCGCGCCTCGTCGGCATGGAGCTTGCGCTCGGAGAAGAACACCTCGTGGCGGATGTCGAGAGCCGCCAGATCCTCGCGGATCATCGCCATC
>QFNI01000042.1 GCA_003240775.1 Mesorhizobium amorphae | reverse complement strand
ACGCTGGATGTCGTAGGACGTGACCGGCACGTTGTTCACCACGAAGCGGATATCGCTCGCGAATGCGGGAGCGGCGAACGGAGGCGCGGCCGAAAGCAGCGTCGCCACCGAAAGCGACAAGGCGGTAAGAAAGGCGGCCTTCTTCATGGAGCGGCTCCCTGCGCTTCCAGATTGGTTTGGCCCGCCGCCCTGCGTCGGGCGAGGGGCGCTTCATGCGCCATTCGCCCAGTCATGCGGCGAAACGATGTCGTCGGCTAATTCTGCCCGACCGTCTGCGCGGAGCCGAAATCGCCGAGCGTGCGGAACGACAGGTTGAAGCCGATGGACTGCTCCTCCTCCTGCGTGTCGCGATTGCGGGTCTGGCCGAAATTGAAGCCGATCGAGAAGCACTCGTCGTCGTAGCCGAAGCCGATCGAGTTGGACACGAGTACGTTCTTCTCGAGGTCGAACGAGCCCGAGCCCGACACGGTCCAGTTTTCCATGAAGCGCAGCGAGGCAGTGGAGCGCACTTCCTGGCGGTCCTCGTTGAAGCCGTAGAGCGGCTGCTCCTGGATGAAGGTGTAGCCGGCCGTCACCGAGAGCGCGCCCGCCGTGTAGCCGACCTTGGCTTCGCCACGGCGCATCTCGAAGGTTTCCTCGTCGAAGCGGCCGCTGAGCGAGGCCGACACGCCGAAGGGCGAGGTGATGCCGACCAGGCCCACGAAATCCGAGCGTTCGGATTCGAGGCCCGAATAGGCGCCGACATTCACGAGGTCGGGTGACTCATAGGGGTTCTCGCCGGCCAGCGCGAAGGACTGGCCGAACAAGCCGTTGGCACCCCAGCCGCCACCGAACATGCCGGAGTAGCGCAGACCCACATTGGCGCGCGAACCGCCCTCAATGCGGTCGTAGCCCGAGAACTTGTCGCGCTCAAACAGAGTGGAGGCGTCGAACACCAGGCTCTGCGCATCCTCGTTCGGCTTGAGCGTGCGGCCGTACTGCTCGTCGGGACGGGCATAGAGCTGCGCCATGGGCTCGAGGATGTGGGTGGCGCTGGTGGACGAGAAAAGCACGGGCCAGCGCAGCTCGAGCCCAAGGGTGGCCATGTAGCGGTAGAAGGAGGACAGCACGTCCTCCTCTACGCTCTGGCCTTGGTAGAGCGAGGAGCCGTTGAGGCTTTCGGCGAAGAGGTTGAGGCGCTCGATCGACTCGTCCGACGTCTCCACCGCGTTGGCATCGGCCTGGAAGGCCAGGAGCGGCGTGATCTGCAGCCCGTTCTCTGTGGTGTAGGTCCGCTTCCACTCGGCTTCGGCGGTGATGCGCGAGTTCTGGTCGTCGAGGCCGCGGATGAAGGGCGAATCGTCGACGCGCGGGTCGTTGTCGTCGCCGAAGGCGTCGATGCTGTCGCGCGAGATCACCCGCGAGTTGAGGTCGAGACGCAGCTCGCCGCCCAGCACCGGCTCGTCGGCGATGCGCGCGTAGTCGAAGGTCGGCAGCACGTAAGGCTGCTCGGGATCACGCGCGCCGCCGTTGCGCAGACCCGTCAGCGGGTTCACGTCGAGCGTTTCCTCCTGCACCTGGAAGTGCATGGCGCGCAGGTCGAAATAGGAGCGGTCCTCAAGCCCGACGAGATAGACCTGGTCGCGCTGGACGGAGTTGTTGAAGCCCTCGATGCCGTAGCGGCTGGCGAAGTTCTTGTCGGTCTGGGCGAGCACGTCCCAGCCGAAGGTCCAGCGCGGGTTGATTTGGAAGACGCCCTTGGTGCCGACCATGCCGCGCAGTTCGTTCGGATCGTCCTCGGTGCCCGAATCCACGGTGAAGGGGTCGAAGGCGGTCGGCTCGCGCTGGCTGATGCCGGCGAGCTGGAGCGTGTAGGCGCCGTTGTTGAAGCGCTGGCGCCACTCCGCCTGGCCCAGGAAGCCCTGCTTGGTGTAGCCCGTGCCCGTCAGCGTCAGGTCGTAGGTCGGAGAAAGCGCGAAATAGTAGGGCACCGAGACGCCCACGCCCTTTTCGTCGTTGAAGGTGACGCTGGGCATCAGGAAGCCCGACTTGCGCTTCACCGTGGGGTCGGCGATCTCGAAGGCCGGCACATAGGCGATCGGCATGCCGAACAATTCGAAGCGCGAGCGCTCGAAGCGCACGACCTTGGCCTGGCCGTCCCAGATGATGCGGCGCGCCTTGACGCGCCAGATGGGCGCGCTGTCGGGCTCTTCCTCGCAAGGGGCGCAGGCCGTGTAGACGCCGTTGTTGAAGATGGTCACGCGGGAGCCGCGGCGCAGCGCGCTTTCGGCCGCGAAATAGGTCTTGTCGGCGGTTTCCACGCGCAGGGCGTTGACGAAGCCTTCGCCGAAGTCGTCGGTGATGTCGACCTTGTCGGAGGTGACGCGCGTGCCGTCGGGATCGATCAGTTCGACGCCGCCCGACGCGATCAGGCGCGAAGTGTTGCGGTCATAGGTGACCTGGTTGGCCACCAGACGATTGCCGCCGTAGTCGATGCGAACGCTGCCGGCTGCCGTCACCGTGTTCGTGTCGTTGTTGTAGGTCAGCGTGTCGGCTTCGAGCAGCATCTGCCCGTCCGGCGAGGCGCGGTCGCCCGCGAGCGCACCGAGGTCCTGCGCCATCGCGGGCGCCGGGCCGAAGTCGAGCCCGCCCACGAGAACGGCAAACGCCGTCGCCGCGAGCAGAAGCCGCCTGGCATGAGCCAGCGGGCGGTGGTGACATGCCACGGCCCGCACTATCCGTCTTCCCGGTACAGCAGAAACGTCACCCCAAAGAACATCGCCACGACGACGGGCACCCATGCCGCGATCAGGGGCGGCACGAACCCCGCATTCCCGAACGCCTTGACGAGAACCGACACCACATAAAGCAGAAAGCCGGCCACGATGCCACCCAGAATGAGTGTCGCCGACTGGCCCATGCGGGCGAACCGCATCGACACCACGGCTGCGATCAGCGTCATGGCCACAAGCAGCATGGGCATTGCAACCAAAGAATGAAGCTGCATCGCGAAAGCACTGGCGCGCAAGCCTAAAGAGCGCGCGACCTCGACCCGCGAAGGAAGCTCGTAGAAGGGCACGGCCTCGGGCCGGCCGAGCCGGTCGAGCACGTATTCGGGCTGCAGCGCGGTGGGAACGCGCTCGCTGGCGAGCGGCGGGGCGGGGTTGCCGCCGATGAAGCGGCGCACGTTTGTCAGCTCCCAGTAGCCCTCGTGCAACACGGCGCTTTCGGCATCGCGGCGCTGCACGATGTCGCCATCCGCGTCGAGCGAGAGAAACACCGGCTGGGCGAGCTCGCGCCCGCCGCCGAGCACCGCACGCGCGCCGATGATGGTCTCGCCTTCCTCGGCCGTCACCTGGCGCAGCCAGGGCACGCCGGGCGCGCGATTCTGCGTCGAGGTGCCCGAGCGCAGCTCGTTTTCGAGCACTTCCGACTTCATGAGCCCGAAAGCCGCGAGCGGGTTCAGGAGCATGATCGAGGCCGCCCCAAACAGAAGCGCGCCGATGCAGGCCGGCATCAGGAACTGCCAGGCCGAGATGCCCGCCGCGCGCGCCACCACCAGCTCATACTTGCGGTTGAGCGAGACGAGCGTGGCGATCGCAGAGAAGAGACCCACGAAGGGCACGGTCTGCAGCATGATCATCGGCACGCGCATGGCGGACACCGCCGCCACCGCGCCCACGGTCACGCCCTCGGCGTCGCCGATGCGGCGCATCATCTCGGTGAAGTCCACCAGAAACACGAGCAGGAACACGCCGAGAAAGAACCACAGCGTGATCACCGCGTAGCGGACAAGGAAGTATCGAAAAAGGGTGGGACCCATCAGGCGGCATCCTCCGCTTCCCGTCCGGAGCCGCGCAGAAACGTCATGCGGTCGATCAGGCGCTTGAAGAAGGCGGACAGGCGCTCCACCCAGGCGGTCGGCAGTTCCAGCGTCTTGTCCCGCCAGATCACCACGGCGCAGACCGCGATGGTGCCGAAGGGAACGAGATAGACAAGCGGGATGAAGGCGTCGGAGCGCTGCACCTCGTTGGCCGTGAAGAAGCCGAGCCAGCGCTCGAACATGGCGATCACGGCAGCCGTGAGAAGCGGGTGGATGCGGTTCTCGCGCGCCGAGCGCGGCGCGCCCGCGACGGCCAGCGCGATCATGCCGAACACCAGCGGATAGACCCATTCCGTCAGGCGGCGGTGGATTTCGGCCGTGTAGTCGCGTGGGCTGCGCTGGAAGATGCGGTCGTTGGGATCGGGGTCGAAAAGCTCGCCCAGCGTGCGGTCCTTGGGCAGGAGCCGCACCTCGCCGTCGCCGCCCGAGAAAGAGGCCAAGTCGAAGGCGTTCGAGGTGAAGCGGATGATGGACACGTCGCCCGAGGCGGTCTTCCGCTGCACCTCGCCGTCCTGCATCAGGAGAAGGTCGCGGCCGTCGCGTTTCACCACCACGCCCGACTTCGCGTAGTAGACGAGGTCGACGCCGTCGACGCGCGAATCGGCGATGAAGATGCCGCCGAGCCGCCCATCGGGCTGGCGCTGGGCGATCTGCACGAAGAGCCCATCCTCCACCTTGCGGAAATTGCCTTCCTGGATCACCAGCGAGAGCAGGTCCGCGCGCGCGGTTGCGACGAGCTCGCGGCCCTTCTGGCGCGCGTAGGGGTCGATGCTGTTGTCGACCACGAAGGCGAACACGCTGGCCGCCGCAGCCAGGAGAATGATGGGCTTGAGCACCACGCGCCGGGGCGCGCCGGCCGCGTTGATCACCATCAGTTCGGAATCGCTGTTCATGGTGGAAAGCGTCTGCGTCACGCCGATCAGCACGGCGAAGGAAACCACCAGCGGCACCACCGATGGCAGGATCAGCGTCGCCACCTGGAAGAAGGCGAGCGCCGACTGGCCCGTATCCGTCACGAGGTCGATGCGTGCCAGAACCTGCGTGGTCCAGACGATGGCCAGCGTCCAGAGGAGGGTGCCTGCGAACATCACGAAGACGCGACGCAGGATGTATCGTTCGAGGACCTTCATGCCGCTCGCTTTCCGCCCTGCCTTCCGCCAACAATCGCCCGGCTGGAAGCTCGGGCAGCCCGCCCTTCTAGAGAAGCCGCGCCGCGCACACAACGGATCGCGCCCGGCTCCCTGCCAGTACCGCGTCCGGGCCAGAAGCCTCGCCGGACTTCCCTTAAATTTGGCTAAGATTGCGGCGACCGGGCCAACCAACCCTTCGTGAGGGCAGGGCGAGGGCGCTTGCAAATCGGCGGGAAAAGGCCGATCCCCGTGCCTCTTCAAGGGGATGGCGAACCCGTCCCGCTGCCACAGGAAATCGCATGACCTCGCGCCCCAGCATCGCTTTCTCGTCGTTCGAACCTGCAGAAACGGGCACCGTGATCGTGCTCGTGCCCGATGGCGCGAGCCTCGACGCGCATGGCGAGGCGACCGATCCCACGGGCGCCCTCAAGCGCGCTTTCGCGGTGGCCGAGTTCTCGGGCAAGGTCGGCGCGTCGATCGAGCTTCTGGCCCCCCGCGAGGGCGGGCCGGACCGTCTGATCGCGATCGGCGCGGGCAAGCTCGACGCGCTGGACGACCAGGCCTGGCTCAAGCTCGGCGGCGCCGTCGCTTCCTATGCCAGAAAGGGCGCCAAGGTGACTGTCGTGGCGAGCCTCGAAGGCCACGAGGTGGGCGCAGAAGAAGCGGCCCAGCTCGGCGCGGGCATCCTGCTGCGTGCCTATGCCTTCACGAAATACAAGACCAAGAAGGATGAGAGCGAAAAGGACGAGCCCGAGGCCGCGGCATCCGTGACGATCCAGATGGCCGATCCCGCTTCGGCCGAGCGCGCCTTCGTGGCGGCGCAAGCCGTGGCCGAAGGCACCTGTCTGGCGCGCGATCTCGTCAACGAGCCCGCCAACATCCTCGGTCCCGTCGAACTCGCGGCCCATGCCGAGGCGCTGCGCGAGCTGGGCGTCGAGGTCGAGGTGCTGACCGAGCGCGAGATGGCAGAGCTCAAGATGGGCGCGCTGCTCGGCGTGTCCCAAGGCTCGCCGCGCCCGCCGCGCCTTGCCGTCATGCGCTGGAACGGCGGCGCCGACGGCGAAGCGCCGGTGGCCTTCGTGGGCAAGGGCGTGGTGTTCGACACCGGCGGCAACTCCATGAAGCCCGCTGCCGGCATGGAGGACATGAAGGGCGACATGGGTGGGGCTGCGGCCGTGGTCGGCGTGATGCGCGCACTCGCGGGCCGTAAAGCGCGGGCCAACGTGATCGGCGTGATCGGCTGCGTGGAGAACGCGGTGGACGGCAACGCCCAGCGCCCCGGCGACATCGTTTCCTCCATGTCGGGACAGACCATCGAGGTGCTCAACACCGATGCCGAGGGCCGGCTCGTGCTGGCGGATGCGCTGTGGCACGTGAACGAGAAATACGCGCCCAAGCTCATAATCGACCTGGCGACGCTGACGGGCGCCATCATGGTCGCGCTCGGCCAGGCCCATGCCGGGCTCTTCTCCAACGACGACGCGCTCGCCGAGCAATTGACTAAGGCCGGCCTCGCCACCGACGAGAAGCTGTGGCGGATGCCGATGGGCCCCGAATACGACAAGCTGATCGATTCGAAGAACGCCGACATGAAGAACATCGGCGGACGCTATGGCGGCTCGATCACGGCGGCGCAGTTCCTCAAGCGCTTCGTCAAGGAAACGCCCTGGGCGCATCTCGACATCGCCGGCACCGCCATGGGCTCGCCGTCGAGCGAGATCAGCCAGTCCTGGGCCTCGGGCTTCGGCGTGCGCCTGCTCGACCGCTTCGTGCGCGACAACCATGAAGCGGGCGGGGAAGCCGCCGTCGCATGACGGAGGTCTTGTTCTACCACCTCACCGAATCGACGCTCGAGGACACGCTGCCCGGCCTGCTCGAACGCAGCCGGGCGCGGGGCTGGCGGGTCGCGGTGCAGTGCGGCTCGGCCGAGCGGCGCGATGCGCTGGACGCGCATCTGTGGAGCTTTCGCGACGACAGCTTCCTCGCGCATGGGCTCGACCGCGAGCCCTTCGCGAGCGATCAGCCGATTCTCTTGACCACCGAGGATGCGAACCCCAACGGCGCCCAGGTGCGCTTTCTGGTGGACAACGCGCCCGCGCCCGATCTCGGCCCCTACGAGCGCGCCGTGTTCCTGTTCGACGGCCACGACCAGGCGCAGCTCGACGGCGCGCGCCAGGCCTGGACTGCGATGAAGGCCCTGGGCCACGCCGTCACCTACTGGCAGCAGACGCCCGACCGGCGGTGGGAGCGCAAGGCCTGAGTGTTCGCGGGCGAAAGCCAAGCGCCCGAAACCCGAGCGCTTGAAACCGGGCGCTTGCCGGCGCATGTGAAGCCCCGTTCGAAACGGGGCGGCCCATGCGAATCCTCTTTCCGCTTCTTCTCATTCTGGGAGCTGTCGTGGCATTCGCCACCGAGCCGCTCGCCAAGCGCTTCATGCCGGAGGAGCAGGTCGGCGTTTGGCGCGTCTACGATGCAGCAGGCGGCTTCCGCACGGTGGACGCGCTTCCCAACGGCACGACCGGGCCGGCGACATTGTCCGTGGACCTCTCTCTTCCCGCTCCCGATCTGCCGCCGGCCGGGCGCCCGATGATCCTGTCGGTCCTGAGCAACGGCACTCCCGTTCTGGAGCAGCCCGTCAATTTTGCGGGCGCCATCCTGCGCGACACCAACCCGCAGACGCCCGAGCGCTCCTTCGTGATCACGGCGGGCACGATTCCCGCGGGCACCGCGGGGCCGCTGCGCATCACGCTCGTGGAAGGCGATGTCGGCCTTCCCGCATCGGCCACGGCCGATCTCGAACTGCGCAGCGTGGGCTTTCCCTTCGCTGCCCAGGCGCAGCCGGCGGGCTTCGCGCTGATGGCCATCGGCTTCATCGGCACGGTGCTCGCCTGGACACGCCGCCGCGCAAAGGCATCCGGCACCCCGCCGGTCGAGCCCGCGACGCGTTGGGGCAGGGGCGGCGGAGAGGCCTAAACGGCCACCGCTTCCTCATACTGCGCCGAAAGCATGAGCCAGCGCTCCTCATGGCCGTCGATCGAGCCTGAAAGGTCCGAGCGTTCCTTGGCGAGCTTGGTGGCGCGGCCTGCGTCCTTCTCGTAGAGGGCCGGGTCGGCCAATTCTTTTTCCAGCGCGTCGAGCCTCTTGCGCAGGCGTTCTATCAAGGCTTCCGTCGCCTTGATCTCCTTGGCGAGCGGCTCGTTGGCTGCGCGGCGCTGGGCGGCCTCGCGGCGCTTGTCGGCCTTTGACGCCTTGTCGGCCTCGCGGCGCTCGCGCCGTTCCGTGCTGCCGCCCGTGATGAGCTGGCGGTAGTCGTCGAGATCGCCGTCATAGGCGCCCACCGTTCCTTCTTTCACCAGCCAAAGCCGGTCGGCGGTGGCCTCGATCAGATGGCGGTCGTGGCTGATCAGGATCACCGCGCCCTCGAACTCGTTGAGCGCGTGGACGAGCTGCTCGCGGCTGTCGATGTCGAGGTGGTTGGTGGGCTCATCGAGGATGAAGAGGTTGGGCCCCTCGAAGGCGGCGAGGCCCATCAGCAGCCGGGCCTTTTCGCCGCCCGAGAGGTCCTTGGCCTTGGTGTTCATCTTTTCCGTCGCCAGGCCGAACTGCGCCACCTTGGCGCGCGCCTTGGATTCGGGGGCATCCGGCATCAGGCGGCGCACATGCTCGTAGGCGTTTTCTTCCGGGCGCAGGTCGTCGAGTTGATGCTGGGCGAAGATCGAGACCTTGAGGCCCGGCGCGATCGTCACCGTGCCCGTGTTGGCCGCGAGGCGGTTGGACAGAAGCTTGGCGAAGGTCGACTTGCCGTTGCCATTGGCGCCGAGCAGCGCAATGCGGTCGTCGGCGTCGATGCGCAGCGTGAGCTTGCTGAGGATCGGCTTGTCCGGCTGATAGCCGACCGAAACGCCGCTCATGGCGACGATGGGCGAGGCCACCGTCTTCACCGGCTGGGGGAAGGTGAAGGGCCGCACGGTGTCGTTCACCACGGCCGCTATCGGCTTCATGCGCTCCAGCGCCTTGATGCGCGACTGGGCCTGGCGGGCCTTGGTGGCCTTGGCGCGGAAGCGGTCCACGAAGCTCTGCAGGTGCTTGCGGTGCGCGTCCTGCTTCACACGGGCCTTTTCCTGCAGCACCAGGCTTTCTTCGCGCTGCCGCTCGAAGGAATCGTAGTTGCCGCGCCAGAAGGTGAGCTTCTGGTTCTCGAGATGCAGGATGGAGGAGACCGCGTTGTTCAGGAGATCGCGGTCGTGCGAGATCAGGAGAACCGTGTGCGGATAGCGCGCCACGTAGTTCTCGAGCCAGAGCGTGCCTTCGAGGTCGAGATAGTTGGTGGGCTCGTCGAGAAGCAGGAGGTCGGGCTGGGCGAACAGCACGGAGGCGAGCGCCACGCGCATGCGCCAACCGCCCGAAAACGACGATGCCGGCCGCGCTTGGGCCGCATCGTCGAAGCCCAGGCCCGCGAGAATGGTCGCCGCACGCGCTTCCGCCGAATGGGCGTCGATGTCGGAGAGCCTGAGCTGGATCTCGGAGATGCGGTGCGGGTCGGTCGCCGTTTCGGCTTCGGACAGCAGCGCCATCCGCTCCGTGTCGGCCTTGAGCACGATCGCAAGCAGGGATTCCTCGGTGCCCGGCGCTTCCTGTGCCACTTGGCCGATGCGGGTGCCGCGCGGCACCTCGACGCTGCCCGACTCCGAGGCGAGATCTCCCGTGATGGCCCGAAATAACGTGGTCTTGCCCGTGCCGTTGCGGCCCACGAGCCCCGCCTTGGTGCCTTGCGGCAGCGTCACGGAAGCGTGGTCGAGGAGGAGGCGGCCTGCGACCCGCAGCGAAAGGTCGGAAATGGAAAGCATGGAGCGGCTTTTGCACCGCCGAACCCCGATGAGGCAAGCCCGCCGGCATGGCTGCCGGCGGGCGAAAAGAAGCGGCTGGGTTCAGCGCGCCGCAGCGAGGCAGAGCTCGACGAGCGCCGCGTCGTAGTTGCCGGGGCTCGCCACCACGTCGCGGCAGCGGTTGCGCATGCGCAGCGAAGTCGCCCGGTCGTTCAGCGTGTTGCGCGCGCTGAACGAGCGCGAGGTGTCGCGCGGCGAGGGCACGGTGAAGCCGGGTGTCTGGTTGTCCGTCACATTTGTGCCGCCTGGGCCGGTCGAGCCTCCGCTGGACCCGCCGGGCATGCTGCCAGAGCCTCCGCCGTTTCCACCTCCGCCGCCACCGATGCCGATGCCGACACCCGCGTCGATGCCGCGGCCGCCGCCCACGCTTGCGCCGGCACCCGCATTCACGCCGCTGCCGCCGCCGATGCTTGCGGAAACGCCGGCATCGATGCCGTCACGGCCGCCGATGTTTGCGCCGCCGCCGGCATTCACGCCGTTGCCGCCGCCGATTGAAGCGCCCGCGCCCGCGCTGACGCCGTTGCCGCCGCCCACGCTCGCGCCCGCACCTGCGTCGACGCCGTTCGAGCCGCCAACGCTTGCGCCGGCTCCGGCATCGACGCCGTTGCCGCCGCCGACCGATGCGCCGACCCCGGCACCGATGCCGCCGGAGCCGCCGAGGCCCACCCCGGCGCCCACGCCGACACCGCCTTCACCACCGACGCTGACGCCGGCTCCTATTCCTTGAGAATATGCCGGCAACGTCGTGGTTGCCGTCATCAGAGAGGCAGCGACAGCTGCAAGAACGCATGCGAAATTCTTGGCCATTTCTCTCTCCTTGAGATCTATGCTTCGATCTGACTTGGCGATCGAGCGCATGGGATAAATGATCTTGGAGAAACGGGTTCCTTGCCGTCAGCGGGCAGGATTAACAAAGACTTAGCGCAACCGGAGGCTTTACGCGAAGCGGCCGTTGCCCTCGGCGCGCTGGAAGAAGGCGAGGTCGAGCGTGATCGAGGGCCGGCCCAAGCCCGTGAGGATCGCGTGGACCTGGCCGCGATGGTGGGTCTGGTGGTTGAACACATGCATGAGTGCGGGCGCCAAGCGCTGGGACACCGTGCGCATGTCCGTCACGGTGGTGTAGGTGAAGCGCCCCTCGGCGGTTGCTTCGGTCAACTCGTCGATGAAGCGGACGATGCGCGCGTCCTCCGCCTGGCGCGCCTCGCGCAGCGCGGCGAACTCCTTGTGCAGCACGAGGTCGAGCGACTTATAGGTCTGGCCCTGGTTCGTGAAGCGGTGCAGCCAGATGCGGTCGGCCACGAGCAGGTGGTTGAGCGTGCGCATCACCGAACCGAAGAAGGCCCCGGTGTCGCGCAGCCATTCCTCTTCACTGAGTTCTGCCGCGGCATCCAGCACGCGCGCGTTGGCCCAGGCGTTGTAGGCCGCCATCATCTCGAAAATGCGCTTGCTCATCGTGACCGTCCCCATGCCCTCGCGCGCGGCGGCGTGGCTCCGCCCCCGTGCGGGCATGACGACTACGGCAGGCGCCCGAGGCTTGGCAAGCAAGGGCCGCTTGCCTATAGAGCCCGCGACCTTCCAACCCCACCAAGGGCCGCGACCGGCCCTCAATGACCCCGAGGACCAAGCATGGCCGTCGAACGCACCTTTTCCATGATCAAGCCGGACGCGACCCGTCGCAACCTGACCGGCGCCATCACCCAGATGCTGGAAGATGCCGGCCTGCGCGTGGTCGCCAGCCGCCGCGTGTGGATGAGCCGCCGTGAGGCCGAGGGCTTCTACGCCGTGCACAAGGGTCGTCCCTTCTTCGACGAGCTCGTCTCGTCCATGTCGGCTGGCCCGACCGTGGTGCAGGTGCTCGAAGGCGAGAACGCCATCGCCAAGAATCGCGAAGTGATGGGCGCCACCAATCCCGCCAACGCCGACGAGGGCACGATCCGCAAGACGCACGCGCTGTCGATCGGCGAAAACTCGGTGCACGGTTCGGACGCGCCCGAGACCGCGCGCGAGGAGATCGCCTACTGGTTCTCGCAGACCGAAGTGGTCGGCTGATCCAGCCTCATGCCACTTGGCGGGTGGCGTCCTCTTCTTCGGGAGAGGGTTGCCCGCCCCAGACCCGCACGAAATCGCGGAACAGGTGCGCCGGCATCGCTGGCGCATAGAGATAGCCCTGGAAGTAATCGCAGCCGAAAGCCCGCAGGAAGGACTCCTGCCGGATGTTCTCGACATGCTCGGCGACCGTTTCGAGATCGAGCATCCGGGCCATGGCGAGAATGGTCTTCACCAGCGCACGGTCCTCGTCGGAACTCTCGATGTCGGACACGAAGCCGCCATCGATCTTGATCTCGTCGAGCGGCAGCTTCTTGAGCAGCCGCAACGAGGAATAGCCCGTCCCGAAATCGTCGAGCGACAGGCGGATGCCGAGCTTCTTCATCTCGTGCATGCGCGAGGCCACGCTTTCCTCGTCGCGCGCCATCACCGTTTCGGTGAGCTCCAGCGTCAGCATGGTCGGATCGATCTCGTGCTGGTCGATCAGGAACTTGAGCAGGTCCACGAAGTCGCGCTCGGAGAACGACAGCGCGCTGACGTTGAGCGACAGTCGCAGGCCGGAGGTGGCGGGGTCTTCCTGCCAGCGCGCCAATGTCTCGAAGCCCGCTTCCAGAACGAGGCGCGTCAGCTCGGCGCTCATGCCGAACTGCTCGGCCAGCGGCACGAACTGATCGGGCCGCACCATGCCGCGCTCGGGGTGCTGCCAGCGCGCGAGCGCCTCAGCGCCGCGCAGCTTGCGGGTGTCGTCGAGCAGCGGCTGGAAATGCAGCACGATCTGCCGTTCGGCGATCGCCGTGCGCAGCTCGCCCAGAAGCTGGAACCGCTCGGCCTCGCGCTCCATGGTGGAGGGGTCGAATAACGCAAGCCCGTTCCGGCCCGCGCCCTTGGCCTGGTACATGGCAATGTCCGCGCGCTTCAGGATCTCGTCCACACGCGCTTCCGCGCGGTCGAAGGTGACAGCACCCACGCTTGCCGAGCCGATATGCACGAGCGGCCCGAGCGTGAAGCGCGCCTGCAGCGTCGAGACCACGCGGTTGCCCACGGTGATCGCCCCGCGCGTCGCGCGGCCCGCATCGGGCTGGGGCGAGAGCACGACCACGAACTCGTCGCCGCCCAGCCGCGCCACCATGTCGCCGGGCGCCACGCAGCCGCGCAGCCGCTCCGCCACCTGAACCAGAAACGCATCGCCCACATCGTGGCCTTGCGTGTCGTTCAGCGTCTTGAAGTTGTCGAGGTCGATGAAGAGCAGCGCGCCGAAGCTCGCGCCAGGCTCGCCGAGGGCGGTCTCGCCCGCCATGCGGTCGAGAAAGAGCCGGCGGTTGGGCAGCCGGGTCAGCGTGTCGAAATAGGCGAGGTCGGCGATCTCGATCTCGTGGCGCTTGCGCATGGAGATGTCCGACAGATAGCCGTGCCAGACCAGCATGCCCTCGTTGCGCTGGGGGCTCGCCGTCACGCGCAGCCAGCGCTCGGCTCCGTTGAGCGCGGTGATGCGGAACTCGATCTCCCAGGGCGCGAGCAGGCGCCTGGCCTCCTCCAGGGAACGCTCGTAAGGGGCTTGGTCCTCGGGCAGGATCAGCTGGTTCAACAAGGACGGGTCGGCCAGGTGCGCTTCGTGCGGGTAGCCGGTGATGCGGGTGATGCCGGGGCTCAGATAGGCGAGGCGGGGAATGCCGATGTCCGGCACCTCGATCTGGAACAGCACGCCCGGGAGTTCGCGCGTGAGCCTGCTGAACTGTTCTTCCAGCATGAGACGGCGCATGGTCTCGGTCACGTCGCGCACCGAGCCTTCGTAGAACAGCGCCCGGCCCGTGCGCGGGTGGCGCACGAGGCGCGCCGATTCGGTGACCCAGATGCGCTCGCGCGTCTTGTGGCGGAAGACCTCCGAGATGAATTCCTCGACGCGGCCCTCGGCATGCAGGCGGCGGTCGAACTCCGCCCGCCGCTCGGGATCGACATACCATTCGCGGCCCACCGCACGGATGCTTTTCAGCATCTCGCACTCGCTCGCATAGCCGTTGAGCGCCACGAGCGCGCGGTTCGCGCTCATGAGCTGGCCGTCCAGGTTGAAGCGGTAGACGCCTTCGGAGAGGTTCTCGACGAGATCGCGCAGCATCTGCGTCTCGTCCATCCCGAAGCTGGCCATGCGGCGCAGGTGCGCGAGCGCCGACTTTCCTGCCGCGGCAAGAGCGGCCCGCGGGCGCGCAACCGCCCCCAGACCCGAACCGCCCAACCTCACACGCGCCATTCTCGAAGAAGCCCCAGACCCCAAGCGGACGCTAAAGGCGTGCGGCTTTCCAAAGCCTGAAAGCAATGCCGCGTCTGGGGAGAGGGTGAATGCGCGGTTAAGCGGTGGATGGTGCCCGAGGAGAGCCGCTAGCGGCTCCAGCGCCCGCGCGCGGTGTCGTCGCTCGCCTTGGCCTCGACCCAGGCGCCCGAGCCCTCGCGCCTGTGCTCCTTCTTCCAGAAGGGCGCGTCAGTCTTGAGATAGTCCATGAGGAAGCTGGCCGCCTCGAACGCGGCATTGCGATGGGCGGAAGCGGCAGCGACCAGAACGATCACCTCGCCTGGGCGCACCATGCCGAAGCGGTGCACCGCGCTCAAACCCAGAAGCGGCCAGCGGCGGGCGGCCTCGCTCGCGATGCGGCCGATCTCGTCTTCTGCCATGCCGGGGTAATGTTCGAGTTCCAGCCCGAGAAGCGCACCGCCTTCGTGGCGGCAAAGCCCCGTGAAGGACACCACGGCGCCCACATCGGTTCGGCCATCCGCGAGGCGTGCGGCTTCCGCGGCGGGTTCGATCGGCTCGCTCTGGACGCGGACGAGGGGGGTGATCATCCGCCCGTCATCGGCGGAAAGAGCGCGATCTCCCGCGCATTCCCGATCCGTGTTCCGTGCGGCGCATGGCGGCGGTCGAGTGCCACGCGGATCGTGGGCGGGTGTTTGAGCGCTTCGGCATAGCCTTCGCCACGCCCTTGCAGCCAGCCGAGAAGGTCGGTCACGGTGGCGACGTGCGGAGGCAGCGTCACCTCTTCCTCCGCACGCCCGATGCGCTCGCGCACCCAGGCGAAGTAGTGGAGGCGGACGGGTTCACTCATCGACGATGTGCTTCAGGCCCGCGCGGAAATAGTCGTAGCCGGTGTAGAGCGTGAGAAGGGCCGAGGCCCAGAGGAGCACGATGCCGGTCTCGGTGGCGTAGGACACGATCTTGTCGAGCGCGGGCCCCGCGAGCAGCACGGCGATAGCCACCATCTGGGTTGCCGTCTTCCACTTGGCGAGGCGCGTCACGGGCACGGAGACCTTGAGGTCGGCCAGATATTCGCGCAGGCCCGACACCAGAATCTCGCGGCAGAGGATGATGATCGCGGCCCACAACGACCAGCCCGCGATGGTGCGGTCGGTGTCGGCTGCGAGCAGCAGCAGGGAGGTGGCGACCAGCAGCTTGTCGGCGATCGGGTCGAGCATCCGGCCGATGTTCGACGACTGGTTCCAGGCGCGCGCCAGATAGCCGTCGAGATAGTCGGTGACGGAAGCCGCGACGAAGATGCCGAGCGCTGCCCATCGCGCGAAGTCGCTCGACTGCAGGCGGCCTTCCAGGAAGAAGCAGAGCACCACGAGCGGCACCGCCAGGATGCGCGCATAGGTGAGCAGGTTGGGCAGGTTGAAGGCGTGCCCCTTTGCCGGACGGGCGATGTTGATCTCTTGCGTGGTCAATGGGTTCGTCCCTGTTCGCGGACTGACGCGCAGGCACGTTCCGGGCATGCGTGCGGACAGCGGATACGAAAACGTCTCGGCAGAGGCCGACTGAACCGGGAAATCGCGGCGATTGCAAGGCCGCCCCGGCAGGGCGCGGGGCGGGCCCCGTTATTTCTCGTGGAAATGGTTGTAGACGAGCCTGGCAGTGGCGGCCGAGATGCCTTCCACCGCCATCAAATCCTCCACTGCCGCGCGGCCGACCGCCTTGGCCGAACCAAAATGATGGAGCAGGGCGCGCTTGCGGGTCGGGCCGATGCCGGCGATCTCGTCGAGCGGGTTCTTGATGAGCTCCTTGGAGCGCCGCGCGCGATGGGCGCCGATGGCGAAGCGGTGGGCCTCGTCGCGCAGGCGCTGCACGAAATACAACACGGGGTCGCGCACGGGCAGCGTGAAGCTGTCGCGCCCTTCGGCGAAGAAGCGCTCGCGGCCCGCGTCGCGGTCAGCACCTTTGGCGACGCCGATGGCCGTCACCTTGTCGTCCACCCCCAGGTCCCGGAGGATGCCGCGCACGGCGGACATCTGCCCTTGTCCGCCGTCGATCAGGATCACGTCCGGCCAGGCGGGGAAGTTGTCGTCGGGCTCGGCTTCCGTGTCCACGGGAGCGGGGCCTTCGGCGTTCTCCTTCTTGAGCCGCGAGAAGCGGCGCGTCATCACCTCGCGCATCATCCCGAAATCGTCGCCGGGTGTCAGTTCCTGCGAGCGGATGTTGAACTTGCGGTACTGGTTCTTCACGAAACCTTCCGGCCCCGACACCACCATCGCGCCCACCGGGTTCGTGCCCATGATGTGGGAGTTGTCGTAGATCTCAATGCGGCGCGGGGGGGCGGGCAGGCCGAAGGTCTCCGCGAAGCCCGCGAGAAGCCGCGTCTGGGTCGAGGTCTCGGCCAACCGCCGCCCGAGCGCCTCGCGCGCATTGTGGACCGCGTGCTCCACAAGCTCCCGCTTTTCGCCACGCTGCGGCACGGCAAACGCGATGCGGTATCCCATCCGCTCGGACAGCGCCTGGGCCAGCAGATCGCTCTCGCTCGCGGTTTCCGAAAGCAGGATCAGGCGCGGGCAGGGCTTGTCGTCGTAGAACTGGGCGATGAAGGAACCGAGCACTTCGCCGGGCTCCATCAAGGGATCGGTCTTTGGGAAATAGGCGCGGTTGCCCCAGTTCTGGCCGGTGCGGAAGAAGAACACCTGGATGCAGGTCTGCCCGCCCTCCTGGTGGATCGCGAAGACGTCGGCCTCGTCCACGCTCTGGCTGTTGATGCCCTGGTGGCTCTGGATGTGGGCGAGGGCGGACAGGCGGTCACGCAGAACGGCGGCGCGTTCGAAATCCATGTCGGCGGCAGCCGCCTGCATCGCGCCCGCGATCTCCCCTTTCACCTTCTGCGAGCGCCCGGCCAGGAAATCCTTGGCCTCGCCCACGAGGTCGGCATAGGCGTCCCCGCCGATCTCGCCCGTGCAGGGCGCCGAGCAGCGTTTGATCTGGAAGAGCAGGCAGGGCCGCGTGCGGCTCTCGAAGGTGGAGTCCGCGCAGGTGCGCAGGAGAAACGCGCGCTGAAGCGAGTTGATGGCGCGGCCGACCGCGCCGGCACTCGCGAACGGCCCGAAATAATCGCCTTTCCGCGAACGCGCGCCGCGGTGCTTGAAGATGCCCGGCGCGCGGTGGTCGCGGTTGAGCAAGATATAGGGAAACGACTTGTCGTCCCGCATCAACACATTGAAGCGCGGCCGCAAGCGCTTGATCAGATTCGCTTCGAGCAGAAGCGCCTCGGTCTCCGTGCGGGTGACCACGAACTCCATCGTGGCGGTCTCGCGCACCATGCGGCTCAGGCGATTGGCGTGCAGGCGCCCCTGCGCGTAGTTCGTCACGCGCTTCTTGAGGTTCTTCGCCTTGCCGACATAGAGCGCATCGCCCGCCGCGTTCAGCATGCGGTAGACGCCGGGCGCGTTGGGCAGGCGCTTGACGAGCGTCTGAATCACTTCGGCGCCCATCTTGCCCTCGATGTCGCCAGGGTCGGGCGTCCAGTCTATCGCGGTGAATGCCAGTTCGGGTCCATCCGGCGCAGGCGCATCGGCCTCGTCCCCGCCGTCCTCTTCGTCGATCTCACGGCCGGGCATGAAGCCTGCCACGTCGTCGGAGGCCTCGTGCGAGACCTCGCGCGGCGCGCGCGGCGTGCTTTGTTCCGGTTTCATTCCGTTTCCGACTGTCATGGCGAGAAGGCAGGGGCAAGGAGGCCGCCCGATCACATTCGGGCGATCGGTTTCCTCAGATAGCGACGTCGCAGCGTGATTTCGAGCCTTGCGCCCGCGTCATTAAGCTTGGTGAAGACCCGTTCAGGCTTGCGGCGGGAAGGTGACAGCCGCGTTTGAGAGATGGCGAGCCGTTCGATGTTGCAGCGCAAAATTCTCATTAGCCACAGAGATTTGCCTCAAATGCCGCACACGGTGTCGAGGCGAGCCGGCTGACTTTTCCTCGCCGCAATCGCGCCAGGGAATCTCCCTCCTTCGGCGGCTCTCCCGCCCCATTCCCGAGTCAGATTCCGGCCGACGAGGGGCCGCTTGGAGCTTTCAGGCCGGTTGCCCGTTTCATGCCTGTGCGTTGAGTGAAAGGAATCCCCATGACGTCCAGCACCTTTGAGCGGAGCAGGCTGCTCCGGTCCGCCGCCCTGGCGGCCGGCCTCGCCTTTGTCGCCTCCGCGCCCGCCTTTGCCGCGGATGTGGTGATGGAAGAGCCCCCGGCACCCCTGCCGATCGAGGAACTGCCCGTCGCCTCCTGGGCCGGCCCCTATGTGGGTCTGCAACTCGGCTACGGCTTCGGTGACGCCCAGAGCGATGCCACCGGCGCCCAGACCGATGCCGACGGCGTGATCGGCGGCGCGTTCGCCGGCTACAACTGGGAAAGCAACAACGTCGTCTACGGTGTCGAAGGCGACATCGGCTACGGCGACCGCAAGGGCGACGACCAGGGCCTGAGTGCGGAATCGCGCCTCGAAGGCTCGCTGCGCGCCCGTCTCGGCTATGCCGTGACGCCCGATCTGCTGGTCTACGGCACGGCCGGCGGCGCCGCGCAGAACCTGAAGGTCACCGAGGCCGGCAGCGGCGAGGACAAGGGTCTCGTCGGCTACACGGTCGGTGCGGGCACCGACATCAAGTTCACCCAGAACGTCTTCGGTCGCGTGGAATACCGCTACACCGATTACGGCAAGGAGAGCTTCAACACGGGTATCGGCAATTCCGAATACGACGCGAAGGATCATCGCGTTCAGTTTGGCATCGGCATGAGCTTCTGAGGCTCGGCCTCAGCCGAAAAAGAAAACCGGGCCTCGCGCCCGGTTTTTTCGTTTCAGGCTGGCTTCAATGCCGCCAGTTCGGGATGGGCGCGGTCGAACGCCTCGGCCCAGGCAACGAGCCCCGGCCTCTCGGCCTCCCACTGGCCCTCGAAACGCAGCTTGAGATAGGCGAGCGTGGCACGAAGCGCGATCGTGCCTGCATCGGGCTCCGCCGAGCGCCAGTCCGGGTTGGCTTCCAAGAAATCGAGCGCCTGGATGACCTTGGCCCATTGCCGCTCCAGCCAGGGCGCGTGGACCCTTTCTTCGGGCCGCATCCGGCGCTCGTAGACATGGGCGAGCGCGCAGTCGCAGATGCCGTCTGCGAGCGCTTCCAGCCGTTCCGCCGCAAGCGAGCCTGCCGGAAACAATTTGCCCCGGCTCTGCTGGTCCAAAAAGCGCGTGATCACGCGGCTGTCGAAGAGTGCCGTCCCATCGTCCAGCACGAGGGCCGGGATTTTGCCGAGCGGGTTTGCCGCCGCAAGCTCGGGCGGCGAGGCCTGGGTGTTCACCGTGACCGGCTCGAGCGCGAAGCCCGTCCACTCCGCCGCCATGCGAACCTTGGCGCTGTAGGGCGAGGAGCCGGAATAAAGCAGTTGGGGCATCGGTCGATCGTTCTCGCGTTCAACGGGAAACGGGCGGCGGCATGGAAGCGCGGCCCAGGCGGCAGGAGCGGCGGTCGACCTCCGGGCAGGAGCGAAACGACAGGTCCTTGTTCAGGCAGATGCGCACTTCCCGCAGCCGTTCGCGGTCGCAGGTGACGGCGATGGCATCGGCCGCCAGCCCCGGATTGCTGCTGCGGAAGCGCGTCTCCACCGCATGGGGCTCGACCGTGCGGGCGCTTGCCGGGCGGCGGAACTCGGTGGGAATGGTGATCCGCTCGCGCGCCTGGCGCACCAGCGCGAAATAGGCGTCCTGGTCGAGGCCCGAGCAGCTTCCGTGCTTGCGCCACTGGTGGCGCACGAGGCCGAAAGAGGGCATCAGGTCGGACATGGCGCGCATCGTCTCACGCGGCACGTCACGCTCGCTTGTGTCGCAGAATTCGGGATAGCCGCGCTCGTTCTGCGGCCAGAGCCCGTGCACCACGAAGGAGTAGGGCTTTTGCGCGCCGCACTGGAAGCGGTTCGCGTCCGCCCCTTCCGCCTCGCAATAGGACGGCGACCAGGAAAGCGCGAGCACGTAGAAATCGAAATCCTCGGCACCCGCCGCAGCCGGCGGCAGGAGGCCGAAAGAGAGCCCAAGCGCTGCGAGGAAGCGGCGCACTTACTTGCGCAGGATGCGGCAGGCGCCGTTGTAGATCATCCAGCGGTCGAAGCCGTTCACGCAGAACTCGACGTTCTCGCCGATCGAGGCAAAGCCCTGGTCGGTCTCGATCAGATACCAGATCGAGCGGCTCTCGCTGTTGTCGAGCGTCACCGTCGCCGAGCAGTAGCGGCGCGAGATCGGGCGGAATTCGTCACTCGGCTCGTAGACCTGTTCGCGGATGTCGTAGAAGCCCGCGATCCGCACGTCGGGCAGGTTGGGCACGTGCTTCACCTGGTAGGCGAAGCGCTTCTCGATGCGGGAGAGATACTGGTCTTCGGCGCAGACGGTGGGCTCGACGTCGACCAGAACGGGATCGGCGCTCCAGGCGGGCGCTGGCGCGCCGGCGACACCTGCCAGCATCGCCGCGGCGGAAAGGGCTTGCACGAAGCGGGTCATCGGCTGTTCTCGGGACGCATGTTGCGGGCTCCCGCCATTGTGAAGGTCCGAGGGCCTCGGTTCAAGCGCCTGGATGGCCGGGAGTGTCGCCCGCAAGCCACACCGCGCGCCCAAGCGCACCCGGACCCTGCGCCAGCAGCCCTGCAAGGGTAGGCAGCAGCAGGTCGAGTTCGGAAGGGAGCGTGAAGGGCGGGTTGACCACCACCATGCCGCAGCCGTCGAGCCGCGGCTCGGCTGAGGGCGCGCGGATCAGGAGTTGCGCGTCCAGGATGCGCGGGATGTTCATGGCAGCCAGCCGCTCGCGGAAGCGCTCCACAGAATCGAGGTGCTTGATCGGATACCACAGCGCGTAGGTGCCCCCCGGCCAGCGTCGGTGGGCGTCAGCCAGGCCGTCCGCCATGCGGTCGAACTCCTGCGGCTGTTCGAAGGGCGGGTCGACCAGCACGAGGCCGCGCTTCTCCTTGGGCGGCACTTGCGCACCGAGCGCCAGCCAGCCATCGAGATGGATCACGCGGGTCTGGATGTCGCCTGCAAAGAGCGCCTTGAGCGCTTCCGCTTCTTCCGGGTGAAGCTCCACCGCTGTCAGCCTGTCCTGCTTGCGCAGCAGGCGGCGCGAAACAAGCGGAGAGCCGGGATAGGCGCGTTCTTCCAGAAGCGTGCCGAGATAGGGCTGAAGCAGCGTCTGAACCTCGGGCGAGAGCTTTGCCGCGCGCAGCTTCGCTATGCCCTCACGCCATTCGCCCGTGCGTTGCGCCGCATCGGAACCGAGATCGTAGAGCCCGCGGCCCGCATGGGTGTCGAGCACGCGGAACGGCTTTTCCTTGTTCTGGAGGTAGAGCACGATGCGCGCGAGCACGGCGTGCTTGAGCACATCCGCGAAATTGCCGGCATGGAAGCTGTGGCGATAGTTCATGACGGCTGGCTCTACTCGGCCTGCGCGAAAATCGATAGGGTGAGGCCATGAACACGCATGTGCCCGTTTCCATCGGCCACTCGGCCTGCCCCCACGATTGCCCCTCCACTTGCGCTCTCGATGTGGAGATCATCGACGGCAAGCGCGTGGGCCGCGTGCATGGCGCCAAGGCGAATACCTACACGGCAGGCGTGATCTGCGCCAAGGTCGCGCGCTATGCCGAGCGTATCCACCATCCCGGCCGCCTGCTCAAGCCGCTCGTGCGCGCGGGTGCCAAGGGGGAAGGGCGGTGGAAGGAGGCGAGCTGGGAAGCCGCGCTCGACCTCGTGGCCGAGAAGTTCGTGCGTGCCGAAGAGCAGCACGGCTCGGAAGCCGTCTGGCCCTACTTCTATGCTGGCACCATGGGCCTCGTGCAGCGCGACGGCATCCAGCGGCTGCGTCACGCCAAGCGCTATTCCAACCAGTTCTCCTCCTTCTGCACCAATCTCGCCTGGACGGGCTGGAGCATGGGCGCGGGCGCCTTGACCGGCGTCGACCCGCGCGAGATGGCGAAATCCGACTGTGTGGTGATCTGGGGCACAAATGCCGTCGCCACCCAGGTCAACGTGATGACCCATGCCATGCGCGCCCGGAAGGAGCGCGGCGCAAAGATCGTGGCGATCGACATCTACCGCAACGCGACCGTGAAGCAGGCCGATCTCGGTTTGGTGCTCAAGCCCGGCACGGACGCGGCGCTCGCCTGCGCGGTGATGCATGTGCTGTTCCGCGATGGGTTGGCAGACCGACCCTTTCTTGCGAAGTGGACCGACGATCCCGCGGGCCTCGAGGCGCATCTCGCCACCCGCACGCCGGAATGGGCATCCGCCATCACCGGGCTCGGTGTGGACGAGATCGAAACCTTCGCCCGGCTGGTCGGCACCACCAAGCGCACCTTCTTCCGGTTGGGCTACGGCTTCTCGCGCCAGCGCAACGGGGCGGTGGCGATGCATGCGGCGCTCTCCATTCCAGCGGTTTTGGGCGCCTGGGCGCATGAAGGGGGCGGGGCGTTCCATTCCAATTCCGGCATCTTTCGGATGGATGGAAGCGAGATCCAGGGCACGAACACGCGCGACCCGCGCATCCGCCATCTCGACCAGAGCAAGATCGGCCGCATCCTGACGGGCGACGCGGATGCCCTGCAGAACGGCCCGCCCGTCACGGCCATGCTGATCCAGAACACCAATCCCGCCAATGTCGCGCCCGAGCAGCGCCTGGTGCGGCAAGGCTTCGCGCGCGAGGATCTGTTCGCCTGCGTGCACGAGCAGTTCATGACGGACACGGCGGAACTCGCTGACCTCGTTCTGCCGGCCACCATGTTCATGGAGCACGACGACATCTATCGCGGCGGCGGCCAGAGCCACATCGTGCTCGGCCCCAAGCTGCTCGACGCGCCCGAAGGCCCGCGCACCAATCACTATGTGATCGAGGAACTCGCCAAGCGCCTTGGCGTCTCCGACCAGCCGGGCTTCGGCCAGACGGAGCGCAGCCTGATCGACACCATGCTGGGCAAGCGGGGCCTGGGCTCGTTCGACACGTTCGCGGCCGAGCGCTGGGCGGATGTGCAGCCTTCCTTCGAGCGCGCGCACTTCATGCAGGGCTTCGGCCACCCCGACGGCCGCTTCCGCTTCCGGCCGGATTGGCTCAACACGCCGGCCCCCGACCGACCGCCGCGCGCCATGGGCCCGCAAGGGCCGCATGGGATGCTGCCCGAGTTTCCCGATCACGTGGACCTGATCGAGGTGGCGGATGCCGAGCACCCGTTCCGCCTCGCGACCTCGCCCGCGCGGCAGTTCCTCAACTCGTCGTTCACGGAAACGCCCGGCTCGCGCGAGCGCGAAGGCCGGCCCGAGCTACTGCTTCACCCGCTCGATGCGGAAGCGGCCGGCCTGGGCGAGGGCGATCGCGTGGAGGTGGGCAACGCGCGCGGCGAGATCGTGCTCCACGCCAAGCTGTTCGACGGCGTGAAGCGCGGCGTGGTGATCGCCGAAGGCATCTGGCCGAACAGCGCGCACGAGCGCGGGGAGGGCATCAACGTGCTGACAGGCGCGGATGCGGCGGCACCCTATGGAGGCGCCGCGTTCCACGACAACAAGGTGTGGCTGCGCCGCGCGGCGTAGGGAAACCGTGCGTCTTTCGAGGCCCGGCTATGCTGGGCACCTCAGGATGAGGAAGGAACGGCGCTAAGCGTCCCAAAAAGGCCGGGCTGTCCGATCCGTTGAAACCCACGGTCCTCATGCTGAGGTGCTCCCGCAGGGAGCCTCGAAGCACGCGACCCCAGCGCCACCCCTTACGGCGTCAGCCGCGCCAAATCCTCGAAGCTCCTGCGCGAATGCGGTTCGGGCGAAAGGAGCGTTCCCGTTTCTGCTCCGCCGCCCGAGAGCACCACGCGGTCGTCTTCGAGCTTCGCAGCACCTTCCGCCACCATGCGCAGCGCCATCGGGTAGAGCTTGTGCTCCACGCCCAGCACCCGGCGCGCGAGGTCGTCTTCCGTGTCGCCCGCCACCACCGGCACGGCGCCCTGCGCCACGATCGGCCCGGCATCCATTTCCTCGGACACGAAATGCACCGTGCAGCCATGCAGGCGGACACCCGCCTCGAGCGCGCGGCGGTGGGTGTCGAGGCCGGGAAAGGCGGGCAGGAGCGAGGGATGAATGTTGAGGAGCCGCCCCCGCCACGCCGCAACGAAGCCATCAGACAGCAGGCGCATGTAGCCCGCGAGGCAAACGATCTCCGCGCCTGCCTCGCGCAGCGCTGCCGTGATCGCCGCCTCGTGCTCGGCCTTGCCCCCAAAATCGCCGCGCGGAACGGCGCGCGCAGGGATGCCCGCTTGGCGCGCATAGGCGAGCCCCGCGGCATCCGGCTGGTCCGACACCACGAGCGCGATGCGCGCGGGAAAGTCCGTTTCCTTGGCGGCTTCCGCAAGGGCGGCCATGTTCGAGCCGCGGCCCGAGATCAGAACGCCTACCGCGCGCTTCACCGCGCTCAAAGCGAGAGGCTCCCGCGGAAGATCACGCCTTCCTCCCGGCGCGGCACGATGCGGCCGATGGGCGTCACGGTCTCGCCGGCCGCCTGCAGAACGGCCGCCACCTGCGCGGCTTGGCCCGCGGCCACCACGGCCACCATGCCGATGCCGCAATTGAAGGTGCGCATCATCTCGCGCTCCGCGATGCCCGCGGTCTTGGCGAGCCATGCGAACACGGGCGGTGCGTCCACCGCGTCGAGGTCGAGCTCGGCCGCCCAGTCGTCGGACAGCACCCGCGGGATGTTGTCGATGAAGCCGCCGCCCGTGATGTGGGCTAGCGCCTTCAGCCCATGCGTCTCGCGAATGGCCGAAAGCAGCGGTCGCACATAGATGCGGGTGGGTTCGAGCAGGGCTTCGCCGAGCGTCTTGCCCTCCGCGAAGGGGGCCGGCGCATCCCAGGCGAGACCAGCCTTCTCTACCACATGGCGCACCAGCGAGAAGCCGTTGGAGTGCAGGCCCGACGATGCGAGGCCGAGCAGCACGTCGCCATCGGTGATGTCGTCGGTGGGCAGCATCGTCCCGCGCTCGGCAGCACCCACCGCGAAGCCCGCGAGGTCGTAGTCGCCTTCGCGGTAGAGGCCGGGCATCTCGGCGGTTTCGCCGCCGATCAGCGCGCAGCCCGCTTGGCGGCAGCCTTCCGCGATGCCTTCGATGATCGACGCGCCCTGATCGGGGTCGAGCTTGCCGGTGGCGTAGTAGTCGAGAAAGAAGAGAGGCTCCGCGCCCTGCACCACGAGGTCGTTCACGCACATGGCGACGAGGTCGATGCCGATCGTGGAGTGCAGCCCCGTGTCGATCGCGATCTTGAGCTTGGTGCCCACCCCGTCATTCGCGGCGACCAGCACGGGGTCCGTGAAGCCTGCGGCCTTGAGGTCGAACAGGCCGCCGAAGCCCCCGATCTCGCCGGCGCCCGGACGCAGAGTGGTGCGCACGATCGGCTTGATCTTTTCCACGAGCAGATTGCCTGCGTCGATCGAGACGCCCGCATCCGCGTAGGTGACGCCGTTCGGCTTGTCGGTCATCGCACTGTTCCCCGGTGGATGGGAGTGCCCTTGGCATGGATGGCGGCCAAACCGCAAGGCTGCGCGCCTTGTGCTCGGCCCCTGCCGCGGCCATCTTCGGGGAACACGCAGTTCAGGCGAGACGGCCGCCCTTGACCATTCCCAACCTCATCACCGTGATGCGCCTCGTTCTGGTGCCGGTGGTGGTGTGGGCGCTGCTCGCGGGCGAGATGGGCTGGGCGTTCGCGGGCTTCATCGTGGCCGGCGTGTCGGATGCGGTGGACGGCTTCATCGCGCGCCACTTCAACCAGCAATCTGCGCTCGGCGCCTACCTCGATCCCATCGCCGACAAGGCGCTCCTGGTCTCCGTCTTCGTGGTACTCGGGCTCATGCGCGAGCTGCCGCTCTGGCTGGTGATCGCGGCCGTGTCGCGCGATCTGCTGATCCTGTTCGCAGTGGCGCTGTCTTCGGTGATGGCGCATCCCGTTCAGGTGAAGCCGCTTTTCGTGTCCAAGGCGAACACGGCCGTGCAAATCCTTCTGGCAGCGGTGGTTTTGGCGAAGCTTGCCGTCTGGCCCTGGCTCGGCCCGGTCGTGCCGGTGCTCGTCTGGCTCAGCGCAATCTTGACTGCCGCTTCGGCCGCGGCCTATGGCATGGCTTGGCTGAAGCATATGAGCGGACATGGTGCAGGTGAATCCTCAACCCGTTGAGGCTGCCGTGGCCGATGCCACAGCGGCGGTGGCGTTTCGCCGCCAGCTTCGCTTCTGGCTGATCGCGGCAGCCCTTCTGATCCTCTTCCTGTTCGTGTTCAGCGACATCCTGCTCCCGTTCATCGCGGGCATGGTGCTGGCCTATTTCCTCGATCCCGTGGCCGACCGGCTGGAGCGCCTCGGCCTGTCTCGCCTGATGGCGACGATCCTGATCCTGGTCGCCTTCGTGTTCGTGGTGGTGATCGGACTTATGGTGCTGATTCCCGTGCTCGCCACGCAGTTCCGCGAGTTCGCAGCCAATTTCCCGTCCTATCTCACCCGGCTCCAGTTCCTGATCACCTCGTTCGACCCGCAATGGCTGGAGGAGCATTTCGGCGTCAGCACGGTCGATCTGCGCGCGGGGCTCGACCAGGTCCTTTCTTCTGGCGCGGGCTTCGTGACGGCGGTGTTCGCATCCGTCTGGCAGTCGAGCCTCGCCATCGTGAATGTGGCGGGCCTGTTCGTGGTGACGCCGGTCGTCGCCTTCTACATGCTGCTCGACTGGGACCGCATGATCGCAACCGTCGATTCCTGGGTGCCTCGCGACCACGTTCTGACGGTGCGGCGCCTCGCCAAGGAGATCAACGCGGCGACCGCCGGCTTCGTGCGCGGCCAGGGTGCGCTCTGCCTGATCCTCGGCACCATGTATGCTGTGGGCCTCACCATCGTCGGGCTGAACTTCGGCATCCTGATCGGGCTTTTCGCGGGGTTGATCTCGTTCATTCCCTATGTCGGCTCGCTGGTCGGGCTCGTGCTCGCGGTGAGTGTGGCGCTCGTGCAGTTCTGGCCGGAGTGGATCTGGGTGGTGGCTACGGCCGGCGTGTTCTTCGTGGGCCAATTCATCGAGGGCAACATCCTGCAGCCCAAGCTCGTGGGCAAGAGCGTCGGGCTGCACCCGGTCTGGCTGATGTTCGCGCTGTTCGCCTTCGGCGCCTTTTTCGGGTTCGTCGGCCTGCTCACGGCCGTGCCGCTGGCTGCGGCGGTCGGCGTGCTCATCCGCTTCGCGCTCGGCCGCTATCTCGAATCCCCGCTTTATCGCGGCCACGGCACCGTGCTCGTGCGCGATCAGCGCGCGACCCCGCCGGAGCGCCGGTGAGCGGGAGCGGCGGCAAGCCCGCCCAACTCACCTTCGACCTCGCCCACCAGCCGGGCCTCACGCGCGACGACCTCGCCGTGTCCGCAGCCAACCGGCGCGCGGTGGAGGAGATCGAGCGCTGGCCGCGCTGGCCGGCACCCATTTTGGCACTCGTCGGTCCCGAGGGCTCGGGCAAGTCGCATCTGGCGGGCCTGTGGCGCGACGCGGCCCGCGCGCTGTCGCTCGACCCACGCCGTCTCGGCGGGCTCGAAGCGGAGATCGCGCGTCCCGTGCTGGTCGATGGCGCGGATACGCCGGATCTGGACGAGGCCGGCCTCTTCCACCTCATCAACGCGCTTCGCGCCGGTGGCGGCTCGCTCCTGCTCGTCGCGCGCACGTCGCCTGCCGCCTGGAACGTGTCGTTGGCCGATCTGCGCTCACGCCTCGCCACAGCGGCCGTGGTGCCGATCGGCGAGCCGGACGACCTTCTCCTCGAAAAAGTGCTGGCCAAGCTCTTCGCCGACCGTCAGGTCGAGGTGGAGCCTGCGACCCTGCAGTTTCTGGCGCGCCGCATGAACCGCTCCTTGGCCGAAGCGGCCCGCGTGGCCGACGCGCTCGACCGCGTGTCGATCGCCCGCAAGCGCCCCATCACCCGCGCGCTGGCGGGCGAGGTGCTCGAATCGCTCAAGACGTCGCGCTAGGCCGCTCATAGCTCGAGCAGAAGCGACGGATGCGCTCGGCCGCTTCCTTGAGGCGCTTTTCGGGCTGGCAGAGACAGACACGGATATGGCCGCGCGCGGCTTCCCCGAAGCTCGATCCCGGCATCACGCCCACCCGCTCGGCCTCCAGAAGCGCGAATGCGAAGCGCTCGTCGTCCGGGTCGAGCTCGCGGATGTCGAGCATCACATACATGCCCCCCTTGGACCCGCGCACGGTGATGCCGCGCATCCCGGCTGCCGCATCGAGGAACACCTGTCGCCGCTGCGCGTAGCGTTTTGCAATCTCTTCCACGCCGAAGCCGTGTTCCAGCGTTTCGGCCGCTGCATGCGACACGAAGTCGGGCAGGCCGTAGGTCGAGACGAGATTGAGGCCGGTCAGAAGCGTGACGATCCGGGCAGGGGCCGTCAGCCAGCCGATGCGCCAGCCCGTCATGCCGTGGCTCTTGGACAGCGAGTTCATCACGATCGTGCGCTCGGCCATGCCCGGCAGGGCGCGCGGCGAAAGGTGGGCAGCCCCCCCGAGCGTCCAGTACACCTCGTCGGAAACGAGCCAGAGATCATGCTCGATGCAGAGTTGCGCGATGCCTTCGAGCGCTTCGCGCGAATAGATGGCGCCCGTCGGGTTATTGGGCGAGTTGAGCAGGATGGCGCGCGTTTCCGGGCGCAGCGCCTGCCGGATGCTCTCGGCACGGGGCTGGAAATCGTCCTCGGCCTGGGCTTCCACCACATCGTAGGACACGCCTGCCGCGCGGAACGTGTAGGGGTAGGTGGCGTAATAGGGCGCGACGACGATCGCATGCTGGCCCGCGTCGAGCACGGCCTGGGCCGCGGCGAACAAGGCTGCCTGGCCGCCAGGCGTCGCGATCACCTCTTCGGGTGCCGTGGGGATGCCCGTGGAGCGCTCGCTCGCCTTGGCCATGGCTGTGCGCAGGCGCGGGATGCCGGCGAGCTGCGTGTAATGGTGGTGCCCGGCCCGCAGCGCCTTGACGCAAGCCTCCACCGTCTCGTCTGGGGTGGGGAAGTCGTGATCGCCCACCGAAAGCATGATCACGTCCTCGCCCGCCTCAAGGCGCGCTTGTGCCGCGACATGCACCTCCCAGCCGTCCTTGCCGGAGGGCAGGATGTCGCTCAGGCGTGCGGATGGCTGCGGCATGGTCGGGCTCCCTTTGTGGTTGCGCACAAAGCAGGGCGCGCGCGGCGGATCAAGGGCTTGCCTTGCGCTTCGCGCCCAGGCGATGCATGGCTGATGCAACGCAGAAGGCGGCAAGCGATGCTTTCACCCGAGCACCGGCATGATCCCGACACGGGCGCAGTGGACGAGGCCATCGCCTCGCGCCGCTCCGTGCGCGCGTTCCTGCCCGATCCTGTGGACCCCGCCGTGGTGCGCGACATCCTCAACGTGTCGGCGCGTGCGCCGTCGGGCACCAACATGCAGCCATGGCGCGTCTATGTGCTGACGGGCGCGGCCAAGCAAGGCGTGGCGGACGCCATCCTGGATTCAGGAATCCGCGCGGAAAAGGTCGAGTGGGACGAGTACAAATACTACCCCGACCATTTCTTCGAGCCATATCTGTCGCGCCGCCGCACGGTGGGCTTCGGGCTCTATGCCAAGCTCGGCATCGGCCGCCGCGAGGTGGAGAGGATGCGCGCCCAGCACGACCGCAACTTCACCTTCTTCGACGCGCCCGTGGGCATGATCTTCACCATCGACCGCCGCCTCGCGCAGGGCTCGTGGATCGACTACGGCATGTTTCTCGAAAACATCATGATCGCGGCCCGCGCGCGTGGGCTCCACACCTGCCCGCAGGCGGCCTTCGCGCCCTACCACCGGCAAATCCGCCCGATCCTCGGGCTCGCCGAGGAGGAGATCGTGGTCTGCGGCATGGCGCTCGGCTTCGAGGACACGACCAAGCCCGAAAACGACCTGCGCACCGAGCGCGCGCCGCTGGAAGACTGGGCGACCTTCCTGGAGTGAGGCGCGGCGGCCTGGAACGGCACCGCGCCTCGATCCTCAAGCGATGAAGCGCAAGAGGTCCTCGTTCAGCCGGTCCTTGGCCGTGAGGAACAGCCCGTGGGGCTCGCCGTCATAGACCTTGAGCTCGGCGTTGGGGATCAGCTTGGCGGTCAGCTCGCCCGACTTCTCGAGCGGCACCGTGCCGTCCGACGAGCCGTGGATCACCAGCACCGGCACGTCGATCCGCGGCAGGTCGGCGCGGAAGTCGGTTTCCGAAAAGGCGCGCACGCAATCCACCGTTGCCTTGGGCGAGGCGAGCATCGCCAGCTGCCTCGACCATTCCAAGACCTCGTTGCTGACCGTAAAATTCAGGAGGCCGGCGCCGAAGAAGTCCTTGTTGAAGCCTGCCAGGAAGTGCGGGCGATCCTTTTCCAGGCCCGCCACGATGTCGTCGAACACCTTCTTCGGCACGCCGTCCGGATTGTCGTCGGTCTGAAGCAGGAAGGGTGGCACGGCTGCGAGCAGCACCGCCTTGGACACCCGCTCGCTGCCGTGGCGGCCAAGATAACGCGCCACCTCGCCCCCGCCCATCGAGAAGCCCACGAGCGTCGCGTCGCGCAGGTCGAGCGTTTCGAGGATCGTCTTCAGGTCTGCCGCGAAAGTATCGTAGTCGTAGCCCGTCCAGGGCTGCGAGGAGCGGCCGAAGCCGCGGCGGTCATAAGCGATCACCCGGTAGCCGTTGCGCGCCAGAAACAGCGACTGGTGCTCCCACATGTCGGCATCGAGCGGCCAGCCGTGGATCAGCACCACAGGCTTGCCGGAGCCCCAGTCGTTGTAGAAGATCTCCGTATCGTCGGCGGTCTTGATGAAGGGCATCTGTCTGTTCTCCCTGTGAAGCGTCGAGAACTGGCCTCGGCCTTTTCAGTTCCCCGCGCCGCTTGTCCGCCGCATTCGCCCTCTCTACACGGGGCCCGATGCTGCGGGCGGTTTGTTCATGCTCCCTTTGACCCTTCTGCGCGCGCTGACCGCGCTTCTGCTCTGGCTGGCGGCAATGCCAGCGCTCGCGCAGGATGCCGCCGCCCCCGAGCCACCGGCGCTCGTGACAGAGCAGCAGGCAGCCCTCGACCAACTCTCCACCCGCGCCGACAGCCTGCAGAAGGCTGTCGAGCAGGCGAGCGGGGACGATTCGCGTCTCGTCGACATCCGCCTGGAAGTGGAAGGGCTCGCGCGGTCCGTGCTCGAAAGCGGGGTGGCCTTCCGGCCCCGGCTCGACGAGATCAACGCGCGCCTGGGCGAGATCGGCCAGCCGCCTGGAGACAACCAGCCCCCCGAAGCCGATGTCGTGACAGCCGAGCGCACCGCGCTCAACGCCGAAAAGGCCTCCATCAACGCGGTTCTGGGCCAGGCCGAGCAGCTTTCCATCCGCATCGGCGACGAGGTGGACCGCATCACGGAACTGCGCCGCAATCTCTTCGCCAACCAGCTCACCAAGCGCTATGTGCTTGATTACGAGCTTGCCGGCGAGTTCATCCGGGGCTTCGCGGCGGAAGCTGCGGGCACGTGGCGCTCGGTCGCCTCCTGGCTCAGCTTCGTCGCGCGCTTCAAGCTGCAATCCGCGCTGATCGCCTGCTTTCTCGCGCTTTCGGCCGCCGGCCTGCTGCTGATCGTCGGGCGCCGCCTCTTCGCACGCATCTTCCAGTCCGACTTCGACCGTGAAGACCCGAGCCCGCTCAGCCGCCTCTCCGTCGCCTTCTGGTCCACCCTGTTGCCGACAGCAGCCCTCTGGCTCTTTCTCGGCATAAGCTGGGGGCTGTTCGACTTCTTCCAGGTGCTGCGCGGCGACATCGGGCGGATGCTGCAGGCCCTCTTCGGCGTGATCGCCATCGTCTATTTCGTGCATCGCCTGGGCATGATGGCGCTCGCGCCGCGCCGGCCGCAGTGGCGGCTCCTGCCCGTGCGCTCCTCGGCGGCCTATGTGCTCGTTGCCATCGTCTCCACCATGGCGCTCTTCACGGGCGTCGACTTCTTCCTGAGCACCGTCTTCACGCTGCGCGCCTCGCCGGTCACCTTGTCGGTGGGCGAAAGCCTGATCGCCACCGTCGCCACCGGCCTGCTTCTGCTCGCCACCGTCTTCGTGCGCCCCTTCGCGGATGCGGATGGGCGGCCCAAGCACTGGCCGAACTGGGTGCGCCTGCTCATCCTCGCCGCTTGCGCGCTGATGATCCTGCCAGCGCTCTTTGGCTATATCGGCTTCGCGCGCTTCATCTCGCGCCAGGTGGTGATCACCGGCGCCATTCTCGCCACCATGGGCATCGGCTTCCTGTCGGCCCGCGCGGTCTCGGAGGAGGGCGCGCTCGCAGCCACCAAGCTCGGCGCACGTCTCCAGCGCCGCTTCAACCTGTCGGACGCCAAGCTCGACCAGCTGGCGCTGATGTTCTCGCTCGTGATCAACCTTGTGGTGATTGCGGTCGGCGTGCCGCTGATCCTGTTCCAATGGGGCTTCCAGCCCGGCGACATCCGCGCTTGGCTGTCGAGTGCCGCGGCCGGCTTCACGATCGGCTCCTTCCGCTTCTCGCCTGTCGGCATCCTGTCGGGCCTCCTGATCTTTGCGCTCGGCTATGCGCTGACGCGCTGGTTCCAGCGCTGGCTCGACGGGTCCGTGATGGCGCGGGGCCGGGTCGATGCGGGCGTGCGCAATTCGATCAACCTCGTGGTGGGCTATGCCGGCTATGCGCTGGCCGGGCTGATCGCGATCTCGGCCGCTGGCATCGACTTGTCGAGCCTGGCGCTGGTCGCCGGTGCCTTGTCGCTCGGCATCGGTTTCGGGCTCCAGAACATCGTGTCCAATTTCGTGTCCGGCCTGATCCTGCTCGCCGAGCGCCCCTTCAAGGTGGGCGACTGGATCGTGGCGGGCGCGGTCACCGGCACGGTGAAGCGCATCTCCGTGCGCGCGACCGAGATCGAGACCTTCCAGCGCCAGACGGTGATCCTGCCCAATTCCGACCTGATCAACAGCGCGGTCGGCAACTGGACGCACCGCAACAAGCTCGGCCGCTTGGACATCAAGGTCAACGTCGCCTACGGCATGGATGCCCGTCGCGCGCACGACCTTCTGCTCGAGATCGCGCGCGCCAACCCCCAGGTGCTGCGCAACCCCGAGCCCCAGGCGATCCTGCTGAATTTCGGCGCGGCGGCGCTAGAGATGGAACTG
>QFNI01000097.1 GCA_003240775.1 Mesorhizobium amorphae | reverse complement strand
GTATGTCTTAATGCGTCAATCCATGCCTTCCGCGCTGTCGCGCAGGAACGCGTCGCGCTTGTTCCAGGTATGGACCTCGTCGCAGGCCGGGCACTGGAAGGTGTTCATGCCGATCTCGGCCTGGGCGAACTCCTCGGGCTCCATCACCATGCCGGTTGCCACGGTCTCGCCTGTCGCGGGGCATTTGATGACGATGTCGGCCATGCGGGGGTCTCGCTCTCGAACGCTGCGGTCAGCCCGCCAGCCTCGCAAGAGATAAAGCGGGCTCGCACCCGTTCAAGCCGAGGCGCTCGGCTTCGCGGCGGGCCCGGCTCGTCGCCTCGCGGTTGGTCGCGAAGGGCCCGAGCGTCGTGCGCCGCCCGTTCTCGCGCAGGTGCACGAAGAAGCGCTCGGCCTGCAGCGAGACGGAAACCCAGTTGGTCGGCCTGAACATGTCTTCCGGCATGGAACATCCTCCGTTCGGGAATGCCTTGCCTACGCATCGGCCCCTGACGGAGTTTCGCAGGACCGTGTGACAGCTCTCCACATGGTGAGCGCGGTCCTGCCCCGATCCCTCGAATCTTAACGAACGGCGATGGCCTTCAGCGCCTCGCCGAAGCGCGCCACCTCGTCCAACGTGTTGTAGTGCAACAGCGAAACGCGCACCGCGCCGCTGTTCATGCCGAGCCCCAATCGGTTCATCAGGCGCGGCGCATACATGTGTCCGTCGCGGATGCCGATCTCGCGCTCCGTCATCGTCTCGGCCACCTGGCGCGGGGCAATGCCCGGCAGGTTGAAGCAGAAAGTCGGCACCCGGCCGTCGAGCTTTTCGGGGTCGCTGATGCCGTAGACGGTCGCACCCGCCTCCGCCAGCACGGCCAGCACGGCGCGGCCGAGCTCGGTCTCGTAACTGCGCACCGCCGCCATGCCGGAAGCCAGGTTCGCGCGGCGGCTGCCGCCGTTTCCGCCCAGGCTCTCCATGTAGCGCACGGCCGCATCCATGCCCGCCACATTCTCGTAGATGAAGGTGCCTGCCTCCACCTTGAAGGGCGGCTCGTCGGGGATGAAGTCCTCGCGGAAGGTCGGCAGGCGCTTCAGCAGTTCGAAGCGCCCCCACAGAAAGCCCATATGCGGCGCGAACGCCTTGTAGCCCGAGCAGACGAGATAGTCGCAATCCCAGTCAGCCACGTCGATCAGCGCGTGCGGCGTATAATGCACGCAGTCGAGAAACACCTCCGCACCCGCCGCATGGGCAAGGCGCGCCACGCCCTTCACGTCCACCAGCGTACCGATCGCGTGGGCTGCGACCGCACATGCCACGAGCCGCGTCTTCTTCCCCAGAAGCGGCGCCAGGTCCTCCAGATGGAGGCTGCGGTCCTCGCGCATGCGCCACCAGCGGATTTCAGCCCCCATCGCCTCCAGGGCGGTCCAGGTCGCGATGTTGGCGTCGTGGTCCATGTCGGTCACGACGATCTCGGAGCGCTCCCCGAGCGTCTGGCCGATGCCGAGGCTCACCAGGCGGATGAAGGAGGTCGCGTTCATGCCGAAGCACACTTCGCGCGGATCGCTGGCGTTGAGCAGCACGGCAACGCTTTCCCGCGCATCGGCCACCGCCTGGTCCACTGCCCGGCTTCGCCCATAGAGCGCGCCGCGCTGTACGTTGTGCCGGGTTAGGTGCCCGGCCACCGCCGCGATCACGCTGTCGGGCACCTGCGAGCCGCCCGCATTGTCCATGAAGACGAAGGAGCCTGCTTCCACGATCGCCGGAAACCGCGCGCGCACGGCGTCCACCGGAAAGGGCGCCGCCTGAAGCGGCATGCTCGCGTGGCTGTTCATGAAACCTCCCGAATTTTCCAGATGCAGCGCCGCCTGCAACGGCCTCAGCGGCGCTTCTCGGCCTGGAAGCGGCGTTCGACCAGGCTGACGAACCGCACCATCGGCCAAAGAAAGATGATGTAGACGAGCGCCGCCCCGATCAGCGGCGAAGGGTTGGCATAGAGCGCCTGCGCGTCCGTCGCCTCCTTCAGAAGCTCGGGCAGCGCCACGGTCGAGGCGAGTGCGGTGTCCTTGAACATCGACACGCAGTTCGACGTGGTGGGCGGCACCACCACACGCACCGCCTGCGGCAGCACCACCTTGCGAAGCGTCAGAAGAAACGGCAGCCCCAGCGCCTGGGATGCCTCGAACTGCCCCTTGGGCACGCTCTCGATGCCTGAGCGGAACACTTCGGCCGAATAAGCGGCCATCACCAGTGAGAACGCGAGCACCGCGGACGACCAGGACGACAGGCTCAAGCCCACGAAGGGCAGGGCATAGTAGATCAGGATCAGCACCACCAGAACCGGCATGGCGCGGAAGATGTCGATGTAGAACACGGTCAGGAGCCGCACGGGCTTGGGCGCGTAGAGCCTGAGCACGGCGACCGCGAGCCCCACCGGCACGCCGACCGCGATGCTCATCAACCCCAGCACCAGCGTGTTGACGAAGCCTCGCAGCAGCGCTGGCATGCTCGACGCCAGAACATCGAGATTGAAGAATGTCTCGAGAAGCGACACGGGCGGTCTCCAGGCCTCAAGCGGTCGAAGGGGAGGGCGGGGCCTCGATGCCGAGGCGGGGGCCGCGGGAGCAGGAGGCCGCGCGGCAGCGCCGCCCGAGGCGGCACGAGAAAAGCGACCGGGCGCCGTGCGCGGCGTCCGGCCGGAAGACGATGTGCTGGTTAGGCGGAGATCAGGCCCGCGGCAGGGGCGCCTCGGTCACGGTGGAGGAGCCCGCCGGCGCTTCCGTGCCGAACCACTTCTTGTGGATCTCGCCCAGCGCGCCGTCCTTCTTCATCTCGGAAAGGGCTGCGTTGAGCTTTTCGAGATGGGCGCTGTCCTTGGCCAGCATCAGGCCGTACTGCTCGCCCGTCTGGATGCGCTCCTTCACTTCCAGGCCCTTCATGCGCGTGAAGGAGTATTCCATGCCGGGGATGTCGCTGACCACCGCGCCGACACGGCCGGCGTTCAGGTCGAGCAGCATCTCCTGCTGGGTGTTGTAGCCCTTGATCTCGGTGATGCCCTGGGCTTCCTGGTTGGCCTTGGCCCAGGTGTCGCCGGTCGAGCCCGACAGAACGCCGACCACCTGGCCCTTGAGCCCGGCGAGGCCCTTCACGTCGCTGTCCACCTTGGCGGCCACGCCCATGTCGGAATCGTAATAGGGCTGCGTGAAGGACAGCGACTGAAGCCGTTCCGGCGTGATGGTGATCGAGGAGATCGCCACGTCGATGCGCCCCGAAGACAGCGCGGAGAACAGCGCCTGGAAGCCGTAATCGGCGATCTCTGGCTTGAGCCCGGCGCGCTTGGCGGCTTCCGTCACGATGTCCACCTCGAAACCCTCGAAGGTCCCCGACGCGTTCTTGAACTCGAAGGGCGGGTTGGTGGGATAGGCGCCGACGCGGAGCACGTCCTGCGCCGATGCGGTAAAGGGCACGGCGGCCATGCCGATGGCGGCTGCCAGGCCCAGGATGGTGCGGCGGTTGAAGATCATGTCAGTGTTCCCTCTTGTTGACCGGCCCGTTCCGCGGGCTCGTTGGAAGTGTGGTCGCCATCAGCTCATAGCCGAAACCATGCGGTCGAGCGCGGTCTCGATCTGATCACGATCGCGGCACACGCACATGCGGATGAAGCCCTGCGATGCCGTGCCGAAGAGATGGCCGGGTGCGAGGCCCACATGGGCGCGTTCCAGGATGTCCATGCAGGCGGACCTCGCGTCGGAAACGCCTTCCAGCGCGAAGAAGGTGTACATGCCGCCCTTGGGCTTTTTGGGCAGGCGGATGCTGTTGATCTGGCCGAGCCTGGCGAAGGCGAGGTCCATGCCCTCCTTCGTGCGCTGCCGGATCGTTTCCACCAGCGCGTCGCCCTCGCGGATCGCGGCCGCGGCTCCCGCCTGGATGGGGGCGGGCGTGCCGCTGTTGATGTATTGCGTCATCGCGCCCAGCTGGTCGGCCACGCTCAAGGGATGCGTCAGCCAGCCCACGCGCCAGCCGGTCATCGCCCAGGCCTTGGAGAAGCTGTTGATGCAGAGGATGCGGTCCTCGTCCTCGGCCAAGGCCAGCATCGAAGGCGCGTTCGGCCCCTCGAAATAGAGCCGGTTGTAGACCTCGTCCGAGATGATCCAGATGCCCGTGCGCCGGGAAAAGTCGAGCAGCGCCTGCATCTCCTCCACGCTCGCCGTCCAGCCCGTCGGGTTCGACGGCGTGGAAAGGAAGATGGCGCGCGTGCGGGCGTCGCAGCTGGCGAACAGGGCGTCGAGATCGAGCCGCCAGTCGCCGTCCTTGAAATCGAGCGAGAACGGCCGCGCCTCGCCGCCCACCAGATGGATGGCGTTGTGGATGTTGGGCCATTGCGGCGCGACATAGACGACGTTGGTGCCGAGATCGACGATCAGCTCCAGCGCGAGGAACAGCGCCTGCATCCCGCTCGGCGCGACCGTGGAGCGCGCGATCCCGATCTCACGCCCGTGCAACCCGGTCTGATACGCGCTCAGCGCCTCGATGAGGGGTCCGTATCCCCGCATGTTGGGGATGTAGAAGGTCTCGCCGTCGTCCAGCGCCTTCTTGGCGGCGTCGCGGATGAAGGCGGGCGTCACCATGTCGCCTTCGCCGTACCAGAGCGGGATCACGTCGCCCAGTTCGCGCGCGCGCAGCGCCAGGTTGCCGATATGCTCGGTGCGCATGTCGGCGATCTGCGGGCGGATGCCGCGCGAAGCCGGCTGGGAAGCGGAAGAAGCGGAGAAGGACAAGGCTGGCTCGGAATCCGTTGGCTGCGGCCGTGACGACGCCGTTTCCGCGGGCGCATCGGATGCCCGAACGAAACAAGCGCGAACGCCCGTCAGCGCGGATGCTTATTCGAACGCCGCACGTTTTCAAGCTGGGATTTCAAGCCTGAAAAGAACGTGACCCGCGCTCAGCCGCCCCTGGCGCGCTTCAGCCCTTCGCTTGCGGCATTGCCCAGAAAGATGGAGTCGGCCCCCAGCATGAAGAAGGAAGCCCCGGCCTCCGCCCAGCGCCCTGCATCTTCTGGCCGCCCGCAGAACATGCCGGCCACCTTGCCTGCGGCTCTCGCCGCTCGCAGGATGGCGGCCACCGCGTCGCTCAGTTGCTCCGCACCTCCGAGCCCCGCCGCATCGAGCGACACGCCGAGATCGCCCGGCCCCACGAAGACGAGATCGACCCCTTCGACGGCCGCGATCGCGTCCACCTGCCTCAGCCCCTCCACCGTTTCCACCTGCACAGCCACCACGATCTCGCTGTTGGCCCGCGCGAGATAGTCGGGAATGCGATAGCCGTAGCCCGCGGCCCGGCCCGGCCCCACGCCGCGGGCGCCGAGCGGCGGAAACCGCGCGGCCCGCACCGCACCCGCTGCCTGCTCGGGCGTCGAGACCCGCGGCACAAGGACCCCCCGCGCCCCGCTGTCGAGCGCGGCGGCCACCGCCTCCGCCCCATGGCCGGGCACGCGCACGAGTGCCGGCACGCCGTGCACGTCCGCCGCCCGCACCAGGTTCTCCACGGTTTCCCGCCCGATCTGCCCGTGCTCGCAATCGATGCACAGGAAATCGAAGCCCGAAGCCGCCGTCACCTCCACAGCCACGGGGTGGGGTATGGCCACGAAGGTCCCAAAGAGCGCCTCGCCCTCCAGGCACCGCTTGCGGAAATCACTCATGCCACCCTCCATCTCAGCGGGAGCCATAGAAGCAAACGCGCTCCGTGCGAAGCGCCGCCTCAGCGGCGGGCGGCTCCGTCGAACGCGACCCGCGCCGCTTCCACCCGCGCCAGGTTGTCCTCGGCCCAGATCCAGACCCCGCAAAAGGCCGCGCCCAGGCTCCGGCCGAGTTCCGTCAGCCGGTAATCGACGCGTGGCGGCACCACCGCATGCACCGTGCGCGTCACCATGCCGTTCCGCTCCATCTGCCGCAAAGTCTGCGTCAGCATCTTCTGGCTGATCCCCGTCACATGCCGGGCAAGCTGGGTGAAGCGCAGCTCGCCATGGGCGTCCAGCACTTCGAGCACGATCATCGTCCACTTGTCGGCGACCCGGCCGATCAGCTCGTTGACGAGCGCCTCGACCCTGGGATCGCCGGCATCCGAGGGGGCCTCGCTTCTTCGAGGGACCGACCTGTCCGACGGGGAACCGCTTGCCACGCGCTCGCTCTCCTTTTGGTGCGTATGGATATTTCGGGTGCCTTCTTTCTATCGCAGCCCCAGCCCTCCAGATAGCGGCCTGCACCAGAAGGAGACGATCCGGTGAAATCCTCAGGCAACACCATCCTCATCACGGGCGGCGGCTCGGGCATCGGCCAGGCGCTCGCGCACCGCTTCCACGACGCGAACAACACGGTGATCGTCGCCGGCCGCCGGCAGGACGCGCTCGAACAGGCCTGCGCGGGACGCGCGAACATGCATGCGCTGACACTCGACATCGAAAGCCCCGAAGGCGTCGCGGATTTCGCCGAACGCCTTCTCGCCGCGCATCCCGCGCTCAACGTCGTCGTCAACAATGCCGGCATCATGCGCTTCGAGGCGCTGGACACGCGGCGCGACCTTGCCGACGCGGAAGCCACGATCACCACGAACCTGCTCGGCCCAATCCGCCTGATCAACGCCCTGATCGACCACCTCGTGGCGCAGCCCGATGCGGCGGTCGTCAACGTCACCTCGGGCCTCGCCTTCGTGCCGCTCCTCACGACGCCCACCTACAACGCGACCAAGGCCGCCATCCATTCCTACACCGTGTCCATGCGCGAGGTGTTGAAAGGCCGTGTCGAAGTGATCGAGCTCGCGCCGCCCGCCGTGCAGACCGGGCTGACGCCGGGCCAGAAG
>QFNI01000096.1 GCA_003240775.1 Mesorhizobium amorphae | reverse complement strand
GGATGTCGATAGCCGCCAGATCCTCGCGGATCATCGCCATCATGGCGTCCAACGTGCGGTCCTTGACGATGGCGAGCGCCTCTGCGTCGTCCATCGCGAGAAGCGTGTCGCCGAACTCGTCGGCAAGCGCCCGGCCCACCGGCTTGAGGTAGTCGCCTGGATAGAGGCCGGCGGGGATGTCACCGATCTCCTCGCCCAGCGCCTCGCGATAGCGCAGCATGGCGGAGCGGCCGAGCACGTCGATCTGCGCGCCGGCGTCGTTGATGTAATATTCCTTGGTCACCGCATAGCCGGCGAAGCCTAAGATGTTGGCGAGCGTGTCGCCCACGACCGCACCCCGGCAATGGCCGACATGCATGGGGCCGGTGGGGTTGGCCGAGACATATTCGACGTTCACCTTGCGCCCCTCGCCCATCGCGGAGCGGCCGTAACCGGCGCCCTCGCGCAGGATGGCCGCGAGATGGGTCTGCCAGAAGAGCGGCGAAAGCCGAAGGTTGACGAAGCCCGGCCCCGCCACCTCGACGCCCACCACATCCGCATCCTCGCGCAGCTTCTCGGCCAGGCGCTCGGCCAGAGCGCGCGGGTTCTGTCCCGTGGGCTTGGCGAGAACCATGGCGGCGTTCGTCGCGAGATCGCCGTGAGCGGGGTCGCGCGGCGGCTCGACGGCGATGCGCGAAAGGTCGAGCGCTCCGCCATCTTTCGCCGCGAGCTCAAGAGCTTGCACGGCGCTCGTCACGCGCTTGGTGAATTCGGCGAACAGGTTGGTCATGGAAAAGAAGCGGCTCCGCGTGAGGCGGCGCCCTAACCCAGTTCGGGGGTGTGGTCAAACAGGCGGCGGTGCTCGCGCACGGCATAGGTGTCGGTCATGCCGGCCAGGAAATCCGCCACTTGCCGGGCGCGCGTGTCGGGCTCCGCACTCACCGAACCGTCGCGCCAGCCCTCGGGCATGGCCCTGGGGTCGTCGAGATAGCGCGTGAAAAGCTCGCGCAGGATGGTGTTGGCCTTGGCGCGCACCGCCATCACGGCCGGCGCGCGATAGAGATTGGCGTAGAGGAAGCGCTTGAGCGCCTTTTCCTCGCCTGCGAGATCGTCCGAGAAGCCGACGATGGCACGGCCCGCCCAGCGCACGTCGTCGGCGGTTTCGGGCCGGACTTCGCGAAGGCGCGCGCCGGCCGTGGCGATCACGTTCTCCACCATCAAGGTGATCTGGCGGCGCATCAATTCGTGACCGGTGCGCACGGGATCGAGCGTGGGGTAGCGCTCGCGAACGCTGCGCAGGATGCCGGCCCCCAGCGGCACCTCCTCCAGCATCTCAAGGCTGAGAAAGCCCGCACGCACCCCGTCGTCGATGTCGTGCGTGTCGTAGGCGATGTCGTCGGCGATAGCCGCGCACTGCGCCTCGAGGCTTGCGAACGAGGAAAGCCAGAGGTCCTGCTGGCTCGAATAGTCGATGATGGCCACAGGCACATGGGCTTCGGTGGCGTGCGGCCCGGTGAGCGGGCCGTTGTGCTTGACCAACCCTTCCAGCGTTTCCCAAGACAGGTTGAGCCCGTCGAACTCCGCATAGCGGCGCTCGAGCTTGGTGACGACGCGGAGTGCCTGGGCGTTGTGGTCGAATCCGCCCCAGGGCTCCATCAGCGCATGCAGCGCATCCTCGCCTGTGTGGCCGAAAGGCGTGTGGCCGAAATCGTGGACGAGCGCGATGGCCTCGGCCAGATCCTCGTCGCAGCGGAGCGCACGCGCCAAGGCACGCGCGATCTGCGCCACCTCGATCGTGTGGGTCAGCCGCGTGCGGAAATGGTCGCTCTCATGGGCGATGAAGACCTGCGTCTTGTGCTTCAGGCGCCGGAAGGCGGTGGAATGGATGATCCGGTCGCGGTCGCGCTGGAAGGGCGTGCGGGTCGGGCTCTCCGGCTCGGGCACCAAGCGCCCACGGGTGGCTGCCGGGTCGCACGCATAAGGCGCGCGCGGCCTGTAGCCGAACCCGATTTCGCCCAACTCCCCCGAAGAACGCATGCGCAGAACACCAGATGGCGCTCGATTGACTCGCGCGCGACGCGTTCATACCTATGGAACGACGCCGCGAGTGCAAGCCGCGATTGATGCGTCGCGAGGTGCCCATGAACGCCATGACCGACCCCAAGAGCGTGACGATGACCGATGCCGCCGCAAAGCGGATCGCGGCCATCGTCGCCAAGGACCCTTCCAACTCGGCACTCCGCGTGTCCGTGGAGGGCGGAGGCTGTTCGGGTTTTTCCTATAAGTTCGATCTGGTGGGAGACCGCAACGAGGACGACGTGGCCATCGAGCGCAACGGCGCGACCGTGCTGATCGACGACCTCTCGCTCGTCTACATGGGCGGCTCGGTGATCGACTTCGTGGACGACCTGATGGGCCAGTCCTTCCAGATCAAGAACCCGAACGCGGTCGCCGCATGCGGCTGCGGCACGAGCTTTTCTATTTAATTCAGAGTGAATTATGAAGATTGCGACCTGGAACATCAACGGTGTCCGGGCACGGATCGACAACCTCGTGCACTGGCTGGGCGAGAGCGCGCCGGACATCGTGTGCCTGCAGGAGATCAAGTCGGTCGACGAGCAGTTCCCGCGCGAGGCGGTTGAGGCGCTCGGCTTCCATGTCGAGACGCACGGCCAGAAGGGGTTCAACGGGGTCGCCATCCTGTCGAAGCTACCCTTCGCCGAAGTGAGCCGGGGGCTCGCGGGCGACGAGACGGACGAGCAGGCGCGCTTCATCGAAGGCGTGTTCGCCACCGACCGGGGGCCGCTGCGCGTGGCTTGCCTGTATCTGCCTAACGGCAATCCGGTGGGCACCGAGAAATTTCCCTACAAGATCGGCTGGATGGAGCGCCTGGAGCGTTGGGCCGAGCAGCGGCTGAGCTTCGAGGAGCCCCTGGTGCTCGCCGGCGACTTCAACATCATTCCCGAGCCCATCGACGCGCGGCACCCGGAGAACTGGACGGGAGACGCGCTCTTCCAGCCGGAGTCGCGCGCGGCCTTCCGCAGGCTGGAAGCGCTCGGCTTCACGGATGCGGTGCGCGCGACAGATGACGCGGCCGAGACCTACACCTTCTGGGACTACCAGGGCGGTTCCTGGCCCAAGAACAACGGCATCCGCATCGACCACTTGATGCTGTCGCCCGAGGCAGCCGACCGGCTGGCCTCCGCCGACATCGAAAAGCATGTGCGCGGCTGGGAGAAGCCGTCCGACCACGTGCCGGTCGCGGTGTCGCTGAGCCTTCAGCCGGCAGGGTGACCGGAACTTTGGAGCAATCGGAACATTAAGGGAACATCCAAAGGAGATGTTGCCGTGAGCGATGCCAATCCGAAGGTCGAAGCCCCCTCCAACGCCGAAAAGGATCCCGAAGACTGGGTGACTGGCGACGAGCCGATGACGGGCGCCCAGGCCTCCTATCTCAAGACGCTGTGCGAAGAGACGGATCACCCGTTCGACGAGAAGCTGTCCAAGGCGGACGCGTCCAAGCTGATCGACGAGTTGAAGGGCGAATCGCCTCGTCTCAACTAGACGCCAATTCCGACGCCAGACGTGAACGAGGGGCCGCAAGGCCCCTTTTTCGTTGGAGTCTAGTGGGAATTCTTGGTCAGGAACTGCTCGGCGAGCGAGATGGCGCTGCGCCGGTCGGCTTCGTCTGCGGAGGCGAAGGCGTCTTCCTGCATGGTGCGGATCCAGGGCTTGTCCTGGGCGGGCGCGCGTTCGAGGGCTGCCGTCATGAGGGCAAGGCCCCGCACCACCTTGCCGCTTTCGAAGAGCAGGTTGCCGAGCGTCGCCTGGGCGCCCGCATGACCTTTCTCGGCCGCGAGCTGGAACCAGCGCCCGGCCTGGCGCACGCTGGTGCGCACCCCGCCCTCGCCGTGCAGGAACATGGTGCCGAGCTGGAACTGCGCCTCGGGGTTCCGGTAGTTGGCGGCGGCACGCATGTAGTATTCCTGCGCGGTGGCGAGATCGCGCCGCACGGGGCTGCCGGGGATGCCGCGGCGGAGGTAGCCGCCAAGCGCCACGAGCGCGTCCGACACGTAGGATTCCTCCGGGCTGCCGGGATCGACCTCGTGATCGAGGATCTCGCTGAAGAACTTGAAGGCCTCGAAGTCGTTCTCGGGCACGCCGTCGCCTTCGGCATACATGCGCGCGAGCTTCCAGGTGGCGCCGATCTGGCCGTTCTCTGCGGCATAGCGGTAGGCCTCGACTGCCTGGTCCTTGTGGCCGCTCTTGTAGGCGGAGAAGCCCAGGCGAAACACATCCCAGGGGCTGGACTTGGAGGGTGCCGCACCCATTTCCGCAGGCGGGCTCTCGTCGAACACCTTGTCGTCGAACGCATGCGCCGTGCCTGCCGCCAGCAGGCTTGCACACAGCGCCGCAAAGGGAAGAGAAGACAAACGCAAGGGCTAGATTTCCAACCCGGAGAAACAGCGGGAACGAGGCGCGATCGACGCGCAGGAGGCGCGGGAAAGCGCATCCTGGCTGGCGGCCGCGAGCACCAAATCTGGCTCGGCCAAAACTGTTGACCTGGCTTTCATGCTCTTCCTCGGCTGCGGTCATCGCAGCGTGTGCCGGGCGCCTTCGGTTTCACCCTCAGGCCCTTGTCCGACCGTTCCGGGGTGCGCGGCGTTTATGGCGGGATATGGGCGGAACAGGCTGGCAACAGGGGCTTGCGGATCGCCGTCCGGCTCTGTTGCGGCAGGGTCACACCACCCTTTCCCGGCCATGCGAAACGCCGGCCGAAACGGCAGAACCGCGCACCTTGAAGAAGCGCGCGGAACCACAGCGGATGGGGCGAAGACCTAGCGGTGAAGTTGGGAGCGAAGATGGCCGACCTGTGCTCGAAACAGGCCGGCCGAGGCTTCAGAACTTGAGGCGGAAACTGCCGCTGACGGCAGCCACGAGATCGGCGTCGTATTCGTAGGTGATGTCGTTCGCCGGGTCGCCGTTCGGTTCGAAGTCGGAGCGGCCGCCTGTGAGAACCCCGAGCGAGCCGCCAAGGCGAAACTCCACGTTCTCCTTAGGGATGAAAGACCCGCCCACCGCGAAGTTGTAGGTGTCGGACTGGGTGCCCAGGAAGGTGGACGTGCCCTTGTCCCAGGTGACCGAAGCGAGTCCCGAAAGCTGCTCAGTGAACTTCCTTCCGACCCCGGCGCTGATCGTCCAGCCGTCTTCGTAGAAGGCGTCGAAGCTGACGTCGGGGTTGACCTCACCCGATGTCGGGCTGATCACGCCGTTGATCGGAACCGACTGGAGCTGGCTCCAGTCTTGCCAGCGCACCGAAGCGAATGCCAGAGTATCGGCCGCGATGCCGGTCTGCAGGCGGAATTCGACCGCCTGCGGGATTTCGGTCTGCGCGTCCACGGCATAGACGCCGGTGGTGAGCGGCGCGCGCAGTGCGCCCGCGGGCAGGCCGAGTCCGGCAGCAATCGCCGCCAGCCGCGCGCCCACCGCGCCCGAGATCGGCGCGCCGTTGGCGCCGAAGCCCGTGGTGTCCACCGTGCCCGTCAGATCGTAGTCGTAGCTGCCCGTATAGACCAGGCTCGCGCGGAACGCGATTTCGGGGATTTCATATGCGCCGCCAAGGCGATAGCTCCATGCGCCATCGGAAAGCTCGAACTTGCCTTCCCCTTCGTTGCCGAAGTCGAGCAGGGTCTGGCGCGACAGGAAGGCGTCGATCTCCTGGTAGGAGCCGCCGCCGATCACGCGGACCTGATGGCCGTTCTCGAGCGCGAATTTGTAGGAGCAGGTCAGCGAGTATTCGTCGGTGTCCACCTCGAAGCGGGTGGCGGTGATGGAATAGGCGTTGTTGCGGCCATAGTCGGCGTCCGCACCATAAGGCCGGGTATAGGAGGCGAGGCAGTCAACCGGCTCCCACAGGTTGAACTTCGCGCCCAGCCGCGGCACCGCATAATCGCCGCCGATGTCGACGCTTTCCGACGACAGTGCCGGCTGGCGGAGCCCGTTGGTGACGGCGGTGGCGACCGGTGCGGGCGCGCCGGCCTGGATGAGGCCGCCGCGCACCCGGTTGGCCAGGGTGTCGGTCTCCGAGCGCGCACGCTGCACGTTCTTGATGGTGCGCTGGGGCGAAACGTAGGTGACGCCGGATTCGGTGGCGATGCGGGCGGGGTCGAACAGGAGTTCGATGCTGCTCGATCCGCGATCGAAGCCGCCAGCCAGCGCGCCGTGCATCAGCGCCAGCGAAGACGTCGCGACGAGCAGTGTTCCAAGACCAAGCCTGCGCATGAAAGTTTCCCCTCCCACGGGAGTTTCCTCACCTTGGAAAGAGATAAGCCGCGCGGGGCGACCAAGCGCAAGATGGGGAAACTGCCGATCAAAGCGGCAAGCGCCCCAACCTTGCGAGGCCTGCCACTTTCGGGGAAGGAAATTGGGTGGAAGTCTCAGAAAGAGCTTCTACCCCGCATCGTAAGCATCTGTTTTCATTGACGATGCAACGAGGGAAAATCCCTCGTTGCAATACGGCAACATTGCGGCATCAAAGCGGAAGGAGCCCGGCCCCGGAGGGGTCAGCCGCCCTCCCGAAGCCGCGCGAGCGCCTGGTCGAGGCGGGTCTGGGTGTCGCGCAAGCCGGCAAGCTTCTCGCGCTCGGCTTCCACCAGCTCCGCCGGGGCGTTGGCGACGAAGCGCTCATTGGCCAGCTTACCGTGCAGGCGCGCGATCTCCTGCGTGACCTTGGCGAGTTCCTTGCGCAGGCGCTCGGCTTCCGCACCCAGGTCGATCAGCGTGCCGAGCGGCAGGCAGACGGTCGCCTCGCCCAGGATGATCTGGGCCGAAGCGCGCGGCGGCACCGATGCCTCGTCCACGGTGCCGA
>QFNI01000095.1 GCA_003240775.1 Mesorhizobium amorphae | reverse complement strand
GGCCGCGGCGCTCGACGCGCTGCGCGAGGCGGGCATGGCCGCGTTCGCCCCGCTGACCGAGTTCCGGGACGGGGAGGACGTCCCGCTCCCCGTCCCCGGCGAGGATCTCGCCTGCGACCGTTCCGGAGAGGTCGTCCGGGTCATCCGCTTCGCGGAGGCCCGTGACGACGGGTCGGGGGCGGGGGTCGTGGCCGCCGCTGAGGGCGGCGGCGAGGTCACGATCCTGGTGGTGGCGTCCGCGGCGGACCGGGGCCGCGCGGCCCCGCCGCGACCCGGCCTCGTCATGGAGATCGACCTGTCCGGCCAGGTCGGCAACGCCGCCGCCCGGCCCGGCCGGGACGCCGCGTCGGCGCTGGCGCGCGGTTATTTCTGGGCCGGGGCGGCGTTCCGCGAGGCGGTGGTGATGTCGGCGCCGCGCCGGTGGCTCGACCCGGCCCCGGATCCGGCGAGCGAACCCGCAACCCCGCCCGCGGACCGTTCCGGTCCGATCCCGGACTCCGAGGTCGAGGCGGCGCTGGAGCGGGCGCGGACCCTCGTCACCCGCACCAGCGCCTCCGACCGGCTGGACGACCTGGAGGCGGCGGCGCTCGAGGCGGAGCGGGTCATCGAGGAGGTCGCCGGCGCGTCCGCCGGATCGGCGGACGCGCCTCACGGGTCGGCGGCGTCAGCCGATCAGGCGGGGGAGGCGGGCCGGGCGCTGGCGAATCGGTTCGGCGACGCCGTGGACGAGATCGTCCGCCTCGAGGCCGCCATGGAGGCGGCGCTCATCGACGACGGGCCGACCACCTCGCTCCCTGAGGCGGGGGCGGAAAACCCGCCCGAAGCCGACGCCGAGGCCCCGCCGCCGGAGGCGCCTTCCGCGCCTCAGCCTCCGGCCCCCGAGCGGGCGGAAACCGACGAGAAGGCGGCCCCCGCCCCGTGGGACGTCCCGGCCGGGGTGGTGCTCAACCTCCCGCCCGGCTCCGACATCGGGCCGACCTTCCCCGGGGGCGCTCTCGGCGAGAGGCTGCCCGCCGAGGAGGCGTCGGACGCCGTCAAGGGGCTTTTCAGGGAGCTGGGGGAGCGCGGCAACTTCAGGCATCTCCTGCGGGTGATGGGGCTGACGCCGGCGGAGGCGGACGGGTTCCCGGTCTGGGTGATCCTGCGTTACCGCGGCGGGCTGCAGATGGCGATCCGCGCGCTGGACTCGCCGGACCGGCCGTCAGACGAGGCGTGGGACGCGGAGGACGCGCGGCGCCGGGCGGAGACGGCCCCGGCGCGCGAGCCTGACCCGGCGGGGGAGGTTCCGGCCGAGGACGCGCCGCCGGGCCTTGACCGGGCCCGACCGGGATCGCATCATGCGGCGGAAGATGATGAAGGGGCAAGCTGATGCGGATCGAGAACCTGGCTCACGTCCTTCGCGCGGCCCGCGCGATCACCGGGGAGGCCGTGTTCGTCCTCGTCGGCTCCCAGGCCGTCCTGGCGCAGTTCCCTGACGCGCCGGACGACCTCGTTCATTCGATGGAGATCGACCTTTACCCTCGTGACAACCCGGACATGTCGGAGGTCATCGAGGGCGCCCTCGGGCAGTCCTCCGCCTTTCACGGCGCTTTCGGCTATCACGCCGACGGGATCGGTCCCGAGACCGCCTCCCTGCCTCCGGGATGGGAGGAGCGGGCTGTCACCCTCAAGGGTCATCCGCTTCTGGAGGGGGCGGTCGGCGTGGCCCCCGAGATCCATGACCTGTGCGCCTCGAAGCTGGCCGCGTTCCGGCCCAAGGACACGGCCTGGGTCGAGGCCGCTATCCGGTGCCGTCTCGCGGATCCGGACCGGATCCTCGGCCTCGTGGAAACCATGGGCGCGCCGGGCCATGTCACCTCCTGGATCTCGGCCCGCGCTTCGGGAGACCGATGTGAGCCGTGACCCGGGGGACGCCGGCCGCCGGGCCGTGCTCGGGCGCGTCCTCGAGATCATGGCCTCATCCCCGGAGGAGGAGGCGCGCGTCCGCGCGGCGGCGCGCGCCGTGGTCGCCCGGCAGCGGCGTGAGCGTCTCGCCTCGCCCGCGTTCAACGACGGATGGGACGCGACCCTCTCCCTGCCGCTGGCCGATCTGCGGGCGCGGCTCCTGGCCGACGGGCCGGACGGGGTCGAGGCGCGGCACGCGAACCCGTTCGTCGGCATCGTCGGGGCGCGGGAGAGGAGCGAGATCCTGGCGAGGGCGAGGCCGGGCGGCGCGTAGCCGCGCCGCTCACTCCGAAGACGCGTCGCGCCCCCCTGGCGTAACGACCCGGGACGCCGTGACGAAGATATCCTCGCCGGGCCATTGCGAGATCTCCGAAATCACGGTCCTGCTTGCAAACAGGCCGATGCTCGCGCCCCTGATGAACGGGGTGACGACGCTGAAGGTGACGACCCTCTCCTCGTCCCCGGCCGGCGCGAAGGGCCGCCCGTCACGGGTCGGGACGCACCCCCTCGAGATCCTGGCGCGCCACTCATAGATGAGCGTCTTGCCGTCCTCCACGCGAACGGTCTCGGACCCGTCCTCCGGGCAAGGGAACGAGAGGTCCCTCAGGGCGGGGTCCTCCGCAAGCCCGTAAAGGTTCCGCATCAGCGTGAGATGCAGCAGCCAGGGGGCCAGGAACCCGGCCCCGATGACCGCCGCGACCGTCGCGAAGAGGGCGCCGCCCAGGAGCCGGACGCCGAGGCCCGAGGGGGCGGGGGCATCAGATGAACGGCGCGCCGGGCGGTCCGGCGTCACGCCTCCGGCCCGTCCTCGAGATCCTCGCGCCGCAGCTCCCGCCAGTCGTTCGGCAGCTCCCGCAGCGCCTCCCCGTCCCTCACCCCGAAAACGCGCGGCGCCTCGCTGAGCGAGTCGTAAATCATGAATCGGGTGACGTCCCCCTCGCGCTCGACGGAGACGCTGGAGGCGTTGTCGCCGGAATACTCCCCCGCCGCCGACGCGCCGACGTGGATGTCGGCCCGCTCGGGCGTCAGACTGACCTTCGCCGCGATCGGCGCCGGCGGGAAGTCATCCCCCTGGAAGGCGCGCCAGTCGATCAGCTCGCAGGACAGCGCGTCGGGCGAATCGCCGGTCGTCGGCGCCGCCTCGGGCGCGGCCGGAGGCTCGCCAAGCCCGGGATGTCGATCGCCCGGGCGAGGGCGGTGATCTGGCTTCTGGTGACGGTGAGGGACATGCGTCGCTCCTTCATGATCGCGGCGATCCCTCCGAGCAGGCCCCGTTGCCCGCTGATCGCCTCGATGAGAGGGTTCGACGTCGCGGTCAGTTCACGAAGGTGACGTTTGGCGTCGGGGTCTCCCCCGGGGGCCGCCCGGCCGTCACCGGCCGTTCCTGATCTTAGCATGAGTCTCACGCTTCCGGCAAGCGTTCCCGTTCATGACCGTCCGCGCCATGGTCGGGGCTTCGGTCGACGAGCCGGAAACGGCGCTCCGCCTGTCCGTCAGCGCGCCGGCTCTCGGGGAGGCGCGGTTTCTGACGCGAGATGAGCCCTTCCCTGTCCGACGGCCCTTATCACGAGTCCGGCCAGGACGATGATCCCGGTCACGAGGACGAGGCTCATGATCCGATCAAGCGTCTCGGCAACGTGGCCGCTCAGATCTTAGCGAATCAGGAATCCGACGCTCATCATGATCGCGTAGCAGAGCAGGATCGTGATCTCCTTGCTGATCGGAAAGGCCCGATCCAGATCGTCCTGCCTGAGGAGGGCGCGGGCCCGTCGAGCGCGCTCGGCGTCGAGACCTGGCGCCTTGTCGGGGTCGGATTCATTCGGTCGCGTCATGATGATCCCTTCCTGCTGATTGACTCATGATATAAGAGATTCCTTTTCCCGGCAACGTCTTTCGTTGCAATCTGGGCTTCAGTCGTCATTCCGGACGAAACCGAACGGGACCGGCAGACGCCGGGCGCGGGGAAGGTGAGCGGAGGACTGGCGCAGCACGCGAACCGTCTCCAGGAGCGCCATAAGCCCCTCCTCGCTCCCCGTCATGTCGCCCCAGGCGAGGACCCGAACCATCGTGACGGACGGCGTCGATTTCGACCCGCCCCGGGCGGCGCCGCGCTCCCAGAACGGCCTCGCGAGTCATCATCTCCAGGTTTGTCGCGGTTTCTCGTTCTTCATATCACAAGGTTCGACGGGGGAAACGGTCATCTGCGGGATGAAGGAATTCACCTCTAAGCCGCCCACGCGGCGGCGCAAACGCCTCGGATCCTGGTCTCGGCTCATCTGCCGCCCGGGGAAAGAGAGCCAGGGCTACACCTCCTTCCCCGGCAGATCCGACGGCTCGATCGTCATCTCCACGCTCGACCCCTTCCCGTAGCGCCCGACCCTGTAGACCGGCTCGACGTAGGGCCGAAGCGCGCGCCGGACCCTGATCCGCCGCTCGACCCCCTCCTCGGCGCCCAGATCGCGCGCGATCCTGGCCGCGGCCAGCGGGTCGGGATGCGTGACGCGGAGGATGATGTCGTCGAAGGCGTTCCATTCCTCGTCATGATCGCGGCCCGTCGCCGACACGTCCTGCACGGCCGCCGACTCCATTCGTCCGAGGACGAAATCCTTGAACCGGCGGTCATCGTGATCATACGCCCGCGCATGCAGCCTCCCGTCCGCCGAGACGACGGCGTGCGGCGACGCGGTCCTGACGCGTCGCGCCGTCGCGCCGTCAGGCGAGTGGTAGATGAAGGTCATAACCTTCGATTCGCGCACGGCCGCGATGACCGCGCGCATGACGTCAGGGCTCGGATCCGGCCGCGGCTCGGCCTCGACCCTGAAGAAATCCTCGCCCAGAAGCGTCTCTGCAACCTCCTCCGCGGACGTTCCGGCGGGAACCTTCGCCCCGTCCTTCGCTTCGGCCTTCAGGCGCCCCATGGACACCCGGCCGAACAGGCCCGGACGCGCCGCACGCAGCGCCGCGACGTCCTTGTCGATCGCGTAAGGGGTCACCCCGAACCGGTCCGCCAGGGCGGCCCGGTCGTAAAACCCCGCCGTCAGCAGGCAGGCGAGGATGAGATCCTGTCTTTTTCGGGCATCATTGATCATTTGGAAAACTTACAACTTGCACATCAAAGGATCAATTGTTTTATTATGCCATGTCAGACAACCGACCGGAGGATCTCATGCCCGAGCTGAGCGCCATCGCGCGCCGCGCCCTTACGGAGAAGGGCTTCATCACGTTCGAGCCGAACGGGCTCGAGCTCGAGCCGGGCGAGTTCCGGGACTTCCTCAGCGCGTCGCTGCATCGCATGGGCTTCGCCGTTGACGACCGCGAATCCTACCTGGCGCTCGGGGACGTCGTCGAGATCGAGGATGAGGACGAAAACGAGGATGGCGGCGACGGCGACGAGGATGACGACGCGGCGGCGCCGCGTGGCGGATCCGCGCGGAAAGGGGCGGCCAAGGGCCCCAAGGCGATCACCCCCAGGCAGATGGGTGACGTCGGCGTCGGGGTCTGCACGCACGGTCTGAAGCTTCTGAACGCCCGTTTTCCGGCGGCGTCGCAGTCGCTGGTGTTCGACCGGGACGGCGCTCATCCGGCTAGGCTTTACCTCATGATGAACGGGGCCTTGAGCCGGATCGGCAAGGTCCTGGCGCGACCCTTCACCGTCCTGGGCGAGAACGACCCGCGGCCCCGCAGCCTGATCGACCTGGTGCTGCGCGGCGGGCACGGATCGGACGAGGCCGTCATGGCGATTCGCGACGTCCTCGGCGACGATAGCGCCGACGCCTTCATCGGGGCGGTCCGGGGGGAAAAGGTCGTCCCCGTCCTGGCCGGCCACGGCAAGGGCGGCGACAAGCCGTATTCGGTCCCGGTGATCTTCCTGCCGAACCCGCTTGACGGCGGGGAGACCGACGTGCAGGTGACGCCCGTCTCGGAGGCGGACGTCTACAAGCGCATGCAGACGCTGCGCAAGGGATATACGGATTTCAGGTCCGAGAAGGATCCGCGTCCTTACGGGCGGTTCGCGGAGCAGACCCTCACCGTGAAGATGAGTAACGTCACGACGATGCTCGGCGGCAAGCGCGCGCGGGCGATGGCCGATTTCCCGGCGACGCTGAGCGCGGAGGACCGCGCGCTGCGCGCCTACGTGATGGGCGCGTCCCTGCCGCGGATCAGGGATGAGCGTTTCGACTCGATGGCCGAGAACGCGGTTCGGCTCTGGCACGTCTACGCGACGATCAAGGCGTCGCCGGCGATCGCCGATTCTCTCGAGCGGCTTGCCGCTGCGCTGGGCGCGATCGCCGGCGATCACGTGGACGATCTTGTTGAGCGCGGCCGCGGGATCGATCCCGAGTTCTCGCCGCCGCGCGTCGACGCCCGGACCCTGATCCGGTTCTCGGCCCGGTTCACGGGGGGTAGGGACGAGGTTTTGCGCAAACGCTCCGACCTGGTCTCCCTGCTTCAATCCTCCGTCTTCGCCAAGGGCCTCTCGACCGCGGCCCGCGGCACCGACCGTTTCCTGGACCGGGAGAGCGCCTGATGTTCCTGATCGGACCCTTCGCGGCCAGCCGCGTCAACGTGCTGCAGAACGACTTCGCGGCCGGCCTCCCCGCCCCCACCGCCTTCGTCGGCCTGGCGGCTAGCGTCGCCCCCGCCGTCGGCGCCCCGCGCTGGGGCGTCGGCGTCCTGCCGCTGATTCACGAGATCAGCGTCTCCCCCGGCCAGACCCGGGGGCAGATGTCGAAGGACGGCGCCGGGATCAAGGTTCTCGACATCCCGGCGGACATGACCGGGACCGTCCGCTTCTCCCTGATCGTCGACCTCCCCGTGGGGAAGGCGGGCCAGATCATGACCGCCGTCTCGACGGCGCGTCTGGCCGGCGGGCTGATCTTCCCGTGCGACGACGCGAAGATGGTCGAGATCCAGGACGGCGCGTCGTTGCGGCGAATCGCACCGGGCCGGCTGATCCTGCCGCTGGCCGGACTGCCGGTCGCCCGGCGCACAGGCGATGTCGAGGCGTGGCTCGCGGCCGTCTTCCCGTCCCCGGTAACGGACGACGCCGGCGACAAGGTCCCGACCGGCTGGCGGGTCCCGCTCGCGGTCGGCTTCGGCCTCCTCGAGGACCCGGCGACCGCGCCCCGGCGCGGCGCCACGCGGTCCGACGCCGTCCCGCACGTCTTCGCGGAGCCGATCGCCGGGGTGGGCGAGCTGGCGTCGCACAAGTCCGCCCGCGTCCGGGGGATGAGCGTCGAGGACCTGCGCGCCCTCTGCTGGAAATACCACACCCGCGGCGACGTCGTCGCCGCGCACCGAGCCTACCTCCCCGAAGATGAACCCCAGAAGGAGAAGAGCCTTGAAGGATGACGTGAAAAGCCTGGAAACGGGCATGCTTTCGTTTGTGAGGTCGATCCAGATCTCCGAAGGCCTGATGTCCGCGATCGTGGATCACGACGGGAAGGAGACCCTCGTCCCCGTGCGGATCACGGATAAGGGGGTTCGCGGCCAGACCTCGAACTTCATGACGATCGAGGCCCGCGAGAAGGCGATGAGGCGCGGCGACGCGGACGCCGACGATTCGGCCGGGGACGGGAAGGACGGAGAGAAGAAGCGCGAGAGCGCGCCCGCCTCTTCGAACATCCAGACCGTCGAGGTCGCCCTGGCGCCGGTCGGAACCAAGCGGGTGGTGATCGACTTCTCGCTCCGCGTCGTCGCCGGCTCGGTCGATCCGCACGCGAGCAACGATCCCGAGGTGACGGCGTCCTACCGCGCCCTCGCGGCGGCATACGAGGCGGACGGCGGCTACCTTCGTCTCGCCGAGCGTTACGTCTGGAACCTGCTGAACGGCTCCTTCGCGTGGCGCAACGCGATGGTGACCGACAACCCGTCGGTCACCGTCTCGTGGGGCGATTCGGACGCGGAGCGGGTCACGCTGACGAACGTCTCGCGGCTGTCGCTGACCTCGCCCATGAGCGCCGAGGAGATCGCCGCGGCGGTCGATGACGCCGACGTCAAGGGCCGCATCCAGGAGCTGACCGAGGTGTTCGCGGAAGGCCTCTCCGACCCGGAAACGCCGGCGGTCATCCGGGTGCGCTGGGAGGCGGAGGCGGAGCCGCTGCAGGAGCTTTTCCCGTCGCAGGAATATCTGAACGACGCGCTCAAGCGGAAATCATCCTCGTCGAAGGTCCTGGCCAGCGTCCCCGGGCCCGACGGCAACCCCCAGGCGTCGATCCACTCGCAGAAGATCGGCGCGGCGATCCGGCGGATCGACGACTGGCACGGCGATGCCGATCTCGGCGTCATCGTCGTAAACCCCTACTCGGGCATCCAGGAGACCGGCCGGGTCGTTCGCGCCAAGCGCAGCTTCTATGAGATGCGCGAGGATCCGCAGGCGATGCTCTCCGGTGATCGGGGAGAGCTCGACTTCGTGATGGCGAACCTGATCCGCGGCGGCGTCCTCGGCGCGGCCCGCGAGAAGAAGAAGGCGAGCGGCGGGGGGAGGGGGCGCAAGTCCGCCGCCCCGGCCGAGACGCCCGCGGCCGAGGGCGCGGTCGATGGCTGATCCGCTCGCCTCCGGGACCGGCGCGCGCTCCGCGCGCGCCAGCGTCCTGCTGTCCCTGACGCCGCTGGCGGCCGAGGCGGGTCATTCCGCCGAGGCGGTCAGGGCGGTCTTCGCCGCGGCGCACGCGGTCAACCGCGGCGCCGCCGACGGGCGACGGGTCGCGATCGACCTTCCGGGCCTGCGGCCCGGCGCCGAGGGGCTGGACCGGCTCGGGGGCGAGATCGCCCTCTACGCCGACGCCGACCTGATCGACGCGGTCCTCGCCGACAAGCGGATCTCCCGTCTCGTGAGGTCCGGCGCCCTCGCCTCGCGGCGCACCGACGGCGCCCCGCAGACCCACGGGCTGGTCCGGGAGCGCCGCGGCGAGAAGTCGACCGCAGCCGGCCTCGCCCGGGCTCGCCGCCGCGTCGAGCGGCGCGGCGGGACGTGGGAGGACCGTCCTCATCGGGGCGGCGGCCTGACCGGTCGCGACCCCGGGGCCGTCTTCGTGACGCTCGACGAGCGGGTCCGTCTCGTGCTTCGCCGCCGCCCGGTTTCGGCCGGCGACGTCGTCTCGGGATACGGGGCGCTCGCCGCGGCCGGGGCGTGAGCGGCGGCAGACTGCTCGTCACCGACCGGAACGCCCTGGTCCTCATCGAGAGGGCCAGGGTTCACGTTCATGCCGGGCGGGTCGTCTATTACGCGACCGACGAGGACATGGTCAGGCGGTTCAACCTGCCGCACGCCAACGTGGCGGTCGTGATGCTCGGGCAGGGGTCGTCCATAACCCAGGACGCGGCGGCGAGGCTGGCGGACGAGAACGTGCTCCTGGCCTTCGCCGGCACGGCCGGAACACCGCTCCATCTCGGCGCCCTGACGTCCTACAAGGCGACTGAGCGGTTCGTCAGGGCGATCCCGATCTACGCCTCCGACGAGGCGTCGCTCGCGGCGGCCAAGGCGATCATGAGGAGGAGGACGGCCTTCATGAGGGCCTCCGTGAACCTCACGGGGCTGGTCGGTCCGGAAGCGTCGATCATCTCCGCCTGCGACGCGTTCGACACGGCAATGACCGGGGTGACGCGGCATGACGCGCTGATGTCGGCCGAGGGAGACTTCGCGAAGCGGGTCTACGGGGCGTTCTCCGCGGCCGCCGGAATCACGTCCTTCGCCCGTGACCCCGGATCCCGCAGGGACGCGATGAACCGTTTCGTCGATCACGGGAACTATCTCGCCTACGGCGTGGCCGGAGCCGCCTGCTGGGCGCTCGGCCTGCCGCCAAGCCTGAGCTTTTGCCACGGCAAGACGCGTCCCGGCGGCCTGGTCTTCGACGTCGCAGACGGATGGAAAGACGGGGTCGTCGTGCCCCTGGCGGCGATCGCCGCCGCGGCGAGCTGGGACGAGCAGAGGTATCGCGCCGCGGTGACGGACCTGATCGAGGACAAGGGGCTCATCGCCGAATCGATCAGGACGATCGACGCGGCGCTGGACGCCGGCGAG
>QFNI01000142.1 GCA_003240775.1 Mesorhizobium amorphae | reverse complement strand
GGGCCCGAATCAGACCTCCTGCGCAAGCTCTGGGAGGACCTCCCGGAGGCCGGCGATCCTCGTCCGCAGGCGGATGACTCGCCTTCCCCGTAAAGGGGGGCTTGCGTCTTTCTTCGGGAGGGCGGAGCATCCGGGGACGGCGGGGCTCACCGCCTGGAGGACGCGCCATGAGACCGGAGCCCGTTCGGGAACTCGACGCCTACGATGAGCTTATGGCGGACCTGGACCGCGCAGCGCGGCGGCCGTCCCGGCACGATCACGCGGAAAGGCTGCGGTCAGAGCGGCGCCGCCGCGCGGCGCGGTCGCTCCTGCGCGGCATGGACGCGCTGCTCGCCGCCGCCTGATCAGGGCGAGGGCGCCGCGTCCGGCCCGGGCGATCGTCCGGCGGCCTCGAGGACGGCGCGCGCCAGCTCGTCCGCGGTTCGCGGACCGTCAGGCGCGCCGAGGTCAAACACCGGAACGCCCAGCGCCCGGGAGATGCGGATCGCCTGACCCGTGCCGCCGCCGCCGCGTCCGCCCTCTGTCCAGCAGGCCGTGGCGGCAGACACCTGGTCGCACCCCTTGCCGATCACCTGGAACAGGTTCCGGGCCATCAGCCTCGCCGCGACGCTCGCCTCTCCCGGCGCGGGCAGCGGCGCTCCGGGCGTGAGCCCGATCCGTTCCGGGGCCGGGTGAAACGCGCGCGCCACGCGCAGCGCGCTTTTCCGGGTCACGTCCTTCGGGTCGAAGAGCTCGGCGCCGCCGCGGCGGGCGCGCGGGGCGAAGGGCGGGCAGGCGCCGTTGCCGAACGCCTGATCCGCCCCGCGGGCGCGACCGGACCGCAGCGTCATGCGCGCCTCGGACAGCGCCCGGGCCGCCCCCTCCATGATCTCCAGCGTTTCGCGCGGCGTGTCACGGGACCCCACGCCGGCGTAGAAGCCGGACGGGGGGCTCTCCAGCGCGAGCGCCGCCTCCTCGTCGTTCGTGGAGACCAGGATCTCGGCGTCCGCGCGGCCCAGGATCCCGCCCATGCTCCGGGCGACCCGGACCTGGCTCAGGCCGCCGTTCCCGCATCCGGGCATCGGCATCAGCACCCGCACCTCCCGCCCGCGAGCCCGCTCGATCCGGATCATCAGCGCCAGGAGCGTCAGGCCGGCGGCCACGTCATCCTCGTGCGACGGGTCCCGCCAGTGATCCTTGGTCGCCATGTTGATCACGGAAACGTCCGGGGAGAGCCGGACCCGGTGCAGCGCGCCGCCGTCGATCATCCCCCCTTCGCAAGCCGCCTTGTAGGGGGCGAGGATCTGCGGGTGGCGATCGGCGAACGCCTTGGCCACCCCCTTCCCCATGACCCCCACGGAGTTCACCGTGTTGACGAGCAGCGTCAGCCGGCCGTCGGCCGGGCCCGCCGCTTCAGGGTCGGAAACGTC
>QFNI01000041.1 GCA_003240775.1 Mesorhizobium amorphae | reverse complement strand
GAGAAGAGCGTCGAGGCCGACCAGGCGACGTTATGGGCGACGGTGGACGAGCCCACGCCTCCCTTGGCGCCCACGAAGGCAATAGTGCGGCCGATCGGGCCTGCTTCGGGGTCCACGAAAATGCCGGAGATCACGCCCACGATGTCGGCCATGGAGATGGGCGCCACCATGTATTCGGAGATGCCCGAGCGGATCAGGTCGCGGTAGAGGCCGACATCGTTGTAATGGCCGATCACGACCACCTTCGACGTGGGATCGCAGAACTCGGCGAGCTGACGAAGCTGCTCGCCCAGCTCGCGCGGCTGGGCGCGAGATTCCAGGATGATCAGGTTGGGCGTGGGTGCCGAGGCATAGACGTCGAGCGCGGATGCGATGCCGCCCATGTGGATCTTGAGATGGGTTTTGGCCATGCGCCGGTCAGTGCCGGCACGCTCGATCGGGCTTGCGACGGCCTCGGTCTCGCAGAAGGCCTGGATCGAGACACGCGGCACGGGCCGCAGCGTCTGGAGCGTTTGAAGATCGTCGCGCAGAGCGTCCTGCGGCTCGAAGGACTGGTCAAAGGCAAGGTTGCTCATCGTGTCCTCCCGAACTCAGTAATTGATCTCGGATTCGCGGACGAATTCACGAGAAATCTCCCGCTCCTGATAGGCTCCGATCGAGCGGTTGCGGTTTTCGGCGTCGATGGTGGTCTGGCGGCGCGGCCCGAGGAGATCGTTGGGATTGGCCACCTGGGCGGCCAGGTTGTTCTGCGAGGCACAGCCGAAATTGGCGTAGTGACGGTTCTCGGAATTCGCCATCAAGTCATCGGGCCAGCGCCCGCACTTGGCGGTGCCCGAACGCATGGCCGCGTAGATCACGCGCACCGGCGGGGCGTCTTCCGCCGAGACCGACTGATAGGAGGCGATGGCGATCCGTCCGGGCGGCACGCCGAGATCGGCCGCGTAGTCTGCGAAGTCCTTCGCGGCAGCCTTTGCGGCGACGTGGTTCACGCCGCCCGAGGGCGCCATCACCGTCAGGACGGGCGATGCCGAGCGGTCGTAGTTGGACAGGAAGCCACCCAGCCGCTCGCGCTGGTTGCGCGTCATGCCGTGGTCGGACGCGCCGACGGGCAGGTCGAGCACCTGATCGCGCTCGGCGATCGTGATGGGATGGTTGGTGCGGTAGTCGTCGGGTATCGCACCCACCGAGATCGAGTGGCGCTCGTTGGTCTGGCAGCCGGCGAGAGCGGCGAGCGCCACGACGGCAAGCGCGGCGGAGGCGCGGCGGGAAGAGACGGACAGGGACATCGTGGAGTTCCCGCTCACTTGTAGATGAAGCCGACGACGCCGTGGTAGCGGCCGGCGGGCTTGTCGGTTTTCATGGTGCCGTAGACGCGGTTCACGCGGCCGAGGAACATGCCTGCGCCATCGCTTGCCGCATTGAAGTTGTCGTCTGGCTTGGCCAGTTCGTTGCGAGCGACGGGCCGCGCGAGATAGGGCGTGACGATGATCACGAGCTCGCTCTCGTTGCGCACGAAGTCTCGCGAGCGGAACAGGGTGCCGAGCACGGGCAGCTTGGACAAGCCGGGCAAGCCATTCACGGCCTGTCGAACGTCGTCGCGCACGAGGCCCGCGATCATCATGGAGCCGCCGGAGGGCAGTTCCACCGTCGTGTCGGCCAAACGCTTGCGGATCGAGATAAGATTGCTGCCTGGCACACCTCGCAGCCCCGTCGACATCATCACCGAACCTTCGGTCGTCGGCTCCGAGACCTGTGTGCGGATCTTGAGGCTTATCCGGCCTGGCGAAAGAACCACCGGCTGGAATTCTAAACCGATGCCGTAGTCGATCTTCTCGATGTCATAGAGAACCTTGTCCGGCTTGCCATCCTCGCCGTGTTCTGTGTCTTGGCCGGTCACGAGGTTGAACTCGCCACCGACGCGGAAAGTGGCTTTTTCGCCAGAAACGGCGGTCAAAGTGGGTTCAGCCAGTGTCTTCATGACCCCCGACTGCTCCATGGCGTTGAGATAGGCGTCGATCACCGAAGTGCCGATCGAGGTGCCCGACTGGCTAAGCGGCTTGCCTAGGCCGCTGATGGCATCCGAGAAAGTGCCCCAGGAAATGCCATTGGAGTTGCCGTTGGCGAGCAGGCTGACGCCAAGCTGTTTCATCACCGAGCGCTGCACCTCGGCCACCGTGACCTTCAAGGTCACCTGATCCTCGCCGATGATCTGGATCAGGTTCAGGATCCGGCTGATGCGGCGGGCTTCGTCGGGGTTGTTGATGGCAACGCCGCTGTCGGAGGAGCCGCCGGCGGCAGTCTGGGAATACTGACCCGTGGTCGCCTCACCGCCCGACACGAACGCTTCGGCAAGCTGGGCCGCGCGGCGGGCATCGAGCGGCGTTTCGACCGTCCCCGTCAGCACCACGTTGTCGTTGAGAAGCTCCACGCTGATGTCGGAGCTGGGCAGGAAGCGCTTGATGTAGAGTTCGAGGCCCGCCACGTCGCGTTCGACCTCGATGTCGTAATAGGCGATCTGTTCACCGTTCGGGCCGAACACGATGATGTTGGTCTGCCCGACCGCCTTGCCGAACAGGTAGATGCGGCGCGCGGTGCGGGTTACCGCATCCGCCACGGCGGGATTGGCCACCAGGACGTCATAGGCGTCCGCCGGCAAGTCGAGCACGAGCGACTTGTTGAGGCCGAGCTTGGTGCGCTTGGCATAGCCCGAAGCGGCAGTGGCGTAGTCGGCGTCGTTCAATGCGCCGCCGGCCTGCGCGGGAGCCTAAAGGCCCGTGCAAAGCGCCAGGGCTGCCGCGCCCATGCCGAACGCGAGTGCTGCCCGCTTCAACCCGAGCTTGGCGTTCATTTGCGTGCTCCCACTTCCGTCACTTCGCCCTGCTTGATCAGGCGCACGGTTCCTTTCCGGCCGTTGCCCGAGACGAGGTGGTCGGCCTCGTCGGTGATCTTTTCCTGCGTATCCGTGATCGAGCGCAGCGAAAGCGTCAGCCGGTCAGCCATCTGCTGGGCCACCGTGATGATCTCGGCCTGCTGCGGCGTCAGTTCGAGCGTTGCCGTCTCGCCCACCTTGGTGCGCTTGCCGTCCTCGCCTTCCTGGATGGTCTGGTCGATCGCCAGCACCTTGATGTTCTTGAGCACCGTTTCGGTCTCGAAGCCTTCGACCGGCGCGCCGCCTTGCGGGGCCGTCTGTCGACGGGTCATGATCACGTCCACATAGTCGTTGGGCAGAATGAATCCGCCGGCCGAGGTGTCGGCCGCGATCTGGGTGGCGATGGCACGCTTGCCCGGCGGCAGAATGGCCGACATGAAGCTCTGGCCTTCGCCGATCAGCTTGTTCTTGCGCAGCGGCTCGCCGCCATAAAGCGCGACACGCGCGACCGATGCCTTGAAGGTATCGAGGCCTTCAGGATCGCTCGACTTGGTGATGTAGCCGTCGGAAACGTTGGAGGAGGGCCAGCTTTCCCAGGTGAGCTGCCCGTCGATGGGCGCCCCCATCGGCACGTCGGCCGAGACGACGAGCACGTCCGTCAGCGCGATCTGCGGCGTCTGCGGCTGAACCTCCACCACCGAAGGCGGAGACACGTCCGAAATGTTTTTGGCGACATAGCCCGCACCGCCGGCGGCAGCTGCGGCAACGCCCAATATGATGATGCGGGATGCAGGCATCCGTTTCCACCTCGCAAGAATCCGAAGCGCGGGGTGGGGAGCCTTTTTCGGTCTTCTGTCACGTTCCGCGTTGGATGTGACTCTGGGTCAGGAACCGTCAAATTACGGTTAACGGGATGCTTACGAGCGTGATTAATTCAACGTTACGGGCACAATCAGCCGCCGAGGCGTGCGAGCGCCCACTGCATCAAGGGCGTCTCAGGCGCGAGCAGGAGCCCCGCCCCGCCAAGCGCCACGCCATAGGGAACGCCCAGCTTGGTGTTGAAGATGTGTGGCAGGAAGCCGTTGGCTCCAGCCAGCACGGAAAGCGGCGAAGCGCGCAACGCGAGAATGAGGAGCGTCAAGAGGCCGCCAAGTGCCGCCGAGTAGAGAAGATATTCCGCGAGCAGCGGCGACAGCCCCATCCAAAGTGCGGTGGCCGAGATCAGCTTGGCGTCTCCCCCACCCATGCCGCCCGCGGCGAACAGACCGAAGGTCATCACGAGCGCGAGAAGTCCGGCAGCGAAATGCAGTGAGAAGGCCGTCCAGCCCATTCCGGCGAATGGCGCGACCACGGCGAAGGTGAGAACGAGGATCACGGAGACCCTGTTCTGGATCTTCATGGACAAGAGATCCGATATCGCCGCGAACACCATGGCGAAAGGAAACACGACGAAGATCAGCGTCTCCAGCATCTGCGGCTCCTTCGATTGACGATCACGCACCAGCACCTTGGGTCACGATGACGACGCGCTGGCAGTGAAACCCCGGCGAGGCTCTCGCACCCCGTTAAGCTTGAGGCCACCCCCTTGCGGAGATGGCCTCGAAGCATTGCGATCATTCGTGCGCGGCGAGCGCGCCAAGTCTTACGAAGCGTCGTCGACGGCGGTCGAGATTTCTTCGAACTTGGTGTTGAGGCTTTCGCCGAGCTGGCCGGCGCCGACCATGATGGCGATGGCGATGAGGGCAGCGATCAGGCCGTATTCGATGGCGGTCGCGCCGGATTCGTCCTTGAGGAAACGGGAAACAAGCTTGGTCATGAGAGCTCCTAGTCACTCCGGTTGTTGCAGCAATTCCGTCGAGGCATCTGACGTGTCGATCGGATGAGCACAATCTAGAAAAGAGCTGTTGCGATCGACTTAACAAACGGCCTTACCGATTTGTTGAAGAAATCGAAGGGATGCGAGGGTTAACCGCCACTGAATGGCGCAATTCCGCAATGCAGCGCAAGCAACGCGATATCCTCGGTCGAAATTAACCCTGCATTCACCATTCGCTGTCAACGTCTTGGCAACCATCACAACCGGTCTTCACCGCGAGAGCTTCAGCATGGCGCGCGCCGCACACCTCCTTGGCCTCGGCTCCGCCCTGGTCACCCTTGGCTTCTTCGCCACATCCGCGCTGGCCGAAGGCGGCATCGGCATTTCCATGAACCAGGCCAAGATCCTCAAGCTCGACCGCGCGGCCGACACGGTGGTGATCGGCAATCCCGCCATCGCCGACGCATCCGTTCAGGATGCGCGCACGCTGATCCTGACGGGCCGCGGCTTCGGCGTGACGAATGTGGTGGTGCTGGACTCCGATGGCGGCACGATCCTCGAGGATCAGGTCGTGGTGTCGCGCGAGAATGCGAGCTCGGTGCGCGTGTATCGCCGGGCGAGCGTCCAGACGCTGTCCTGCACGCCTTATTGCGAGGGCTCCTACAAGAGCGAGGCGGAGCGCCAGTCCGACACCGAGATCGGAACCAACTGAACCACGCGCCGAGGCAAGGTGAACGCCATCTTGCCTCGATCCCTGCAAATCGCGCGGCATGAGGAACCTGGACGCAAATCCTTCTGCGCTAGAGCTGCCTGATCAAAGAGCGGCCGACGGTCGCGAAACGTCGAGGGCACAGACAGGCGATGCTTCCAGGCCTCAACATCCCAGCTGGTCGGGGCGCCCGAGGCGAGGGCATGCGGCGGTGGCTGCTCGCGCCCTTCCTGCGTGACCGCAGCGGCGCAACGGGCGTTGAGTTCGCGATGCTCGCGCTTCCCTTCGCCTTCGTCACTTTCGCCATCCTGGAAAGCTGCATCTCCTTTGCGGGCTCGCAGGTTCTCGCCAACGCGACGGAAAACCTGGCGCGGGAAATCCGCACCGGGAGGCTCAAGGCCGCCGACATCACGGAGTCCGGCCTCAAGACGCGGCTCTGCGAAGATATCGAGATCATGGTCGTGTCCAAGAACTGCGAGGACAGCATGATCGTGGACCTGCGCGAGTTCCCCACTTTCGAGGAGGCCGCCAAGGTCCGCGTGCGGATCACCAGCACGGGCGAGATCGACGAGACCGGCATCGACGTCAAACCCGGCATGAGCCAGAGCAAGAACATGCTGCGCGTCTTCTACCGCTGGCCGGTGCTGACGGATTTCCTGCGCGCGTCCATGTCGAACCTCAAGGACGGGACCTCGCTGCACTTCGCGACCGTCACCTGGCAGAACGAGCCCTTCGATGATTGAGATGGCGATGCGCCTGAAACGTTTCCTTGCCGACCGCCGGGGCGTGGCCGCGACCGAGTTCGCCCTGATCGCGCCCGTGCTCTTGTGCTGCTACTTCCTGTCGATGGAGGTGTCGCAGGCGGTGGAGGTTTCCAAGAAGGTCTCCCGCATCGGCTCCATGGTGGCGGACCTGATCACCCAGCAGCCCGAGATCACCAGCGACGAGGTGAAGGCCATCATGCAGATCGGCGAGGCCTTGGTGCAGCCCTACAACCGCTCCAAGCCCGAGATCACGGTGACCGCGATCAGGATGAGCGACGCCTCGAAGCCCCAGGCCACGGTCGCCTGGTCGCGCCGCCTCGTGAACGGCAAGATGACGTCTTCGCCGCCTTTCGCGCCGGGGTCGACCGTCACCGTTCCCGACCGCCTCCTGGTCGCCAAGGGGTTCCTGATCCGCGTGCAGGGCCATTTGGATTATGAGCCGGTTCTGACCTGGAGCGCGGCCAACACGAAGCCGCTCGGCATTCTCGACACCGCGATCCCCAACGTCTCCATGGGCGAGACCTACCATCTTCGCCCGCGCCAGAGCGACGCCATCCTTTGCAAGGATTGCTGAGACCCGAAGCGATTGCACCGGGGCGCGGACGGCCATATCTGATTGCCTGGACGCATTTCAGGCACCGCCCTCCCCCATGGCCCGCGCATTCCTCTTCGTTCTCGACTCTTTCGGCATCGGCGGTGCGGCCGATGCGGCCGATTACGGCGACGAGGGCGCGAACACGCTGGGCCACATCGCAAGTGCTGCGCGCGAAGGCCGGGCCGACCGAGAGGGCCTGAGAAGCGGCCCCTTGCATCTTCCGAACTTGAACGCGCTCGGACTGGGGCGGGCGGCGAGGCTCGCTTGCGGGAAAGATCCGCTGGGCGACACCCCCCTTCTCTCCGGCTCGTTCCATGGGGCTGCGTCCGAAACCTCCAAGGGCAAGGACACGCCGTCGGGCCATTGGGAGATCGCGGGGCTTCCCGTGCCGTTCGCCTGGGGCTACTTCCCCCAGACCGTGCCCGCTTTGCCGAGCGGGCTGACGGAGGCAATCACCCGCGAGGCCGGTCTTCCCGGCATCCTCGGAAACCGCCACGCCTCGGGCACGGACATCATCCGCGACCTGGGCGAGGAGCACGTGGTGACGGGCAAGCCCATTCTCTATACGTCGGCCGACTCCGTTCTTCAGATCGCGGCCCATGAGGAAAGCTTCGGGCTCGACCGCCTGCTTTCGCTCTGCCTGCTCGCGCGGCGACTGGTCGATCCCCTCAACATCGGCCGGGTGATCGCGCGGCCCTTCACGGGCGAGGACAAAGACAGCTTCGTCCGCACGGGCAACCGGCGTGACTTCGCAGTGCCGCCTCCCGAGCCCACCCTGCTCGACCGCACGCAAAAGGCGGGCGGGCGGGTGCATGGGGTCGGCAAGATCTCTGACATCTTCGCAGGCCAGGGGGTTTCCGTGTCCCACAAGGCGTCCGGCAACGACGCGGTGTGGGAGAAGAGCCTGGCGCTCATGGACGAAGCGGGAGATGGCGATCTGGTCTTCGCGAACTTCGTCGACTTCGACATGAATTTCGGCCACCGCCGCGATGTGGCGGGCTATGCGGCGGCCCTGGAAGCCTTCGACCGCCGCTTGCCCGAGGCGATTGCACGGCTCAGCAAAGGGGACATGCTGGTGCTCACTGCCGACCACGGCTGCGACCCCACATGGCACGGCACCGACCACACACGCGAGCGCGTGCCCGTGCTGGGTTTCCTGCCGGGTGCCTCGGGCGGCGCGGCGGGCCTGCGCCCGACCTTTGCCGACATCGGCGAAACGCTCGCCGCCCATCTCGGCCTCCTGCCCGGGCCTCATGGCCGATCCTTTCTGGAAGACATCCGTGCCTGAATTGCCCGAAGTCGAAACCGTCCGTCGCGGCCTCGAACCCGCCATGGAGGGGGCGCGCATCCTGGAGGTGGAAGCGCGCCGCCCCAACCTGCGATTTCCGCTGCCCGATGGCTTCACGACCCGCCTCGCCGGCCGCACCGTCACGGGCCTCGGACGCCGGGCGAAGTATCTGCTGATCCATCTCGACACGGGGCCGGCGCTGATCTGCCATCTCGGCATGTCCGGTTCGTTCCGGGTGCTTTCGGGTGGCGAGGAAACGACGCCCGGCGTGTTCCATCACCCTCGTTCGGACGCCGAGAAGCACGACCATGTCGTGTTCCATCTGCTTTCGCCGCGCTTCGGGTCGTGCCGCGTCGTCTTCAACGACCCCCGCCGCTTCGGCTTCATGCTGTTTGCCGAGGAGGCGCCGGCTTCCCACCCGATGCTGGATTGCTTGGGCATAGAGCCCACCGGCAACACTCTCGACGGCGCGACCTTGGGTGCGCTCTTCCGCAACAAGGCAACGCCGCTCAAGGCAGCTCTACTCGACCAGACGCTGATCGCGGGCTTGGGCAACATCTATGTGTCCGAGGCGCTGTGGCGGGCGGGGCTTTCCCCACGCCGGCTGGCCGGCACGATCGCGCCCGCCTCCGGCCGGAGCTCCCAGCGCGCCGAACGCCTGGCGGAGGCCGTGCGCTCGGTGATCAGGGATGCCATCGAGGCGGGAGGGTCCTCCTTGCGCGACTACCGTCAGGCGGATGGATCGGAAGGCTCATTCCAGCATCGCTTCAGCGTATATGACCGCGAAGGCGAGCCCTGCCCCAAGCTTTCCTGCTCGGGCGTGATCACGCGGATCGTCCAGAGCGGGCGCTCCACCTTCTATTGCCCGGTCTGCCAGCGTTGACGCGACAGGCCGATTCACCTATAGGGGCGGGCGACGAGGCGGCCATTGGCCGCCGCGATTGTTTTTGACACGTCCAGTGGGAGACGCCCACGGCGTTCCACTTGAGAAACGGGATCAAACGATGGCCAATACGTCATCGGCCAAGAAGGCCACGCGCAAGATCGAACGCCGCACCGAGGTGAACAAGGCTCGCCGCTCGCGCGTGCGCACCTTCGTCCGCAAGGTCGAGGAAGCCATCGCCTCCGGCGACCAGGCAGCAGCAGCCCAGGCGCTGCAGGCCGCCCAGCCCGAGCTGATGCGTGCCGCGACCAAGGGCGTGGTTCACCGCAACACGGCGTCCCGCAAGGTGTCGCGCCTCGCCAAGCGCGTGAAGGCCTTGGCCGCCACGGCCTGATACGACTTCTTAACAAATCGTCTACGAAAGCCCGGCCAATGGCCGGGCTTTTTTGTTGTCCTGTGGACGAAAGAATTCGGAAGCCGGCTCTTGTCGGAACGACCAAGAGTCTTATCACCGATGGAATTCGGCAGAGTCAGAAAATACCCATTAAAAACAGCGACTTGCGCAGGGTCAGACTCTTACAGGAGTTGGCCTGCCGGAGTCCGGGGCGGACTCATCCGAGTCAAGCGTAAGAATCTTCGGCCTCGATCAATGGTTAACGGCGCAGCTCGACTCTGGAAAAGAGTCTTGAATCACAAGGGGATTCGGAGCGCGCGGTCTTAAGACTCTCCCGCTGAGGGTAATGTTTAGGGGCAATTGTTTAAATTTGTCTGAACCCTGGTCTTGAACTGTCCACAGGCATTTTCGTAAGGTCCAAACATCGAGAGGGCGGCGGAAAAAGCCTCCAAACCAGGGACATAGCCAGAAAGTGCACGGCGCGGGAGCGTTTCCCGCGAACGGGACCGGTTTGCCTCTCACACAGGGATGCGCGGCGAAATCCGCGAGAACATGAAGAGCAGGACACGGACGGCCTTGGGGCCGAACGGTTTCGCTCGTTCTCGAAGGATCAGCCGCACGCCGCAAGGGCGCCGGGTGGGACGCTCAGGCGGCAGGACACGGAACAGGAGCACGGGGACAGTCATGACGACGGATCGCGGGATCGAAGTGAACGGCGCGGAGCCGGTGTTCGAAAAGGTCAAGGCGCAGCTCAAGGCGCGTCTCGGCCAGGAAGTGTTCTCTTCCTGGTTCGGCCGCATGCAGCTCGAGGAAGCCACGCGTTCCGCCGTGCGCATCTCCGTGCCCACTGCCTTTCTGCGGTCTTGGATCAACGGCCACTACCTCGACCTGGTGACCGAGTTGTGGCGCAAGGAGGAGCCGAGCCTGCTCCGCGTCGAATTCGCCGTGCGCTCCGCCACCCGCGTGCGCCCCGTCGAGCCCGTGGCGGAAGCCCCTGCCCCTGAGCCCCGCCGTGCGGCTCCGGCGCCTGCGCCCCGCTCGTTCAATGCCGCTCCCGCACCCGCTGCGGTCGCCCGCCCCGCAGCACCCATCGAGGCAGATCCCCGCCAGGGCGTGTTGGGCTCGCCGCTCGACGGTCGCTACACCTTCGGCTCCTTCGTGGAAGGTCCTTCCAACCGGGTGGCCTTTGCTGCGGCCCGTGCGGTGGCCGAGCGTGCGCCGAACGCGGTGCGCTTCAACCCGCTCTTCATCCATGCGAGCGTGGGTCTGGGCAAGACGCACCTTCTCCAGGCGATCGCGGCCCATGCGCTTTCCGAAGACCCCCGTGCCCGTGTGGTCTATCTGACGGCCGAGTACTTCATGTGGCGCTTCGCCACCGCCATCCGCGACAACAACGCGCTCTCTCTGAAGGAACAGCTCCGCGACATCGATCTCCTGATCATCGACGACATGCAGTTCCTGCAGGGCAAGTCGATCCAGAACGAGTTCTGCCACCTGATCAACATGCTGCTCGACAGCGCCAAGCAGGTGGTGGTGGCTGCCGACCGCCCGCCGGCAGAACTGGAATCGCTTGAGCCCCGCATCCGCTCGCGCCTCAACGGCGGCGTGGCGCTCGAGATGTCGGCGCCAGACTATGCGATGCGCCTGCAGATGCTTCAGGCCCGCCTCGCCACGGCTAAAGTGACCGATCCGAGCCTCGACGTTTCCGAGGACGTTCTCGCCCATGTGGCGCGCACCGTGACGGGTTCGGGCCGCGAGCTGGAAGGTGCGTTCAACCAGATCCTCTTCCGCCGCACCTTCGAGCCGCAGATCACGGTGGACCGCATCGACGAGATCCTGGGCCACATCTACCGCTCGGGCGAGCCCAAGCGCATCCGCATCGAGGACATCCAGCGCGTGGTGGCTCGCCACTACAACGTGTCCAAGACCGAGCTTCTCTCCAACCGCCGCACGCGGACGGTGGTGAAGCCGCGCCAGGTCGCGATGTATCTCGCCAAGGTGATGACGCCCCGCTCGCTGCCCGAGATCGGCCGCCGCTTCGGCGGGCGCGACCACACCACCGTGCTGCATGCGGTGCGCAAGATCGAGGATCTAGCAGGCACGGACGGCACGCTGGCGCAGGAGATCGAACTGCTGCGCCGCCTGATCAACGACTGATCGTCTGGTCGCAAAATTCCGCTCCGGCGTGTCGGCCGGAGCGGCTTTGTGAACGAACGATGCCGGGCTTCGAGCCGATCGCGCAAAGTTTGCCAGCGCTGTGAGCCTTTCGCGCCCCACCCTTGCCGGGGTGGAGGTTTGCTGGCATTTTCCTCCTCCATCCAATCCATGAGCGGGTGCCGAACGGAGCGCAGGCGGTTATTCGCGGCGCGCCTGGCCCTCCTCCACCAAAGAGAACCGGTCCGATGCGTATCGTCCTTGAACGGTCCAACCTCCTCAAGGCCCTGAACCACGTGCACCGTGTGGTGGAGCGGCGGAACACCATTCCGATCCTGTCCAACGTGCTTCTGGCGGCCCAGGGGTCGGGCGGCTCGGGCGGGCTCGACATGAAGGCGACCGACCTCGACCTCGAGATCACGGAAGCCGCACTCGCCCGCGTCGAGCAAGGCGGCGCGACCACCGTTCCCGCCCACCTTCTCTACGACATCGTGCGCAAGTTGCCCGAAGGCGCGGAAGTGATGCTCAAGGTGGACGAGGACGGCAACGCGATGACGGTGGCAGCCGGCCGCTCCTCCTTTCGCCTCCAGTGCCTGCCGCAGTCGGACTTTCCCGAACTGACGGCCGGCTCGTTTACGCATTCGTTTTCGATGCGGGCCGAGGCGCTCAAGGGCCTGATCGACAAGACCCAGTTCGCCATCTCGACGGAGGAAACCCGCTACTACCTCAACGGCATCTTCCTCCATGCCATCGAATCCAACGGCAAGCTCAAGCTGCGCGCGGTCGCGACCGACGGCCACCGTCTCGCGCGCGCCGAGATGGAAGCGCCGGCGGGCGCGGAAGGCATGCCCGGCATCATCGTGCCCCGCAAGACCGTGGGCGAGCTTCAGAAGCTGCTCGACGGCGCGGAAGAGACGGTCGGCATCGAATTGTCGGAAACCAAGATCCGCTTCACGCTGGGCGGCATCGTGCTTACCTCCAAGCTGATCGACGGCACCTTCCCCGACTATCAGCGCGTGATCCCGACCAACAACGAGAAGGCGCTCGTGATCGACCGCCAGACCTTCGCCCAGGCGGTGGACCGCGTATCCACGATCTCGTCCGAGCGCGGGCGCGCGGTGAAGCTCTCGATCGCCGACGGGCAGCTCGTGCTCGCCGTCAACAACCCGGATTCGGGCTCGGCGACGGAAGAGCTCGCCGCCGACTATTCGGACGACCCGATCGAGATCGGCTTCAACGCGCGCTATCTGCTCGATGTCGCGGGCCAGCTCTCGGGCTCGGAAGCCCGCTTCATGCTGTCGGATGCCGGCTCGCCCACCTTGATCCACGACCAGAGCGACGATCAGGCGCTTTATGTGCTGATGCCGATGCGCGTTTAGGCGCGGCTTGCCTCTCCCCTCCCCCGAATCCGCCCCCTATCTCGCGCGGCTCAAGCTTTCCGACTTCCGCAACTATGCCGAGCTGTCGCTCGAGCTGAAACCAGGTGCGGTCGTGCTGACGGGCGAGAACGGCGCGGGCAAGACGAACCTGCTCGAAGCCGTCTCCTTTCTGTCGCCCGGCCGCGGCTTGCGCCGGGCGGTCTATGGCGACGTGGCCCGAGGCGGCTCAGACGGGTTCAGCATCTTCGCGCGCCTCGAAGACGGGGACGGTGAAACCGAGATCGGCACGGGCACGGCGGGCTCGGGCAACTCCGACGAGGAGGGCCCGCTGCGCCGCGTGCGCATCAACGGCGCCAATGCACGCACAGCCGACGAGCTTTTAGACATCCTGCGCGTGGTCTGGCTGACGCCCGCGATGGATGCGCTCTTCACCGGCCCGGCCGGCGACCGGCGACGCTTCCTCGACCGGCTCGTGCTCGCCATCGACCCAGCCCATGGCAGCCGGGCGCTCGCCTTCGACAAGGCCATGCGCTCGCGTAACCGCCTGTTCGCCGAGGACTCGCGCGACCGCGGCTATTTCGCGGCGATCGAGACGCAGATGGCCGAAACCGGCGTGGCGATCGCTGCCGCCCGCGTGGAGATGCTGCGCCTGCTTCAGGCGATGATCGCGCGGCTGCCCTCCGACAGCCCTTTCCCGCAGGCCGAGATAGCCCTTGCGGGCTCGCTGGAGGAAGCGGTCGGGCGGGACGCTGCGGTCGATGTGGAGGAGAACTATCGCCGCCTACTGCACGAGACGCGAGAGCGCGACCGCGCGGCGGGCCGCACGCTGGAAGGCCCCCACCGGGCGGACCTCCTCGTCACTCACGCGCCCAAGGCGATGCCCGCGGCCTTGTGTTCGACCGGCGAGCAGAAGGCACTCCTGATCGGACTCGTGCTGTCTCATGCGCGGCTGACCGGCGAAACGGCGGGCACAGTGCCGATCCTCCTGCTCGACGAGATCGCAGCCCATCTCGACGCGAACCGCCGCGCAGCCCTTTTCGGCATTCTGCGCGAGCTCGGCTGCCAGAGCTTCATGACGGGCACGGAAGCCGCCCTCTTCGCGCATCTCTCGGGCGAGGCGCAGTTCCTGCAGGTGTCGGATGGCACGATTGTCCCGCAGGCCGACCTGTGAGCGCGCTGTCGGGGGACGAGATCGCCCGCTATGCCCGTCACCTCGTGCTGCCGGAGGTGGGCGGTGCAGGCCAGCAGCGGCTCAAGGCTGCACGCGTGCTGGTGGTGGGTGCCGGTGGTCTCGGCAGCCCCGTGCTGAGCTATCTCGCAGCGGCTGGCGTGGGCACGCTCGGCATCGCTGACGATGACCATGTGTCGCTGTCCAACCTCCAACGGCAGGTGATCCACGCATCGGATGCCGTGGGCGCGCCCAAGACGGAAAGCGCGGCAGCCGGCATCGCGCGCATCAACCCTCATGTACGGGTGGAAACGCACCCCGTTCGGCTGGATGAGGAGAACGCGCCTGCTCTGGTGAAAACCTATGATGTGGTGGTGGACAGCTCCGACAGCTTCGCCACCCGCGCCGCCTTGGCCGCAGCTTGCGAAGCAGCCCTGAAGCCCCTCGTGCACGGCTCGCTGTCGCGCTTCGACGGCGCGGTCACCGTCTTCGCCCCCTTCCGCTTCCGCCAGGATGGCACGCCTTTCCCCTGCTTCCGCGATCTCTTCCCCGAAGAGCCTCCGCTCGGCCTCACGCCATCCTGCGCGGAAGCTGGCGTGCTCGGCGTCCTCCCCGGCGTGATCGGCACGCTCCAGGCCACCGAAGTTCTCAAGCTCCTCCTCGACATCGGCGAACCCCTCCTGGGTCGTCTCCTCCTCTTCGACGCATTGGGGGCTCGGTTCGAGACGATCGACTACTGATCTTTTCTGGCGCTCTGTCCCTCCTAGATGGAGCAGCGGTGGCTCATCCGGGCCTCTGCATGCTCCGACGGAGACAAAGACAATGGCCAAGAAATCCTCCCCCGCCCGTACGCCGGATACCAACGCGCGGAATGCTTCCATCGACCTGTTGAATGCGCGGCTGGCGGATGCCATCGACCTCGCGCTGATCACCAAGCAGGCGCACTGGAACCTGAAGGGGCCGGCATTCATCGCGATCCACGAGATGCTGGACACGTTCCGCAAGGAGCTGGACGACCACGTGGATACGATCGCCGAACGCGCAGTGCAGCTTGGCGGGATCGCACTCGGCACCAGCCAGACGGTGGTGGAAAGCTCGACGTTGAACCCCTATCCGACCGAGATCCAGAGCACCAAGGATCATTTGGCAGCTCTGATCGAGCGCTATGGCGCGACCGCCGAAAGCGCGCGGGAAAGCATCGAGCAGGCCGACGAGGCTGGCGATGCCGACACGGCCGACATCTTCACCGCCTATTCGCGCGCGCTCGACAAGTCGCTCTGGTTCCTGACAGCGCACACGGCGACGCCGGACTGAAACCTTTCGGTGCCACAACGACCTCTCCGCCGAGGGCAAGCCGGCGGGGCCCGGTTGCCGGAAGGCGGCCGGGTCTTTCTCATTTCAGGGCCGGTTGGGAAGCACCCGGTCGGGCGCGCGGTGCCCGTCGAAGAAGGCACGGATGTTGACGGTCACGCGGTCGCCCATGTCGACGCGGCTTTCGAGCGTGGCCGAGCCCATGTGCGGCAGGAGCACCACCTTGCCCTTGGCCGCGAGCTTCAGGAGCTTTGGGCTGACCGCAGGCTCGTTCTCGAACACGTCGAGTCCCGCGCCCGCGAGCTTGTTCTCGTTCAAGAGCTTGATCAGCGCGCTTTCGTCGATGATGTCGCCGCGCGCGGTGTTCACGAGATAGGCCGAGGGCTGGATGAGGGCTAGCCGCCGCGCCGAGAGAAGGTGGAAGGTGGCGGGCGTGGACGGGCAGTTGACCGAGATGATGTCCATTCGCGCCAGCATCTGGTCAAGGCTTTCCCAATAGGTCGCTTCCAGCTCGTCTTCGAGCTGGGCGGCCGCGCGGCGGCGGTTGTGGTAGTGGATCGACAGCCCGCAGGCTTTGGCGCGGCGGGCCACGGCCGCCCCGATGCGCCCCATGCCGACGATGCCCAGCCGCTTGCCCCAGATGCGGCGCCCGAGCATCCAGGTGGGCGACCAGCCGCCCCATTTCACGCCTTCGCGCAGGATGTTCGACCCCTCCGCCAGCCGCCGCGGCACGGCCAGGATCAGGGCCATGGTCATGTCGGCCGTGTCTTCGGTCAGCACATTGGGGGTGTTGGAAACAGTGATGCCGCGCGCGGCTGCCGCCGCAACGTCGATGTTGTCCACGCCATTGCCGAACTGGGCGATCAGCTTGAGGTTGGGACCGGCCTGGGCGATCACGGCCTCGCTGATGCGGTCGGTGACGGTGGGAACGAGGGCATCCGCATCGCGCACGGCGGCGATGAGCTCCTCTTCCGTCATGGGACGGTCCTCGACGTTGAGACGCGCGTCGAACAATTCGCGCATGCGCGTTTCGACCACGTCCGGCAGCTTGCGGGTCAACACCACCAGCGGCCGCTTCTTGGACGTCATGGACCCCTCCTCCCTTCGCTCCCGGAGCACTTCCTTAACCAAGATGGGCGATCATTCAATCCGGTAAGGAGCCGGCACGGACATGTTGCGCCGGCATCGGCAAAACGGCTCCGGGCGCCGTCTTGGGACACGGGCGATCATGAAGCAGTTCGGTGGGCAGGGAAACCGTTTCTCGTGCATTCTGGCGGGGGTGATGGGGCTCGCGCTCCTTTTGCCGCTCGGCACGGTCGCGCCGGCCATCGCGGCCAGCGAAACGCTGACGGCCGGCGGGGCCGTGGGCCCAAGCGGCCTGCCATTGCCGCGCTTCGTGTCGCTGCGTTCGGGCCGGGTCAATTCGCGGATCGGGCCGGGAACGGGCTATCCGGTCGATTGGCTTTACCTCAAGGCCGGCCTGCCGATCGAGATCATCCAGGAATACGACAATTGGCGCCGGGTGCGCGATGCCGACGGCTCGGAAGGCTGGATCAACCAGGCGCTGCTTTCGGGCAAGCGCACGGCCATCACTGCCCCTTGGCAGCGCGGCAAGGACGTGAAGATCTCGCTGCTCGCACGGCCTTCCAGGGATGCCGCACCCGTGGCCTTCGTGGAGCCGGGCGTGGTCGGCAGCATCAAGACCTGCAACGGCGAATGGTGCGAGATGGAGTTCGACGGCCACCGCGGGTTCGTGACGCAGAACCAGATCTGGGGCGCCTATCCCGGAGAGTCGGTGGAGGACTGAGGCGCAGCCTTTCCGTCTGACGGAAAAGGGGTGCGCGAGCCGGCCTAGCGCGCGGCGCGCACCGGCCGGAGGCGGACCACGATGTCCACGTTGGCGATCTCCATGCCTTCCGGCGGAGCCGGCAGGTTCACCACTTCCACGCCGTCCGCGATGTCGAAGACGAGGTTCTCGCCTTCCACGAAGAAGTGGTGATGATCGGAGATGTTGGTGTCGAAATAGGTGCGCGAGCCTTCCATCGAGAGGATGCGCAGGAGTCCCGCGTCCGTGAACTGGTGCAGGCAGTTGTAGACGGTGGCGAGCGAGACGGGCACGCCTGCGCCTTGTGCTTCCTCGTGCAGCTCTTCGGCCGACAGATGGCGGTCGCCCTTGGCGAACAGAAGCTCAGCCAGCGCCACGCGCTGCCGCGTCGGGCGCAAGCCCGCATCGCGGACACGAGCGAACGCGCAAACTCCGACAGGTTGGGCGATTTCTTCGGTCACGTGCCGGAAATCCTGGTTTCTTTCCCTCCGAACAAACGCGGAAGGCGTGGAACACTGCTCTTTCCCATATATTCGCAGGCGGAAACACGATCAATAGCAAGTGATTGCCGCACCCCTCACGCATGCGTTGGCGCGGCCCGCCATGTTGACCCGCCCGCCCGCGCCCGTGTATCGCAAGACTTCCGCCGCTCGAGGCGGCAGGAAAAAGGGCGGACGCATCAGTGAAAGCGCGATCGACGGGCAAGTGGGCCATGGAGCCCAGCCAGCCGTGAATTTCTCCGAGCGGAACTCCTTCGATTACCAAGACCTGCTCGCCTGCGCGCGCGGCGAGCTCTTCGGCCCCGGCAACGCCCAGCTGCCCTATCCACCGATGCTGATGTTCGATCGCATCACGGAGATCAGCTCCGATGGCGGCGAGCATGGCAAGGGCCATATCCGCGCCGAGCTCGACATCAACAAGGACCTCTGGTTCTTTCCCTGCCACTTCATCGGCGACCCCGTGATGCCCGGCTGCCTGGGGCTCGACGCGCTCTGGCAGATGTCGGGCTTCTTCCTCGGCTGGCTCGGCGAGCCCGGCAAGGGCCGTGCGCTTTCCACCGGCGAGGTGAAGTTCACCGGCATGGTGACGCCCAAAAACAAGCGCGTCGAATACGGCGTCGACTTCAAGCGCGTGATGCGCGGGCGCCTCGTGCTCGGCATCGGCGACGGCTGGCTGAAGGCCGACGGCGAGACGATCTACAAGGCCACCGACCTGCGCGTAGGCCTGTTCAAGGAAGCGGCAGCCAGCTGAGCTGCCTTCTTTGCTGCGCGACGATTGCACGGCTCCCGCCCACCGGAGATTGAGCTGATGAGACGGGTTGTGGTTTCTGGTCTGGGCATCGTGTCCTCCATCGGCAGCGATGCGGCCGAGGTGACGGCGTCCCTGCGCGACGCGCGCTCGGGCATCACGCACTCCGACGTCTTCGCCGAGCATGGCTTCCGCTGCCAGGTCTGGGGCAAGCCTGCGCTCGACCCCACGGAACTGGTGGACCGCCGCGCCATGCGCTTCTTGGGCCTTGGCGGCGCCTGGAACCATGTCGCCATGGAGCAGGCCATCAAGGATGCCGGGCTCGAACAGGACGACATCACCAACGAGCGCACCGGCATCATCATGGGCTCGGGCGGGCCGTCCACCCGCACCATCGTGGAAGCGGCCGACACCACGCGCAAGAACACGAGCCCCAAGCGCGTAGGCCCCTTCGCGGTGCCCAAGGCCATGTCGTCGACGGCATCCGCCACGCTCGCCACCTGGTTCAAGATCCACGGCGTGAACTATTCGATCTCGTCGGCCTGCTCGACATCCGCGCACTGCATCGGCAACGCATACGAGCTCGTGCAGTGGGGCAAGCAGGACATGGTGTTCGCAGGCGGGCACGAGGACCTGGACTGGACGATGTCCAACCTGTTCGACGCGATGGGCGCGATGTCGTCCAAGTTCAACGACACGCCGGCTGTCGCTTCCCGTGCCTATGACGTGAACCGCGACGGCTTCGTGATCGCGGGCGGCGCGGGCGTGCTCGTGGTGGAAGAGCTGGAGCACGCGCTTGCGCGCGGGGCGACCATCCATGCCGAGATCGTGGGCTACGGCGCGACCTCCGATGGCCACGACATGGTTGCCCCATCGGGCGAAGGCGCCGCGCGCTGCATGCGCCAGGCCTTGCAAGGGGTGGAGGCCCGCGTCGACTACATCAACACGCACGGCACCTCGACGCCTGTGGGGGATTCGAAGGAGATCGGCGCGATCCGCGAGGTGTTCGGCTCGGACATGCCCCACATCGCATCCACCAAGTCGCTGACCGGGCACAGCCTGGGGGCTGCCGGCGCGCAGGAGGCGATCTATTCGATCCTGATGATGAAGGAGCGCTTCATTGGAAAGAGCGCGCACATCGAGACGCTCGACCCCGAATTCGAGGGTGTGCCGATCGTGCGCGAGCGCATCGACGACGCCAAGCTCGATGTGGCGCTGTCGAACTCCTTCGGCTTCGGCGGCACCAACGCTACACTCGTCTTCCGCCGCTACGAGGCCTGATCGATGGACGGGCTGATGAAGGGCAAGCGCGGACTGGTGATGGGGGTGGCGAACGACCACTCCATCGCCTGGGGCATCGCCAAGGCGCTCGGCGCGCATGGGGCGGAACTCGCCTTCACCTACCAGGGCGAAGCCTTCGGACGCCGCGTGAAGCCGCTGGCCGACCAAGTTGGCGCCAAGCTCGTGCTGCCTTGCGATGTGGAAGACAGCGCGTCGGTTGCCTCTGTGTTCGAGACGCTCAAGGAGGAATGGGGCGGGCTCGACTTTCTGGTGCACGCCATCGGATTCTCCGACAAGAACGAGCTGAAGGGCTTCTACGCCGACACGAGCCGCGACAACTTCATCCGCACCATGGTGATCTCGTGTTACTCCTTCACGGAAGTGGCGCGCGAAGCCGCGAAGCTGATGAACGATGGCGGCTCGCTGCTCACGCTGACCTATGCCGGCTCGGTGCGCGTGATGCCGAACTACAATGTGATGGGCGTGGCGAAGGCGGCCCTTGAAGCCTCCGTGCGCTACCTCGCGAACGATTACGGTCCCCGCCAGATTCGCGTGAACGCCATCTCGGCCGGTCCCGTGCGGACTTTGGCCGGCGCCGGCATCGCGGATGCGCGGCACATGTTCTCCTATCAAAGCCGCAACGCACCGCTGCGGCGCAATGTGGGCATCGACGAGATCGGCGGCTCGGCGCTTTACCTGCTTTCCGACCTGTCCTCGGGCGTGACGGGCGAGATCCACTACGTGGATTCGGGCTACCACACAGTCTCCATGCCGACGCTCGAAGAACTCAAGCGCACCGCGCCCAGCGAATAGTCAGCGCCGGGCGGCGAACACGATGAAGCCGCCCTCCTCCGCCAGTTTCTCCACGGATGCAAAGCCCGCGCGAAGCGGCGCCTCATAGGGCAGGCCGCGGTTTGCGACGATGACGAGGCGCCCTCCCCTGCGCAAGCTGCGTGAGGCCGCCGCGATCATGCCCTGACCCAGTGCCGGATCGGCCGCGCGGCCGGTGTGGAAGGGCGGGTTCATCAGGATGGCGTCATAGGCCGAGCCTTCGGGCGCTTCGCGCAGGAGATCGCTCCAGTGGAAGCCTAAGGCCGGGCCCGAAAGCGGCTCGAGTGCTTGGCGCGCGGCCTCGAGCGACGCCCAATCCGCCTCGAAGAGATCGAGATGGGTGATGCCGGGCAGCCTTGCGGCTTCACGTGCCAGAAAGCCCCACCCGGAGCAGAAATCGGCGACCCGGCCCTTGAAATCTCCCGGCAGATGCTGGGCCAGCAGGCGTGAGCCCGCATCCACGCGCTCGAACGAGAACATGCCCGGCGCCGTGCGGAAGCCGGGGACAGGTTCGGCAATCTCCAGAGGCCATTCCGGCAGGGTTTCGGGGCGGCGGAGCCAGAAGACGGTGCCGTGGTGCTTGGCGGCATGGTCTTCGAGGGGAAGGAGCTTGGCGACGGCCTTGCGCAGCGAATCCGCGCCCTCGGTCTTGGAACCGCCCGCAACCAGAAGGCCGCCCACACGCAGGCGGGACAGCGCCTCGTGAAGGCGGGCCATGTTCTCTCCGCGATGGCGGGAGAAGGCGACGAGTGCCGTGTCGAAGGCTTTGCCTTCCGGGGTGGGCGTGACGGTGTGGCCGGAGCGGGCGAGGTCGAGGAAGGCAGGTCGGAAGCCTTGCACGAGGGCGGGCGGGGAAAAGCCGGGGGGCAGATGGAGCGGGGGCTGCGCGCCGAGGAAGAGGGTGCGGGTGCCCTTCTCGGGAAGCGGGAGGATGCCGGAGACGAAGGGGTGGAAGAGGGTGGCGTGGGACAAGAGGTGGTTTGAACCGTCGGTGGGATGAAAAAAAGGGCGCGGCCGTCGCCGGCCGCGCCCTTCATGGAACGGGAGACGGGGCTTACGCCGCGTCTTCGCCTTCTTCCTGCTTCTTCTCGCGGGCGACTTCCTTGCCGGTGGTCTGGTCGACCACCTTCATGGACAGGCGCACCTTGCCGCGCTCGTCGAAGCCCATGAGCTTGACGTAGACCTTCTGGCCTTCCTTGACCACGTCGGTGGTCTTGTTCACGCGCTCGTTGGCGAGCTGGCTGATGTGAACGAGGCCGTCGCGCGGGCCGAAGAAGTTGACGAAGGCGCCGAAGTCGGCGGTCTTCACGACCGTGCCCTCGTAGATCTCGCCCACTTCCGGCTCGGCCACGATGGTGTGGATCCACTTCTTGGCGGCCTCGATCTCCTTGGCCGAAGACGAGGCGATCTTCACCGTGCCGTCGTCCTCGATGTTGATCTTGGCACCCGTCTTCTCGACGATCTCGCGTATCACCTTGCCGCCAGAACCGATCACGTCGCGGATCTTGTCGGTGGGGATCTGCATCACTTCGATACGGGGGGCGAACTCGCCGAGTTCGGAGCGGGCACCTGTGAGCGCCTTGGCCATCTCGCCGAGGATGTGGATGCGGCCGTCCTTGGCCTGGTCCAGCGCGACCTTCATGATCTCTTCGGTGATGCCGTCGATCTTGATGTCCATCTGGAGCGAGGTGATGCCGGTTTCCGTGCCCGCCACCTTGAAGTCCATGTCGCCGAGATGGTCCTCGTCGCCCAGGATATCGGAGAGCACGGCATAGCGCTCACCTTCCTTGATGAGGCCCATGGCAATGCCGGCGACCGGGGTCTTCAGCGGGACGCCCGCGTCCATGAGAGCCAGCGAGGTGCCGCAGACGGTGGCCATCGACGACGAGCCGTTCGACTCGGTGATCTCGGACACGACGCGCAGCGTGTAGGGGAACTGCTCGGCGGCCGGAAGCACCGGATGCACCGCGCGCCAGGCGAGCTTGCCGTGGCCGATCTCACGACGGCCCGGCGAGCCCATGCGGCCCGTCTCGCCCACGGAATAGGGCGGGAAGTTGTAGTGCAGGAGGAACCGCTCCTTGTAGGTGCCGGTCAGCGCGTCGATGAACTGCTCGTCCTCGCCGGTGCCGAGCGTGGCGACGACCAGCGCCTGCGTCTCGCCGCGCGTAAACACGGCCGAACCGTGGGTGCGGGGAAGAACGCCCACTTCCGAGTCGATCGGGCGCACGGTCTTGAGATCACGGCCGTCGATGCGCGAGCCGGTGTCGAGGATGTTCCAGCGCACGATCTTGCCCTGGAGTTCCTTGAAGGTGGAACCCACTTCCTCGACGGTCCAGCGGCGCACGTCGAGCCCGTCCTGCTCTTCGGTCTTGGCCGCGAAGTGCGCCTTGACCTTGGCCTTGACCGCATCGACCGCGTTGTAGCGCTGCTGCTTGACGGTGTTCTTGTAGGCCTCGCGGAGATCTTCTTCGGCGATCGAGAGGATTTCCTTTTCCAGCGCGGAAAGGTCTGCCGGCTGGAAGTCGCGCGGCTCCTTGGCAGCCACTTCGGCAAGCTTGATGATGGCGTCGATCACGGGCTGGAAGCCCTTGTGGCCGAACATCACAGCGCCCAGCATCACGTCCTCGGGCAGTTCCTGCGCTTCGGACTCGACCATGAGAACGGCCTCGCCCGTGCCGGCGACCACGAGGTCGAGCTTGGACTCGGGCATCTCGTCGACATGGGGATTGAGCACGTACTGGCCGTTGATCCAGCCGACGCGCGCGCCACCGATCGGGCCCATGAAGGGAACGCCCGAGAGCGTGAGCGCGGCGGACGCCGCCACGATCGACAAGATGTCGGGATCGTTTTCCAGGTCATGCTGGACGACGGTGATGACGACCTGGGTGTCGTTCTTGTAGCCATCGGCGAAGAGCGGGCGGATCGGACGGTCGATCAGGCGGGAAACCAGCGTTTCCTTCTCCGACGGACGGCCTTCGCGCTTGAAGAAGCCGCCGGGGATCTTGCCGGCCGCGAACGTCTTTTCCTGATAGTTCACGGTGAGCGGGAAGAAGTCGATGCCGGGTTTGGGCTCCTTGGCGGAGACGACTGTCGCGAGCACGACCGTTTCGCCATAGGTCGCGAGCACGGCGCCATCGGCCTGGCGGGCGATCTTGCCGGTTTCGAGCGTCAGGGGCCGGCCGCCCCATTCGATTTCCACTTTGTGGTGGGAGAACATACACTTGTCCTTCACGTGTGTGGAACCACTCGGGCGAGCGGTTCCGTTGGCTTCGGGAGAGCCACGGGCAAGACAGCGGGAGGTCCGTTTTTGGCGGGGCCGGCGGGAACCCGGGCCTCCTGCAATCCTGCCCCATGACCCTTGTCCCATGGGGCGCGGCCCGGCGAATGTTGCGGGCCATGGACGGAGGGGCATGACGCCCTTCCGGATATGAGTTGGCGAGGGCAGAGCCCTCGCCGGAGAAACCTTAGCGACGCAGGCCGAGCTTCTCGATCAGCGTCTGGTAGCGGGTCTCGTCCTTGCCCTTGAGATAGTCGAGCAGGCGACGGCGCTGGGAAACGAGGGCGAGCAGGCCACGACGGGAGTGGTTGTCCTTCTTGTGGTCCTTGAAGTGCTCGGTCAGGTTCTTGATGCGCTCGGAGTAGATGGCCACCTGGACTTCCGGCGAACCGGTGTCGCCCTTGGCGGTTGCGAATTCCTTGAGCAGCTCGCGCTTGCGCTCGGCAGTGATCGACATCGGATGATCCTTTCGGAATGGAGGAGAAGGGATGCCCGCAGCCGGGATGTCGTCCAGCAGGGGCCGTGGCGCCGAAGGTGAGAGCGCAAGGCTTTCGGGTGCGGCTGCGGGGCATATAATCGAACTGTTGCCCAAACGCCAGCCCTTGCAAAGATTGGGGCATGAAGGGGGCGTTGCCATGGGACGCGCAAGCAAGTGGCGGGTTCTATTCAGTTCCTGTGCCGCAGATCGCACACCAATTCTGCATCCTCGCTTCTGTTACCCCCGTCGTTGAAGAGGCAGAAGCCCGCGCCGGCGCAGCCCGCTCAGAGCCATTTCTTCCATTTGAAATAGGCCACCATCGCGAGTGCGATGCCCGCCATGAAGAGAAGGGCTGCGGGGTAGCCGTAATAGGCTTGGAGTTCCGGCATGTTCCAGGGCGAGGTGGCCGGATCAAAGTTCATGCCCCAGATGCCCGCGATGAAGGTGAGCGGGATGAACACGGCGGAGACGACCGTGAGGAAGCCGATCACGTCGTTGGTGCGGGCCTGGGCGAGCGCCAGGTCGAGCTCGATCAGCCCCGACAGCATGTCGCGGTGGCTTTCGAGCGTTTCCAGGAGGCGCACGGCGTGGTCGAGCGTGTCGTTGAGGTAGACCTTGGTCTCGGGCGTCACGAGGGGGGATTCGGCGCGGGCAAGGGCTGCCAGCGCGTCGCGCAAGGGGCCGAGCTTGCGCTTCATGGCGACCGCGCCCCGGCGCAGCATGTGCATTTCGCGGATGCGGCGCTCGCGCTCGCCCGCGATCACACGGTCCTCGAAGAGATCGATCTCCTCGCCGGTCGCGTCGAGAAGCGGAAAGAAGCTGTCCACCACCGCGTCGATCAGGGCATAGGCGAGATAGTCGCCCTTGCGTTCGCAAAGCGGGGAATGACCGCGGATGCGGCGGCGCACGGGCTCGAAGGGATCACCCGCGCGCTCCTGGAAGGTGACCACGAAGCGCTCGCCGAAGAAGATGCCGATCTGCTCCACCCGGTGGGAGATGGCATCGTCCACCATGAAGAGCGCGACGAAGACGGACGTGTCGAAGAAGTCCGCCTTGGGGCGCTGGCCGGTGTTGACGGCGTCTTCCAGCGCGAGCGGATGGAGGCCGAACGCCTCGCCCAGCCGGCCGATCAGCGCGACATCGGCGAGGCCCACGCAATCCACCCAGACGAGCGGCCATGCTTCGCGCGCAGCCTCCACCTCGGCGAGCGACACACGCTCGCGGAACTCGGCCTTGCCCGGCGCGATAAGCGCGAGGTTGAGAACCGTTGGCTCGGCGGCGGGATGGGCGACGAGCGTGCCGGGCGCAGCACCGACCGGCGACCGGTTGGCCCGCTTGCGGTGCTTGCGGCCCGTGCTCACGGCGTCAGCTCGTGAAGACGCGCTTGGGCTGGAACATTCCGGCCTCGACCGAGCCGATGGCGATGAGCTTGCCCCGCGCCGTGGCGCAGGCCTCATCCGCCTGAAGCGGCGCATCGCGCCCGCGCACGATGACTGCGTTGCCGAGCCTGATCTTCTGGGCGGCCTCGTCCGACAGGGGAACCTGGGGCAGCTCTTCGAGGGCTGCGGCAGGGTCGAGAAGCAGCGCATCCGTGCGGACCCAGCGCTCGGAGTCCTCCCCTTCTGCCGCCGCTTCCAGTTCGGCCAGGGTCACGAAGTCCTCGGGCGTGAACGGGTTCACCGCTTCGCGGCGCAAGGTCGCGATGTGGCCGTAGCAGCCCAGAAGCCGCCCCATGTCGCGCGCGAGCGAGCGCACATAGGTGCCCTTGCCGCATTCGATCTCGAACACGGTCTGCTCGGCCGAGGGCATGTCGATGATGTCGAAGCGCGCGATCTCGACCTCGCGAGGCGGGATGTCCACCGTTTCGCCTTCGCGGGCGAGATCGTAGGCGCGGTTGCCGGCGATCTTGATGGCGGAGAACTGCGGCGGGGTCTGCATGATCACGCCGGTGAACTGCGGCAGCAGCGCGCGGATGGCCGCCTCGTCGGGACGAGCCTCGGAGGTCTGGGTGACCGGGCCTTCGAGATCGTCGGTCGAGCGTTCGGCGCCCCAAGCGACGGTGAAGCGATAGGTCTTCGCACCATCCTGAACGTAAGGCACGGTCTTGGTGGCCTCGCCTAGCGCGATCGGCAACATGCCGGAGGCGAGCGGGTCGAGGGTTCCCGCGTGGCCAGCCTTTTCCGCGCCGAACAGCCACTTCACCTTGGCGACGGCTTCCGTCGAGCCCATGCGCTCGGGCTTGTCGAGCACGAGCCAGCCCGAAACGGGACGGCCCTTCTTCTTGCCGCGGCGGGCCATCAGCAGGCGCTCCCGGTGGTGGGTTCAGGCATGGGATCGTGTCTGCTCGTCATGAAGTCTCGTTTCTTTCAGAAGCCGGTCGCGCGCCAGATCGCCCATGCGCGCCAGGATCGGCGGCGACACAGGCGCTGCACCGGCCCAGCGCGTGAGGTGCTCGCGGAACGCGTTCTGCTCGTCGGGCGAATCGAACACGCGCGCGGGCAGCCCATAGCCGACTGTGACCGTGATCCAGAAATAGAAAGTGCCCTCGTCTTCCTCGATCGCGTGGAAGCTCGGCCACGGACAATGGTTGCGCTGGCCGTGCCAGACCACATCGAGCCCGTTCTCGTTGGCGACCATGGTGATGGGATCGTCCACCCGGCCCGCGGCCCGGAGCGCACGCGCGGTCCACCAGCGCAAGGCCAGGCGCAGGGGACGCAGCAGAAGTGCCGCGCCCGCCAGGGCAACAACGAGCACGACCGCGTTTTGGAGGAAGAACTGCGCGGTCTCTCCGCTCTGCCACAGCTCGTATGTGGCGATCAGCGAGATGAAGAGCGCGACAAACGCGACGACCCCCGCAAGCATCGGCAAGGAAACGAACTGGCGGTTCTCGAGCGAAAGCTTGATATGGTCTTCGGGCGTCAGCGCGAAGTGCTTGACGAACTCGACGCGTTCCGTGCCCCAGACGCGCGGGACACGCGGGGGGTTCATTCCCCTTCCCCGTCCAGATCGCGCGCCACCTCGGGCGATCGCAGAAGCGCGTCGATGCGGGTCATGTTGTCGTAGGAGGTGTCGAGCCGGAAGCGGAACTCGGGCATGTACTTCATCTGGCGCAGCTTGGGCGACATGCGGCCGCGGATGAACTTGGCGTGGCGGTTGAGCGCTTCCACCACGCCCGCCTCGTCTTTGGCACCCAGCGGCACCACGAAGGCAGTCGCGATCTTCAGGTCGGGTGACATGCGCACCTCGCCCACCGAGATCACGGTGGATTCGATCAGGTCGTCCTGCAGCTCGCGACGCTGCAGCATCTCAGCCAGTGCATGGCGCACCTGCTCGCCGACACGAAGCTGGCGCTGGGAAGGGCCATTGGAGGCGCTCGACATAAGCGGAAACTTTCACAGGAGGCGAGATTGGGCCGCATCCAATGATGCGCGCCAAGCTCACCAACGAGCAATGTGCATGCCCGAAAAAACGAAAGGCGGCAGGTCTCGTCGACCTGCCGCCCTTTGATCTGCGCGTTTAGAGGGTGCGCGTTACCATCTCCACGCGGAAGCACTCGATGACGTCGCCGGCCTGGATGTTCTCGTAGTTCTGGAACGCCATGCCGCATTCCTGGCCCACGGGAACTTCCGCAACCTCGTCCTTGAAGCGCTTGAGCGTCTTCAGCGTGCCTTCGTGGATCACCACGTTGTCGCGGATCAGGCGGACACCGGCACCGCGCTCGACCTTGCCTTCAGTGACGCGGCAGCCTGCGACCTTGCCGATCTTGGTGATGTCGAACACCTCCAGGATTTCGGCATTGCCGATGAAGGTCTCGCGACGCTCGGGCGAGAGCAGGCCCGACATGGCCGCCTTCACGTCATCCACGAGGTTGTAGATGATGTTGTAGTAGCGGATGTCGATGCCGGCGCGCTCGGCCGCCGTGCGGGCCTGGGCGTTGGCACGCACGTTGAAGCCGATCATGGCCGCACCCGAAGTGTCGGCGAGCGACACGTCGGTTTCGGTGATGCCGCCGGCGCCCGCGAACACGATGCGCGCACGCACCTCGTCGGTGCCGAGCTTGTCGAGGGCTGCGACGATGGCTTCCACCGACCCCGATACGTCGCCCTTGATGATCAGCGGGAACTCCTTGAGACCCGAGGTCTGGAGTTGGCTCATCATCTGCTCGAGCGAGCCGCGGCTGCCCGCGTGGCGGGCCGCGGCCTTGTCGCGCGCCATGCGCTGGCGATACTCGGTGATCTCGCGAGCGCGGCTTTCGTCGTTCACCACGGCGAAGCGGTCGCCCGCCTGGGGAGTGCCGGAAAGGCCAAGGATTTCGACGGGCGTCGAAGGCAACGCCTCGTCGAGGAACTCGCCGCGATCGTCCACCACCGCGCGCACGCGGCCCCACTCGTTGCCGGCGACCAGGATGTCACCGGGCAGAAGCGTGCCGGTCTGCACGAGAACGGTCGCGACCGAGCCACGGCCCTTGTCGAGCTTGGCTTCGATGACCACGCCTTCCGCCGTGCGCTCGGGGTTCGCCTGGAGGTCGAGCACTTCGGCCTGCAGAAGGATGGTCTCCAACAGCTTGTCGAGGCCCGCTCCGGTCTTGGCCGAGACTTCCACGTCCAGCGTCTCGCCGCCCATGCTCTCCACGAACACCTCGTGCTGGAGGAGCTGGGTGCGCACCTTCTGCGGGTCGGCAGACGGCTTGTCCATCTTGTTGATGGCCACGATGATCGGCACGCCGGCAGCCTTGGCATGGCTGATCGACTCGATCGTCTGCGGCATCACGCTGTCGTCGGCCGCCACCACGAGGATCGCGATGTCGGTCGCCTGGGCGCCGCGGGCACGCATGGCCGTGAAGGCTGCGTGGCCCGGCGTGTCGATGAAGGTGATCTTGTGACCGTTCTTCTCGACCTGATAGGCGCCGATATGCTGGGTGATGCCGCCCGCTTCGCCCGACACGACGGACGCGTTGCGGATGGCGTCGAGCAGCGAGGTCTTGCCGTGGTCGACGTGGCCCATGATGGTGACCACCGGCGGGCGGGGCTCCATGTCCTCGGGACGGTCGGCGATGTCGAACAGACCTTCCTCGATGTCGGATTCCGCGACACGGCGAACCGTGTGGCCGAACTCGCCGGCGACCAGTTCCGCGGTATCGGCGTCGATCACGTCGCCGGGCTTCATGATCTGGCCCTGCTTCATGAAGTATTTCACCACTTCGACCGCGCGCTCCGACATGCGGCTCGCAAGATCCTGGATGGTGATCGTCTCGGGCAGAACCACTTCGCGCGTGATCTTCTCGCGCGGCTGCTCGTACATCGCGCGCTTGAACTTCTCCTGGCGGCGACGCATGGCCGAAAGCGAGCGGGCGCGCGCATCCGCCTCGTCCGACGTCGCGGCCGAAACGGTGAGCTTGCCGCGACGGCGGTCGTCTGCACCCTTGGTGCGGGCGGGCGCCCGAGCCGGCTCGATGCGGGGCGCGGGCCGGCGCGCGGCGGGGCCGGCACCGGGACCACGGGCGGCAGCCGGACGGCGCTCTTCTTCGGCCTCTTCATCGGCCGAGTTGACGAGCTCCACCTTGGGCGTGCGGCGCTTGGCTTCTTCTTCGGCGCGACGACGGTCTTCCGCTTCCTTCTGGATGCGGGCTTCCTCTTCGGCCTGGCGGCGCGCGGATTCCTCACGCTCGCGGCGACGGCGCTCCTCGTCCTCGGCGCGGCGCTTGGCTTCCTCGGCGGCGCGAGCGCGATCCTCGGTCTCACGCGCCTTGGAGCCTTCGAGCGCGCGGCGACGCGCCTCGATCTCGCTCGACGACAGCGTGTTCAGCACCATGCCACCACCCGGACGGCTGGCGGGCGCCTGGGGACGCGGACGCTCGGCCACGGCCGGCGCCTGGATCGGCGTCACGGCCGGGCGCGGACGCGGCGGGGCGACCGGCTGCGGCGCGGTTGCGGCGGCGGCAGGCGCGGGCTTGGGCGCGGGAGCCACGGGCGCAGCGGCAGGAGCCGGCGTTTCGGGCCTGCTCGTCTCGCCGGGAGCCGTGAACTTGCGCTTCTTGGTTTCCACCACGACCGCCTTGGAGCGGCCATGGCTGAAGTTCTGACGCACCGTGCCCTGCTCGATGCCGGGCCGCTTCAACGTGAGCGGCTTCTTTCCGCCCATGCTCAGCGTCTTGTCGTCACCCGATTTCGTGTCACTCATTCCTGATCCTCTGCGGCATTGCGGTCTGCCGCTATTCTCTCATCGATCGGCCGGCCATCATCGGGGTCGCCACCCCGGAACCGGTGGAGCGCGAGAACGCGCTTTTCCACCGCCTTGCCGGCACTTTCGCCGAGCACGGCAGCATGTATCACATTTGTCCCGCCCAATGCCAAACCCATTTGGGCCTCATCGAACAGTTTGTAAGAGGCGATTTCCGGCCCTTCCATGTGAACGACCGCGCGTCGCGCATTCGTGATCTTGCGCACGCCGTCAGGCGACGCCTCATGGGCGTGGAACACGATCCACGCCTTGCCCGAGCGCACGGCGGCCTCCACCTGGGCAGCACCCAGCACCACCGAACCCGCCTTGCGGGCGAGCCCGAGCGCACCCAGCGCATTGCGCTCCAAGAGCCGCTCCACCTGATCGGCAAGATCGGGCGGGGCGACGACATCGGCCTTCAGCGCGCGGGGGAAAAGCTTGCGCTTGAGCGCTTTCTCCAGATGCGCGCGGGTGCCGGTGACCCAGCACCCCCTGCCCGGCAATTGCCGCTTCAGGTCGGGCACCACCGCGCCATCGGGCGCGGCGACGAACCGGATCAGTTCATCCGGCGTGGTTGTCTCGCGCGAGACGATGCAGGTGCGGTCGTTCACCTCTTCTTCTGCCTTCCGCACCATCGCCCGCTCTGCGCCTCACAGCCCTTACTCGGCCGCTTCGGTGGCGGCTTCGTCGGCGGGCTCTTCCTCGCTCGCCTCGATCCACCCGGCCTTGAGGCGGGCAGCCATCACCATCGCTTCCGCATCCGCGCGGCTGACCTCGTGGCCCTGCAGAACGCCCGGATAGGTCTTGGTCTCGCCGTCCTTGCGCTCCTTCCAGCCGGTGAGGTCGTCGACCGCGTAGCCGGCGAAATCCTCCACCGTCTTCACGCCGTCCTCGCCCAGCGCGACCATCATCGCGGTGGTGATGCCGGGGATCTCGCGCAGCTCGTCCTCCACGCCCAGTTCCACGCGGCGCGCATCGTGCTCGGCCTCGACCTGCTCCAGATATTCGCGGGCGCGCGTCTGGATCTCGGCAGCCGTCTCCTCGTCGAAACCGTCGATCGTGGCGATCTCGTCTGCTTCGACATAGGCCACTTCCTCGACCGAGGAGAAGCCTTCCGAGGCGAGCACCTGGCCCACCATCTCGTCCACATTGAGCGCTTCCATGAAGAGGGCGGAACGCTCGGTGAACTCCTTCTGGCGGCGCGAGCTTTCTTCTTCCTCGGTGAGGATGTCGATGTCCCAGCCCGTCAGCTGCGAAGCGAGGCGCACGTTCTGGCCGCGACGGCCGATGGCAAGTGACAGTTGGTCATCGGGCACCACGACTTCAATACGCTCGGCGTCCTCGTCGAGCACGACCTTGGCGACTTCCGCCGGCTGGAGCGCGTTGACGATGAAGCCCGCCGCATCCTGACGCCAGGGGATGATGTCGATCTTCTCGCCCTGAAGCTCGCCGACCACGGCCTGCACGCGGGAGCCGCGCATGCCGACACAAGCGCCGACGGGGTCGATCGAGGAATCGCGGGAGATCACCGCTATCTTGGCACGCGAGCCGGGATCGCGCGCCACCGACTTGATCTCGATGATGCCGTCATAGATCTCGGGCACTTCCATGGTGAAGAGTTTCGCCATGAACTGCGGATGCGTGCGCGACAGAAAGATCTGGGGCCCGCGCTGTTCGCGGCGCACATCGTAGACATAGGCGCGAATACGGTCGCCATACTTGAAGTTCTCGCGCGGGATCAGTTCGTCGCGGCGCACGATGGCTTCGCCACGGCCGAGATCCACGATCACGTTGCCGTATTCGACGCGCTTCACGGTGCCGTTGACGATCTCGCCCACGCGGTCCTGGTATTCCTCGAACTGACGGTCGCGCTCGGCCTCGCGCACCTTCTGCACGATCACCTGCTTGGCGGATTGCGCCGCGATGCGGCCGAAATCCATCGGCGGCAGCTGTTCGGCGATGAAGTCACCGACTTGGGCATCGGGGTTGCGGCGGCGCGCATCCACCAAAGCTATCTGGCGGTCGTATTCCTCGACGGTCTCGACGACCTCCATCAGGCGCTGCAGCTTCATCTCGCCCGTCTGGGGGTTGATGTCGGCGCGGATGTTGGTTTCCTGGCCGTAGCGCGCGCGGGCCGCCTTCTGGATCGCATCGGCCATGGCCGAGATCACGATGGACTTGTCGATCGATTTTTCCCGCGCGACCGCGTCCGCGATCTGCAGAAGCTCAAGCCTGTTGGCGCTGACGGCCATTGCGGATTCTCCTCTGTTCACCCTTCGGCGGAACTGTCGTCCGTTTCGGGCTCGTCGTTTTCGTTGGCGGCCTCGCCGCGCTTGGCGGCTTGGCGGGCCTTCTTGTCCTTGGCGAGCGACTCACGGATCAGCTCGTCGGTGAGCACGAGGCGCGCATCCGAAACCGCATCGAGCGGGATCGCCACAGTGGGCGCATCACCGTAAGAGGCCGCGTCGCGCTCGATCGTGACGCTCGTCTCGCTCGCCTCTGCGATCTTGCCGCGAAAGCGCTTGCGGCCCTCCACCATCACAGAGGTCTCGAGCTTGACGATGTGGCCAGCCCAATCCCCGAAGTCGGAAGCGCGTACCAGTGGGCGGTCGATGCCCGGCGATGACACTTCGAGATGGTAGGCGTCGGGGATCGGATCGGCAGCCTCGAGCACCGGCGAGATCGCCCGGCTCACGGTTTCGCAATCCTCCACCGTCATCGTGCCGTCGCTGCGCTCGGCCATGATCTGGAGCGTCAATCCGTTTTGGCCGGACACGCGAACCCGCACGAGGCGATAGCCGAGCGGCCCGAGCACCGGCCCCACGATCGCCGCCACCCGCGCATCCGTTCCATGCTCGCGGATCAGCCGGTCGTCGGAAAAGGGAGTGTCTGCCGTCATGAAAGCCCCTGGGCTTGCGGCAATAAAAAAGAGCGGGACCGGGGGGACCCACTCTTCGTCAAGCCGACCAAGAAGTTGCGGCTCATATAGACCGCTTGGTGCGGAAGCGCAAGACTGTGGGATTGCTGTCGGTGAAAGCGCCTCGCGGCTATAGGCGGCAAAACGAGCCATGCGTGACAAGCATGCCTGCGATCCCGCATTAGGCATAGCGGCAGGCGCCGGGCGTCACTACTTTTTGTGCACTGCACAATAAGGAGGTTTCGATGACTGCCCGCCGTCCCAGCCGTTTCGCCAGCTTCCTCGGCGTGATGGGAAGCGCCATCGCGGTTTCGGCCGCAATCGAAGGGGGCCGCCGTCCTCGTTCGCGCGATCTGCGTGAGCTCGGCATCGACCCCGACCAGTTCGGCCGCATCAGCCGCTAGGCCCGCGCCCGGCGAACCGGACGCGAACATCAAGACGCGTCAGTCCTCGTCGCCGCCCAGTTGTGCGAGAACGCGGCCCCGGCCCCGCGCGCGCAGATAAAGCGGCAGGAGAAGTGCTGTCGCAGCAAGCAGCCAGAGCACCACGGCGATCCAGGAATGGAAGAGCGCGGTGGGATCGCCCTGGCTGATCTGGAGGGCCTGCCTGAGGCTCTTTTCGGCCATAGGCCCCAGGATCAATCCGACCACCACGGGTGCGATCGGATAGCCGAAGCGGCGCAGGCCGTAGCCCAGCAGACCAAACAGCATCAGAAGGCCCAGCCCGAACGAGACGGGGATGGGACCTAACAAGAACGTCGAGCCGTCCGCGCCGATGGTGCCGAGCGTGGCGAAGACCAGGATGCCCGCATAAAGCCAGGGCCGCGGCACGGTGAGCAGCTTCACCCAGAGCCCGATCAGGGGCAGGTTCAAGACGAGCAGCATCAGGTTTGCGACGAGCAGGCTCGCGATCAGGCCCCAGACGAGTTGCGCGTTGGTGGCGAACAGCAGCGGGCCCGGCTGAAGACCGAACTGCTGGAAGCCCGCAAGCATGATGGCCGCCGTCGCCGTGGTCGGCAAGCCGAGCGTCAGCAGCGGCACGAGCGTGCCGGCAGCGGCCGCGTTGTTGGCAGCTTCAGGCCCGGCCACGCCCTCAATGGCGCCGTGGCCGAACTCTTCGGGATGCTTGGCGAAGTTGCGCTCGGTCGAATAGGACAAAAACGACGAGACATCCGCGCCGCCCGCCGGCATCGCGCCGATCGGAAAGCCGATCGCCGTGCCGCGCAGCCAGGGCTTCCACGAACGGCGCCAGTCCTCCCGGCTCATCCAGACCGAGCCCTTCACCGCCTGCACCTTGTCGTCCATGGTGCGCGAGCGCGTGGACGCGACGGCCAGCGTCTCGCCGATGGCGAAGAGCGCAACCGCGAGCGTAGTGACGGCGATGCCGTCGAAGAGGTTGGGCAGTCCGAAGGTGAGGCGCGCCTGGCCGGTAAGCTGGTCGATGCCGATCAGACCGAGCGCCAATCCGATGAAGAGCGAGGTGAGGCCGCGCAGCGTGGAATCGCCGAAGGCTGCC
>QFNI01000141.1 GCA_003240775.1 Mesorhizobium amorphae | reverse complement strand
GATCGGGTCGGATGACCCGGAGGCCATGATGAACACGACCGACACGGTCGAGTTCTTCAGCCGCGACGAGGTATACGCGTCGCACGGGGCGACGCCCCGATTCGCGGCCGACGAGTCGGATCCGGGCCCGTGAGGGACGTCTTCCTGTCCGCGGAGGCGCGCCGGCATGAGATGGCGATGTCCTCCTGGGCGTCCGGGGTCACCGGCTCCCGAGACCTGGGCGACGCGCTCAGGCGCGCCGCGCGCCCGCCGCGGCCGCGGACGGTCATCTCGCCGCTCCGGTTCATGTGGTCGCATGCCGATTCGCGCGAGCGCAAACGGGTCGAACTGGATCTGAGCCGCCGGATCTCGGCGGCGTCGCCCGTGGAGCTGGACGGCTGCCGCGACATGATCGCCGCGGTGCGCTGGTGCCGGCTCGTCGCGCCGCCGCGGCCCGCCGCCGTTCCGCGAGAGGTCAGACCCGAAAAGGAGGACGACGCCATGAACCGGAATGACCGCGCGGAAAGGTTCGCCGAGGACCTGAAGCGTCTCGTCGACGAGGCGATGGGCGAGGTGCCCGACGACGAGATCGTCGATCTGCTCGAGGGGCGGATCGGGACGGTCCGGGCCGTGTCCGAATCTCCCGACATGACCTGAGACGGGCGGCGACGCCGGGCATGACCGCTTTCGCCCGGCGCGCCCGCGGCGCGGACGTCCCCTTCCGGCCGGGCGCCGGCCGCGGGTCAGCCGCCTGACCCCTTCCCGGGGCGAGCGTTTTGTGGCATGATCGTCCCGGAAAGAGGATCAGCCCCGAGGAGATGAGCATCTGGTCGCGATCACGGGCGCGAGTGACGACCTGGCCGATCTCGCCGGCGCGATCCGTGACGAGGTCCCCGCCAGCGGCCGGAAGACGACCCTGCTCCTGAAGGCCGGCGGGCTGGTCCCGGATCCGGCCTGCGACTGCGACGAGGCGCGCGAGCTGCACGAGATCCGCGCCGCCGGCGCCGCGAAGGTCACGGTGGAGTTCTCCCCCGAGGACCGGCCCGGGCTGACGTGGCGGGTCACGACCGGCCTGCCGCACGCGAGGTTCACGATCGTCGAGGACGGGGAGCCGTTCTGCGAGGGGATCGTCATCGCCCTGAGCGACTGCGCGGCGGCGGACTAGCCGGACTTCCGGGCCGGTCGATCTCATCCGGACCCGGCAAGCGGCCGGGTTGCGCCGACGCGGCCGATGCGCTATGATCGTCACGTGACGGCCGCGTCGGCCCGGGTGAGAGAGACCGGGCGCCTGAGCGGGACGACCCGTCCTTCGCCACCCCCGCGGGCCCGTTATGCGGCGGCGTCGTAACTCGATGAACGATCGTTTCCTTTTTCACCGGAAGCGCCGCGCAAAGAGCTGAGGGCCACGGCCGACGACGCGGAACGCTTCGCACGTGAGGGGAAAACGAGATGTCGCAGATCAACATGTCCGACCGGGTCCTGGCCCGGATCGTCGAGAGCGTCGCCGAGAAGGCGCGCGCCAACCCGTCCGCGTCGAAATCGGCGCTCCTGAACGTCGCCGCGGCGGAGGTCGCCGGGCCGGGACGCGACTGGGGGCTGCTGAAGAACGCGGCCGCTCCGGTCTTCTCGCGCGATCTGGCGGGCACTCCCGCGAAATCCGCCGGCAAGAAGGCTGACGCCGGTCAGGCGGCCGCGATCGCGCCCGAAAAGGTCCGGGGATACCGTTACGACCTGACCTTCACGTTCGTGAGCGAGACGGAATACGATCTGTCGACGATGAGTCTCGCCGGGGTCGAGTTTGAATGCGAGGACGGTGACGCCGTGGGGGGCATGTTGTCGATCACCCCGAAACCGCTCGGCCTCGCGGAGCGCAACGCGCTGGTGAGGGAGCTTGGCTCGGATCCGTCGTTCTTCCGCGCGGATGACGATAGCTCCGATGTGATCATCGAGGTCCGGGCGCGCGTCCCGGTCGCCGATCTTGACGGGGAAGACCTCACCTCAAGCGGCGAGGACGCGATCAGCGGGACATATCTCGTCACGGGGGCCTCCCGGGAAGCTGACGACGACGAGGCCGTCCTGGAGGCGGCGCTCGACGTCTTCCGTGAGCGGATCCGGATCTCCGGCCCGGGCAACTACGATGTCGTCCCCCGGTTCCGACTCTGGGACGAGCCGGCGGACCCGATCCTCGAGGCCGGGGAGGCGAGCGACCCGCCGTCGCCCTGAGGGTGATGTCGCGGCGGGCCGTTTCGCGGCCCGCCGCCCCGGTCGTCTTCTCCCGGATGCCT
>QFNI01000040.1 GCA_003240775.1 Mesorhizobium amorphae | reverse complement strand
CTTTTTAAGGCAAGTTTGCGCAGCTTGGCGATAATCAAAAATCCTTTTCGATCACCGTAGCTTCCGGCGCGACGTTTTCCAGAATGCTGCGAAGTTGGCCCATCGCCATCTTGCACACCTGATCCTCGTTGCCTTCTGCAATTACGCTGAGGGCGAAAAGCTGGCCCAAAAACTCGCTCTTTGCGTCGGGCTTTGGGTTTGCAGCCTCCGCCCAAATCCGGTCCGTGTCGAGGTCCGGGTTGGCTGCCTTGATCGCGGCCTCGATCTTTTGCACGGCGTCGCGCGAGCGCTCCATTTCTTGGTCGGACACGTAAACAATCGCGTAGCCCTCGCGCGACTCATGGCAATTTCGCACCATGATGTAGTTGCTGTAGGCACCCGCGAGCACATTTTGCGGAAGGTGCGCCTCGCGGGCCTGTTTTTTGGCTTCGCTTTGTTCGTTGGCTGCGCGCGCTTGTTGCTCTGCGGCTTGGCCCGCCTCGAAAGCCTCGATCTGCGCCATGGCTGTGGCATATCCCGGCAGGCAGGCCGCGAATTCGACATAGCTTGTGTGCTGAAGCGTGGACTGGATTTCCTCGCGCAACATGATGTCGTCGGCCCAGTTCCCGGTCGACGCTCCATCAAGGGCCCCGCGAACGAATTCCGCGAAAGCGACCTCCAGCACATACCGGTCCTGGAATTGCTGCCCCGACTCCGCCAGGGCTGTGTCGGCACGTTCGGCTATTTCTCTTGTGGGCCCGCCATTGGCCAGCACGCCAAAGCAACCTCCTTCCGGAGGCTGGTTGCCCGCCGCAGCAAAGCGAACGCCGAAATTTCCCATTTCTGCTTCCACGCTTTGGCGGCCTTCAAATAGCCTGTCCGGCGCACGCAACTCCGTTGTCGCCGATGCGGGATGTGCAAACGTCAAGGAAAACAGCAGACCAATTCTGACCCTTCGTGCTACTACTTCCATCTTCAGGCTCGACATCGGGGGCTTTCCTGGCAACTGCTTTGGCAGAATATGCCCCTGCATCAGAATTTCCCGATTTCCGCTGCTTCGTCTGGGTCGTCGCCTTCCAGGTTGGGCAGCATGAAATCGATAATGTATTTTCCGTTCGCCTCAACGAAATGCATTCGCATCACGCGCGTTTCGGGCGGCATTTTTGCAAAGAAGTCACTGACCGAATTGACCAACAGGTCTTTCGTGGCAGGTGTGATTTCCACAAGCGCGTAAAGAGCGGCGCGTTGGGCCAGTGCATCGTTTGAGAACTGCTGGGTTTGAGCGCTCGCTTCGGCCTCGCTGACGGAAACGTTCAAATTAAATATGTCGAGGCTCTGGCCCGTCGCGCGGTTGATGATCGATGCCATCGCCCAACCGCCCGATGTCGCCACGGGAATAAGAAGGCCGTGCGTGGGGTCAGGAAATATTGGAAGCGAAACACCGACCCTGCTGAGTTTGTCGTCCTTGAAATCCAACATCAGTTCGCCGGACTTGCCGAGAAAAGTCTCGCCTTTGCGGCACAACGCCTGATCGAAGCAGGGATAGAAACCTTTTTCCGCCGTGAATCCGGCCTTCGGTGCGCCGAAGGTGAAATCCTTGTAAAGCTTATGCGCATTGGCAGGCAGCGCCATAGTGCAAAAGGCTGCCAAACCGAAAAGGGCCAACAGTGGCTGCTTTTGTTTCAATTTCAGACCCCAATCCATCAAACCCATTCGACCCAGCATGGCCCCTTGCGGGCACGGCTGACGCATCAGTCGAATTCCACGTTGATCAAAAACTGCTCGCCATGTTCCGCGACCGCTGCGACGCAGAACGGCGTTCGAGTTCCTCCACGACGTTTGAATTGGCAACAAGCACCGCCTGCGCTCACAAGGTCGGGGCGGGCGTGGCGTGGTTTCCCAGCACGAACCATGTTGCGAAGAACAGCACTGCGAACGCCGCAAACCACAGGGCGATGTAGCCGTAGCCACGTCGCAGCTTGCGTGCGCGGAGCAGAAGGTAGGCAGGCACAAACAGGAGCGCGAAGGCGGGAAAGGTCAGAAGCCCGACGACGCCAATGCAGAACGCGGCACCCATTTGCCAAAGCGGCAATCCAAGACCTGCCCCCTTCATTCGTCCGTGGTCCAGCAGAACGAAAATCAGGCTCGGGGCGAACAGGAACTTGCCGACAAATGGGACCGGACCGTTGCCGGGTGCCACGATGACCAGCGCAGCCATCAGAAGCGGCAGGACGAGCAGGACATAAACCCAAAGATCGCCGACCGCCTTTGCTTCGAGCGAAGCGACCGCAACGGCTGATGGGCCTTTTTCTTGCGGCGTTCCAAGGACCCGCCCCTTCTGTGCCGCAAATTCGTCGTCCGTCAGGACACCCTGACTGCGCAACGCCGCGAGCCGTTCGAGTTCGCCCGCGACCCCTGTTGCAGCGTCTGCCATATTTCCTCCCTGGCGCGCTGAAGACGCGGCTTGGCAAATATGAAATCCTTTTCATGGCGATGGGTCAACTAGCCCGCCTCCATCCTGTGGATGGAAATTCAGAAACGAGTTGGGAAAAATGTCCGCGACGTTCGGCGCTCTGCGGGTCTTTCGCAGGAAGGGCTTGTGGCAAAGCTGGAACTGATCGACCAAAATCTCGGCGTCGACCAAGGCTACATTTCAAGGCTTGAAAGTGGGAACCACAACCCGACGCTGATTACGCTCTGGCGAATCGCTCAGGCATTGGAAGTGCCTCTGGAGAGGCTCGTCACCGCGATTGACCCATCGCGCTGACGTCGACAACGCGGGGCCGCCTGCGGTCGTTTCCGCAAGTCACATATTTGACGGATATTTGACTGCCAGTGACGATGTATTGCTAAGTCTTTGAGATTGCTGGCACGCCCAAGGGGAATCGAACCCCTGTTTGCGCCGTGAGAGGGCGCCGTCCTAACCGCTAGACGATGGGCGCGGGAGAAGTGGAAGCGATATAGCGAGGATGGCGGCGCTTGGCAACGCCTAACGGCGCGGCTCGATCAGATCCCAGAGATTGCCGCAGCAATCCTCGAAAACCGCGACGGTGCCGTAGAGCTCGAAGCGGGGCGCCTCGCGAAACCGCACGCCGGAACTGATCATGCGTGCGTGGTCACGGGCAAAATCATCGGTTTCGAGGAACAGGAAGACGCGCCCGCCTCCCTGGCGGCCGATCATCGCCTCCTGCTCGGGGCCGTCGGCACGGGCGAGCAGCAGCTCGGCCCCACCCTCGCTCGCCATCCGCACCCAGCGCTTGACTCCGCCGAGCGGGGTGTCCTCGATCAATCGGAAGCCGAGCCTGTCACGAAACCAGGCGATCGCCGCGTCGTATTCCGCGACCAGCAGGGCGAGCCGGGCAAGTGCGCGTGTCACGGGCTCACAACGAGGCGCCACTGGCCCTTGAGCCGGCCAGTCGCGGGCTCGAAGAGCAGGATTTCGCGCGAGCCATCGGGCAGCTGGACGAGAATGGAAATGCCTTCCGCCGTGACCTGATGGCCGATCGCCTGGGCGCCTGCGGGCAGCGCGAGTTGGGCCTGCGTCATCTCCGTGCTCTCCGGCGCAGGCCGCGCCGCGCGCCAGAACAGCAGCGCCACGACCAGCGCCAGCGCACCGAACAGGATCAGGAGGTTGATCACCGCAAAGCGCACGAGCTTGCGGCGCACGCGCTCGACGGCGGGGTCGAGCGGCTCGTCCTCCGGCTTGTCTTCGGTGCGGCTCTCGGCGATAGAACGGTTCATGCCTCAGCGTTCGACCCTGTGATTGCCTCTTCGGCAGCATCCAGCGCTTCCCACAAAGCGGACGCCCCCGCAAGCGAGGAGCGGCTGGCGGGCCCGGAAGCGGCGGGACAGCGCCTCGACCAGTGGGCGGCGCAGGCCTGGGCGCCCGCTCTGTCCCGCGCCCGCATCCAGGCACTCGTCCGCGACGGCCATGTGAGCGTCGACGGCGCGGTCGAGCGCGAGCCCAAGCGCAAGCTCAAGGGCGGAGAGCGTGTGGTGCTCGTCCTACCCGAGGCGCAGGACGCCGAGCCGCTGCCGGAACAGATTCCGCTCGCCGTGCTCTTCGAGGATGCAAGTCTGATCGTGATCGACAAGCCTGCGGGGCTCGTCGTGCATCCGGGCGCAGGCAATCCATCGGGCACATTGGTGAATGCGCTGCTTTTCCACTGCGGCGACAGCCTGTCCGGCATCGGCGGCGTGAAGCGGCCGGGCATCGTGCACCGTCTCGACGCCGACACGAGCGGGGTAATTGTGGCTGCAAAAACCGATGCGGCTCACCGCGCGCTGGCACAGAGCTTCGCCGAACACGGCCGCGACGGCGATCTGGAACGTGCCTATCGCGCGATCGTCTGGGGCGCGCCCGAACGCGGCGGCACGATCGACGCGCCTTTGGGCCGCGACAGCCGAGATCCCATCCGCCGCGCGGTGGTGCCCGAAGGCCGCAGCGATGCGCGCCATGCGGTGACGCGCTTCGAGGTCGCCGAGTGCTTCGGCTCCGCCGCGGCGCTTCTCGAATGCCGTCTGGAAACCGGGCGCACCCACCAGATCCGGGTGCATCTCGACCATATCCGCCACCCGATCATCGGCGATCCGCTCTATGGCCGCGGCTTCCGCACAAAGGCGGCCAAGCTGCCCACGGATCTGCGCGAAACGGTCGAGACGTTTCCACGCCAAGCGCTCCACGCTTTTCTGCTCGGCTTCAGGCATCCCGAGACAGGCGAACGGATGCGCTTCACGAGCCCCCTGCCCCCCGACATGGCGGGGCTGGCAGACGCCTTCAGAGCAACCGCCTCAAATGGGCGTGAAGGGGGAACGGCTCAAGGCTTGAGCTCTTAAAAAGCCTTACGCGGCTTCCCATATGTGTCGGGACGCCGGGGTGCCCGGCGTTTCGCGCCTGCCTCGGAGAGGGGGTGCCAAACACGTAAGGAGGGGTGCTTTATGGCCCAGTCACTGCCCAGCATTGCCAGCGGAGAAGGCGGCCTCAGCCGCTATCTCGAAGAAATCCGCCGCTTCCCCATGCTCCAGCCGCAGGAAGAGTACATGCTCGCCAAGCGGTATTCGGAGCATGACGACACAAAGGCCGCGCACAAGCTCGTCACCAGCCACCTGCGTCTCGTGGCCAAGATCGCCATGGGCTATCGCGGCTACGGTCTGCCGATCGGCGAGGTGATCTCGGAAGGCAATGTGGGCCTCATGCAGGCCGTCAAGAAGTTCGAGCCCGAGCGCGGCTTCCGTCTTGCGACCTATGCCATGTGGTGGATCAAGGCTTCGATCCAAGAATATATCCTGCGTTCGTGGAGCCTCGTGAAGATGGGCACCACGGCCAACCAGAAGCGGCTGTTCTTCAACTTGCGCAAGGTGAAGGGCAAGATTCAGGCGCTCGACGAGGGCGACCTTCGTCCCGATCAGGTGACGGAGATCGCGACCCGCCTGAACGTGCCCGAAGCCGATGTCATCTCCATGAACCGCCGCCTTTCGGGCGACGCGTCGCTCAATGCCCCCATCCGCGCCTCCGAAGGCGAAGGGGGCGAGTGGCAGGACTGGCTGGTGGACGACTCGGAAACCGCCGAGCAGGTGCTGGTCGAGCAGGACGAGCTGGAAAACCGGCGCGGCATGCTGGGCGAGGCGCTTGGCGTGCTCAACGACCGCGAGCGTCGCATCTTCGAGGCACGCCGCCTGGCGGAAGACCCGATCACGCTTGAGGAACTCTCAGGCGAGTTCAACATCTCCCGCGAGCGCGTGCGCCAGATCGAGGTGCGCGCCTTCGAGAAGGTGCAGGAAGCGGTGAAGGCCGCAGCCCGTCGTCAGGCGCAGGCGTTGCGCGTGATCGAGGCCGAACCTGCCTGATCGAATGCATGATGAATAGCGAAAGGGCCGCCGGTCATCCCAGCGGCCCTTTTCGTTTGCGTTGGGTAAAGGCCCGATCAACCGCTGTTGCCGCCCCAGGCACGCAGTGCCTCGTTGAAGGCCTGCTCACCTGGAATGCCCTTTTCCATGGTGATCAGCGCACGGCGGCCGGACTTGTAGACCACTGGCACGTCGATCCAGCTCTGCTGGCGCAGGAGTGCCAGGTTCGCCTGGATGTCGGCTGGGTTGTCGCTGAGCGCGATCAGGAAATAGCCCTCGGCGATCTTGGCGGGGATGCCGCGAAGGGCCGCGCCCGTTTCCTGCTCGGAATTCTTCATGGAAACCCGCAGCACGTTCTCGATGCCGCCGCCCTCGAAGCCCTCGGGCGTCAGGAAGATCAGCTCGATGATGTGGCTCGCGGGCAGCGTGCGGTCGCCGTTGCGGCGGATGGTCATGCGAAGCTGAACGTTCTTCGCGGGGATCGCGGCTTCCGCTCGCACCGCGGGCTCTGCCGCCATGTCGCCGCCAGGCGATTCCGTCACGTTGCTCCAAAGGATCGTGCCGGTCTCGGCCGAGCTCTGCGCCACGTTCGTGCGCTCTTCGTAGAAGATCGCGCGCTGTGCCACAGGAAGCGCCGCGTTGCCCTGCGCGGGCGCCGAGGTGGCCGGCGCCTGGGCGGTGGTGGCGGGCGCCGAGCCGGGCGGGGTCGCGGGCTGCGACGGCGAGACGGCCGCGACCGAAGTGCCCTCGCCCAGCGCGCCGGCGCCCGTGCCGGCACCCTCGTCGATCTCCTGCCCGTCGGCGGTGAGCCGCTGGGTGAACTTGGTGCTCGCGGCCGGTGCTGCGGGAGCGGGGTCGGTGACCTCCGCCTCGGGTGCGACTGCCGCGACTTCCTGCTCGGGCTCGGCCGGCGGCGTGGCGGCTGCAGCCTCCTCGCCTTCTTCCTCAGCAGTTTCCGGCGTTGCGGTCTCGACAGCCGGCGTCTCGGCCGGTGGAGCTTGCGCCGCGATGTCGGTGGAAGGGGTTTCCGTTTCGGTCACCGCCGTGGTGTCGCCCGCAAACGGGTTGTAGCCCTGCCAGGCCGCGATCGCGCCGCCACCGACCGCGAGAATAGCGACGGCTGCGATGGCTAACCCCGTGCGGTTGCGGCGCACGCGCTCTTCTTCCTGCGGCGGCAGAGCTTCGCCACGCCAGTCGTCCGAGAACTCGTCGCGCGCCGCGTCATGGGCGGCGAAATCTGTGGAGGCGAACACGTCGCGCTCGTCTTCGGCCGTTTCCGGCTCACGCTCGCGGTCATCGAAGATGTGGTCGGGAAACGTGTCGTCCTTGTCTTCCACCTTCGCCGACGAAACGGATGGTGCGGGTTGGGCGACAGGCGGCGGTGGAACGGGGCGCTGCGCACTGAACGAAGGTGCCGGTGCTGCCGGGCGGGGCGGCGGAGAGGGAACAGGCGCAGGCTCGGCGCGAACGGGCGTCACGGGTGGCAGCGGCGTCGCCACACGCTCAGAAGCCGGCCGCACGGGCTGCACTGGTGGGGCCGGTGGGGCCACGCGCTCGGAAGCGGGCTTGGGCGGCGAAACGGGTGCAGAAGCGGGCTTGGGGGCCTGGGGCGCAACGGCCGCCGGCGCAGGCTCGGCGGGCTTGGGCGCAGGCGGGGTTGAGGTCGCGCGCGATGGCGCAAGCGGGGTCTGCCGCTGGCGGTTGATCGAGGAAAACACGTTGTCCAGCTCGGCCAGCGGGTCGGGCTTGGGTTCGGGCGCCTTGGGCGCGGGTGCAGCCGCGGGCGGCGGCGCATAGTCGCGCTCCACGCTGGCGATCGCGTCTTCCAGCGCCTGGCGCTGGCGCTGGGCCACGGCTTCAGGCGCCGGCGGGTTGAGGGCTGCGAGCTTCGCCTCGATCGTAGCGCGCGCCTTGTCATAGACGCGGGTCCGCATCTGCGGCGAGGGCTCGCCCATGCCGCCAAGGGTTTTCTTGAGAACCGCTACGAAATCCGCCATTGCCGCCGTCTTGCCGCCCGGAAGGACGGATCATGCCGCCATTCCCTGAAAATTCGATCTAATCCCGAAACGGGTCCGTCACAAGGATGGTGTCGTCGCGTTCGGGGCTCGTGGAAAGCAGAGCAACCGGCGCGCCGATCAGCTCCTCGATGTAGCGCACATACTTCACCGCCTGCGCTGGAAGCTGGTTCCAGCTGCGCGCGCCCGCGGTGGTTTCCTGCCAGCCTTCCAGCACTTCGTAAACCGGCTTAACCCGTTGTTGTGCTCCCATTGAGGCGGGCAGGTGATCGATTCGCACGCCGTCGAGTTCGTAGGCTACGCAGATCTTGATCTCGTTCAGCCCGTCGAGCACGTCGAGCTTGGTCAGCGCGATGCCCGAGATGCCGGACGTGCGCACGGTCTGGCGCACCAGCACCGCGTCGAACCAGCCGCAGCGGCGCGGGCGGCCCGTGTTGACGCCGACCTCACGGCCCACCGTCGCCAAATGCTTGCCGATATCGTCATGCAACTCGCAAGGGAACGGCCCCTCGCCCACGCGCGTCGTGTAGGCCTTGGTGATGCCGAGCACATAACCGATGGCAGTGGGCCCGAGCCCCGTGCCGCCGGCTGCCTGTCCAGCGACCGTGTTGGACGAGGTCACATAGGGGTAGGTGCCGTGGTCGTTGTCGAGAAGCGCCCCTTGCGCGCCCTCGAACAGCATGCGCGCGCCTGCCTTGTGCTTTTCATCCAGCACGCGCCAAACCTGGTCCATGAAAGGCAGGATGGCGTCGGCCACCGCCATCAATTCGTCGTAGAGCGTCTGCGGTTCGATCTCCGGCAGATCCATGCCGCGGCGCAGCGCGTTGTGGTGGGCGAGCAGACGCTCGATCTTCGCGGCGAGCGTGCCGGGCTCGGCGAGATCCACGAGGCGGATCGCACGGCGGCCCACCTTGTCCTCGTAGGCCGGGCCGATGCCGCGCTTGGTGGTGCCGATCTTGAGCGCCGCGTTGCCGTCCTCGCGCAGGGCATCGAGCTCGCGGTGGACCGACAGGATCAGCGGCGCGTTGTCCGCGATGCGCAGAAGCTCGGGTGTGATGGTGACGCCCTGCCCGCGCAGACGCTCGAGTTCGGCCACGAAATGATGGGGGTCCACCACGACGCCGTTGCCGATCACCGACAACTTGCCCTGCACGAGGCCCGAAGGCAGCAGCGCGAGCTTGTAGGACACGCCGTCGATCACCAGTGTATGGCCGGCATTGTGCCCGCCCTGAAAGCGCACCACCACGTCGGCGCGCTCGGACAGCCAGTCCACGATCTTGCCTTTGCCCTCGTCGCCCCATTGCGAGCCGACGACCACCACATTGGCCATGCCAAGTTTCCCCGTTTTTCGCGAAGCGGTGCCTCTATAACGGGCGAAACCGCCGCCCGCGACCTTTGTTTTGACGATCGCGCCCCGATCCACGCTTTTGGACGCCGGGCTTGCAAGGATCGGGGGGATGGCGCCATGGAGCGGGAATGAACCTTTCCGCCTATGGCCTTCTCTTTCTGACCAGCCTGCTCTGGGGCGGCAACAGCGTGGCGGGCAAGCTGGCGATGGGCCACGTCTCGCCGATGCTGCTGACGTCCTCGCGGCTCGGCTTGGCGCTGATCGTGCTCGTGGTGATCGGGCGCCATCATCTGAAACGCGAGCGCGAGGCCGTGCGGGCGAACCTGCCGCTTCTCTTCACGCTCGGCCTTTTTGGCTTCACACTGTTCAACGTGGCGCTTTATTCCGCGCTTTTGTTCACGAGCGCGGTCAACACCTCGATCGAGCAGGCCGCGATTCCCATGCTGATCTTCATCGGCAACTTCCTTCTGTTCGGGCAGCGCGTCGCCTGGGGCCAGATCGCAGGCTTCTCGCTTTCGGTTCTAGGCGTGGTGCTGACCGCAGCTCATGGCGAGCCGGCGCGGCTCCTCGCGCTAGACGTCAACCGCGGTGACGCCATCATGCTGGTAGCGCTTCTGGTCTACGCCGCCTACACGGTGATGCTGCGCAAGCGCCCACCCCTTCACTGGCTGAGCCTGATGACGGCCCTGACCGGGCTGGCCTTTCTGTCTTCCCTGCCTTTCGTTTTCGCAGAATGGGCATGGGGCGCGCTTCTGTGGCCCGACGCCCAGGGCTGGGCCGTGATCCTCTATGCCGGGCTTCTGCCGTCGCTGGTCGCCCAGGTCTTCTATATCCGCGGCGTCGAGCTGATCGGCGCGAACCGCGCGGGCCTTTTCATCAACCTCGTCCCCATCTGCGGCACCCTGCTCGCCGTGGCCGTCCTGGGCGAACAGGTCTTCGCCTACCACGCAGCGGCGTTGGCCTTGGTGCTCGCGGGCATTGCGTTGGCTGAATGGAGCGGGCGAAGGCTTGGCTAGGGTATAATGACGAGGGGAGGAGGGAGACGTCGATCCGGGAGCGGGTTTGGGTTGCATCACCCCCCACCCCCGCTTCATCCCTCTCTGGCTTGACCCGAGAATCCACGCCGTTAGGGCGGTGCGCCGCCACAGAGGCGAAAGGTGCGCCAAGAAAAGGGCGCCCTCCGGCGCCCTTTTCTTGGCTTAATTGGCCAGACACATAGTCGGTCTTGAAATACCGACAGGCCCTCTTGTCCCTCAGGCGCCCACGTCGAAAGCCAAACGCTTGGCCGACTGAATGCGCGGGTCGGCGCGGAGTTCGGCGAGAACCGGCTCGGGGAACGGCGCGTCGAGGTAGAGCAGCGCGATCGCGTTGCCGCCGGGCTCGTCGCGGCCGAGGTGGAAGTTGGCGATGTTCACGCCGTGACGGCCGCAGATGGTGCCGAGCAGGCCGATGATGCCCGGTGCGTCCGCATTGGTGGTGTAGAGCATGTGCTGGCCGACCTCGGCATCCAGATTGATGTTCTTGATCTGGATGAAGCGCGGCTTGCCGTCGGAGAAGCAGGTGCCGGCGATCGAGCGGGTCTGCTTGTCGGTCTTCACCGTCAGCTTGATGTAGCCGTCGAAAACGCCCGACTTGTCGCGCTTGATCTCCGACAGGATCACGCCGCGCTCCTTGGCCATCACGGGGGCGGAGACCATGTTGACGTCGGCCACCTGCGGGCGGATCAGCCCGGCGAGTGCTGCCGAGATCAGCGCGCGCGTGTTCATGGAGGCGGTCGCGCCGTCGAACAGGATCTCGACCTCCTTGATGGCTTCCTCCGTCACTTGACCAACAAAGGAGCCCAGCACTTCCGCGAGCTTGATGAAGGGCTTGAGCCGCGGCGCTTCCTCGGCCGTGATGGAGGGCATGTTGATGGCGTTGGAGACCGCGCCCTTCACGAGATAGTCGGCCATCTGCTCGGCCACCTGGAGCGCCACATTCTCCTGGGCCTCGGTGGTGGAAGCGCCGAGATGAGGGGTCGCCACCACGTTCTCCATGCCGAAGAGCGGGTTTTCGGTCGCGGGCTCGGTCTCGAACACGTCGATCGCGGCCCCCGCCACCACCCCACTCTTCAGCGCCTCAACGAGATCGGCCTCCACGATCAGGCCGCCGCGCGCGCAGTTGATGATGCGCACGCCCTTCTTCATCTTGGCGAGCGCGTCCTTGTCGATGATCCCACGCGTCTTGTCGGTGAGCGGGGTGTGCAGCGTGATGAAGTCCGCGCGCGTGAAGAGGTCTTCGAGTTCGACCTTTTCCACGCCGAGCTCGGAAGCACGGGCTTCCCCTAGGAAAGGATCGTAGGCCAGGACTTTCATGCGCAGCCCCACGCCGCGCGACGCCACGATCGAGCCGATATTGCCGCAGCCGACGACGCCCAGCACCTTGCCGGTGATCTCGGTGCCCATGAAGCGGTTCTTCTCCCACTTGCCGGCCTGGGTGGAGGCGTTGGCCTCGGGCAGCTGGCGGGCGAGCGCGAACATGAGCGCCACCGCGTGCTCGGCTGTGGTGATGGAATTGCCGAAGGGCGTGTTCATGACGATGATGCCGCGCCGCGAGGCTGCGGGGATGTCGACATTGTCGACGCCGATGCCGGCGCGGCCGACGACCTTGAGGTTCTTGGCGGCAGCGATCAGCTTTTCCGTCACCTTGGTGGCGGAGCGGATGGCCAGGCCGTCATACTCGCCGATCTTGGCAAGCAGCGCCTCCTTGTCCTTGCCGAGATCGGGCAGGTAATCGACGTCGACGCCACGATCCCTGAAGATCTGGACGGCTGTGGGGGAAAGCTTGTCGGAAACGAGAACGCGGGGCATGGGCGGGGTGTCCTGAGAGTGTGTCGAAGAATTTCACGTGGCGGTTGTTGAGCCGCACCCTTCTCCAGTTCTCCTCCCCCTTGAGGGGAGGGGTTAGGGGTGGGGGTGACGTCGAACCAGTTCCTGCGCCGCTAACCCCACCCTCAATTAGCAGGAAGGGCTTCGGCCTTGGCGCGGTTCGGTTCGGCTGTGCAGCGGGGAGCGGCGTCTCAGCCTGAGGTCAGGCAGCGGCTTTGAGCGTGGCCTTCTGGGCTGCGTAGGCCCAGTCGAGCCAGGGCAGCAGCGCCTCGATGTCGGCGGTCTCGACGGTCGCGCCGCACCAGATGCGCAGGCCGGCCGGCGCATCGCGATAGGCGCCGATGTCGAAGGCCGCACCCTCTTTTTCGAGGAGTGAGGCCAGGCCCTTGGCGAAGGCTGCCTTGTCTTCCACCGCGTCGTCGGCGATCGTCAGGCAGACGGAGGTGTTCGAGCGCGTCTCGGGCGCTTCGGCCAGGTGACCGAGCCAGGAAGAGTTCGCCACGAAGGCGTCGAGGACTGCTACGTTGGCATCGGCCCGCGCCTTGAGCGCAGGCAGGCCACCGAGGCTTTTCGCCCAGCGCAACGCGTCGATGTAATCCTCCACGCATAGCATGGAGGGCGTGTTGATGGTTTCGCCCTTGAAGACGCCTTCGATCAGCTTGCCGCCGCTCGTCAGGCGGAAGATCTTGGGAAGGGGCCAGGCGGGCTTGTAGGTTTCGAGCCGCTCAACCGCGCGCGGCCCGAGAATGAGGACGCCGTGGCCCCCCTCCCCGCCCAGCACCTTCTGCCAGGAGAAGGTGACCACATCGAGCTTGGAGAAGTCGAGGTTCTGCGCGAAAGCGGCAGACGTCGCGTCGCAGATCGTGAGGCCCTCGCGGTCGTCGGGGATGAAGGACGCATCGGGGACTCGGACGCCCGAGGTCGTGCCGTTCCAAGTGAAGACCACGTCCGTGTTGAAATCGACCGCGGCGAGATCAGGCAGCCGGCCGTATGGCGCTTCGATCACGGTGGCATCGGCGAGCTTGAGCTGCTTCACCGCATCCGTCACCCAGCCCGCGCCGAAGCTTTCCCAGGCGAGCAGGGTGGTGGGGCGGGCGCCGAGCAGCGACCATATGGCCATTTCCACCGCGCCCGTATCGGAAGCCGGCACGATGCCGATGCGGTGGGTGTCGGGAACCTCAAGCACTTCGCGGGTCAACGCGATGGCTTCTTCGAGCTTGGCCTTGCCGACCTTCGCGCGGTGCGAACGGCCGAGGCTCGCATCCTGAAGCGCTTCGAGCGACCAGCCGGGACGCTTCGCACAGGGACCGGAGGAAAAATGGGGGGATGCCGGGCGCAATGCCGGCTTGGGGATGCTCATCGCGGTTCTATCCTTCCAGATAGCTGGCTCCTCGTTGGGGAGGAGTGGCCCGCGGATGGGGTTAGCGGGGAGAGGCCCATGCCGTCAAGAGGAAAGTACCCGTCGCGTTCAGGCCACCAACCGGAGATGCAAAAGGCGGGTTCAAGGCCCGCCTTTTGGTTCAAAAAATGTGTGACATCTCACCAGAGGTCGTAGCGCAGGCCAGCGCGGATTTGGTGGAACTCCAAGCCCTTGCCGATAATATGATCTTGTAGGTCGCTCAGGTCGAAGTACTCGGCGCCCGGCGAGGAGAGATACTGGTAGCCGACGTCAAGCGACACGTTATCGGCAAAGCGATAAGCGAGACCTGCATTGAGCGTGTAGGCAAAAGCGTAATCGCGGCCTGAATCGCTGAGGCTGAACACCTCTTCGCCATCCGATTCGTAGCGAGCATCCCAACGCCAGGCGTTGCTAAGGATACCCGCGCCCGCGCCGACATATGGCGTGAAACCCGCAACCGTACCGAGATCAAGATAAGCGTTGGCCATTCCATACCAAGCTTCGTTTTTGAAGCTGCCCGAAAGGTCTTCCGTGCCGACGGAGATGCCCTTGTCGAATTCGTTGCGTCCGAGATAGCCGGCATTCACGTCAGCGCGTAAGTAATCGGTGAAATGAAAGCCGATTCCGGCGCTGCCGATAAAACGACGTTCCGAGGGTTCGAGGCCCCAGTCGGCGAGGTCGATGCTGCCGATGCCGTAATCCTTGAGGTCTATTTCACCGAAAGGATGGTCGTTGAGCTGATAGCCAACGTCGCCGCGCAGGTACCAGCCCGATCCCACCTCGACGGGCGTGTATTCGGGCGCCTCGTCGACGAAGACGGGAGGCTCGTAATCGGCGGCGAACGCCACCGTGGCAGGCAGAGCCACCGAAGCGGCGAGAAGAAAGGCGAGGCTCGACTTGAGCGGCATTGCGGACCCCCGGGGAAAACGCGTCCGGTCTCCCGCTTGGGCACCGGCTTCATTCCCCACCACTGTTAACCATGCCGGTTAAATCCGGGTTAAGCCTAACCAATCCTTGCGCGAGACGGGCTGCCCAAAAACGAAAACGCCCGGCCTTGCGGCCGGACGGTTCGATGCTAGAACTGCTGGAGATCGTCTTACTTGTAGACGGGCTCCGGCGCGGGCTCGTAGGCCACCACTTCCTGCGGGCCGCAGGCGGGGTTGCCGCCGAAGCTGTAGCGCAGGCCGGCGCGGGCCTGGTGGACGTTGAAGCCGCCGTCGAAGCCGGGGCCGCCACCGTTGGCGTAGTCGAACATCTGGCCGCCTTCGACGCGGGCGAAGCGGTAGCCGAGATCGGCTTCCAGGTTCTTGGAAAGGCAGTAGGACGTGCCGGCCGCGAGCGACCAGGCGAAACGCCATTCCTTGCCGCCCTCGTGCTGGGTCTCCTCGTCGCCGTCCGAATATTCGGCCACGTTCTTGAGCTTGTCCCACTTCACATGCGCGCCGCCGATGCCGCCGCCGCCGTAGAAGGTGAAGCCCTTGTAAGAGTAGAAGTCCCAGTAGGCGTTGGCGAGCAGCAGCCAGGCGCTGACGCTGGTGGAATCGCGCGAGGCGATGATGTTGTCGCAGCCGCCGAAGGCCGGGCGGTCGCAGCCGAGCGTCGAGCCGCTGAAGTCGGTGTCGAAGAAGTGGTCGGCCGTCACGTCGGCGCGCAGGTGATCGGTGATGCGGTAGCCGATGCCGCCGCCGAGAGACCAGCCGGTGTCGAGCTCGGCCTTGTCGAACTCGCCCTTGAGGCCGGGTTCGCCGTATAGGATGTATTCCGGCTTACCGCGCAGTTCGAGGTCGTGATAGCCGACATCGCCTCGGATATACCAGCCGCCGGTCGCGACCGGCTCGTAAGCCACCTCTTCGGGCGGCTGGGGCTCGATATAGGGTTCGGCCAGATCGGCCGCCCAAGCCTGGCTGGCGGCTGCCGCGGCCACAGCCGTCAGCAGGAGCCGTTTCGTGAAGGAACCCATCGTCAAAACCCCTCGCAACGGTTGGGTCATCTCGGACGACCCCTTTGAATCTGTTCGCTCGGGAACAATGCGGGGTTTGAGTTAAAATCGACTTAACCTTGTTCTTTAACCCTACCAAAGCGTTGCGCAGCCGGAGAATGACAAAAGAAAAAGGGCCGAAGCTGCGCCTCGGCCCATCAAATCAAGAACTGTAATTGAGATGTCAGGCGGCGTGGCGCGTCTGGCCGATCACGTCGATGAGCCCATCCACCACGCGCTCCACGAGGCCGGCATCGTCCCCCTCCGCCATCACGCGGATCAGAGGCTCGGTGCCCGAAGGGCGGATCACAAGGCGGCCCGTGTTGCCCAGCATGGCTTCGGCATCAGCGATGGCCGACTTGACGCGGGCTTCCTCCAGCGGACGCCCGCCGCCGAAGCGGACGTTCTTAAGCACCTGCGGCACGGGCTCGAACTTGCGTGCCACCTCGCTCACGGGCTTTTCCAGCGTCTTCACGCAGGCGAGAACCTGAAGGGCGGAAACGAGGCCGTCGCCGGTGGTCGCGAAATCCGACAAGACGATGTGGCCCGACTGCTCGCCACCCACGTTGAAGCCGTGCGCGCGCATGTGCTCCACCACATAGCGGTCGCCCACCTTGGTGCGATGGAGGTCGAGTCCCTTGCCCTGCAGGAAGCGTTCGAGGCCCAGATTGCTCATGATGGTGGCGACGAGGCCGTTGCCCGCGAGCTTGCCCTCGTCGGCCCAGGATTCGGCGATCAGCGCCATGATCTGGTCGCCGTCCACGATCACGCCGTTCTCGTCCACGATCACCATGCGGTCGGCATCGCCGTCGAGCGCTATGCCTACATCGGCGCGCACCTCGTGCACCTTCTTGACGAGGCTCTCGGGCGCGGTCGAGCCGCATTCCTTGTTGATGTTGAAGCCATTGGGATCGGTGTTGATGGCGATCACCTCGGCGCCCAGTTCCCAAAGGGCGGCAGGGGCCACCTTGTAGCCCGCGCCGTTCGCGCAATCGATCACCACGCGCAGGCCTTCGAGCGACATGTTGCGCGGCATGGTGCGCTTGGCGAACTCAATGTAGCGGTCGTGAACGCCGTCCACGCGTTTGGCGCGGCCAAGGCCGTCGGAGTCGGCCAGAACAAGGTCGATCTCCTGGTCGAGCATCGCCTCGATGCGGTTCTCGATCTCGTCGGACAGCTTGTAGCCGTCGGGACCGAAGAGCTTGATGCCGTTGTCGTAATAGGGGTTGTGCGAGGCCGAGATCATGACGCCGAGATCGCAGCGGAGCGAGCGCGTGAGCATCGCGACCGCGGGCGTGGGCATGGGGCCGAGCAGGAACACGTCCATGCCCGCCGCGCAGAAGCCCGCTACCATCGCGTTTTCGAGCATGTAGCCGGACAGGCGCGTGTCCTTGCCGAGCACCACGCGGTGGCGGTGCTTGCCGCGCTGGAACGACATGCCGGCGGCCATGCCGACCTTCATGGCGACCTCGGCCGTCATGGGGAAGCGGTTGGCCTTGCCACGGATTCCGTCGGTGCCGAAGTAGCGCTTTGCCAAGTGCGGTCTCCCCTCGATGCTGGCGCTGCACTTGCCATATCAGCGGCTGGCGCGCCCGTCACATTGTATGAGTGCCTGTAACGCGCGCCGGCGCGCCTCAATCGATACGCAAGGATAGTGAGGGGAATTTAACAGGCGTTGAAGCGCGACGGCAAGATTTGCGGGGTTTGAGCTTTCTACGCCTTCAGTGGATGGGCCGGAGCGGCCAGCCACACGAAAGAAAAGGCCGCGGACGGTGCCGCGGCCTTTGTTTCGTCAGCCCTGCGGCTGCGGCTCGAGCCCGCCTTCGGGCTCGTCGCCGCGCTTGCGGCCGGCACTGCCCGCCTTGGGCACAGCCGTGCCGCGCGAGGGAGGCGTGTCGTCACCCTGATCGCGGGAGGGACGGTTGCCGGCGATCAGCTGCTTGATCTCCTCGCCCGAAAGCGTCTCGTATTCGAGCAGGCCTTCGGCGAGTGCGATCCACTCGTCCTTCTTGCGGGTCAGGATATCGGTGGCCGACGAATAGGCCTCGTCGATCAGGCGACGGACTTCGGCGTCGATGATCTGCGCGGTCTCCTCCGATACGTTCTGCGTGCGAGCGACCGAGTGTCCGAGGAACACCTCTTCCTGGTTCTCGCCATAGGCCACGTGGCCGAGCTTGTCGGAGAAGCCCCAGCGCGTGACCATGGCGCGCGCCAGCTTGGTGGCCTGTTCGATGTCGGAAGACGCGCCAGACGTGATGTTCTCCTTGCCGAACTTCATCTCCTCCGCCACGCGGCCGCCCATCATGATGGCGAGCCGCGAGACCATGTACTTGTAGCTCATGGAGTAGCGGTCGCCCTCGGGCAGCTGCATCACCATGCCGAGCGCACGGCCGCGGGGGATGATGGTCGCCTTGTGGAGGGGGTCGGCAGCCGGCACGTTGAGCGCCAGGATCGCGTGGCCCGACTCGTGATAGGCGGTCAGTTCCTTTTCGGCCTGGGTCATGGCGGTGGAGCGGCGCTCCGCACCCATCATCACCTTGTCCTTGGCATCCTCAAACTCAGCCATGGTGACGAGGCGCTTGTTGCGGCGTGCAGCCATCAGAGCCGCCTCGTTGACGAGGTTCATCAGGTCCGCACCCGAGAAGCCGGGGGTGCCGCGGGCGACGACCTTGAGGTCGACATTCGGCGCGAGCGGCACGTTGCGAACATGGACCTTGAGGATCTTCTCGCGGCCGTTGATGTCGGGATTGGGCACCACGACCTGGCGGTCGAAGCGGCCCGGACGCAGAAGTGCGGGGTCGAGCACGTCGGGGCGGTTGGTGGCAGCGATCAGGATGATCGACTCGTTCGCCTCGAAACCGTCCATCTCGACGAGAAGCTGGTTCAGCGTCTGCTCGCGCTCGTCGTTGCCGCCGCCCAGGCCCGCGCCGCGATGACGGCCCACCGCGTCGATCTCGTCGATGAAGATGATGCAGGGGCTGTTCTTCTTGGCCTGCTCGAACATGTCGCGCACGCGGGATGCGCCGACGCCCACGAACATCTCAACGAAGTCCGAGCCCGAGATGGTGAAGAAGGGAACGTTCGCCTCGCCTGCGACCGAGCGCGCGAGCAAGGTCTTGCCGGTGCCGGGAGGGCCGACGAGCAGCACGCCGCGCGGAATCTTGCCGCCCAGACGCTGGAACTTGCCGGGGTCGCGCAGGAACTCGACGATCTCTTCCAGGTCCTGCTTGGCCTCGTCCACGCCCGCGACGTCGCCGAACATCACGCGGCCATGCGCTTCCGTCAGAAGCTTGGCCTTGGACTTGCCGAAGCCCATGGCGCGGCCCGAGCCCGACTGCATCTGGCGCATGAAGAAGATCCAGACGCCCAGGATCAGGATCATCGGCAGCCAGGACAAGAGGATGCCGAAGAGCGAGGTCGAGCCGTCGGTCTCGGGGCGCGCGCTGATCGAAACGTCGCGCTGCTCGAGGCGGCTCACCAGCGCGGGGTCGCCGGGTGAGTAGGTCTGGAAGCCGTTGTTGTTGTCGGTGTAGGTGCCGGTGATCCGGTCGCCCGAGATGGTGACCGAGCGCACGCGTCCCGCATCCACATCGGTCAAGAACTCCGAGTAAGCCACATCGCGCGAGGCGCCGCGTTGCTGCGGCGTCTGGAAAAGGTTGAACAGCGCAATCAAGAGGACGGCAATGATCGCCCAGAGCGCGAGGTTGCGGTAGTTCGGGTTCATCAGCGGTTCCGGCGGGGAAATCCCATTGGGAGAAGAAACAAGGCCCCCCACAGCGGGTGCGCGGGATCCTGGCACGGCTAACATAGGCAGTGGCCTGAGCCTTGCCAAGGCAAAGGGCCGCCTTGGGTTAAGCGACTCCCCCAATGGGGCGACGATATGGCGGAGCCGGCGGCGGGGCGGCTCCCAGAAGCTGGGCGAACGCGCTTGCGGGAGCATGGTCGAACACGGGCATGAGGCTGGCAAACGGCGCCACACGGGGCACGATCGCATCGCGCCATTCCGGGGCAGAGGTGCCGGGGTCTGGTTGGAAGAAGGGCGCGGTGGACAGCGCCGCGCGAAGAAGCCCTCGCGGCGCAGCACTCTCTTCCGCGAGCGCCTCGAAGTCTTGCTCCCCGTCGCCTGGAGTCAAGACGCCTGGCAAGCTGTCTCGCACGGTGAAACGGCCATCGAAGACGGCGCCAGTTCGGGCGCGGATGGACACGATGCCGCGGCGCTCCCGGTGGAGGTAGAGGCCGTCGCGCCGGAGGGTGGCCGCAGTGCCCGACAGCGTGGCGCTTCCGACTGCCCGAAGGCAATCGATGAACCCAGCCGTCTGGGCTTCGTCCGGCAGGTAGGCGCGTCCGCCGATCGCGGCCAGCATCATCCGAAGAGCGTAGGGGGCAAAGGGGGTGGCCGGGTCGAGGATCTCGCGCTCGGCGCGGAAAAGGCCAGGCGCGATCCGGCGACTACGTCCCATCAGCAGGGCGGCCCCCCTCCCCGCCACCTCGCGCTCTGCTGCCACAGCATGCGCGAGCCCCAACGCCTCCGCGTCTTCGCCCGCCTCGCGCACCCGCACGCGCTCGAACCGGCGGTCTTCGTTGCTAGGATCATCGCTCCAGGCGACGTTCTCTTCGCTCAAGAAGGCGCGCAGCGTGGCACGGCGGGTGGTGAGCAAGGGGCGCAGCAGCCAGGCGTGGCCATCGACAAGCGTGGCCGGCGCCATGCCGGCCAGCCCCCGGCCCGTTCCGCGCGCAAGTCGCATCCGCACGGTCTCGGCCTGATCGTCCTGAGTGTGTCCGAGCACGATGGCCGATGCCGTCTCGCGGCGCGCCAGTTCGCCGAGCAGCGCGAGGCGCGCATTGCGCGCGGCAGCCTGGATGCCGGTCGCGGGCTTGGAGCCGAGCCAGGGCAGAGTGCGGTGTTCACGCCCGAGGCGGGCGGCAAAGGCGGCGACAGCTGCGGCTTCCGTGGCCGAACCTTCGCGCAGGCCGTGGTCCACCGTCGCAGCCAGGAGGCGCGTGCCGGGGAAACGGCGTTCGAGATGGCGATGAAGAAGCAAAAGGAGCGCGGAAGAGTCGCCGCCGCCGGAAACCGCGGCAATCACGGTGCCGCTTGGGGGGAAGGCGAACGGGAAAAAGAGCGCGTCCGGGTCGAGCCTGCCTGATCGCGCGGCAGGCGGCAGCATCAGCACGAAGCGCGCGACTTTTCCTGCGTGACGCGGTTCTTGAGCTGGGGAGAGATGTTGGGATAGCGCTTGCCGACTTCGCCGAAGGTGGCACAGGCGACGTCGCGCTGGTTGAGGCCTGCGAGCGACACGCCGAGCTTGAGAAGCATCTCGGGCGCCTTCTTGGACTTCGGGTGGTCCTTGCCGGCTGCGAGAAACACTTCGGCCGCCTCGCGATACTTGTTCTGCGCGAGAAGCGCCTCGCCCAGCCAGAACTCGGCATCGGCATTGCGGGCATCGGTGGGGAAGCGCGCGAGGTGGTCGCGGAAGCCGGCTTCGGCGGTCGCGTAGTCGCCGGCCAGAACATATTCGTAGGAGTTCTGGTAGAGTTCCTCGGGGTTCTCGGTGGGCGGCAGCGCCGCGACCTGTGCCTCGCCGGTCGCGACCTCGGCACCGCGCGAGACCACCGACTGGTCGCCCACGCTGCCGCCCGTGACGGCGCCGCTCGCATCGAAGGTGATCGTGCCGAAGGAGGGTGCGGCGGTGGCAGGCGCCGCATCGCCGGCGACTGTGGGCGCCCCCTCCCCCGCCGGCGGCTGGACGCCGGCGACGGACGAGGTGGCGGCGCCCTGGGTGGGTGCGGGTTGGGTGGCGGGTGCCGCGTCCGAGCGCTTGGCGGGCGCTGCGGCAGCGCCCGAGCCGCCTTCGAGTTCCTGGAAGCGGAACTCGAAGTCTTCCTGCTGCTTGCGCATCTGCTCCTGCATCTGGAGAATCTGGAAGTTCAGCTCCTCCACCGTGCCGGAAAGCCTGCGGATCTGCTCCTGCAACTCGGTCATGCGAGGATCCCCCGCCTGGGCGAGCTGCACGGGAGCGGTTGCGGGCTCCTCAGCCTTGCGGCTCCACGGGCCGGGGATCGAGATGCCCGGCAAGCCCGTCCAGCCGGACCGCTCGCTCGCGTTGGAGGGCACGGCAAAGAGCGGCGCCGAAAGAAGCGCGAGTGCCAGCGCTCCCGTTGTGAATCTATGCAGTCCCATCGTGCTTGTTTCGCCTGCGGTCGGGATTTCGGGGGTTGGCGGCACCCAACAACCGGAGTTCGGCCAAATTTTGTTGGGCCCGACGCGAAAAGGGGCGGCCCACATGAGCCGCCCCCGGTTCGGTGGTTCCGGCTGGAGGTCCCTTACGAGCCGGCGCCGTTCAGTACGGTGACCGCGCGGCGGTTCTGCGACTGGCAGGCGGTGTCCTGCTCGCACACCGCGACCGGACGCTCCTTGCCGTAGGAAAGCGTGCGGATGCGGTTGCCGGGGACGCCCTGTGCGACGAGGTAGTCGCGCGCGGCGGCCGCACGGCGGGCGCCCAGCGCCAGGTTGTATTCGCGCGTGCCGCGCTCGTCGGCATGGCCCTCGACGGTGATCGAGTAGGAGTTGTAGCGGCCGAGCCACTGGGCCTGGCGCGACAGGGTCTGCTGGGCGTCGGCGCGGATCGAGGAGGAATCCGTGTCGAAGAAGATGCGGTCGCCCACATTCACCGTGAAGTCCTGCGAGGAGCCGGGCGTCGCAGCGCCAGCGCCTGCGCCGCCCAGGCCGAGATCGGCTGCGCTGTTGGGCGTCTTCTTGGACGCGCAGCCTGCCACGGCCACGGTCGCGACCAGCGCAAGCGCCAGCCCGTTGATCCTCATGCTTGCGATGCGGCCCATCATGCTGGCCTCTCCTTTACGCTGGTCCGGTCCCCCCGGACAAAAAGATGAAAGAAACAATTCTCGACTTCGAGGTAACCATGTTTGGGTTACCGAATGCTCAATGCGCGAACCTCCAGCCCGCCGCCTCCCCGCGGCCGAGCCCGGTGGGGCTCACTCCAGAAGCGGCGACCAAGCGGGGTCGGACGCGAAGTTCTTGGTGGGGATCGCCTGCTCGTTGCGGCCGGTCAGGTCGATCGAGTGCAGGCGCGGTCCTCCGCCGCCATCGCGGAAGAACATGAGCACGCGGCCGTTGGGCGCCCAGGTCGGCCCCTCCTGCGCGTAGCCGGACGACAGGATGCGCTCGCCCGAGCCGTCTGTCTTCATGACGCCGATCTGGAACTCGCCGCCCGACTGCTTGGTGAAGGCGATGAGATCGCCGCGCGGGCTCCAGACGGGTGTCGAATACGAGCCGCCGCCGAACGAGATGCGGTTCGCGCCCGAGCCGTCCGCGCCCATCATGTAGATCTGGGGCTGGCCGCCGCGATCGGACGTGAACACCACCTTGGAGCCGTCAGGCGAATAGGAAGGCGAGGTGTCGATGGCGTTGGAATTGGTCAGGCGCGTGGTCGTGCGCGAGCGCAGGTCCATGGTGAAGATGTTGGAATTGCCGTCGTCGCGCAGCAGGCTCATGATGACCTTCTGGCCATCCGGCGAGAAGCGCGGGGCAAACGTCATGCCGGGGAAGTTGCCGACGAGCTCGCGCTGCCCGGTCTCGATCTGGAGCAGGTAGACCTGGGGCTGCCCGCTCTCGTAGGACATGTAGGTGATCTCCTGCCGGGTCGGCGAGAAGCGCGGCGTGAGCGCGATGGCGCGGCCGTCCGACAGGTAGCGCATGTTGGCGCCGTCCTGATCCATGATGGCGAGCCGCTTGGTGCGGTTCTGCTTGTTACCGGACTCGTCGATGAAGACGACACGGGTGTCGAAATAGCCTTTCTCGCCGGTCAGCTTCTCGTAGATCGAGTCGGCAATGATGTGCGCCACGCGGCGCGAGTTCTGAGGGTTGGCGAAGAACTGCTCTCCGATCAGCTGCTCGTTGCCGAACACGTCCCACAGGCGGAACTCGGCGCGCAGGCGCCCGTCGCCGGCATCACCCACGCGGCCCGTCACCAGCGCCTGGGCGTTGATCACCTTCCAGTCGTCGAAGCGCGGAGCGGCATCGGGATTGGCGATGTTTTCGATGAAGGCCGCCTTGTCGATCGGCGCGAAGAGCCCCGAGCGCTTGAGGTCGGCCGCCACGATCTGAGAGATCTCCTGCGCCACCGCGCCGCCCTGGAAGTCGGTGACGGCGATGGGCAGCGGCTCCACATTGCCGCGGTTCACGTCGATCACGACCTGCGCCTGCGCCTGGACGGTGCCGAGCGCGGTCAGCGACACGGATGTGGCGGCGGCCAGCAGCCCGGCCGCAAGGATCGACTTAAACAGGTTCTTCATGCCCTCGTTTCCTCGAACATTCGGTTGGAGATGAGCAGCGCCTCAGGCGCGCTCAGAACATTTCGCTGGGGTCGAAGTTGACCACCACCTCGGACCAGGTGTCGGCCTTGTCGGGCGGCAGCACGAAGCCCCGGTTGTCGCATTTGCGGATGGCGGTGAGCGCCGATCGGTCGAACACCGCATTGCCGCTCGAGGTGGTCACCTCGGGGCGGCCGTCGAGCTTGCCGGAAGCGTCGAGGTTGAAGCGCACCGACACGCGCAGGCCCTCGCCGTTCTCCATGCCCGCCGGAATGCTCCAGCAGGAGATGAGCTGACCGCGCAGCGCATCCATCTCGCCCTGCGAGAGCTTGGCGCCCGTGGTCTTCTTGCCGCCGAGCGAGGCCGTCTGGGTGGAGCGCTTGGCGCCGCCGCCCGAGGGCTTCTGCTTGTCGAGCAGCATCGCCACCTCGTCTTCCAGGGATTTCTCCGTGGAGTCGGATTTCTGGGCAGACTTCTTCTCGGCAGGCTTTTCCGCGGGCTTTTCGGCTGCCTTCTTCTCGACGGGCTTGGCTTCCGCGACCTTGGTCTCGACGGGCTTGGGCCTTGCGGCAGGCGCGGGTGCGCTGTCGGGCAGCACGGCTTCGGCCTCGGGCTTGGGCGCCTCAGTCACGGCCTGCTCGGGCACCGGCTCGGGCGTGGTCTCCTCGGGCGGCGCCAGCTCGGGCGGGGGCGTTTCGGCCACAGGCTCGGGCGTGGGCGCAGGCGGCGGAGGCTCAGGCGTCGGGGGGGTGGGCTCGGGTGCAGGCGTGGGTTCGGACGGGGGCGGCGCACTTGCCGCTTTCACCTCGCGCGGCGTAGGCATGGGCGTGGGCGGCGTCGCGAGGTCTTTGTCGTTGTCGCCCGCATTCTGCGCCTCGGGGATGACGGGCGGGCGCGTGGTCGGCGTGGGCGCGGGCGTTTCCGAAAGGGCGGCGGTCTTGTCGCCCTCGATCATCTGGGTCATCTCCTCGATCGGCACGATCGAGACGGGCAGCGCTTCGGAAGCGCCCGCGTCGAGCGGCTTGGGTCCGCTCAGCGAAACCAGGCCGATGCCCAGGATCGCCGCGTGCAGAACCGCCGAGGTGGTGAGGCCCGCTTTCATCGCGCCGTCAGTTGCCCTGCTCGGGCAGCGTGACGAGGCCGAGATTCTTGTAGCCGGCCGACGAGATGCGGGCCATCACCTGCATCACGGTACCGTAGTCGGCGGCCTTGTCGCCGCGCACGAAGATGCGCTCCTCGTAGCCGGCCTGCGCGATGGCCTGCAGCTTCGGCACGACTTCCTCGACCGGGATTTCGGTTTCCTGGATGAACACCTGGCCGCCATTGTTGACGGAAACGGTGATCGGCTGGGTTTCGGAGTTGAGCGCCTTGGCCTGCGTTTCCGGCAGGTCGAGCGGCACACCGACCGTCATCATGGGGGCTGCCACCATGAAGATGATGAGTAGCACGAGCATCACGTCCACGAAGGGGGTGACGTTGATCTCGGACATCACCCCGTGCTTGCGGCCGCGGCGTCCACCGCCGCGCCTTCCGCGGGAACCGCCGCCCGCACCACCCATCGCCATGCCCATCCGCGTGTCTCCTCTTGCACTCGGCCGTCAGGCGGCCATGCGCGTCACGACCTTTTCGTCGATCTGGCGCGAAAGGATGGCGGAGAACTCATCGGCGAAACCTTCCATGCGCGAGCCGAGCTTGGCGGCATCCGCGGAAAGCTTGTTGTAGGCGATAACGGCGGGAATGGCGGCGAGCAGGCCGATTGCCGTGGCAAGCAGCGCTTCGGCGATGCCGGGCGCCACAACCGCGAGGTTGGTGGACTGCGAGCCGGCGATGGCCTGGAACGAGGTCATGATGCCGACCACCGTGCCGAACAGGCCGACGAAGGGCGCGGCCGAGCCGATGGTGGCGAGAAAGCCCAAGCGGCTTTCGAGGCCTTCCATCTCACGGGTGAGTGCCAAATCCATCGCCTTGTCGATGCGGGTCTGAAGGCCGAGCGGGGACTTGGCGCCCTTCTCGAAGCTCTTCTTCCACTCGCGCATGGCGGCGACGAAGATGGCGCCCATGCCTGCGGTCTTCTTCTCGTTCAGGGCGACATAAAGCTGTTCCAGCGATTGGCCGGACCAGAAGACCTGCTCGAAGCGGTTAAGCGCCGCACGCATGCGGCCATAGGTCATGACCTTGTCGACGATGATGGCCCAGGTCCAGACGGAGGCCAGCACGAGGCCGATCATCACGAGCTTGACGACCAGGCCGGCCTGCCAGAACAGCGCCCAAATCGAAACGGACGCACCGGGTTCGGCGAGAGAAAGATGTTCCATCCGTGTCTGTCCCAAAGAGAGGGGCGCCGGCACGCGATCGGACCCGGCAGCGGCGCGGGCCCTCCCCTCCGTTTGGTCGGAAACTGGGCTTTGTCGCGCTTTCTCCGGCCTTCTCACGGCCAAATTTGGTGAAAGGAAGGCGTTTGCCGCGCGGCGTCCGCCTCAGACTTTTCACCTCAGCCTTCATGAAGCGTTGAGGTTAACGCGCGGTTACCATTCGGGACGGGGCGCAAAGGCGTCGGCCCATTCGCGCGGAAAGCGCCTGGGCCTGCCATCCGCTCCGATGATCGCCGCCTGCACTTCCGCTTCGACCAGCACCGCGTCATCGCACGACAGCCGCTGGGCCATGGTGATGCTGGCGCCGCCCAGTGCCACCGTGCGCGTCTCGATCAAGAGGATGTCGTCGATGCGGGCCGGGCGGCGGAAGCGGATGTCCATGCGCCGCACCACCCAGGCGATGCGCGCTTCTGGGGCACGCGCGTCGAGTTCGCTGTGGTGGACACCTGCCAGGCGCAGGAAGTCCGAGCGCCCGCGCTCCAGGAATTCGAGGTAGCGCGCATGGTAGACCACGCCCGAGAAGTCAGTGTCGGCGAAGTAGACCCGCGCCCATGAACGATGTCCTGCGGGAGTGATTTCACCTGCAAGCAAAACAGAGGGGTTGTGTTCACCACGATCCGCCATTGCGCTTTCCCGCAACCCTTTCCGGTTCTAGCTGTTTGCCTCGTCGTTCCCCGGCGAGGCTTGCGATGGCATCCTGGCGCATTCTGTTCAAGGCCCTGATCCTGGCTGCCGCCGTTGCGGCGGCGGGTGGGGCGTCGGCTGCGACCTTCGCGCCCAAGCGCGGCATCAACATGGACATCTGGAACGTGTGGCCGGCCGAGGAGCAGTGGGCGCGGGCGAGCGTTCTTCTGCCCTTTCCCGAATGGCGCCGCACGGTGGATGCGCGAAAGCTCGCGGAACTGCGCGCCACGGGCTTCGATTTCGTGCGCGTTCCCATCGACCCCGCCCCCTTCCTGGCGCCGAGTGCCGCGCGCTTCCACGACCGTCTGTTCCGCGAGGTGGAGGACACCGTTCGGACGCTCAACCGCGCCGGCCTCAAGGCCGTGATCGACATGCACCTGATCGCCTGGGGACCCGACCGCACGGCGAGCATGGGCACGGTGATGGCGAGCCCCGAGAATTTCGCGGCCTATGCGGCGCTCGTCGGTCGGATGGCCGCGACGCTTTCAGCCTTCGACCCCGAACTCGTGGCCTTCGAGCTGATGAACGAGCCGCAGATCGACTGCGAGCCCGGCGCGCTGGACACCTGGTCCATGCGGCAGGCGGAGCTCTGGTCGGCGGCACGAGGCGCCGCCCCGGACCTCACGCTGATCCTCACGGGTGCGTGCTTCTCCAAGGCCGATGCCCTTTCGCGGCTCGATCCCCGCCTGATCCCCGACGCGAACGTGATCTGGACCTTCCATTCCTACGACCCCTTCGTGCTGACGCATCAGGGCGCCACTTGGGCAGGTGATTTCGTGGTGCATGTGTCGGGGTTGGCCTTCCCACCCTTCGCGATGCCCGATCAGGCGCGAGACGCGGCCGTCGAGCGCATCCGTGCGAACATCCGGCGCGGCGCGGTGCCGAGCCGGCAGCCCGAACTGCTTTCCTACCTCGAGAAGCAGTTGGCCGGCGTCGACACGCCCGCCAAGCTCGATGCGGCGATGGAAGCGCCCTTCCGCACCGTGGCCGACTGGGCGCAGATGCACGGCATTCCCTTCGAGAACATCCTGCTCGGCGAGTTCGGCATGATCCGCCAGGAATGGCAGCGCACCGCGACCGTGCCTGCCGCCTCGCGTGCGGCCTATGTGGGCGCGATGATCGACCACGCGGAGAACTACGGCTTTGCCTGGTCGGTGTGGGGCTATGGCGGGGCCTTCGGTGTGGTGGAGACCTTCGCGCAAGCGCGCGCGGAGCCCGACATCCTCGACGTGATCCGTGCCCTGCCCGAGGCCGCGCCGGCCGATCCGACCGTGACGGGTTCTAATCCTCCTGGAACAGACTGATCTGCTGCTGGGCGATGTCCGAGGGCGCGTCGAGGCCCAGGTGCCGCCAAGCGTTCTGGGTGAGCACGCGGCCGCGCGGGGTGCGCTGGATGAAGCCTTGCTGGATCAGGTAGGGCTCGATGATGTCCTCGATTGCGTCGCGCGGCTCGGACAGGCCGGCGGCTATCGTCTCGACGCCCACCGGCCCACCGCCGAAGTTCATGGCGATCATCGAGAGATAGCGCCGGTCGAGCGCGTCGAGGCCGAGACGGTCCACTTCGAGACGCGACAGCGCACGGTCTGCGATCTCGCGCGTCACCTCGGGGGCACCCGCAACCGAGGCGAAGTCGCGCACGCGGCGGAGCAGACGGCCCGCGATGCGGGGCGTCCCGCGCGCGCGGCGCGCGATCTCGACCGCGCCCTCGTCCGTCAGCGGCATTCCCAAGATGCGCGCCCCGCGGCGCACGATGAGTTCCAGTTCCTCGACCGTGTAGAAGTTGAGCCGCACGGGAATGCCGAAGCGGTCGCGGAGCGGATTGGTGAGGAGGCCGAGCCGCGTGGTCGCGGCCACCAGCGTGAACTTGGCGAGGTCGATTTTCACCGAGCGCGCGGCAGGCCCTTCGCCGATGATGAGATCGAGCTGGTAATCCTCCATCGCGGGGTAGAGGATTTCCTCGACCGCCGGATTGAGGCGATGGATTTCGTCGATGAAGAGCACGTCGCGCTCTTCGAGATTGGTCAGAAGGGCCGCCAGATCGCCCGCCTTGGCGATAACCGGGCCGGAGGTCGAGCGGAAGTTGACGCCCATCTCTCGTGCCATGATCTGGGCGAGGGTTGTCTTACCGAGCCCAGGCGGGCCGACGAAGAGCACGTGGTCAAGCGCCTCGCCACGACCCCGCGCGGCATCCACGAACACTTTTAGATTGGCGCGCGCGGCCTCCTGGCCGACGAAATCGGCCAATGTCTGCGGCCGCAGGCTCGCATCCTGATCCTCGCCGCGCTTCTCGCCCGCGAGAAGCCGCGGCGTCTGTGTGGCGGGCGCCTTCATGCGACAAGCTCCATGCCTTCAACGCGCTTTGCGGCACCCCGGTCGAAGGTGACGGTGTGCGAGCAACCGGCAGCGAGACCCGACCACGACACAAGGTGATCGGCCACGTCCAGGTTGGTTCGCTCGCCACGGTCAAGCAGATCGGCTAGGCGCTCGCCATGCTCGAAGTGGAAGTCGTCGCTGGAAAGCATGGCGCGGAGCTGCTCATTGATCAGGTCGCGGCCATAGCCGTAGCGGCGCTGCAGCGTCCAGCACGTCTCGACCAGCGCAACGGCACTGATGAAAGCCGGACTGCCCCGGCTGCGTTCGGAGAAAAAGCGCCGTGCGGTCTCGTGCTGACTTGCGTCGTCGTTCACCAGAAGACGTGTGAGCACATTGGCGTCGACCCCGATCACTGGTGCGCCTTGTCGTCGGCAGCAGCCTTTGCGGCGTCACGCAAATCTTCCAACGTCGCACCCTTGCCGATTGGTGGCTCGCCCAAAGCGCCCGCGAAATCCAAAGCCCTCAGCTTGCGCGGCCGCACCCAGGTCCGACCGTCCTCTTCGAGAAACTCGACGGTGTCGCCGGGCTGCAGGGCGTAGCGCTCCCGAACCACTTTCGGCAAGGTGATCTGGCCCTTGGACGTGATCGTTGCGCGCTCACCCATGGCTTACCTCAGAGGTATATCCTTACCAGACTTACTAAGTAAGGAATGACTCGTCGCAAGGCAACCATCGTCAGCGCGCCAGCTCCTTCAGCCCCAACCGGATCAGCTTGCCCGCATCGGGCTCTTCGCCTGCGCTTTTCAGCGCGGCCGCAACGGCGTTGGCGGCCATGTCGCGGCTGTAGCCGAGATTGACGAGGGCCGAGACGGCATCCGACACGGGTGCTGGTGCCGCACCCTGGCCGAGGTCCTGCTTGAGCCCGATATTCTCCGCGCCGCCGGCAAAGGCCGGGGCCTTGGCGTGGAGTTCGTTGATGATGCGCTCGGCCACCTTGCGGCCCACGCCCGGCGCGCGGCTGACGGTCGCGATGTCACGCAAGGCGATGGCGTTGGCGAGGTCGGTTGCCGACAGCGTGGACAGGACACCCAGCGCCACCTTGGCGCCCACGCCCTGCACATTGCCCATGAGCAGCCTGAACCACTCCCGCTCGAGGGCCGTGACGAAGCCGTAGAGGCGGATCATGTCCTCGCGCACATAGGTCTCGATGAACAAGGTCACCGCCGTTCCCGGCCCCGGCAGGTTGGCGAGCGTGCGCGCGGGGCAGAAGGCGACATAGCCGACACCGCCGACATCCACCACGCAATGGTCTTCGCCGATCTCGTCGAGACGCCCGGAAAGCTTGCCGATCATGGGTGGTTGTCCGGTGCGAGACGTTGCGGTGAAAGACGGAGCGGCGCGAGCAAGCGATCAGATCCGCAGCGCCCGTCGGTTCCAGTTCTCCGACTCATTGGCGCTCACGCCTCCAGGCGTCAAGCGATGCCCATCCTGAGGCGACCGACCGCGCTTTGGCGATGATGGGCGTGACAGATGGCGATGGCGAGCGCGTCGGCGGCGTCGTTGCCGTCGAAGCGGGCACGGGGCATGAGCACCTTCACCATCATGTGGATCTGCTCCTTGGTGCCGTGGCCGACGCCCACCACCGCCTTCTTGACCGCGTTGGGCGCATATTCGGCAACGGGGAGACCCGCCTGCGCTGGCACCAGCATGGTGATGCCGCGGGCTTGGCCAAGCTTGAGGGTGGCCGTCGCGTCGCGGTTCACGAAGGTTTGCTCCACGGCTGCCTCGTCGGGCGTCCATTCCCGCAGGATGGCTTCCAAACCGCGGTGTAGCTGCAGGAGGCGGAGCGCCAGCGCGTCGTCGCCTTCGGAGGTGACGGTGCCGGATGCCAGGAAACGCAGGCCGTTGCCCTGCGCCTCGATCATGCCCCAGCCGGTGCGGCGGAGGCCCGGATCGATGCCGATGATGCGAATCGTGTCATGCATCCGCCGATCATAGCGGGCGATGGCTCAGCCTTCAGCCGCGGCCGAATGCCGTCATCAAAAGCGTGATCTGGTCCGAAACGGGATTGGTGCCCGCAGGGCCTGATGCGGTGGCATCGGATGCGCTGCCGTAGATCTCGTCATCCATGCGGCGCACCAGGGCCTGAAGGCTGAGCGAGCGCTCGACCAGGCTGCGGAACGAAGCGGGCAGGTCCACCCAGCCGGACGCTTCCTCGTTGGCGGAATGCGTGTCGAGCCGCACCTTGGCCTTTTCGGCCGCGACCTGATCGCGCGTCATCTCGCCGGAATTGGCGGCGCGCTGGAGAAGCAGCCAGGACGCGATCTGCATCAGGCGCGTGGTCAGGCGCATGGACTCGGCCGCATAAAGCGTGGCGACCGTCCGCGACAGCGCCTTGGCCTCGGCCCGACCGGGGCCGTCGAGATACTCGGCGGCCTCCTCCACGAGGCGCATGCCGTCGTCGTAGAGCGGCTTGAAGGACGGGGAGAAAACGCGGCGCTCGGCCAGCCGGATCGTCTTTTCCTGCGACAGCTCGTTCATTCGCAACCCATCCCGGCACACATTCGAGGGGAGACCGGCGCAAGCGTTTCCGTGCGGCCTCCAGAACAAGGCGTGAAGATGCTCCCCACCCCTTCACGTGGCAAGCGTCTCCTTAACAGAAGGTTAACGCCGCCGGCTGGCGCGGGGCTTGCGCCGCTGTGCTGCCGGGAAAGCTGTGCAAAGGCGTTCCGCGCGCCCAGCATCGGGTGAAGCAGGCGCGGCACGAAAAAAAGAGCCGCGGATGAGGCGGCTCTCGAGAGTTTCAACAGGGAGGCGTCAAACAAAGTGGCTCCAACCACTCGGGATGAATCCAGAAGACTGGATGCGAGGAGTAAACACCCGTAAAGCTTAACACCGTGTTAAAATGCGGCTTTTGACGCGAATTTCGTTCAAGAACGGGACAGTTTTCTCAGCCCTGTCCCGCCCGCCCCATCTCGCGCAGCCGGAACTTCTGGATCTTGCCGGTCGATGTCTTCGGGATCTCGGCGAACAGGATGGCCTTGGGCACCTTGAAGCGCGCGAGCAGCGAGCGGCAGTGCTCGATGATCTCGCCCTCCCCCGCCTCCCGGCCGGGCTTCAGTTCCACGAAGGCTATCGGCACCTCGCCCCATTTCTCGTCCACCCGCGCCACCACGCCGCAGGCCGCGACGGCCGGGTGCTTGTAGAGCGCGTCCTCCACCTCGATCGAGGAGATGTTCTCGCCCCCCGATATGATGATGTCCTTGGAGCGGTCCTTGAGCTGGATGTAGCCGTCGGGATGCATCACGCCCAGATCGCCCGAGTGGAACCAGCCGCCCCGGAAGGCTTCCGCCGTGGCGGACGGGTTCTTGAGATAGCCTTTCATGACGATGTTGCCGCGGAACATGACCTCACCCAGCGTTTCGCCGTCGGCGGGCACCGGCTCCATGGTCTCGGGGTCCATCACGGAAAGCCCGTCGAGCGAGAGGTAGCGCACGCCCTGGCGGGCCTTCTTGGCGGTGCGGGCTTCGCGATCGAGGTTGTCCCAGGCGCCGTTCCACTCGTTCACGGTGGCGGGCCCATAGGTCTCGGTCAGCCCGTAGAGGTGGTTCACGGCAAAGCCAGCATCGGCCATTCCCGCCAGCACCGCCTCGGGCGGCGGAGCGGCGGCCGTGTTGAAGGTGACGGTTTGAGGGAAGGCGCGCTTGTCTTCCTCACGCGCGTTGATCAGCGTGGCCATCACGATGGGCGCCCCGCACAAGTGCGTCACGCCGTGATCGGCAAGGGCATCGTACATCGCCTTGGGCCGCACCCATCGCAGGCAGACATGCGTGCCTGCCTGAACCGGCAGCGTCCAGGGGAAGCACCAGCCGTTGCAGTGGAACATCGGCAGCGTCCAAAGATAGACGGGATGCTTGCCCATGCCGGCATGAATCGTGTTCGACAGCGCCATCAGCGCGGCCCCGCGATGGTGATAGACCACGCCTTTCGGGTTGCCCGTGGTGCCCGATGTGTAGTTGAGCGAGATGGCGTCCCATTCGTCGTCCGGCTCCACCCAGGCGAAGCCCGGATCGCCCTCGGCCACGAGAGCCTCGTAGTCCAGCGAGCCGATCGGCTCACCCTTCGGATAAGGCGCATCGTCGGGATATTCGGGGTCGTCGTAGTCGATCACCAGCGGCTCGACCTGGGCAAGCGCCAGCGCCTCGCGCATGACGCCTGAGAATTCGCGGTCCACGATCACGATCCGGGCTTCCGCGTGGTCGAGCTGGAAGGCGATCACGGCAGCATCCAGCCGCGTGTTGATCGAATGCAGCACGCCCCTTGCCATCGGCACCCCGAAATGGGCTTCCAGCATGGCCGGCGTGTTGGACAGCATCACCGAGATCGTGGTGCCTTTCTCGACGCCGCGTTGCGCGAGGGCCGAGGCGAGCTGCCGGGCGCGTGTCCAGAACGCCTCGTAGGACAAACTGCTTCGGCCATGAATCACCGCGGTCTGGGTCGGGAACGTGCGCGCCGCGCGTTCCAGATAGGAGACCGGCGTCAGCGGCTGGTGGTTGGCCGGATTCTTGTCGAGACCGGTTTCATACGGATTGGCTGGCACGCTTTCCTCCCCAGATGTGCGCTCCAGATGTAGCAAGCCGCAAGCCGCGGCGGAACAGGGTGCATCCGCCTTGAATCCGCCACGGAGCGGGCGTTGAGCGCCGCCCGCGCCACACCCTGGCGCAACAGAGGACCACCCCATGAGCGCATCGACCGGCCCGGCTCCCGAGGAGGCGACAGCTGCCGATGCGCCCAGCAGCAACGGCTCGCTCTTTCCGGGATGGGCGCGCGTGCAGCATGTGGCGCTGCCGATCCTCGGCCTCGTTGTGGCAGCGATCGCGATCGTGGTGCTCGACCGCTTCCTGCAGGGCGTGACGCTTGCCGAAATCCGGTCGGCCGCCGCCCGCGTACCGGTGTCCGACCTCGTGCTCGCCGTGCTCCTGACCGCGCTCTCCTTTGCAGCCGTCGCCTGCTACGACACGGTGGCGGTGGAGACCGTGACGCCCGGCCGCATCCCCAAGGCGCTGTCGGCCTTCGTGGGTGCCACGGGCTACGCCATCTCCAACGCGTTGGGCTTCGCGATCCTGACGGGCGGGGCGCTACGCTACCGCATCTATGCGGCCGAAGGCATCGCCTTTCCCGACATCGGCCGCATCGTCGGCACCTCCTGGCTTGCAATCTGGTTCGCGTTTGCAGTGATGATCGGCCTGGGCCTGATCCTCGACCCCGCCGACGCGCCGATCTTCGACCAGCTCGACCCCACGGTGGACATTGCGCTCGGCATCGCTCTCTTGGTCGCGGTGGCGGGCTTCCTGCTCTGGCTTTCGGGCGGCGAGCGACAGGCAGGGTGGGGCCGCTTCTCGCTGCGCCTGCCTTCCTCGAAGGGCGCCGTGCTCCAGCTCGTCGCGGGCGTGGTCGATGTGAGCGCTGCCGCAGGCGTGCTCTGGGTGCTGATGCCCGACACGATGCAGGCAGGCCCCGCCCTCTTCATGCTGGTCTATGTGATCGCCACCGTGGTCGGCATCGCGAGCCACGCGCCGGGCGGCATCGGTGCCTTCGAGGCGACAGTGGTGGCGGGGCTTGGCCTGGGCGGCGATGCGGATGCGCTGGCAGCCCTCCTCATCTACCGACTGGTCTACACCGTTCTGCCCTTCGTGGTGGCGGTGATCGGGGTGCTCGTCTTCGAGGTCGTCGGGCGGCGCTCGAACGTGTCGTCGAAGCTTGCCGGTGCTGCGCGGCTGTTTGAGCCGCTCGTGCCGCCGCTTTCAGCGGGCCTCACCTTTCTGGGCGGCGCGGTGCTCCTGGTGTCGGGCGTCACGCCGGGTGTGGAGGACCGGCTGTCGGTGCTGGCCGACCTGCTCCCCCTGCCCTTCATCGAGCTTTCGCATCTGGCCGCGAGCGCGGTCGCCGTCGCCATGCTGGTGGTGGCACGGGGCCTCGCGCGGCGGCTGCGCACGGCCTGGCTCGCGGCACTCCTGCTGTTTGGCCTCGGCGCCTTGTTCTCGCTGCTCAAGGGCCTCGACTGGGAAGAGGCGCTGATCCTGCTGGTGTCGTCGGGGGTGCTTCTGGCGTTCCGCTCCTCGTTCTACCGCAAGCCCGGAGCGCGCGCGCTGGCGAGCCTTTCGCTCGGCTGGCTGGCGAGCCTTGCGAGCCTCGTCGTGTTCTCGGTCTGGCTCGGCTTCGTGGCCTATCGCGAGGTGGGCTACACCGACCAGCTCTGGTGGCAGTTCGCGCTCGACGGCGACGCGCCGCGCTTTCTGCGCTTCGCGACCGTAGCTCTTCTGCTGACCGCGGGGCTCGGGCTCCACACGCTGATCAACCGGCCGGCGAACCCTGGCCGCTCCGTGCGGGCAACGCTGCCGGACGCCGTGCCGCGGCTGGTCGCGGAAGCGCCTGAGACCACGGCCAGCCTGGCCCTGCTCGGCGACAAGGAATTCCTGCTGTCACCCGACGGGCGCGGCTTCGTGATGTATGCGCGCTCGGG
>QFNI01000140.1 GCA_003240775.1 Mesorhizobium amorphae | reverse complement strand
CCTGGCGCGATACGCGGCGCGCGCCATGCCCGACCGCGAGGCCCGGCAGCTCCTCGCGGCGGCGCTTTCCGGCGTCCTGCAGCAGAGCGTCGTGGACGGAAAGACGGAGTTCAGCCTCCTCTCCATGGAGCACCCGGATCAGGCCCGCAGCGTGCGCGGGAAGATCGAAACGGGGGAATACCGCAAGATCGAGGAGGACATCGTTCGCCAGGCGCGCGTTCTGGAGAGGGCTGACCGATGATCGCCAAGGCGGCGGCGTTCCTGCTCGTCGTGTTTCCGAGCGACGTCAGGCTGGGCCGCATCGGGGACCGGGTCCTGTTCGTGGACGACCGCAAGCTTCTCGGCCTGATCGGGCGGGTCGAGGGCGCGAGCTCTTACGACATCATCTATCACGGCAGCCGGATCCGGCCGCCGAAGCCGATCACCTCCATGACCATCGGGGAGGTGCGCGAGTTCCAGGACAGGATGGTCGCCGCCGGATCCCGCTCCTCGGCCGTCGGCCTCTACCAGTTCATCCGCAACACGCTGCCGGAGGCGATGACGGCCGCCGGCCTGGGGCCGGATGACGCGTTCTCGCCGTTCAACCAGGACCGGATGGCCAGATCGCTCCTGAAGAAATGCGGATTCTATGATTACCGGACCCCCGAGGAGCGGATCGGGGACTGCGTGGCGGGGCGCTGGGCCGCGATCCCCCGGTTCACCGGCCCCGGCGCCGGCCGGTCCGCCCATCACGGGATCGCGGGGAACCGCAGCCTCGTCGGGATCAGCGAGACCAGGGAGTCGATCGCCGGCCGTTTCCGGGACTACGACCCCGGCGCGGTGTCCGGCGGGGCGTCTCAGCGGATCCTCACCGCCTCGTCAGGGCCGGTGAGGGGCGCGCGCATGCAACGGCTTCAGCGGCGCAAGGATTGAGCTTGACCGCGGCCCCTCCTGCGTTTATCGAAAAACGGAAATCTCAAGGGGAAAGACCGTTGAAGGGGAAAATCCTTATCATCGCGGCGACCCTCCTCGGGGGCTGCTCGGCCGCCGTCACCCCGGACACGTCCGTGGTGGCCGGCAGCGGACCCGTGGACGCCGTCACCGGACGGGCCTACGCGCCCTCGGCATACGCCTGGCCCGCGGGGGGTGACGCGATCTCCGCGCTTCCCGGGGCCGTCACGACCCGGAACGCGCGCGGCGACAGGGTGGTGATCGTGCCGAGCGACGCGCTCTTCCCGCAACCGCACCCCTACGTGGCCTGGGCCGCGACGCCGGCGCTGACGGCGCTCGCGGAGCATGCGCTCCGCGAGGGGTTGTCGATCGACATCATCGCCCACGACCATTCCGACGGCGACTCCGCCCTGTCGGTGGCGCGCACCGAGAAGCGGGCGGTCTCCGTCCAGGCCACGCTCGCCTCGCGCGGCCTGCCGCTTTCGCGGACGCGGGCGATCGGGGCCGGCCCCTGGCGGCCGGTCGCCAGGAACGATTCGCCCGAGGGGCGGGCGGCGAACAGGAGGATCGAGTTCGTCCTCATCAGGAACGGGAGAAGCTGAAACATGACCGACATTCCCAGCGTGACGAAGACCTCCGTGGTGAACGACCCGAGGGCCTTCATGAAGGCCATCCAGCGGAGCGGCGAGGGGCTGATCACCTCGGCATCCGGCAACGTCCGGGCCAGGGTTCATCGCCGGGGCTCCGGGGCGCCGACGGTCCGGGTCGCCGTGATGAAGATCGATTTCGAGGCGCTGATGAGCTATCTGGCGCTCGCCCCGGGCGGGGT
>QFNI01000003.1 GCA_003240775.1 Mesorhizobium amorphae | reverse complement strand
CAGCAGCTACAAGAGCTATGACAGCACCGTGAACATGCTAACCGACCTGCAGAACGGCCGGCTCGACGCGGTGGTCAACGATGTGGTCGGCCTGCGCTACGCCTTCAACCAGATCAAGGGTCTCGCGGTCGCGACCGAGATCGTCACGGGCGAGAAGTTCGCGATGATGCTGCCCAAGGGCTCCGAAAGGCTCGAAGCCGTCAACGAGGCGATCTCGGCCATGAAGACCGACGGCACCATGGCGAAGTTCTACGAGAAGTGGATGGGCACGCAGCCCGCCGCCGGCAGCCTCACCGTCACGCCGATGCCGGTTCCCACCTCGGCCGACTGAGCCGGCCTTCCCACACAAAACCAAGGTCTGAACGGTGCCGCGCTCCATGCGCGGCACCGCAGAGCGGAGCACGCCCCGATGTCTGTTGCGCATGCCGCGTCCACGATCGTGGATGCGCCCCATGATTTCGTGTTCGCGCAGCTGAGCGATGCCGGCTGCCTGGGACGATGGGCTCTCGGCAGCATGGATTTCCGCCCGGCCGGGCAGCCCGGCGTCCACATCGGAACCTCGCTCTTCGACGGCTCCGAAAGCGTGGTCGAGATCCGGCCCCACCCCGGCCACGACACCATCGACTATCTGGTCGGCTCGCTCGAAGAGCGCGTCGCGCGCGTGTCCATCCGCGTTCTCGCCGGCACCGAATGGGGCCTCCCCCCCGACAGCTCGATCGCCACCATGACCACCTGGCGCGCGGCCTTCATGAGCGATGGCCGCTGGGAGCGCACCCGCATCACCCACGAGCTCGAAGTGCTGTTGTTCAAGGCGCAGATCGAGGCCAACTGGAAGGTGGCGGCGTGACCCCGCAGGAGTGGCGGCTGCGCTTCCGCGAAGGCGAGGTCCGCCAGACCGCGGCCCTTTCGCCGGGCCATGTGCAGGCAAACCTCGCCATCCTGCCCGCGGCGAAGGCCGATGCGTTCGAGAACTTCCTGCGCGTCAACCGCGCGGCCTGCCCGCTTCTTGCGCGCGGGCAGGCGGGCGATCCCGCCCTGCCGGAACTCGGGCAGGACATCGACGTCCGCACCGATCTTCCGCTCTATCGCATCTTCGAGCACGGGCAGCCTTCCGCGCTGGCCGGCGACATCCGGGATCGCTGGCAAAACGACTTCGTGCCCTTCGCCATCGGCTGCTCGCTGACATTCGAGGCCGATCTCGTGGCGGCCGGGGTCGCGCTGCGCTGCTTTGCGCCGGGCGTGAGCTGTTCGGCCTTCGACACCTCCATTCCCAACCGCGCGGTCGGCCCCTTTGCCGGCAATCTCGTGGTGAGCATGCGCGCCATCCGCCGCGAGCATGTCGACTTGGCCGTGGTGGTGACCGAGCAGCACCCGACCTCGCACGGCGCGCCCGTCCATATCGGCGACCCCGCGCGCATCGGCGTCGACCTGTCGCGGCCCATCGACGGGCTGGGGCTGACCGACCTGCGCGAGGGCGAGGTGCCGGTGTTCTGGGCCTGCGGGGTGACGATGGAGCGCGCGATCGCGCTTGCCGGGCTTCCGATCGGCATCACGCACGCGCCGGGACACATGCTCGTCAGCGATCTGCGCGCGCGGCCGGGGGTGGCCGCGTGAACGCGCTCGACGTCTTCTTCAACGTCGACATCCTCTGGAGGACCCTGCCGACCCTTCTGACGGGCCTCGTCAACACGATCCTTCTGGGCGTCACCGCGATCGTCTGCGGCTCGGTGATCGGGGTGCTGGTGTGCCTGGTCCGGCTCTATGGCCCAGCACCTTTGCGCCTGCTCGCCATCTTCTACATCGACATCCTGCGGGCGATGCCGATCCTGGTCGTGCTGATCCTGATCTACTACGCTCTGCCTTTCATCGGCATCACCTTCTCGTCCTTCGCGGCGGCCGCGATCGCCCTGTCCGCCGTGTTCGGCGCCTATGCCGCGGAAGTGGTGCGCGCGGGCATCCAGGCGGTGCCCAACGGCCAGTTCGAGGCGGCCGCGGCCCTTGGCCTGCGCTTCACCACGACGCTGCGCCTCGTGGTGCTGCCCCAGGCGATGCGCATCGTCGTTCCCCCGCACGCCTCCAACTGCGTGTCGATCATCAAGGACACCTCGCTCGCCTCCGTGGTCGCCACCACCGACCTCCTGAAGCAGGCGACCGACGCCCAGGCGCTCTACGCCAACCCGACACCGCTGATCGGCGCGGCCCTCATCTATGTCGCAATCCTGTGGCCTCTCGTGCGGCTGACGAGTTGGCTCGAACAGCACTATCAGCGGAGCAGAGCACGGTGACCGAACAAAGCACGACCGATGGCTCCGGCTATTTCCTCTACCATTCCATCGGCCAGTATCCCGGCAAGGCGGACGACATCGCAGCCGCGATGAGGGAGTTCGGCGCCGTCTGGGGCGCGTGCAACGACGCGCAGTGGGGCACCGTGCTGTCCGCGCGCGCGCGCTTCGTCGACCGCTGGCGCGCGATCATCGGGGCACCCGCCGACACCGTGACCACCTGCGAGAACGTCACGCAGGGGCTGAACATGCTGGTCACCGCCCTGCCGGAGGGTGCGCTTGCCGGGCGGCGCGTGCTGGTCGCTGGCGACTGCTTCCCCTCCAACCACTACCTTTTGTCCGCGCTCGGAGAGCGGCTGGGCTTCCGGCTGGAAACCGTTCCGCTCCGCCAGGGCGCGGCCTGGGTCGAGGACGAGGACATGATCGCCCACTGGGGCGAGGACGTGGCGCTCGCGCTCCTCACCTGGGTCAGCTCCACCACCTCGCGCCGCATCGATCTCGACAGGCTCGTCGCGCATGGCCGCAAGATGGGCAGCCTCGTCGGCGTCGACATCACCCAGGCCGCAGGTCTCGTGCCGTTCTCGGTCGACGCGCCGGCTGTCGACTTCACGCTCTCCACCAGCCTCAAATGGCTGTGCGGCACCTCGGGCGCGGGCATCCTCCATGTCGCCGAGCCGCTGATCGCCCGCTGCCGGCCCCAGCTGCGCGGCTGGTTCAGCCAGGAGAACCCGTTCTACTGGCGCCTCGACAACTTCGCCTACGCCCCCGACATCCGCCGCTTCGACAACGGCACGCCGGGCGCCGTGGCCGCCATCGCCTCGCTGCCGGCCCTCGACTGGCACGCCCGCCAGGACGGCGCAGCACTTCTCGCCCACAACCGGCACCTTACCCAGCTGCTGATCGACGGCGCGCATGCCATGGGGCTCGACCTCGCCACGCCCGTGGACGAGCGCCAGCGCGGCGGCAGCATCATGATCCGCCTGCCCGAGAAGCATCCCGCCGCCCCGCTGGTCGGCGAGCTTCGCACCATGGGCCTTTATGCCGATAACCGCGGCCAGACCCTTCGGCTTTCTCCGGGGATGATGACAGCCAAGGACCGCGTCGCGGAACTGCTCGATCACCTCGGCAAGGTGATGGGCGCCTAGCGCGGGCTCGACGGGACAGCACGTCTTTGGAGGCATCGAACCTCCACGCCTGCAATCGGCTAGGCGACGCCGCTGCCCTTGGCTTTGTTCGCGCCCGGTATAGTTCCTTTCCCGGCATGTGCCGAAGAGGCGGGGGTCCTCGACCCCCGGAAATCGGGAGAAGGACCATGGCTGTTTCCGGCAAGGATCTCGAAGCCCTCGATAATGCCGCGGCAGCGGAGCAGGGCGCGGACGAAGATGCCGCGGACGCTGCGACCGATCGGGCGGCGGACCGGGCGCTCGGCCCGGCGGGCGAAGGCGGCGGGGCTCAAAGCCGCAGCGCGAAGCTGACCGAAGAGGACGATGCCGCCGCCGCCGCCGAAGAAGACGACACGCTTTCCTCGGATGCCGCCACCGATGCTGCAGCCGCTGCGGGCATGAAAGACGACTGACGAACCGCTGGCCGTCGTGCGGTCGAGCACCTTCGACCGCCCGAGACGGGTGCCGAACGCCTCTTTCCGAAAGGCCCGACCCCGAGCCTTTTTTCCCTTCGCGCGCGCTGTCGCCTTTATGCGTTGGCGGTGTCGCTTTCATGAGGCCGGCAGGGCCGCGGAACTGCTTCAATCCCCCTTGTTCGAGGTGCTTCCCGGCTCAGGCGTCGGGAAGATAATTGGGAAGCCGGTTCAAGGCCGGCGCTGCCCCCGCAACGGTGGCGGAGTTTTGCGTTCCAACGGGAGACCACTGGGCCGAGCAGGCCTGGGAAGGTGTTGGAACGGGGTCTCGCGAGAGGCCGCTCCGAAGCCCGGAAACCAGCCCCGAGCGCTTGAACTCGACTGATCGCGGCGGGCGACCGGGAAAGCACGTGCTGCGCATGGCTTAAGCCGGCGCGACGGTGTCGTGCGCTTTCCCCCGTTCGCCCTTTCGGTCCAACAACGGGGAATCACGCATGCAAGCATCCGCCAGCCGCAACGTGAAAGCCGAGATGCTTTCCGCCCTTCAAGCCCGCAAGCCCGGCTTCAGCCTCGCGCAGCCCTTCTACACCGACCCCGATTTCTTCAAGGTCGACATGGAGCAGATCTGGTACCGCGACTGGCTGTTCGTGGGCCATGACTGCGAGGTGGCGAAGCCCGGCTCCTACTTCACCGTGCAGGTGGGCGATTATCCGGTGGTGATCGTGCGCGACCGGGAAGGCCGGGTACGCGCCTTCCACAATTCCTGCCGCCATCGCGGCTCGCGCGTCTGCACCAGCCAGAAGGGCACGTCAGCCCGGCTCGTCTGCCCCTACCACCAGTGGACCTATGACCTCGACGGCTCCTTGCTCTTCGCGCGCCAGATGGCCGAGGGCTTCGACAAGAACCAGTTCGGCCTGAAGCCCGTCGCCTGCGAGACGGCCGGCGGCTACATCTTCGTCTGCCTGAGCGACGAGCCCATGGATTTCGCGCCCTTCCGCGCCATGATGGAGCCCTTCTTCCTGCCCCACCGGCTGCGCGAGGCCAAGGTGGCCTTCGAATCCACCATCGTCGAGAAGGGCAACTGGAAGCTCGTCTGGGAAAACAACCGCGAGTGCTACCACTGCGCGGGCAACCACCCCGAGCTGTGCAAGACCTTCCCCGAGGCGCCGACATCCACCGGCGTCCAGAGCGTCGAGACGGACCCCGAGATGGTCGCCCACTGGGCGCGCCTCGAAGCCGACGGCCTGCCCTCGCGCTTCGTGATCGATCCCGCCGGCCAGTTCCGCGCCACCCGCACGCCGCTGCTGCGCGACGCCGTCAGCTACACCATGACGGGCAAGCGCGCGGTGAAGCGCAACCTGTCCGACGCCGTTTCCACCGACCGCATCGGCTCGCTCCTGCTCTACCACTACCCCACCACCTGGAACCATGTGCTGGGCGACCATGCGGTGACCTTCCGAGTGCTCCCCATCAGCGCCACCGAAACCGCCGTCACCACCAAATGGCTCGTCCACAAGGATGCGGTCGAGGGCGTCGACTATTCGCTCGAAGAGCTCACCCATGTGTGGACCGAGACCAACGACCAGGACCGCCGCATCGTCGAGGAGAACGCCTTCGGCATCCTCTCGCCCGCCTACGAGCCCGGCCCCTATTCCGAGCTGCACGAGGGCGGCGTGATCCAGTTCGTGGAGTGGTATGCGGATTTCCTCGGGCCCAGGCTTGCCGAGGGCACCCGCCCCGCCCTGCGCTCGGTCGCGTGAGGCTGCTGCGATGAACGCGTTCGCCGACCAAGCGCTCTACCGCCATCTCGACGAGATGGCGCCCTGGAACGACCGGTTGCAGGTGCTCGAGGTCACCGGCGTGTCCGACGAGGCGCCCGACGTGAAGACCTTCACCTTCCGCTCGGACGCCCAGACCTGGTTCCGCTACAAGCCGGGCCAGTTCGTCACGCTGGAACTGCCGCTGGAGGACGGCCCGGTGGCGCGCACCTATACGCTCTCGTCTTCGCCGTCGCGCCCCTTCTCCATCGCCATCACCGCGAAGCGCCAGCCAGGCGGGGCGGGCGGCACGCGCTGGATGTTCGACAACCTCGTGCCCGGCGCCCGCATCAAGGCCTATGGCCCAGCGGGCTCGTTCACCCATCACGACCATCCGGCCGCCAAATACCTCTTCATTTCGGCGGGCTCGGGCGTCACGCCCATGATGTCCATGCTGCGCTGGTTCTCGGACTGCGCGCCCTGGACCGATGTCGCCTTCGTCAACTGCGCGCGGCGGCCCGAGGAGATCATCTTCCGCCGCGAGCTGGAACTCTTGGGGAGCCGCATGCCCGGCCTATCGCTCGGTTTCCTGATCGAGCAGCGCTCGTCTTATGAGAGCTGGCACGGGCATCTCGGCCGCATCGACGCCGTGCGCCTGCCGCTGCTCGCGCCAGACTTCCGCGAGCGCGAGGTGTTCTGCTGCGGGCCCGAGCCCTTCATGCGCGCCGTGCGCGAGATGCTGGAAGCCTCGGGCTTTCCGATGGAGCGCTTCCACCAGGAAAGCTTCGGCGCCCCGCCCGTGGAGGCCGCGCCCGCGATCGCGGTCGAGCCCGAAGGCGAAACGCCCGATGCCCTGCCGATCCGCTTCGCGCTTTCGGAGATGGACGGCGCGTGCCTGAGCGGCCAGACGGTGCTTCAGGCCGCGCGCGCGGCCGGCGTCCGCATCCCCGCTGCCTGCGAGTTCGGCCTGTGCGGCACCTGCAAGGTCCAGAAGCTCTCGGGCGAGGTGGCCATGGAGCACAATGGCGGCATCCTGGACGACGAGATCGCCCAGGGCTTCATCCTTGCCTGCTGCTCGAAGCCCCTCTCGGCCATCGAGGTGGATGCGTGAGGGACGTGCCCTAATCCTGCGCCTGCAGGAATTCCGAGACCGTTCGCATGCAGAGCTCGCGCTCCTCCACATGGGGCATGTGGCTGGAATGCTCGAACAGGGTCCAGCGGATGTCGGGCACGTTCTCCACGTAGGGCCGCACCACTTCGGGCGTGGCCTCGTCGTGGCGACCGGAGATCAGGAGCGTGGGAACGGCAATCGCGCCCAGCCGGTCCTCGATGGTCCAGTCCTTCATGGTGCCGATCACGTGGAACTCGGTCGGGCCGTTCATGTGGCGATAGACCGTGTTGTCCTCGTCCATGATGGCGAAGGTGCGCGCCACTTCCGCGGGCCAAGGCACGACACGGCAGACATGGCGGTCGTAGAAGACGCGCGAGGCGGCGAGATAGTCGGGATGGGTGAGGGTGCCGGCCGCCTCGTGGCGGGTCAGCGTGTCCTGCACGTCCTGCAGCAGCTCGCGGCGCAGGCGGTTGGCTTCCTCGACCCAGGTGCGCAGGCTGGCGGGCGAGTTCGCGATCACCAGCGCCTTGAGGCCGGCGGGCCGGCGCACCGCGTGCTCCGCTCCCAGCATGCCGCCCCAGGACTGGCCGAGAAACGCGTAGCGATGGGCGATGCCGAGCGCCTGGAGAAGCGTGTCGAGCTCCGCCAGGAAAAGGTCCACCGTCCAGAAGTCCGGGCCCTTGTCGGGCAGCCGGGTGGAGTTGCCGTTGCCGAGCTGGTCGTAGTGGATCACCGCGCGGCCATCGAGGGCGGCGATGTCCTTGAAGGCGTCCACATAGTCGTGCGTGCAGCCCGGGCCCCCGTGGGCGACCACGAGCGGCAGGCGGGGGGAATCCAGGCTGCCGGTGATGCGATACCAGGTGCGGTGGTCGCCGAACGCGACATGGCCTTCGGTGGTGTCTGGCAAGAGCGTGATCCCCGTTTCTGCCGGCATCATAGGACGGGCCGGCGAGGGCGGGCAGCTATGAGAAGTGATAGGGTGGCCGCTCAGGCGTCGAGCATGCGGAAATGGGCGGCGCGCACCACGGCCTGGGTGCGGTTGCGGGCGCCGAGCTTCCGGGCGGCCGCCGTCAGGTGCATGATCACGGTCGGCACCGAGCGCTTGATCACGCGCGAGATCTCCTTGGCGGACATGCCCTGCGCGGAATGGCGCAGGCATTCGCGCTCGCGCTCGGTGAGTGCTGGCAGGCGGGGCCGAAGCGCCGCGCCGTCGAAATGCCCGTAGGCCGCCTCGTGGAACACGTGGGCGAGCAGGCTGAAGCGCGCGATGGCGCTCGCGTCCCGCGCGCCGTCCTGGGTGCCGCCCGGGCGCACGCCGGTGATCGTCGCATAGCCGCCGCGCGGCATGTAGACGGGCACGGTGACGCCGCTCGTCAGGTCGCGCTCGCGCAGATATTGCGCCACGGGCTCGGTCTGCTCGTCGAGCAGGGGGCGGATCTCGCTGTCGGTCGCGCGGTCGTAGTCCCAGGCGAAGGGCGTCGACGAGCGCGAAGCGACCATCTGCACGGGGTCGATGCGGAAATAGCCGCGCCCGCACCAGTATTCGTGCATGTCCTCGTCGATGTTGCGCAGCTTCAGGAGCGAGGGGATCATGATCGCCCCGTCGAGGTCGAAGGGCACGGGCGTGTAGTCGTAGATGAGCGCGTCGTAGCCCAGCCCGCGCATCGCCTCGAAGGCCGTGTCGATGCAGGCGTCGAGCGTCGCCCGGCCGGCGAAACGGCCCTTGATCGTGGTGATCTCGTCCAGCATCCCGCGGCTCTCCGGCCCCTCGCGAAGCCCGACCCTATCACTTCTTATAGCTGACGCACGCGCCCTGTTTGGCTAAAAATGCGGTCATGCCCAAAGACTGAGCATGCGGAGTGCGGGATGTGGCGTGAGATCGAGGCCGATGACCGGATCGAAGTCGAGGTCGACGGCTTCAAGGTCGTGGCCTACAGCTTCGGAAGCGGTTCCGAGACCGTGTTCTGCCTGAACGGCGGGCCCGGCCTGCCCTGCGACTACCTGCGCGAGGCTCATTCTTGTCTGGTGGACCAGGGCTATCGCGTGGTGGCCTTCGACCAGCTCGGCACGGGCGCTTCCGATCGGCCGACCGACGCCAAGCTCTGGACCATCGCGCGCTATGTCGAGGAGACCGAGACCGTGCGCAAGGCGCTGGGGCTCGGCCGCGTCCACATGCTCGGCCATTCCTGGGGCGGGTGGCTCGCGATCGACTATGCGCTGACATACCCCGAGAACCTCCGGACGCTGATCCTGGAGGACACGGTGGCCGACATGCCCCACCTCGTTTCCGAGCTCGAGCGCCTGCGCGCGGCACTCGGCCCCGAAACGGTCGCGATGATGCAGAAGCACGAGGCGCAAGGCAGCTTCGACCACCCCGAATACATGGCGGCCGTGACGATCCTCAACTACCGCCATGTCTGCCGCCTGCCCGAATGGCCCGCCCCCGTGCAGCGCTCGCTGGCCGATTGGAACATGGGTCCCTACGGCACCATGCAGGGGCCCAACGAGTTCCTCTACACCGGCAATCTCAAGGACTGGAACCGCGTGCCGGACCTACCGAGGATCACGGTTCCCGTGCTGATCACCCATGGCGAGCACGACGAGCTAACGCCGGCCTGCGGCCTGCGCATGAAGCTCGGCCTGCCCGTGGCGGAGCTGCACATCATCCCCAATGCCAGCCACATGCCTTTCTACGAGAACCCGGCCGTGTACTATCCGATCCTGAACGCCTTCCTCGCGCGCCACAAGGCGTCCTGATGCAGGCAGGGGCGAAGGGAGCGGGCGAAACCGCCCACGGCCATGCACCGCTATAGATTCGTTCTCACCCGGCCGCTTCAGTTCCTGCCCGTTCTGTTCGGCATCAGCGTGATCACCTTCGTGCTGGTCCGGCTGATCCCCGGCGACCCCGCCCGCGTGCTGCTCGGCACGCGCGCGACACCTTCGGCCATCGCCCGCATCCGCGAGCAGTACGGGTTGGACGAGCCGATGATCGTCCAGTACCTCTATTTCCTGCGCAACCTCGCGAACGGCGAGATGGGGCGCTCGATCCTCTACAAGATCGATGTGCTCAAGCTGATCGCGACCCGCATCGAGCCGACCCTGATGCTGGTGCTGTGCAGCGTGGTCCTGTCGGTGCTGATCGCCGTGCCCCTGGCTGCCATCGGCGCGCGCAACCAGGGCCGTTTCGCCGACCAGGCGATCCGCATCCTTTCCACCTTCGGCATCGGCTTTCCGCCCTTCTGGCTGGGGCTGATGCTGATCATCCTGTTCAGCGTGAAGCTTTCAATCTTTCCCGTGTCGGGCTACGGCAACACCTGGCCCGACAAGCTCGCCCATCTCGTGCTGCCGAGCCTGACGATCGCGCTCTCGCTGTCCACCGTGCTCGCCCGCTCGCTCCGGGCCGCGATGGTGGAGGCGCTGCGATCCGATGTTGCGACGGCCGCGCGCGCCCGCGGCATGCCCGAAAGCATCGTGTTCTGGCGCCATGTGCTGCCCAACTCGCTGGTGCCCACGGTGAATCTGCTCGCCGTCAACATCGGCTGGCTGATCGGCGGCACGGTGGTGGTGGAAACGGTGTTCGCGCTGCCGGGCATGGGGCAGCTCCTGGTGCGCGCCATCTTCTCGCGCGACTACATGGTGGTGCAGGGCGTCGCGATGGTGTTTGCGGTCGCAACCGTGCTCATCAATTTCCTGGCCGACATCGCGACCGTCGCGCTCGACCCCAGGGTGAAGCTGTGAGCGCGCCGGCGGCAGCGGCAGTCCGGCGAAAGCGGCGAGGGGGCACGCTCGCTTTCGGCCTGGCCCTGCTCGGCGCCTTCGTGTTTCTGGCGCTCGCGGCCCCGCTCGTCGCGCCCTACGACCCGATCGCGCAGGATGCCGCCGTGCGGCTCCAGGGCCCGTCCCTGGCGCATCCCTTCGGCACCGACAATTTCGGCCGGGACATCCTGTCCCGAACCATCTGGGGCACGCGCATCGACCTGCAGATAGCGCTGATCGGCGTGTTCTTCCCGTTTGTGATCGGCACCGCGCTCGGCACGGTGGCGGGCTTCTTCGGCGGGGTCGTCGATGCCGTGTTCATGCGGATCGTCGACATCATCCTGGCCTTTCCGTTTCTGGTGCTGATGCTTTCGGTGATCGCCATCCTGGGGCCGGGGCTGTCCTCGTTCTATATCGCCATGGCGCTGGTGGGCTGGGTGTCCTACGCCCGGCTGATCCGCGCACAGATGCTGGTGTTGAAGAACCAGGATTATGCGGTGGCGGCCGTCAGCCTGGGCTTCGGCCGCGGGCGCATCATGTTCCGCCACCTCCTGCCCAACGCCATCGCGGGCTCGGTGGTGTTCGCCATGTCGGATGCGGTGCTCGTTCTCCTGAGCGGGGCCGCCATCTCCTATCTCGGGCTCGGCGTGCAGCCGCCGGTGGCCGAGTGGGGCGTGATGGTGGCCGAGGGCCAGGCCTTCGTGACCACGGCCTGGTGGATCACGCTTTTTCCCGGCCTGTCGATCGTGGCGCTCGCTTTCGCCTTCAGCATGATCGGCGACGGCCTGGCCGACCGCTTCGGGGTGCATGAATGACCGCGCCCCTGCTCGCCGTTTCCGACCTCTCGGTCGTCCACGACGGCGACGAGGGCCCACGCACCCTGCTCGATGCCGTCTCGATCGGGCTCGGGGAGGGCGAGGTGCTGGGGCTCGTGGGCGAAAGCGGCTCGGGCAAGAGCCTGCTCTGCCGCTCGATCGTGCGCCTTCTTCCTTCGAGCCGTCTCAGGATCGCGGGCGGCTCGATCAAGCTTTCGGGCCACGAGCTGACCACCGCGGCGGAAGCCGAGATGCGCGCCGTGCGCGGCGGCGCGATCGGCATGATCTTCCAGAACCCGACCAGCCACCTCGATCCCGTGATGCGGATCGGCGACCAGATAGCCGAGGGCCTGCGCTTCCACGAGGGGCTCGACAAGCGCGCAGCCCGCGAGGCCGCGGTCGAGATCCTCGCCCAGGTCGGCTTTCCCCACCCGGCCCGGCAGTATGACAGCTATCCGCACGAGTTCTCGGGCGGCATGCGCCAGCGCGCGATGATCGGCGCGGCCCTGTCCTCCAACCCGAAAATCCTGATCGCCGACGAGCCGACAACAGCCCTCGACGTGACGATCCAGGCCCAGATCCTGCGGCTGCTCCTCGACATCCGCGAGAAGCGCGCGCTTTCCGTGATCCTGATCACGCATGATCTCGGCGTCGTCGCCCAGGCCTGCGACCGCGTCGCGGTGATGCGCAGCGGGCGCGTGGTCGAGACCGGCGAAAAGCGTGCGCTGCTCGGCCACCCCTCCCACCCCTACACGCGCGCGCTGATCGCGAGCCACCCCTCGCTGCCCGACAAGGCCGCGCCCACAGATGGGCCGCGCCGCCAGGCGCCGGGTGCCGTGCCCGTGGTTGAGATCGACAAGCTCCATGTGCGCTTTGCCGGCAGCGGGCTCTTCGGGCGCAAGACCGGCGTGCAGGCGGTGGACGGCGTCAGCTTGCGCATCATGCCGGGCGAGACGGTGGGGATCGTGGGCGAGTCGGGCTCGGGCAAGAGCACGCTGGCGCGCGCGATCCTGGGCCTGACGCCCGTCACCTCGGGCACGATCCGCTTCGACGGCACCGATATCGCCTCGGGCCCGACAGCGCTCAAGACCCTGAGGCACGAGGCGGCCATGGTGTTCCAGGACCCCTTCAACGCGCTCAACCCGCGCCTGACGGTGGGCGAGATGCTGGCCGAGGTGATGAAGGTGCAGGGCAAGACCGACCCCGCCCGCATCCGGCCCCGCGCGGAGGAACTGCTCGACCTCGTGGGGCTCGGCCGCGAGTTCCTCGACCGCAAGCCGCGCTCCATGAGCGGCGGCCAGTGCCAGCGCGCCGGCATCGCGCGCGCTCTCGCGGTCGATCCCAAGCTGGTGATCGCCGACGAGTGCGTGGCGGCCCTCGACGTGACCATCCAGGCGCAGATCGTGGATCTCTTCCGCGAGCTCGCCTCGCGCATGTCGCTGACGCTGCTCTTCATCGCCCACGACCTCGCCATCGTGCGCAATCTCTGCGAGCGCGTGGTGGTGATGCATCGCGGGCGGATCGTCGAGGAGGGGCCGTGTGGGGATGTCTTCGCCTGGCCCTCGCACCCCTACACGGCAGCCCTCATCTCGGCCATTCCCCACATCGATCCCGACCGGCCGCTGCCCGGTTTCGCCCCGACCCCGCCCAGGCTCGAGCCGCCTGCGGCGGTGCGATGACGCAACACAAGAACCAACCAGAAGGGAACACACGCATGTTGAAGAAATGGACGCGGATCGCACTGGTCAGCGTGATGACCAGCCTCTCCTTCGGCACGACGCTCGCGGAAGCCGCGGGCGTGCTCACCATCGGCCGGCGCGAGGATTCCTCCACCTTCGATCCCATCAAGACCGCGCAGAACATCGACCTCTGGGTGTTCGCCAACGTCTATGACGTGCTGATCCGGGTCGACAAGACGGGCACCAAGCTCGAGCCCGGCCTGGCCGAGAGCTGGGAGATCAGCCCCGACAATCTCACCTACACCTTGAAGCTGCGCGACGCGAAGTTCTCCGACGGCTCCGCGCTGACGGCTGATGACGTGGTGTTCAGCCTGCTGCGCATCCGCGACGACGAGGAGTCGCTCTGGGCCGATCCCTTCAGCGTGATGGAAACGGTGGAGGCGACCGACCCCAAGACCGTGACCATCAAGCTCAAGCAGCCGACCGCCCCCTTCCTGGCGACGCTCGCATTCCCGACCGCCTCGATCCTGTCCAAGGCGGGCTATGAGGCGCTGGGGCCTGAGAAATACGCGGAAACGCCGATAGGCTCGGGTGCCTTCACCATCACGGAATGGCGCCGCGGCGACCGCGTGATCCTCCAGAAGAACCCCCATTTCTGGCAGGCGGACCGCGTCAGCCTCGACGGCGTGGAGTGGATTTCCGTTCCCGACGACAACACGCGCATGCTGAACGTGCAGGGCGGCGAATTGGATGCCGCGATCTTCGTGCCCTTCTCGCGCGTCGCCGAATTGCAGAAGGACCCCAACCTCACGGTGCATCTCGACCCCTCGACGCGCGAGGACCATCTCCTGATCAACCACGAGCACGGGCCGCTCGCCAAGAAGGAGGTGCGCCAGGCGCTCGACATGGCCATCGACGAGCAGGCCGTGGTGGATGCCGTCACCTTCGGCTATGGCGAGGTCGCGAACTCCTACGTGCCCAAGGGCGCGCTGTTCCACAACGCCGACAACCTCAAGCGCCCCTACGATCCCGAAAAGGCCAAGCAGATGCTGGCCGATGCGGGCGCCTCCGACCTCACGCTCAACTACGTGGTGCGCGCGGGCGACGAGATCGTCGAGCAGACCGCGGTGCTGCTCCAAGAGCAGCTCGCCAAGGCCGGCGTGACCGTCAACATCCAGAAGGTCGATCCCTCCCAGGAATGGGACATGTTGGTGGCCGGCGACTACGATCTCGGCGTCAACTACTGGACCAACGACATCCTCGACCCCGACCAGAAGACCACCTTCGTGCTCGGGCACGACGCCAACATGAACTACATGACCCGCTACAACAACGAGAAGGTCAAGGAGCTGGTGGCCGCCGCCCGCATCGAGATGGACCCCGCCAAGCGCGAGGGCATGTATGTGGAGCTGCAGAAGATGGCCAAGGACGACGTGAACTGGATCGACCTCTACTACAGCCCCTTCATCAACGTTTCCCGCAAGAACATCGAGAACTTCTACCAGAACCCGCTCGGCCGCTTCTTCCTCGAAGACGTCGTGAAGAACTGAAAACGAGGCCCGACGCGGCGGATGCTCTCCGCCGCGTCGAAATCCGGGGGAAGCGGCGCGTCTCGTCCGCTTCCCTTTCAGACCTTGGGCGGTCTCCCGGCCCGCCCATCGGCGGTTGCGAGGCAGGCTGTTCGGTTCTAGCGGTGGGGCATGATGCCCTTTTCGGCTGGTTCCGCGCATGGACTGGTCCGGTGGTTCCGGACCTTGAGCCTGTCGGCGCGCTTCGCGCTGACGGGCTCGGTCGTGATGCTGGCCGCAGCCCTCCTGATCGGGGCGGGCGTGTCGCGGCTGATCGAAAGCTATGTGGTGGGCAACACCGCAAGCGCGACCGCGCTCTTCATGGACGGCTTCATCGCCCCTCTCGCGCAAGAGCTCGAAACGGCCGACGCCCTGTCGCCCGGCCCCGTGCGCGCGATCGAGGAGGCCTTGTCGCCCGACAGCGCGCTCGGCAGCCGCGTGGTCTCGGTCAAGATCTGGAAGCGCGGCGGGCTCATCGCCTATGCCGAGGACCCCAGCCTGATCGGCAAGCGCTTTCCCGGCGGAGAGGAACTGGCCCAGGCCCTCGACGGCCGGCTCGTCTATGAACTCGACGCGCTCGACGACGAGGAAAGCGAGGCCGAGCGCCTGTCCGGCCTGTCGCTTCTGGAAATCTACAGCCCGATCCGCAAGTCGTGGACGGGCGAGGTGATCGGCGCGGTCGAGTTCTACGAGGACGCGACCGAGCTTCATGCCGCGCTGTGGCGGGCGCGGCTGCAGACGGCGGCCATCGTGTTCTTCGCTGCCCTGATGATCGGGCTCGCGCTGTTCGGCATCGTGCGGGGCGCGAGTGCGACGATCGAGCGCCAGGGGGCGGCGCTTGTCGCGCGCATCGCCGATGCCGAGCGGATCGGCGAGCAGAACCGACGCCTGCGTCTGCGCGTGGAACGCGCCTCGGCGCGCGGCACCGAGCTCAACGAGCGCCTGTTGCGCCGCATCAGCGCCGACCTGCATGACGGCCCAGCACAGCTGATGAGCTTGGCCGCCCTGCGCCTCGACGGCGTGGCCGCCGCTTCGAGCCTATCCGCGCGCCAGGCCGAGGCGAGTGCCGTGCGCGAGGCGCTGACCGCCTCCATCACCGAGATCCGCAACCTGAGCCACGGCCTGTCCCTGCCGGAGATCGAGGGGCTGGCGCCCGGCGACATCGTGCGCAAGGCCGTGGCCGCCCATGAGCGGCGCACGGGCACGACTGTCGCGCTCCGCATCGAAGGCTCCGCGCCGCCCAGCATCGGCAACGCGCTCGCCATCTGCATCTTTCGCTTCGTGCAGGAAGGCCTCAACAACGCCTTCCGCCACGCCGATGGGGATGCGCAGCGCGTGGAAGCCGTGTTCGGCCCGGCCGAGCTTTCGCTTGCCGTGCTCAACGCCGTGCCCGCCGAGCCCAGGCAAGTTGCGGGCGGTCGCGGCGGGCTCGGGCTTTCGGGCCTGCGCGACCGGGTGGAGAGCCTGGGCGGGCGCTTCGGCTTTTCCGCCGAGCCGGGCGGGGTCGCGCAGGCATCCATGGTGATCGGCTGGGGTGGAGGAAATGCTGATGGCGGATAAGGTCAGGGTCGTGGTGGTGGACGACCACCCTCTGTTTCGCTCGGGCGTGGTGCATGTGCTGGGCTCGAGCGGGCGCTTTGCGGTGGAAGGGGAGGGCGCGAGCGCCGATGAAGCGGTGGCGCTCGCCGTGCGGCTGAAACCCGACGTGATCCTGCTCGACATCGCCATGCCCGGCAACGGGGTGGAAGCCGCGCGCCGCATCCAGCAGGAGGCGCCGGGCGTACGGGTCGCCATGCTCACCTCGTCGGAGGCCGACGCCGACATCATGGGCGCCTTGGAAGCGGGCGCGCTCGGCTATGTGCTGAAGGGTGTGGGCGCCGACGAGCTTCTGGCGGTGACGGCAACCGTCGCCGAGGGCCAGTCCTATGTGGCGCCGGGGCTTGCCGCGCGCCTGCTGCGCGCCATGGGCCGGGGCCAGGCGGCAGCCGAGCCAGCCTCGCCGCTCGCCGCGCTCACCGGCCGCGAGGAGGAGATCCTGCGGCTTGTGGCGGAAGGCCTGAGCAACAAGGAGGTGGGGCGCCGGCTCGACCTGCAGGAAAAGACGGTGAAGCACTACATGACCAACGTGCTCCAGAAGCTCCAGGCGCGAAACCGCACGGAAGCCGCCGTGATGGCGCGGGAAGCCTGGAAGGGGTGAGACACGGGGAAGAATGTTTCCCGTGAATCACTGCAGCATTTCCAGCAAAAGTGCGAAGCGGTTTTGCGTTCGGAAATGCTGCAAAACCGAGAGCCAGAGCATCTCGAGCAAAAGTGCGCAGCGGTTTTGCGTCCGGAAATGCTCCAACGCAGGATGTGTCAGCGTCCGAGATCCTGCAGGCGTTTGCGGTCGGACTGGCGGGCGGCGCGGTTGACCACCACGCGCTGGCCAGCGTCGCGCAGCACGTAGCGCCCCCCCTTCACGCTTTCGCTCCAGCCGTCGGAATAGCGCACTTCCATCTCGTCGCGGTCGCGCCCCCTATCCTTCGAGCGGCTTTTGTCGCTGCGGCCGCTTCTGTCGCTCCGGTCCCGATCCCCGCCGCTGTCGTCCCCGCCGCCGCGGCCCGAGGACGAGCCGCCATGCCCGCCTGAGTCGTGGTCGCCGGAATCGTGGTCGCCGCCACCCGACGAGCCGCCCCCGCCATCCGAGCCCCCATCCGAGCCCCCATGGCCCCCGCCCGACGAGCCGCCGTCCTTGGCCCAGGCCGGCGGGGCGTCCAACGCACCCAAAGGCGCCGCCACCGCGAAAGAGAGGGCGAGCGAAAGCAAGGCGCGGCGCAGGCAGCCCGTCCGGCTGCCCGTTGCTCGGCCCTGTCCGCCCGTCCTACGCATCGCCTGGCCTTTCCCGCATTCGGAGTGCGCCGATCCCGCTCGTTTGTGCAACGGAAACGCGCCGGAGTCTTCGGACCTTGGTCCGCAGCCTCCGGCGCCATCGGTCGCCACGGCCGGGGGCTCTGCGCCCCTCGGCTGTTTGAAAGGGTGGCTCAGCGGTGGCCCGCGCCGTCGTCGTGGCCGCCCCGCCCCTTGCCGCCTTCGCCGCCGCGACCCCGGCCCCCGTGATCGTCATTTCCGCTCCGGCTGCCGTGGTCGTCGCCCCGGCTCCGGCCACCGTGATCGTCGCTCCGGCTTTTGCCGCCCTTGTCATCGGAGCCCTTCGCACGGCCGCCGCGGTCGTCGCCGGGGCGGTCGTCCGCGCCGCGGCCCTGGCGGACATGGCCTGCGGGGTCGTCGGCGCCCTTGCGGGCAAAGGCCTGGGCGCCTTCGAGCCTGGGCAGGCCGGAGGAAAGGTCGAGCTTGACGGGCAGGGCGGCCAGTCCGAGCGCGAGGGAAAGCCCGAGAAGGGCGGGGGATGCGAGACGGATGCGCATGGTGTTTCTCCTGGCTGTGATCGAACCCGCCGCCGATCGGCCGGGCTTCGTGAAGCAACGAGAAGAGGATGCGCGCCCCGAACGCCCCTGACGATCCGGCCGAGACCCATGCGGGGCCCTGCCCGACCTCCGGGGCTTAGGCGCTGCGACCGAGGTCGCCCGACCATCGGGTCGGACCTCTGCGCGCTCGGTCTTCAGACCTTTGGCCGAAGCAGCAAGGCCGTGCCTGAGACAGAATGGCGTTTTCCTCGCCCAGCCCCTATCTGTCCCGAAACCATGCACCCGACAAAGGAACGCCGCCTGCTCACGCCTTGGAATGCCCTGCGGGCAGCACTCCTCGTTCTCGTCTGCTGCGCGGTCGTGCTCCTGCCGGGGCGCGGCCTCGAAGCGGGCGAGCCGGGTCGTGACGCGGTCGCCGCCTCGCTGGAAGAAGTCGTGAGCGCGGAAGACCAGGCGGTCGAGCGGGTCCTGGACGCGTCCGACCACGTGCATGTGACGGAATTCTCCGCCTCCCAACAGGCGGCCGAGATCCAGCCTCTGCTGTTCTTTGCCGAGACCGGCCGGCACGACCGGCTTCTCGCCTCCCACCGGGCAAACCTCTTCCGGCCACCCATCCCGCGCGCTTGAGCTGATCGGCCAGGCCTCGCCGGGCAGCGTTTCGGGATCGTTCTCCCGACGCCTGCCGCGAGCGGCCGCTTCCATCCGCCGGCGCGTCTTCCGACAGGATCATAGACGAGATCGCTGCCCCGCAGCGGCATCTCCCGTCGAGCGCGCCGGCCTCCTTCTTCCGCGCGATCAGGCCCTCGGGGGCCGACCCTTCGCGCGCCGCCAAGGCTTCCTCATGCGCGCCATCTCCAACCTCCTGCAGGTTCTGCCCTACCATCTGCCGCTCACCGGCTATCCCTATCGCGGCCAGCCGCGCGGCTGCCCCGTGTGCGGCGCAGCCGGGCACCGGACGCTGGCCACCGTGGACCGCCGGTTGAAGCGGCTGCACACGGTCGCCTGTTCGGCCTGCGGGCTGGCCTACACCGACCCCATGCCCACCGAAGCCGAGCTCGACGCCTATTACCGCGGCGTCTACCGCCTCGACTACCAGATGGCGGGAAGCGCACCGAGCGAACGGCACCGGCGCAAGCGCCTGGCCGAGGGCCGGAAGCGGCAGGCGGCGCTTGGGGGCCTGCTGCGCGAGGGATCGCGCACGCTCGACATGGGCGCGGGCTCGGGCGAGTTCGTGGAGCTGATGCTGGATGCGGGCTACGACGCCCACGGCTTCGAGCCCGGCGCGCTCTACAGCGACGCCGCGCGTGGCCGGATCGGCGAGCGCATCCGCAGCGCCACCTGGCAGACCGCCGATTACGGCCCCGAATTCGATCTCGTCAGCGCATTCCACGTGCTCGAGCACCTGCCCGATCCCGTCGGGGCGCTGCGCCGGATGCGCAGCTGGCTGCGGCCGGGCGGGCTCGTCTATGTGGAAGTGCCCAACACCGCAAAGCAGCTTGCCCTGAAGGGCATCGGCGCGCTGCACTTCGCCCATGTGATCGGCTTCAACCGGGCAAACCTCTGCCTTGCGGCTGCCCAGGCCGGCCTTCGCCCCGCACGCATCGCGGCCGCGACCCGCATCGTCTTCGAGATGACCGCGCAGCCCGAAGCGACGGGCCCGCTGCGCGCGGAAGGCCTGGCGCTGACGGATGCGGCGACCCGAGCGCCCTTCCGTGCCTGGGTCCGCCACCGCGCGGGATGGCGGGCCTGAGCCTGGGTCAGCCGCGCGTCGGCCAGGCGTCGTGCAGGTCGTCGATCACGAAGGCATGGGCGTGGGCCTCGCTGCCGGCCGTCTCGCCATGGCTCCAGTGCGGGTGGTGGAGAGGCAGGTCGCGGTGGCTGTGGGCGAGCGTTTCGGGGTCGCGCGCGGGCCAGACGAGCAGGGCTCCAACGGCGGCGAGTGCCCCGACCAGCGCCAGCATGAGGGCAGCGATGGGCAGGCCGTAGGCCGCGCCCGCCCAGCCGGCGAGCGGGTAGGTGAGGAGCCAGCAGGCGTGCGACAGCGCGAACTGCGCCGCAAACAGCGCCGGACGGTCTTCCGGATGGGCCGAGCGCCGCAGCAGGCGTCCCGATGGCGTCTGCGCCAGCACATAGCCCATTCCGATGCCGAACCAGAGCGGCAGCAGCCAGGCGAAGGAAGACAAAAACACCGCCAGCAGCGACCCGACAACGAGAATGCCCGCTCCGCCCAGCATCGTCGTGCGGTCGCTCCACCGGTCGAGCAGGGGCGGCAGCAGGAGCGCGACCAGCATCGAGCCGCCGCCGAAGGCCGCGAGCGCAAACGCCGTCTGGCGCGCGCCGAGACCGAACTGCGCCTGCACGAACACCACCGTGTTGACGATCACGAGCGCGCCGGCCGCAGCAACGGCCAGGTTGATCGCCAGCAGGCCGCGCAGGCGGGGCGTGGCGAGATAGATGCGCAATCCCCGCGTGGTGCGCTCGGTGATCCCGCGCGGCACGCCGGCCCTGGGGCTCGGCAGCGCGACGGAGGCCACGAGTGCTGCCGAAGCGAGAAAGCCGAGCGCGGTTCCGGCAAACAGGCTGTGGAAGCTGATCACCGCCAGAAGTGCCGCCGCAAGGATCGGGCTGAGCAGGCTTTCGAGATCGTAGGCCAGCCGCGACAGCGACAGAGCGCGCGTGTATTCGCGCTCGTCGGGCAGCACGTCGGGAATGGTCGCCTGGAAGGTCGGCGTGAAGGCCGCCGAGGCCGATTGCAGCACGAAGATCAAGAGATAGACCTGCCAGATCTCGGAGACGAAAGGCAGCATCAGCGCGATTGCCGCGCGCACGAGATCGAGCGAAACGAGCACGGCCCGGCGCGGCAGCCGCTCGGCAAAGGCCGCGGCCACGGGCGCAACGCCGACATAGGCGATCATCTTGATGGCCAGCGCCGTGCCGAGCACGGCACCCGCCTCCGCCCCCGCCAGCTCGTAAGCCAGCAGCCCGAGCGCCACCGTCGCCAGCCCCGTGCCGATCAGCGACAACACCTGCGCGGCGAATAGGTGGCGATAGATGCGGTTGCGCAGAACCGTCAGCATGAACGACTCACCTCGAAATGCGACACCCTTGGGGACCTGTCACCGGGCGGGCCCTCAATGGCTGTCCCGCAGCCGCAGCCTGGTGGCGGCGGCAAGCCATTCATATTCGGGAAGAGCCGTGTGCTTTTGTCCGTTGAGGATGCCGATCTGCTGCCAGAAGCGGTCCAGCATGCCGTCATCCTGCCAGAGGTCGCGGATCGCAACGCGAAACGCCGCGTCGTCGGTGGTGCCGCGGTTCCAGGCCATGAAGGCGATGTGGTCGTCGGCCAGCTGCCGGCCTTGCATAGAATCGGCTTCGGCCCCCTCGCGCATCGCCGCGCGCGCCCGGTCGAGAAGCGCGCGCTCCTTCGCGCGCCACGTGTCCAAGTCGTCGTGAACCCGCAGCCGGCCGAGCGTCCGCCCGGTGTCGATCGCCTGCGCGCGCAAGGTGTTCTGAAGGCGCTCGTCCGAAAGAAGCGCGTTCACTTCGAGCCAGGCGTCGATCTGCGCCGGCGTGGGCTCGTCGGGAAGGGCAGGCGCCGCGATCAGCTCGATCATGGTCTCGCGCCAGCGCGGGTCGAACCGCACGCCATCGGTCATCGTGTCGAGGAAGGCGGTGGCGGTGACATGGCGCTGGCTCTGGGAATGGCCGATCATCCGGCTGATCCTTTGGATGTCCTGGAGGGTGGGTTGCTCGCTTGCGAGCGCCAGCCGCAGCGTCGCGGCAAGGGCCTTCTGGCGCAGGATGCTCGCCTCCACATCGGCCAGCCGCACAGCGAGCAGCTCGCTGAGGCTCGTGTCCTCTTCGATCACCGAGCGGATCGCGGGAAGGCCCGCCCCTGCATCCCTCAGCGCGCGGATGAGGTCGAGAACAACGAGATCGCGGTCGGTGAAGACCCGGTAACGCGCCTCGGTGCGGTCGGGCGACAGGAGCCCGGCATCCGCATAGAAGCGGATCTTGCGGGTGGAGACGCCGCTGCGGCGCGAAAGCTCGCCGATGGTGTAGGATCGATCGTTCATGCCCCACGCCTACGGCTTCCACCAAGTGGCAAGTCAACAGGGTGGCCCCACGGATTTCGGTGATCCGACGCCAGCAACGAAAAGCCCCGCCGGTTGGCGGGGCTTGGGCTAAGGAGTGCTTTGGCGTTGGCGGCTCAGTTCCCTGGCTTGGGTGCCAAGCCGATCTGCTTGAAAAAGGTCAGGTTGTCCTCCAGGTGCCAGTTGTCGGTGATCCGGCCGTCGCGCACGCGCAGGATGTCGGTGGCGATGAAGTCGATCGGCTGGCCGCTGCCGGACTGGCCCATGAAGCTGCCCGTGAAATGGCCGGTGAAGCGGAGATGGCTCACCACGCGGTCGCCCACGACCAGGCGCTGCACCACCGCCACTTCCAGGTCCGGCACGGCGGCGAGAAAGGCTTTGCTGGCGGCCGCCGGCCCTGCGGGTCCTTGCGGCCGGCCGGGCGGCAGCGTGTGGTCGGTGAAGCCCTCTGCGAGTGCCTGGTCGAGCAGTGCTTGGCTGCCGTTGTTCCAGAAGCCGTAGAAGGCGTCGACGGGTTCGAGCAGGGCCGCGACCTCGTCGCTGGAAAGGCTCCCGTCGACCACGATCTCCGCCGGCTTGGCGAGCGCCACGGCAGCGGTGTCGTCGACCGCGGCCGCGAAAGCCGGAAGCGAAAGGGCAAACAGCGAAAGGGCTGCGAGAAGGGTGCGCATGGTAGGCTTCCTCAAGCGATGGTCCCGCCGCCGTCCACCGTGACGGTGGTGCCGGTGACGAAGGGGTTGGCGGCGACGAACAGGATGGCCTGAGCGATGTCTTGCGGCTGGCCGATCCGGCGCGCGGGCAGGCGCTTGGCCACACCCTCGAACATCGCCCGGCGGTCGGCCTCGGCCATGCCGCCCCAGAGCGGCGTGTCGACGAGGCCGGGCGACACCGCGTTCACCCGCACGGGCGCCTTTTCCAGGGCCAGGCCCCGCGCCAGCGCTTCGAGCGCCGCGTTGATCGCGCCCTGCAGCACGGAGGACGCGCTGGGCCGGGTCGACAGGAAGCCCGAAACCAGCGTCAGCGAGCCGCCGTCCACGATCCGCGCATGGCGCGCGATGCGGTAAGCGCCGAAGAACTTGCTGTTCATCGCGGCCTGCGCGTCGTCCAGCCCGAGGGCTGCTGCGGGGCCGGTCTTGGTCGAGGCCGCGGCGATCACCACGTGGTCGAAGGGTGCCTCCCCCTCGAAGAAGCGCGCGATCTTCGTCTCGTCCAGAAGGTCGAGCGCGTCGCGGCCGGGGCGGGCGACCTCGGCTCCGGCTGCCGCGAAGGCGTCGGCGGTCGCCTTGCCGATGCCGCCCGACGCGCCCACCACGAGCACGCGCTTGTTCTTCATATCCACGCTCATTTCGGGCTCCTTGATCGTTCCTTGACCGCTCTGTGCGGATGGAGACGGCTAGGTAGTCCTCGCATGACGGCAGAGAAGCGCGCGCTCAGGCGATTTTCTCTCAACCGTGGTTTGACAATGCAGGATATCCGCGCTCCGCTTGGCGCAGGCCCCACGCCCGCTGCTATGATGAAGCGCACCGCATCGGGTTTTCGAGTGGAGGAGGGGATAGTGCGACACACCGGAAGGCGTGGGCTGTGACGTGGCGACGGCTCCTCGGCGCGGTCGCCCTCTGCGGCTGCGTCATCGCCGGCGCGGGCTGGGGCTTCTCGCGGCCGGAAGTCGAATCCCTGTCCCGGCCCGCCGTTCCGCCCGACGCGGAAGCGTCAGCGCGCGGAGAAGCGGCGTTCCGGGGGGCGGGGTTCGGCGGGCTCAGCCTGGACGCGCTCGCCACCAATGCCGTGCCCTGGCGGCTGATCGCGGCAGCCCTCGTTCTCGATGAGCGCGCGCGCGATCCCACGGCGTCGCTCGATGAGGCGACGCTCGGTCGCGTGCTCGCGCGGTTCGGCTTCCTGCCCGGTGGCGAAAGCCCGCTGCCCCTCGGCATGACGTTCGGCGACATCGCACCCGTCGGGGGCACAAAGGTGCGCGTCGCCAATCTCGGCTGCGCGGCCTGCCATGCCGGCGTCACCTACGCCCCCGATGGCGCGGCACGGCCGGACCAGCCGATGCTCGGCATGCCCAACACCTCCATCGACCTCGAAGCCTATACGCTCAGGGTGTTCCATGCCCTCAAGCGCTTCACAGACGGGCCGGAGCTGCTTGCGGCGGCCGACGCGCTGTTTCCGGAGATGGACTGGCGCGAGCGGCTCAGCCTGCGCTTCCTGGTCTTGCCGCTTGCCAAGAAGAGGCTGGCCGAACTCGGCGATGCCACTCGCCCGCTGCCCTTTCCCAACGGCGCGCCGGGCAGCACCAACGGGGTCGCGGCGCTGAAATTCGCGCTGGGAACGGCACTGATCGAAGAAGGACCGGGCGATGCGGGCGTCGTCTCGATCCCCGACCTCGCCTTTCGCACCTGGCGCTCGGACCTCCTCGCCGACGGCGTCTATGCCGTGCCGGGCTCGGGCGAAGGCGTTGCGACCACCGCGCCGCCCGACGCGGACCGGCTGCGGGCACTCGCCGCCATCACCACCTTCTTCACCGTGCCGAGCATGGGCGTTCACCCCGACAAGGCGCAAGGGAGCCTCGGGGATGCAACGGCCATCATGGCGTTCCTGGGAGATTACCGGCCGCAGCGCTTTCCCGGCGCAGTCGACGCCGCGCGCGCAGGCTCGGGGCGGGCGCTCTATGCCACGGGCTGCGCGTCCTGCCACGGAAGCTACGACGAGGATCTGGAGGCGCCGCAGCTTCAAAGCTTTCCCAACTGGAACGGCGATGTGGGAACCGACCGGCTGCGCGCGGACGCGTTCGACGCGACGCTCGTGGCGGCCGTCGAGACCTCGGTCTACCGGAACACCATCGCCGTGCGCCGCAACCGCGGCTATGCCGCGCCGCCGCTGGCCGGCATCTGGGCCTCCGCCCCCTATCTGCACAACGGCTCGGTGCCGACGCTCGCCGCGCTCCTGTCGCCCGAAACGCGGCCCCGGCGTTTCATGACGGGCGGCCATGCGCTCGATTTCGCGCAAGTCGGCATCCGTCTCGACGAAAACGGCGCCTATCCGGCGGGCTATCGCCCGTTCTCGGCACCGGCCTGGATCGATGTGGCCACGCCGGGCCGGGGGGCGGATGGCCACCGCTTCGGCGAGGACCTGACGATTGAGCAGAAGCGCGACCTGATCGAGTATCTCAAGCTGCTCTAACGGATCAGGATCTCGTCCAAGGGAAGCCGCGCCCGGCCGGATAGGGCATCGGGCGGTCGGCGGCCGATGCGAAACGCGCTGACCAGGCGGTGGCCCGAAGGAAGATCCGCGCCCAGCCGCGCTGCGGCTTCGGGGTCGTCCGCAAGGGCCGCGAGCACGGCCGCGCCGAAACCCGCCTGCTCGATCCGCAGCCACAGGCGATGGAAGTGCTTCCCGCTCCTGAAAGGGTCTTCGCCCGCCGGCCGGTGGAAGAGCACCACCGCCGTCGCACCGGCCGTCTTTTGCCGTTCCGACAAAAGGGGCTTCGCGAGCCCGACCTTCTCGAGAAGGCCGAAGCCCGGCCCGAGCACGAAGCGGGCGCCCAAAGCTTCCAGGCGGCCCATCGCCATGGCTTCGGCGTTGAGCCCGTCGCGGTGCCAGCCGGGATGCCGGGGCGACAAGCGCATCCACGACAGAAGCTCGCGGCGGAAGCCCGTGTCGCGCATGAAGCGCCAGCTCGCCTCATCCAGCCCACGCGCGATCTCGCCCAGCCGGCCCTCGCCGGTGAGCACCCTCGCGTCCTCGCCTGCGAGCGCTTGCGCCGCATCGTGCGCGCTCAAGTCGGGCGCAAGAAACGCGCCGCGCCAGGATTGCCGCCTTTCCAGCCATTCGGCGAGGGGATCGGGCGCGCCGCCCTCCTCGAAACGAAACCGCATCACCGGGCGGAGGGGGCCCGATGCCACCTCGCCGTCCGCTTCCTCCTCCACGGCCCGCAGCCCGGCCCGCGAGGCTGCCAAGCGCAGCCCTTCGGCCGCGGCGCCCAGGCTCATCGCGGCGTCGCGGCCGGAAGGGTCGCCGGCCGGCAGGCGGCGCAGCGTGTCCTCGAAGAGCGTCACGCCCTCGGGCTCTATCCGCCAGCGGGCGGGCTGGGTGTTGTGGACGCTGGGCGCAAGCGCGGCCTGGCCCAAAAGCGCGCGGAGGGTGTCCGGGTTCATGCCAGCGCCTTGCGGAAGAGGTGAAGGCGCTGGAGGGGCTTGCCGCCGAGCCGCTCCATTTGTCTCAGGCTCGCGGCGTTCTCGTCCGCGATCCAGGTCACGCCGAGCGTGTCGTAGCCCGCGTCGCGCAGGGCGGAAACCGTGCGCGCCAGCATCGCCGGCATGATGCCCCGGCCGTGCCAGTCGCGCGCCACCGAATAGAAGATGATCACGGCCCGCCTGCGCGAAAGGCGGTGGCGCAGATAGTGCCAGGGCGTGGAAAAGCGGATGCGCGAGCGCGTGCCCGCCAGAAAGCCGTTGAGGTCGGGAATGCAGACCACCGTTCCGATCGGGCGGTTCCGGTGGGTCAGCACGGCCGACAGGCGGGGGTCGAGGATGGCCGACATCTCGCCCGCCTGGAAACGGAACTCGTCTGGCGTGAGCGGCACGAACATGGGGTTCGCGTCGAACCCGTCGTTCAGCACCTGGCGCGCTTCCTCCATCCGCTCGGCGAAGACGCGCTTTTCGATGGGCTGGAACCGGAACCCCTCGACTTCCGACAGCGTGGGCGCCTCGATCGGCGGCGCGGAACGCAGGTCGATCGAAAAGGTCGTCATCGGAAAGAACGGCTCGAACCCGTTGGCCAGGAGAAGGCGCGGCACATGGGGCGGGTTCACGATCATGTCGGTGAAGGCCTGTGTCCCGAAGCCCTCGGTAACGACACCCGCCTGCTGCATCGCCGTCAGGTTGAAGTTGCCGACGAGTTCGTCCTGGCCCGTGTCGCGCGCGAATTTGGCGGCGGCGTCGAGCAGCAGGCGGGCGGCATCGGGGTCGTCGGCGCAGTCGAAGAAGCCGAACTGGGCGCGGCGGGTGCCGTGGCGCCGGTTCGATTCCCCGTGAACATGGGCGATGATGCGCCCGACCGGCCGGCCCTCGCGATGCACCGTCCAGAAGCGGAACGGGTTGCCCGCGCGCCAGAGCGGGTTCTTTTTGGGGTCGAGCATCCGCAGGATGTCGCCGCGCATGGGCGAGACATAGCCGTCCGAAGGGCCGTAGGCGGTGAAAGGGACCTCGAAAAAGGTCCGGGCGTCGCCCTCGCGCAGGTCGAGCGTCACGGGCGGCTCTCGATCAGCATGGCGGCCACCGTCAGCTCGTCGTGGAGCGAAGGCCCGGCCAAGCCGCCCGCGGACACGGCGAGAAAGCGCGGCGGGTTTTCGGACAGGCGCAGCAGGTGGGTGGCGCCCGTGGCGTCGAGCAGGTCGCGGGCGGCGTTCCTCGCTTCGCCCTCGCCCCAGTTCTCGCCGACCACGCGCGCGGCCGCCAGGGCGCGGACGGCGTCTGTGGGATAGGTGTCGAGCAGCCGCTCGTCCACGATCTCGGCGGATGCCAGAAGCGGGTGCGCGCGGAGAAGCCCGTCCCTGCCGCCGTCCGCCCGCGCCAGGGCGCGCACGAGGCGCGTGGTTTCGAGCCGGATCAAGGCGAAGCGCTCCACCAGAAGGGCGAGTGCTGCAACCAGAAAGCCACCGGCCGCGGCAAGCCAGAGATCGGGGGAAGCGGCCGTGGGCAGGATCGTCGCGGCAATGGCTGCCGCGACCGCCCCACCGCCTAAGCAAAGCGCCAGGTCCGCCAGGAGCCAGAGCGGCGCGCCGTCGCCGCGCGCGAGCCGCGAGGTCGCGAGAACGAGGATCAGAACCGCGAACGCTCCGCCGCGCAGCGGCAGATCGGGCAGGAGGCCCTGGAAATCGCTCGCCGCGAGCGGGATCGTCAGCAGGAGCGCGAGAAGGAACGTGTCGGCCGTCTGCCGCTCGCCGGGGCTCAGACAGGGCCGGGCCGACAGGAGAAGCACGATCATGCCCGCTGTCGCCAAAGCCTGGAATCCTGCAAGAAGCAGCAGGGCCGCCTCGCTCCACAGCGCGCCGAGCAGGAGCGCCACGAGCGAGAAGGCAAGGCCCCCGCCGAGCACCAGGAGCTTGAGCGGGCGCGGCGCATGGCGGCGCAGCATCTCCTCCACCAGCCGGAGGCCGGCAAGCGGCAGCCAGGCCGCGACCATCATCTCGACCACGGAGAAGAAGCCGTGCTCGAGGCCCTTGCCCGCCAGGCGCAGGCCGAGCAGGAGTGCCGTCAGCGTGTAGAGCGCGCGCAGCCGCCTGACGAGCGCCGAGCCCGCCGCCCTGGGCGACACGCCGCGCCGGGCGACCAGAACCGCAGCCAGCGCCGCTGCGGTCGGCAAGAGGGCCGCGAGCGGATGGATCATCCCTTCACCCGGCCATCAGCCGCCGCATCATGCGGCGCACCAGCAGGCGCTTGGCCGAGGCCAGGGGCTCGGGCAGCGGGTGCTCGACCTTGCCCTTGTGCGGGTTGAAGAACCAGCCGCGATGGTCGGTCCCGCCCGGCCTTTGCAGCACCACGCGGATGGCTTCCTCGGCCATCATGGTGCCGGCAAACGTCACCATGGTGGAAAAGGAAAAGCGCGACCGGCGCCCCGCCGCCACGTCCGCCGCCACGTCGAGATCGACGTGCCGGTGCGAGGAGGAATGCGTCAGCACATATTCGATCTCCCGCACCAGGCATTCCCCTCGCATGGCGTCGGTGATCTCGTTCCACGGCACACCCAAAGTGGGGTAGCCCAGGCGCTTTTCAGGGCGCGGCGCGTGGGGGCCGACACGGGTGACGGAGGGAAGGGGGGCGGCATAGGCGTCGATCACGGTGCGTCCCGCGGCCTCAGCCCGGCGGTAGAGGTGAACGCCCGCGCCCGCGTCGTCCATGCCGTTGACCACGACATCGCTTTCGCCGAGCAGGCGGTCGAGCTCGGCCGTCCATTCGGCGCCCAGAAGCGCGATCTCCGCGTCCGGGTTGATGAGACGAGCAGCATTCCGCACGGCTTCCGCCTTGGGCATGCCCACCGTCTCCAGCGTGGCGAAGAGCTGCCGGTTGAGGTTCGACACGTCGAAGGTGTCGATGTCGGCGATGATGAAGCGGCCGACGCCCGCGCGCAGCAGCGCCATGAAGGCGGCACCCCCCATGCCGCCCACGCCGGGAATGAACACGCGCGCGTCGCGCAGCCGCTCCTGCTCGGCCTCGGAAACGAAGCCGCGGTTGCGCGTGGTCATCTCGGCATAGCTGAAGGAAGTCATCGCGGCCTCAGTCTGCCATAGGGTTTGGCCGCGTCCAGCCATTGCAGCAGCGGCGCGATCACGGCGTTCGACGCCAGAAACAGCATCTGCGCCAAAAGGCCCGGCAGCGCCCAGCGCGGCACGGCGCGCGTGAGATAGCGGCGCGCGGTGGAAAGGTCGAGGCAGCCGATCTGGAGCACGTCGTCGCCGCGCGCGTAATCGAGCGCGGTTTCGCAGAACGCGTTGTAGCGCGCGTCGCGGTGCTTGGCGGCCTGAGCGAAGCTCTTCTTCAGGTTGTCGGAGCCGCCGGTATAGGCGTTCGTGATCACCTGGGTCGCGGGGTCGAAGCCGGCTTCCTCGCCCACGCCGAAGGCTTCGCGCTCCTGCGCCATGATCTGGTGGGCGAGATGGCGGTGGGCGAAGGTCTGCGCCGTTCCCTTCTGCGCGGGGTAGACGCCCGCGAAGGTCTCGGCCACCATGCCCACCACGGCCGGAACCTGCGTCACGCTGCTGATCCAGAGCGGCCGCAGGCCCCCGCGCAGGAAAAGCGCGAAGCAGGTCAGGCCGTAGAGGATCCAGGACAGGCCCTCGCCCCGCTCCTTGGGGTCCACCATCACGAGGCCGAGATGCAAAAGGTGCTCCTGCTGCCCGCCGCGCAGCACGGGCAGGAGCGGCATCGCGTTGAAGGCGATGGGGCGGCCGTCCCCCTGGTCGCGGACCAGCGTGATCACGCTGCGGTGCCAGGCCCGGCGGTCGGGCGCGAACAGCCCGTAATCCAGCGACTGCCCGCCCAGGCAGGCCGAGGCGATCTGCCGGCAGGCGTCGATCAACGCGTTCGCCTGGGCTTCGGGCAGGTGGTCCGCCGGCCGCTCGACGATCTCGATGCGAAAGCTCCGCCCGGCATTGAAGCGCAGATGCAGGTGCTCGCCGCTCACCGCCCGCAGCAACGCGGTCGCCAGCATCGCAGCCCTCCCTTTCCTTCAAGCCCGCGCCCGGTTTGGGCGACGAAGGGGCTCGGGGCAAGCCCAAAAGCCCGCTTCAGGCGGCGAAGCGCATCTGGTTCCTGCCGCTGCGCTTGGCGGCGTAGAGCGCCTCGTCGGCGCGGCGCTGGAGATCGGCGGGCGTTTCGCCGTGCCGCCACGCCGCCAGGCCGAGGCTGATCGTGACCGTGATCTCGCGGCCCGAGCCGGCATCGATGCCCAGGCTCTCCACGCCCGCCCGCAGACGCTCGGCGAGCCGTGCCGCGGAAAGGTCATCGTGCCGCGGAAGAATGACGCTGAACTCCTCGCCGCCCATCCGGCACACGCTGTCCCCGCCCCCGATGCTCCGTTCGATCAGGCTGGCTACCTCGACCAGCACCCGGTCTCCCGCGGCGTGGCCGTGGGTGTCGTTGACCCGCTTGAAATGGTCGATGTCGAGCGCAAGCGCATGCAGCGACCCCCGCTCGCGCGTGCGGCGGCGATCTGGCTTTCCAGGCTTTCCATGAAACGGCGCCGGTTGCCGACCCCGGTCAGGGAATCCGTGTAGGCGGCTCTCGCCAGGCCGTTCATCTTGAGCAGCTCGCGCGCCGTGCGGCGCGTCAGCCAGGTGATGGCGAGCACATAGGACGAGCCGGCAAGAAACACCGCCGTGCTGATCATGTCCGACAGCTCGGCCGTGCGGTTGAACAGCAGCACCCCATGGGCGGCGGCAAGCAGGACGCAGACGCACAGCAGGCCGCACAAGGCGAGCCATCCGCGGCGAAGACCGGGCGAGGGCGCGAGCTTGGCGACATCGAGCAGAATGATCGCGGCAGCTGACCCGATGCCGGCGGCGAGAAGATCGAGAACCGGAAAGATCAGCATCGCGGACGGTCTTGATGGCTGGGCGGGGGGCAGACTGTCGTTTCGACGGCTATCATCGGCCGGGTGAAGATATGGTGAGCGGCGGGCGCGCGTATTTCGGCATCTTTGAACAATCCGCGCAATGCCACGTTTCGCTTGCGCTGCAACGGAGCGCGCGATCCATGCCCAAGGCCGACATCCTGTTCATCCAAGGCGCGGGCGAGGGCGCCCACGCGGAGGACGAGCTTCTCAAGAAGCAGATCGAGCAAGCCTTCCCGGCCAAGACGGTTGCCTACCCGTTCGTGGCGGGGCTGGAAGAGGTCGACTGGAACAAGGCGAAACCGGTGCTTTCCGCTGCGCTGGACGATCTCGTCGAGGGCGGCATCGTCGTCACCCACTCGCTGGGCGGGGCGGCTCTGCTCAAGCTCCTGGCGGAAGGGGGAACAGCCGCCAGGCCCCGCGCGGTCTTTCTCGCGGGCACGCCCTACAAGCTGGTGGACGGCGAGTTCGGCAAGGACGACTTCGCCCTGCCCCTCGATCTAGCAAGCAGGCTGCCCGCCGTGCCGCTCACCTTCTTCCACAGCCGCGACGACGAGTTCGTGGGCTTCGGCAACATGGCGCAATACCGCGAGAAGCTGCCCGGCGCGACCTTCCGGGAGGTCGACGGCTTCGGCCACCAGTTCTCGGGCAAGCCCTTCGATGAATTGATGCGCGACATCCGCTCCGCGATGTGAGGAGCGGGCGCCTTCGCCCGCATGGTCGTTTTTTGCGTTGCGAGGCCGGTCCCGGCCGCTTGGGGAAAAATCCCGGCGGAAAATCGCCCCGAGCCGGCCGAATTTTCCCATGAGCGCAAGAAAATCGCCAAGAGCGGTTTTCCTCCACGGCGCGGTTTTCGCGATGATTGCCCCAGGATCGAGCGGCTCGCTGCCGTGTCGGTCGGGATCGGCACCCAGCGCAGGAACGCACCATGAGCGACGCACTCACCCACTCCACCGCCCTGTCCGCCGTCACGCGGCGCGGCGCGCTTTCCCTCCTCGTCGTGGGAGCCCTCGCGCTCGGCGGGCTGGCAGCGCTCGCACCCGCTCACGCGCAGGACAAGGCGATCAAGGTCGGCATCATCAGCGGCGAGGACGAGGACGTCTGGCGCGTGGTCAAGGCGCAGGCGGCCGAAAAGGGCCTGAACATCGAGACCGTGGTGTTCAACGACTACACCCAGCCCAACGAGGCGCTGGAGCGTGGCGAGATCGACGCCAACGCCTTCCAGCACCAGCCCTATCTCGACAACCAGATCAAGACGCAGGGCTACAAGATCGTGCCCGTGGGCTATACCGGCCTGTGGCCGATCGGCCTCTATTCCAAGAAGCACGCGGATGTGGCGAGCCTGCCCGAAGGTGCTGTGGTCGGCGTTCCCAACGACCCGTCCAACGAAGGCCGCGCGCTGCGCGTGCTCGAAAGCCAGGGCCTGATCAAGCTGAAGGACGGCGTGGGCATCCTGGCGACCGTGGCCGATGTCGCCGAGAACCCCAAGAACCTCGAGATCAAGGAACTCGATGCCGGCATCGTCGGCCGCTCGGTGGACGATCTCGATGCGGCCGTGGTCAACACCGACTGGGCGCTGAAGAGCGGCCTCTCGGCCGAGAACCGCATCGCCCAGGAGCCCAAGGAGGACAACCCCTACCGCAACTTCATCGCGGTGAAGGCGGGAACCGAGAACGAGCCCTGGGTGAAGACCCTGGTGGAAAGCTACCAGAACGAGACCGTCAGGGCTGAGTTCGAGCGCGTCTACAAGGGCACGGGCATCAGCGCCTACTGATCCCTTCCACCCCTTCCCCATCACGGCCCGCGCGGGGATCGTTTCCCGCGCGGGCCTCGCCGCATCCCGGAAGCACCATGAACCAGCACGTTCCCAGAAGCGCGCTCGAAAAGCCCCCGAGCCCCGCTCAGGCGGAGCCGGTGGCCCAGCTGATCGACGTCAGGCGCCGCTTCGGCGAGACCCCGGCGCTCGACGGGGTGTCGCTCACGCTGCGCAAGGGCGAGGTCCTGGGCCTGATCGGCCGCTCGGGCGCGGGCAAATCGACGCTGATCCGCTGCCTCAACGGTTTGGAGCGGCCCGACTCCGGCCGGGTCTTGGTGGAAGGCCGCGAGATCAGTGCGCTGGGTGAACGCGCGCTCCAGCCCCTGCGGCGGCGCATCGGCATGGTGTTCCAGCACTTCAACCTCATGTCCGCCAAGACGGTGGCTGAAAACGTGGCCCTGCCGCTCAAGATCGCGGGCCATCCAAGTGCCGCGCGCGAGGAGCGCGTGGCAGAACTCCTCGACCTCGTGGGCTTGGCCGACAAGGCCCGGCACTTTCCGGCCCAGCTTTCGGGCGGCCAGAAGCAGCGCGTGGGCATCGCGCGCGCGCTTGCCGCGCGGCCGGCCCTTCTTTTGTCGGACGAGGCGACATCCGCGCTCGACCCCGAGACCACCCAGTCGATCCTCGCGCTTCTGCGCGACATCAACCGCAGGCTCGGGCTTTCCGTGCTTCTGATCACCCACGAGATGGAGGTGGTGCGCGCGGTGGCCGACCGGGTCGCGGTGATCGAAAGCGGGCGCATCGTCGAGGAAGGGCCGGTCTGGCAGGTCTTCGCCGAGCCGCAGGCGCCCGTCACGCGCCGCCTTCTGCAATCGATCCGGCCGGAACTGCCCCCTGTGCTGCGCGAGCGATTGGTGAGCGAGGGCGACGCATTGCTGCGGGTCGATGTCGCCGGGGATGCCGCGCGGGGAACCCTTTTTGCGGGCCTCGGCGCCTTCCGCCTGCTGCATGGCGGCATCGACCATGTGGGCGGGGAGCCTGTGGGCACGCTGTTTCTCGCGGTTCCCGCCGAGGCTGCGGCGCGGGCGAGAACGCATCTCGAAGAGCGCGGCGCGCGCGTGGAAGGGATCGGCCATGTCGCCCGTGATGCTTGAGCTTCTTTTGCGCTCCACCTGGGAAACGCTGCTGATGACGGCGGCGTCCGGCCTGATCTCGCTGGTCGCCGGCCTGCCGCTTGGGCTCCTGCTGGTCGCCACCGACCGCGGCGGCATCGCGCCCAGCCCCTGGCTCAACCGGATCCTGGGGGCGGTGGTCAACGGCTTCCGCTCTGTGCCCTTCATCATCCTGCTCGTCGCGCTGATCCCCGTGACCCGGCTGATCGTCGGCACCTCGATCGGCACATGGGCGGCCATCGTGCCGCTCGCCATCGCCGCCACGCCCTACTACGCGCGGATCGCGGAGGTTTCGCTGCGCGAGGTGGATCGCGGGCTGATCGAGGCCGCGCGCGCCATGGGCGGCAGCCGCTGGACCGTGGTGCGCGAGGTGCTCGTGCCCGAAGCCATGCCCGGCCTCGTGGCAGGCTTCACCGTCACGCTCGTGACCCTGGTCGGCGCGTCCGCCATGGCCGGCGCCATCGGCGCGGGCGGTCTGGGCGACCTCGCCATCCGCTACGGCTACCAGCGCTTCGAGACGGGCGTGATGATCGCCGTGGTCGCGGTTCTGATCGTCATGGTCTGCCTGATCCAGTGGGCCGGCGACCGCCTGGTCGCCCGGCTCGACCATCGCTGAGGGCTCGTTCGGCCTTTCCTGCGGAAATGCGCCAGAGCCTTTCCAGCAAAAGTGCGAAGCGGTTTTGCGTCCGGAAATGCTCTAGACTGGCCTTTCGCCACCAACCCGCGAGGCCCGAGCCACGATGGCATCCCCCGAGACGTTCCTGAACCTTCCCCGCTACCTCGAATCCACGCAAGGCGCTCGCGTGGTGATCTTCGGCGCGGGGCACGGGACGACCTATCCGGGGCGCGACAGCAGCGGCTACGCGCTTGCCGCCCAAGCCATCCGGCAGGCGTCGCAAGCGGATGCGGGGCTGGTGGGCAACTGGGACTTCGATCTCGGTGGTCCCTTGTTCGACGAGGGGCCGGTCTCCTGCTTCGACGCGGGCGATGTCCCAAGCGCGATGGGCGACAATGCGGGCAACCGCGAGCGGATCACGCAACAGACCCGCGCGATCCTGGCCCAAGGTGCGGTGCCCATCATGATCGGGGGGGACGATTCTGTGCCGATCCCCTTCTTCGCCGCCTTTGCCGGGGAGGAACCGGTCTGGGTGCTCCAGGTCGACGCCCATATCGACTGGCGCGAAACGGTGGACGGCGAGCCGCTCGGCTATTCCAGCCCGATGCGGCGCGCGAGCGAGATGGCGCATGTGGTGGGTCTCGTGCAGGTCGGCATCCGCAGCGTCGGCAGCGCGCGCCGGGCAGAAGTCGAGGCGGCGAAAAGCTACGGCAGCCGGATCGTGACGGCCCGCACCATCCACGAGCGGGGCATAACTGCAGCGCTCGAACAGATCCCCGAAGGCGCGCGGATCGTGGTCACGCTCGACTGCGACGGGCTCGACCCGAGCGTCATGCCCGGCGTGGCCGCGCGGACGCCGGGCGGGCTCACCTACACCCAGGTGATCGATCTCGTCGCGGGTGCCGCGAAACGCGGGCGCATCGTCGGCATGGACCTCGTGGAACTCCTGCCCACAGCCGACCCCGGCGGCCTGTCGGCCCTCACGGCAGCACGCATCCTGGTCAACGCGATCGGCGCGATCGTCCGCCAGGACTGAGCATTTCCAGAAAAAGCTGCGAAGCGGTCTTGCATCCGGAAATGCTCAGGGCGTCTCCACCGTTTCGGCGATGTAGCCGCCCGTCTGCCGCTTCCACAGGCGGGCATAGAGCCCGTCGCGGGCGAGCAGGGCCTGCGGCGTGCCTTCTTCCACGATCCGGCCGCCCTCCACCACCACGATCCGGTCCATGCTGGCAATGGTGGACAGGCGGTGGGCGATGGCGAGAACGGTCTTGCCTTCCATCAGCAGCGCCAGCTTGTCCTGCACCGCGGCCTCGGATTCGCTGTCGAGGGCGGAGGTCGCCTCGTCGAGAACCAGGATCGGCGCATCCTTGAGCAGCACGCGCGCGATGGCGACGCGCTGGCGCTGGCCGCCCGAGAGCTTGACGCCCCGGTCGCCCACGAAGGCCTCGTAGCCCATGCGGTCCTCGCCGTCCCGGAGCGCCGTGATGAAGCCGTCGGCTTCGGCGAGGCGGGCCGCGTGGCGCAATTCCTCCGTCGATGCGTCGGGCTTGCCGTAGCGGATGTTGTCGCCGACCGAGCGATGCAGCAGCGAGACCTCCTGGGTCACGACGCCGATGCTTTCCCTGAGGCTCGCCTGGGTGACCGCGCGGATGTCCTGCCCGTCGATCAGGATCGTGCCCTCCTTGAGGTCGAAGAAGCGCAGAAGCAGGCTCACCAGCGTCGATTTGCCCGCGCCCGACAGGCCGACCAGCCCCACCTTCTCGCCGGCTCCCACCGTGAGCGACAATCCGTCGATCACCGGCTGTCCCTCGCGATAGGCGAAGCCGACATTCCTGAACTCGACCCGGCCCGCCGTGACATCGAGCTTTGCTGCACCCGGCGCGTCCACGACCGTGGGCGGGGTGGTCACCACCGGCATCGCGTCGCGGATCGTGCCCACGCCCTGGAAGATCTGCTGGCCCATCTGGAGAAAGGCACGCGAATTGGCGCTCAGGCGCTGGACGATGGCGATCGAGGCGACGAACTGGCCGACCGTCACGAAGCCCGCGGCGAGCCCCCAGAAGCCGATCGCGAAATTGGCGAGCACGAGTGCGGTGTTGAGCAGGATCACGGCCGTGTCGGTCGTCAGGTGCACGCGGCGCTCGCGCTGCTGCGTTTCGATGGCGTTGGCCATGAAGCGCTTCATCGAGCCCGCCTCGCTGTCTTCGGCCGCAAACAGCTTCACCATCAAGATGTTGCTGTAGAGGTCGGTCATCGCGCCCGAAATCAGGCTGCGCGCACGCGCGGTGCGGCGCGAGCGCTCGGAAAAGAGCGGCACGGCCACCACGCTCAGGGCGATGTTCGCCGCGATCCAGACGAGAACGGGCAGCGCCAGCGGCCAGGCGAGCGCGCCGAGCAGCACGAGCGAGCCGACGAACTGCACCACGAAGAGCGGCACCTGATAAAAGGCCACCACGATCTGCGTCTGCACGGCAGACGCGACCTGCGAGATGCGCGCCGCCACCTGGCCGGCGAACTGGTCCTGGAAGAAGGCGAGGTCCTGCCGCTCCACCGCCTTGTGGCCCTGCCACTGCATCGCGGCCGGCATGGACACCGCGACCGCCTGCGAGTTCAGCGTGTTGGCGAGAAAGATCAGAAGCGGCAGAAGCGGAAAGGTCAGCACGCCCAGAAAAAGCAGCGTGGGCCACTCGGCCGCGAAGAAGGCTCCCGCGCCCCTCTCCGTCACGCCGTCCACCACGAACGAGATGCCCCAGATCGTCGCGAGGTTGATGCCTTCCACCGCGACCATCAGCAGCGCCACCGCCAGCAGAACGCCGCGAAACAGCGAGGCGAAATGCTTGAGCAGCGCGAACGGCCCGCTCGCGGGCAGGGGCCGCACGGGAATGTCGAGCGGGCGGATCAGCGTCTCGAACGGGCGGTAGACGAAGTCGGACAGGGGCATGGGCGCAATCGGGCGAGCGTGGGGCGGGCGAAGGGCTGTCGCTAAGCGATAGGCCTCGGGATTGCACCCCCTTCATCGCCGGGAGGGGCTCGGCCTAAAACTTGAGTCCCTCAGTCAAGAAATAATAGTTGACTCTTTTTATCAGCTTTGATTTTCGTGTGCCCATAGGGGTTTGATCCACTTCTCCAGCACCGCGCGACCGGCATCCCGCCGGGCGATGGCGCACGCCTGTGCCTGAAGGGGAGGGGTCGAAACATCAGGGGGGATGGAATGAGCGAAGCATCGGACGCGGTCTCACCGCAGAACCGTCGCGAACCGGGCGCGGTTCGCGACGGAAGGTGGAAAGTGCAGGGGTGGCAGGGCCTGGCCGCGGCCATGCTCCTGCTTCAGGCCGGCACGGCCCATGCGCAGGCGCCCGAGCAGGAGCGCCTCCTCTCGACCGAGGAGGAAGCGGTGCTCGGCGAGATCACGGTCACCGCCACCCGCGACGAGCGCTCGGTGCTCGACGTGCCGCAGACGGTGGACGTGATCACCAAAAAAGAGATCGAAGAGCGCGTGGCGCGCGACATCCAGGACCTCGTGCGCTACACACCGGGCGTTTCCGTTCCCCGCCAGACCTCCGGCGCAAACCCGTTCGGCCAGCTGACCGGCTTCCAGGTGCGCGGCGTTTCCGGCAACCGGGTGCAGATCCTGGTTGACGGCTCGCGCGTCCAGGAGATCACCACCGACGGGTCGCGCGATTTCGTGGACCCCTTCAACCTCAAGGCCGTGGAGGTGGTGCGCGGCCCCAATTCCGTGCTGTGGGGCTCGGACGCGCTGGGCGGCGTCGTCAATTTCCGCACCCGCGATCCCGAGGACCTGCTGGCCGATGCCGGCAAGCCCTGGGCGGTCGAGGTGCGCGGCGCCTATGACAGCTTCGACCAGTCCTGGCGCAGCCAGGTCACGGGCGCAGTCGAGCACGGCGACATCCAGATGCTCGCCTCGCTCGGCTATCTCGGTGCGTCCGAGCCGGAACTCGGCCGCGCCCGCGCCGATGGCGGCATCTATGGCTGCCCGCGCATCGCGATCCTGCCCTGCAACGTCCTCTATCCCAGCGATACCGACGCCTATAACGGGCTCTTCAAGATCGTCTGGACACCCACGCAGGAGCACAAGTTCAAGGCGACAGGCGAGTTCTTCGACCGCAACTCGACGGTGGACCAGGTCTTCGACTTCAGCGCCAACAGCACGGCCGGCAGCGCCTTCTTCTACACCAACGAGGACTGGCAGCGCGATCTCGACATGACGCGCACCCGCGCTTCTTTCGAGCACGAGTGGACCGTCAGCCAGCCCTGGCTCGACAGCGTGAAGTGGAGCCTTTCCCACTCGCCGCAGCGGCGGCTGACCGAGTCCCGCCAGGAGCGCTTCTACAGCCGCGTCGCCCGCCCCCGCACCCAGATCGTGGAGCAGCTGCGCGACTACGGCGAGACCTTCACCGAGCTCGACGTGGTGGCGCAGTCCTCGTTCGATCTCGCGGCCTCGTCCCACACGCTGATCTACGGCTTCGACGGAGACTGGACGAACACGGAATATGACGGCGTCAACACCACCTTCCGCTCGGACACGGGCGCGACCACGGTTGTCGGCAACCAGGGCTTCAACTTCCCCCAGGTCGAGACGCGCCGCGCCGATGTCTTCGTCCAGGACGAGATCAAGCTCTTCGACGAGCGCCTGACGCTGACGCCCGGCCTGCGCTATTCCACCTACCGGCTCGATCCCACGGCCGACGAGGATTATGTCGGCCTGCCCGGCTTCGAGCCCGGCGTGGTCTCGCAAGACAAGATCACCAAGAAGCTCGGCGCCGTCTTCAAGCTCGACGAGACCTATTCGCTCTACGGCTCCTATGGCGAGGGCTTCAAGGTCCCGACCTCCCAGCAGCTCTTCGTGTCGGTGCAGGACCCGTTCTCGTTTCCACCCGTCAACGTGATCCCCAACCCGAACCTCAAGCCCGAATCCGTGCGTTCCTACGAGGCGGGCGTGCGGGGAGAGTGGAACACGGCCTACTTTTCCGCAGGCGTCTTCTACGCCGACTACGAGAACTTCATCCGCGGCCTCGTTACCGTGAACCCCGCCGACCCGAACACCGTCACCTCCGACAACGTGTCGGACGTGAAGCTCTGGGGCATCGAGGCATCCGCCGAGGCCGAGCTCTGGCGAAACCTCGTCGGCACGGCCTCGCTGTCTTACCAGCGCGGCACCCAGCGGCTGACGGCGGATGCCGAGGAGACGGCCTTCGACGGCGCCGTGCCCTTCACCGCCGTGCTCGGGCTGCGCTACCTCCTGCCAGACTGGAACCTCGAAACGGAAGTGATCGGCACCTTCGCTTCGGGTGTCACGCGCCGCGCCGACCCCGACGCCTTCAAGCCCGACGGCTATGCCGTGTTCGACGCCTTCGTCCACTGGAAGCCGGGCAAGGGCTTCGAGCTGGATGCCGGCGTGCAGAATATCTTCGACAAGCGCTACTTCCCCAACACGCTTTCGGGCTATTCGCAGACGGTCACCTCGGCGGTCGCCAACGTCAACCCGATCGAGCTTCAGACCGCGCCCGGCCGCACCTTCAAGCTCGGCATCACGCAGCGCTTCTGATGCGGGTGCCGCTCGTTCTCCGGCACATCGCCTTTCTGGTCCGGCTCACCATCGCCGGGCCGGGAGGCAAGGCGGGCGTGCCGCTCTATTTCGTGGTGCTGGCGCTGGAGCTCGCCTCCGTGCTCGTGGGCCTGCGCCTGATCGCCTGGACCAAGGATTTCTACGACGCGCTCCAGGGCATGAACGTCGGCGAAGCCCTGCGCCAGGTCGGCATCTTCGGCGTGATCGTGGTGGCCGAAGTGGCGCGCGAACTCTCCGCCTCCTACCTCCGCAAGCTTCTCGAGATCCGCTGGCGCCGCGCTCTGACCGCGCAGGTGCTCGACCGCTACCTCGCGGACAAGACCTTCTGGCGCCTGGGCGCGTCGGGCATCGACAACCCCGACCAGCGCATCGCCGAGGACTGCCGGCTGTTTCTGGCCGGCCCCGCCACCGACCATTCCACCCAGTCCGGCGCCATCCCGCTCTCGATGGACGTGGTGACGAGGGTGGTCGGCCTGTTCTCCTATCTCGCGGTGCTGTGGGGGCTTTCCACCTTTCCGCTGCCGCTCTCGTTCCTTGGCGTGGACTGGGAGCTGTCGCGCTACATGGTGTGGGCCGCCTTCCTCTATGTCGCGCTGGCGAGTGGGGTGACGCATCTGCTCGGGCGCCAGTTGAAGGGCCTTTACTTCGACCAGCAGCGCCGCGAGGCCGACTACCGCTTCGCGCTCGCCCGGCTGCGCGAGAACGTGGATGCGATAGCACTCTCCAACGGCGAGGGCGCCGAGCGGCGCGGCTTCGGCCGCCTGTTCGACGCCATCATGGTGAACTGGCGCCGCCTGATCGGCCGCGAGCTGATCCTGTCCTCCTTCACATACCCCTACCGCTTCACGGTGCTGCGCATTCCCACCTTTCTCGGCCTGCCCGCCTTCTTCGGCGGCGGCGTCACCTTCGGCGGCTTGATGCAGCTCGGCTCGGCCTTTTCCCAGGTGGTCACCACGCTGTCCTGGTTCATCTTCGCCTATCGGCCCCTGGCCGAGCTTGCGGCGGCCGCCTCGCGCCTGGGCGCCTTCGTGGATGCCGCCGAGGCGTCGAAAAGCAGGAGAACGGGCCCCGACATCGCGCCCTCGCCGGATGGAAGGCTTCGCGTGCGGAGCCTGCGCGTCTGTACGGCCACGGGCCAGACGCTCTTTTCCCTGCCCGCGCTCGAACTCCAGCTGGGGCAGACGGTCTGGCTCAAGGGCGTCTCGGGCGTCGGCAAGACCACGCTCCTGAAAACGCTCGCCGGCCTCTGGCCCCATGCGGAGGGCGAGGTGGATCTGCCCCGCGCCTCGCTCCTGTTTCTGCCCCAGCAGCCCTATGCGCCGCTGGGCGCGGTGGCGGATGCCGTGGCCTACCCGGCGGCCGAGGAGGATTTCGCGCCCGGCACCATCGAGAAGGCGCTCCGCACGGTGGGCGTCGCGCGCCTGGGCACGGACGGGCTCGCAGGTCTGTCGGGCGGCGAGCGCCAGCGGCTGATGCTGGCCCGGCTGCTCGTTCACCGCCCCGACTGGGCGTTTCTGGACGAGGCGACCTCCGCGCTCGACCCCGAAGCCGAGCAGGCGCTTTTTTCGGCCCTGCGCACAGCGCTTCCCCAGACCACCTTCGTGGTCGTGTCCCACCGCGAGCCCCTCGGGCTCGGGCCCGTGCGAACCGTGCCGATCACGTCCACACCCCACAGCTTCACACTGCAACCAGCCTGAGAACCATCATGAGCCAGCCTTTCGCCCGCGAGCTTCTTGCCGTCTCGCCCGCCCAGTTCCTCCACATCCTGCCCCTCATGGGAAAGCTGATGATCACCGCGCGCGCCCACGGCGCGACCCACGAGCGCATCGGCACCGTGGAGCGCGTGGAAGCGAGCGACGGGCATGTGGCGCTGCTCGGCGCCGAGCATGACAGTCGCTTCGATCTCTCCGCCATCCATTCCCTGGTGGCCGACCGCACGGGCCGCATGGGCGAGATGGAACTGCCGCGCGTCGACATCCTGGACGAGGGCGGCGAAGCCATCGCAAGCGTGGTCGGCTTCGGCGGCCTCGCCCCTTTCGATGCCGCGCTCGCCACGCTGCCCACCGGCACCGAGCTTGCGCCCAAGGAGCCGGCGCCCGCAGCCGAGCGCGGCGAGGTGGCCGACAACGATCCCGGCCGCACGCCCTTCGATCTCGCGATGGCGAAGGGCCTGCCCATCTCCGTGGAATTTCGCCGCCCCGGCTTTCACCAGCGCTGGCAAGGCGCGGTGGAAACGGTGAAGCCCGCCATGGGCTTCATCAACCTCATGCGCGCCGACTTCCACCTCCACCTCAAGGCGGGCGCCGTGGCGCGCTGGGAAGCGTCGACGGGACCGACGGGATCGGAGTGGACCGCGCTCGATGCCGCAGGCAACCCCTTGGGCCTCCGCGTCTCCGGCCCCGCCGACGCCTTCAGCGCCGCCGGCTAGGGGCGCCGCAACCCTTCCTGGCCGAGGCCCAGGCGGCGCGGGGCCTCCGGCTGGGGTTCGGCAGCCCGCGGCACGGTCGACAGGTTCTGCCTCCAGTAAAGCTCGTTCGACAGCCAGAGCAGGCTTTCGGGCATCGTGGGGCGGGGCAGGCTGGGCATTTAGGGTGTTCCCGGATGGATCGCGAACACGCATAGGGCCGGTGCTTTGCGGCCAAGTGGCGGCGGAGAACGCTCTTCGTATCGTGCCGGCAACGGATGCTGTTACGCGACGGCGCCGCCGTTGCACGGAGGCCCGGTCCCGCCGGGCGCTCCGATCTGTCTCTGTATCTTACGCGGTAAACACCGCGCGCACCGCATCGGCCGTGCTTTCCACCACCGTGTCGGCCTCCTCGCGGGAAAGGCAGAGCGGCGGGGCGAAGCCCAGGATGTCGCCTTGCGGCATGGCGCGGGCGATCACGCCGCGTTCGAGGAGTGCCGCGGCGATCCGGGGGCCGACCTTCTCGGAAGCGTCGAAGAACACGCGGTCGTCGCGGTCGCGCACGAATTCCACGGCTGCGAGCATGCCGTCGCCGCGCACCTCGCCGACATGGGGGTGGTCGCCCACGGCTGCTGCGAGCCGCTCGCGGAAATAGGCGCCGGTCTCGCCCGCGTTGCGCACGAGATCCAGCTCGTCCACCAGTTCGAGATTGGCGATGGCCGCCGCCGCGCAAAGCGGATGGGCCGAATAGGTCCAGCCGTGGCCGAGCGGGCCCATCTTGTCGGAGCCCTCCACCAGGACCTTCCACATCCGCTCGCCCACGATCGAGCCCGACAAGGGCGCATAGGCCGAGGTGAGGCCCTTGGCGATGGTGACGAGGTCGGGCTTGATGCCGTAGTGGTCCGAGCCGAACATGGTGCCGAGCCGCCCGAAGCCCGTGACCACCTCGTCGGCCACCAGGAGCACGTCGTATTTCGTGAGCACGGCCTGGATCTTCTCCCAGTAGCCGGCGGGCGGGGGCACGATGCCGCCGGTGCCCAGGATCGGCTCACCGATGAAGGCGGCCACCGTGTCGGGGCCCTCGGCCAGGATCATCTCCTCAAGCTTGTCGGCGCAGAACTCAGAGAACTGCTCCTCGCTCATGTCGCGGTCGGGGCGGCGGAAGTAATAGGGCGCTTCCGTGTGCAGCACGGGCGCGCGCGGCAGGTCGAAGGCGTCGTGGAAGAGCTTCAAGCCCGTCAGGGAGCCCGTCATCACGCCCGAGCCGTGATAGCCGCGCCAGCGCGAGATGATCTTCTTCTTCTCGGGCCGTCCGAGCACGTTGTTGTAGAACCAGATCAGCTTGATGTTGGTCTCGTTGGCGTCCGAGCCGCCGAGGCCGAAGAACACGCGGCTCATGCCCTGCGGCGCGCGGTCGACGATCATCTTGGCGAGCCGGATCGAGGTCTCCGTGCCGTGGCCGACATAGGCGTGGTAATAGGCCAGGTCCTTGGCCTGGGCGGCGATGGCGTCCGCGATCTTCTGCCGGCCGTAGCCGACATTGACGCAATAAAGGCCGGCAAAGGCGTCCAAGCTCTTCTTGCCGGAAACATCCGTGATCCACACGCCCTCGCCGCCCGCCATCACGCGGGTCGGCGTCTCGCCGCGGGCATGGGTGCCCATGTTGGTGGAGGGGTGGAAGAAGTGGTCGCGGTCCCAGGCCGCGAGTTCGTTGGAGCGATCGAGCATGGGGAACTCCTTGGAGGTCAGGAAAGGTCGGTGCAGATATATTTGAGGTCGGTGAAGGCCTCGATGCCGTGGCGCGAGCCTTCGCGGCCGATGCCGGACTGCTTCACGCCGCCAAAGGGGATGGGGGCGCCCGTGATCTTCACGCGGTTGACGGCCACCATGCCGTAGTCGAGGGCGGCCGCCACGCGCCGCTGCCGCGCGCCGTTCTCGGAAACGAGATAAGCGACGAGGCCGTATTCCGTGTCGTTGGCGCGGCGGATCGCTTCGTCCTCGGTGTCGAAGGGCAGAACCGCAGCCACCGGCCCGAAGGTTTCCTCGTGGAGGATCGCGGCATCGTCGGGCACGTCGGCCAAAAGCGTCGGCGCGAAGAAGAGCGGGCCCGCCTCGCGACACCCGCCGCCCACCACGAGCCTTGCGCCCTTGGACAGGGCGTCCCCCACATGCGCCTCGCATTTCGCAAAGGCCCGCTCATGCATCAGCGGGCCGATCACGCTCGTCTCGTCGAGCCCGTTGCCGACCTTGAGCCCGGCCACCGCCCGGCCGAAGGCTTCCACGAAACGCGGGTAGAGCCCGCGCTGCACGAAGATGCGGTTGGCCGCCAGGCAATCCTGGCCCGATGTCGCGAACTTGGCGTCGAGCGCTATCGCGACCGCGCGGTCGAGGTCAGCATCGTCGAACACCAGAAGCGGCGCGTGGCCGCCGAGCTCGAGCAGCAGGCGCTTGACGGTGGGCGCGCACTGCGCGGCGATGAGGCGGCCGATCTCGGTCGAGCCCGTGAACGACAAGGCGCGCACGCGCGCGTCCCCGCAGAATACGCCCACGATCGTCTGGGCGCTGCCCGTCACCACGTTGAACACGCCTCCCGGCAGGCCCGCGCGCTCGCCGAGCTCGGCCAGCGCAAGTGCCGAGAGCGGCGTCTCGGACGAGGGGTGCGCCACCACCGTGCAGCCCGCGCCGAGCGCTGCGGCGGCCTTGCGGGTGAGCATGGCGGACGGAAAGTTCCACGGCGTGACGAGGCCGACCACGCCGAGCGGCTCGCGCCGCACGCTCATCTCCGCGTGGGCCAGGTGGCTCGTCACCCCTTCCGCGTTCACCCGCTTGGCTTCCTCCGCATACCATTCCACGAAGGAGGCGGCATAGGCGATCTCGCCCCGGCTCTCGGCGAGCGGCTTGCCCTGTTCGAGCGTCATCAGGAGGGCCAAGTCCTCCGTGTTCGCCACGATCAGCTCGAACCAGCGCCGCAGCACCGCGCTGCGCTCCTGGGGAAGACGCGCCCGCCAAAGGGGAAACGCGCCGGCTGCGGCCTCGATCGCCTGCGTGGTGCCTTCGGCATCGACTGCCGCGACCGATGCCACGAGCCCGCGTGTCGCGGGATCGCGCACGGCGAAGCTCGCGGCATCGGGGCCGGTGCGCCACTGCCCGTCCACATAAGCGAGGCTGCGCAGCAGGCGCCTGTCGTTCAGCCGGCCGAGGGCGGGGTGGGGGTCGTCGCGATGGGCGCGTGCGGGCATGGCGAAGGCCTTTGGCGGATGGATCGCCGCCAGCCTATGCGCGGGAGGGAAGAGAACGGGGCTCTTCCGGGCGCTCCCCAAAGACCGATCCTCTGCATCCGGCCCCGCTCGAAGCGAGATTCTCTCAAGCGCCGGGCGGCAGGAGCGCTTCGAGGTCGGGCAGCACCGTTTCCTTCACCGTGCGGGTGACCACATAGGTGAAATAGCGGTCGATGCCGATCTCGCGCTCCAGAAGCGCGTCGATCTCGCGCTGGTAGCTGTCGATGTCGCGCGTCTTGAGCTTGAGGAGATAGTCCACCCCGCCCCCCACCGCCCAGCAGTCGGTGATGGCGGAAACCTCGCGGATGGCGCGCTCGAAGCGGTCGAAATCGGCCTGGCGGTGGTTGCCGAGCGTCACCTCCACCAGCACGGAAACGAAGGGCGCCACCGCGCGGAGGTTCACCCGCGCATGGTAGCCCGACACCACGCCCGCCGTTTCGAGCCTGCGCAGCCGCATCCAGCACGGCGTGGGCGAAAGCCCCGCCTCTTCGGCGAGCCGAAGCTTGGTGATGCGTCCTTCGCGCGCCACGGCGGAAAGGATCCTGAGGTCGATCGCATCGAGCTTGATGGCGGGCATGACGGTCCGATGATTGCTGGTGTGCGACCATGGGGAGCGCAAAAAGCGATTGTCAATTGTCGTGATTCGGCGCTTTGCTCGATCATGACAATGTGGACCCCCAACCCCACCACCTTGCGCCGCCCGGCCTATCTCTCGCTCGCCGAGCAGTTTTCGCGCGCGATCCGCGAGGGCGAGCTCGCGGTGGGCGCCCGTTTGCCGCCCCATCGCAAGCTGGCCGACGACCTCAAGCTCTCCGTGCAGACGGTGAGCCGGGCCTATGAGGAACTGATTCGGCGCGGGCTGATCAGCGGCGAGATCGGGCGCGGCTCGTTTGTGCAGAACCGCCGGCCCGACCCCGAGCCGCCCTACCTGCCCGAGCGGCCGGGCGAGGTGATCGACCTGTCGATTTTGAAGCCCGTCTGCGAGACCATGCATCTCGACAAGATGAAATCCGCCTTCGCGTGGCTGGGCGAGAACCTGCCGGCGAGTGCTGCGCTTTCCTTCCGCCCCAACACCGTGTTTCCCCGCCACAGGCTGCGGGGGGCCGCCTGGCTGCGGCTTTGCGGGCTCGATGTCGCGCCCGAGAATGTGAGTGTCACCAACGGGGCGACGGCCGCGATGACCGTGGCGCTGATGAGCGTCGCGCCGCCCGGCTCCACCGTGGTGACGGAAGCGGTCGGCCACCACACGCTGGTGCCGCTCTCGTCTTATCTCGGCATCACGCTCAAGGGCGTGGCCATCGACGGGCAGGGCATCGTGCCCGAAGCGCTCGACGAGGCGTGCCGGCACGGCGGCGTGCGGGCCGTGTTCGTGCAGCCTTCCGTGATCAACCCCACGGCGACGCTGATGCACGGGGTGCGCCGATCGGCGATCGCGGAAGTGGCGCGCCGCCACGACATCGCGATCATCGAAAACGATGTGCTCGGCCCCCTGGTGGAGGACCGTGCGCCGCCGCTCTTCTTCTTCGCGCCCGAGCGCACGCTCTACGTCACCTCGTTCACCAAGATCGTCGTGCCGGGCCTGCGCATCGGCTATCTCGCCGCGCCAGACCGCTATGCGTCGGCGGTCGCCAACCGCCAGCTCGTTTCGTCCTGGATGGCCACGCCCGCGATGGCCGAGATCGCCTCGAAATGGGTGGAGGACGGCACGGCCATCGACCTCGTGCGCTGGCAGCGCCGGGCGCTCGGGCGGCGCAACGCCATCGCCAGCGAGATGCTGGAAGGCGTTGCGCACTTCTCCCACCCCCAGGCGCTGCATGTGTGGCTGCCGCTGCCCGAAGATCGCACCGAGGAAGGCTTCGTCGCCCAGGCGCGGCTCGACGGTGTGGCCATCGCGCCGGGCGCTTCGTTCCGCACCTCGCCCGCACCCTGGCATCCGGCCGTGCGCATCTCGCTCGGCTCCACCGACGAGGCGGAACTGCGCCGGGGGCTGGGCGTCGTGTCACGCCTCCTGTCGGGCAGCCAGGAGCATCTTCTGCTCGCGATCTGAGCGCGGTCTGCCGCATGATTGTGCTGTTGCGGCGCAAATTGTCATGATATTATTTTGTTGATTGACATGATTTGAGGAATGCATCCATCGTTGGCGCATCAAGGCCCAACGCATGGAGACGCGCGTGCAGGCTTCGCCTTCCGCGGCTCAGGCCGCGCCCATTCCTGCAGCGGCCGAGGCCGCGCCGATCATCGAGATCAAGGAGATCTCGAAGAGCTTCGGCGCGTTCCAGGTGCTCGACGGTCTGTCGATGCGGGTGATGCCCGGCGAGAAGCTCGCGCTGATCGGTCCATCGGGCTCGGGCAAGACCACCATCCTGCGCATCCTCATGACGCTTGAGCGGATCGACGCGGGCTCGATCACGGTGGAAGGCGAGGAACTCTACCGCATGGAGCGCAACGGCCGGTGGGTCGAAGCCGACGAGCGCCACCTCGCCCGCATGCGCCAGAAGACCGGCATGGTCTTCCAGCTGTTCAACCTGTTTCCCCACAAATGCGTGCTCGACAACGTGACGCTCGCGCCCATCCTGACCAAGGGAACGCCCAAGCCCGTTGCCGAGAAGCGCGCGATGGAGCTGCTCGACATGGTGGGCCTGGCCGACAAGGCCCGCGCCATGCCGGCCCAGCTTTCGGGCGGCCAGAAGCAGCGGGTCGCCATCGCGCGGGCGCTCGCGCTCAAGCCCCGCATCATGCTGTTCGACGAGGTGACATCGGCGCTCGACCCCGAGTTGGTCGAGGAGGTGCTCAACGTCATGCGCAGGCTCGCCTCCGAGACCGACATGACCATGCTTCTCGTCACCCACGAGATGGGCTTCGCCCACGACTTCGCCGACCGCGTGCTGTTCTTCGACAAGGGCCGCATCGTCGAGGAGGGCAAGCCCGACGACATCTTCCGCAACCCCCGCCAGGAACGCACCCAGAGCTTCCTGCGCAAGATCATCGCGGCAGGCCACAGGGTCTGACGCCAGCGCATTCGGCCGCCCGGGCGGCCCAACAATCCAAACGCCGAACGACCGGGAGCCAACCCGGCCGGCATCAAGAGGAGAACCGAACGTGAAGACAGCTTTCAAGATTCTCGCCGGCGCAAGCCTGCTCGCAGCCCTTGCCGGCCCGGCATCCGCCGATAAGCTCGAAGACCTCAAGGAACAGGGCTTTGCCCGCGTGGGCATCGCCAATGAGCCGCCCTTCACGGCGGTGGCGGCCGACGGCAAGGTGTCGGGGGCCGCGCCTGACGTGGCGCGCGAAGTGTTCAAGCGCCTGGGCGTGCCAGACATCGCCGCCTCCATCTCCGAATACGGCGCGATGATCCCCGGCCTCCAGGCCCGCCGCCACGACGTGGTGGCCGCAGGCCTCTTCATGAAGCCCGACCGTTGCGCCGCGGTCGCCTATTCCGAGCCCGTGCTCTGCGACGCCGAAGCGCTTCTGGTGAAGAAGGGCAATCCCAAGGGCTTCAAGTCCTATGCCGATTTCGCTAGGGATCAGTCGGCCACGCTCGGCGCGCCCGGCGGCGGCACCGAGGAGAAGCTCGCGCTCGACGCCGGCGTGCCGCGCGACCGCGTGATCGTGGTGCCCGATGGCCAGAGCGGCCTCAAGATGCTGCAGGACGGCCGCATCGACGCCTATTCGCTTCCCGTGCTCTCGATCAACGACCTCATGAAGAAGGCCAACGATCCCAACCTCGAAGTGATCGCCCCCGTCGAGGGCGCGCCCGTTTATTGCGACGGCGCCGCCTTCCGCAAAGGCGACGAGGCCCTGCGCGACGCCTTCGACGTGGAACTTGCCAAGCTCAAGGAATCCGGCGAGTTCGCCAAGATCATCGAGCCCTACGGCTTCTCCGCCAAGGCCGCGATGTCCACCACCCGCGAAAAGCTCTGCGCGGCGCAGTGAAGCTTGAGGCTTTCTCCTCTCCGGCGCGGTCGCCGGGGAGGAGGGGCCGTCCTTGAACCCCCAGACATCTGCCACCCATGATCGACTGGTCCGGATATCTCGGCCTGATCCTCGAGGGCGCGCTCGTCACCGTTCAGCTCACGGTGATGGGCTCGGCTCTTGCGCTCGTCATGGCCTTTCTCGCCGGCCTCGGGCGGCTGTCGCGCTTTGGCGCGGTGCGGGCGCTGGCCACCGCCTATATCGAGTTCTTCCGCGGCACCTCGATCTTCGTGCAGCTCTTCTGGGTCTATTTCGTGCTGCCCGTGCTGCCCTTCGTGGAGATCTCGCTGTCGCCGCTCCAGGCGGGGGTTCTGGCGCTGGGGCTCAATGTCGGGGCCTATGCCGCTGAGGTCGTGCGCGGCGCGGTGCAGTCGATCGGGCGCGAGCAGCGCGAGGCCTGCGTGGCGCTCAACCTGTCCCGCTTCCAGGCCATGCGCCACGTGATCCTGCCGCAGGCCTTTCTTCTGATGTTGCCCACCTTCGGCAACAACGCGATCGAGCTTCTGAAGGCGACCGCCGTGGTGTCGCTCATCTCGCTGTCCGACCTCACCTTCCAGGCTCAGGTGGTGCGCGCGCAGACCGGCAACACGCTGGTGCCCTTCACCACGATCTTGCTTATCTACTTCGCGCTCGCGCTTCTGATCTCGGGCGGCGTGCGGCTGCTCGAACGGCGCTTGGCGCGCGGCCTCGACGGGGTGCGCGTCTGATGGAGTGGGATTGGGAATTCGTCCGGCAGATCATGCCGGTTCTCATCGACGGCGTGAAGGTCACGATCCTCGCGACCTTGCTCGGCTCGATCGTCGCCGCGGTGATCGGGCTTGGCATCGCGCTCGCGCGGCGCTCGCCCAACAGGCTCCTGGCGCAAAGCGTGGGCTGGGCGGCCGAGTTCATCCGCGGCACGCCTCTTCTGGTGCAGCTCTACTTCATCTTCTACGTGCTGCCCGACATCGGCATCGTGCTGTCGCCGCTCGTCGCGGGCGTGATCGGGCTCGGGCTGCACTACGGCACCTACACGGCCGAGGTCTATCGCGCGGGCATCGACAACGTGCCGCGCGGCCAGTGGGAAGCCGCCAAGGCGTGCAACCTGTCTGGCCGGCAGACCTGGACGCATGTGATCCTGCCCCAGGCCATCCCGCCGATGATCCCGGCGCTCGCCAACTATTTCATCGCCATGTTCAAGGAAACGCCGCTGCTTTCCGCGATCACCGTGCTCGAACTGATGAACCAGGCGAAAAGCGTGGCGAACTCGTCCTATCGCTACATCGAGCCGATCACGCTGGTGGGCGGCTTCTTTCTCGCGATCAGCCTGGTGTCGGTGGTGGTCTTGCGCTGGCTCGAGCGCCGCTACCGGGTGGCCGAGCGATGAAGGGCCCGGTCGAGATCACGCTCCACCCCGCCCGTCTTTCGCTCGACGAGCGGCCGCGCCGGCGGCGGGTGGGCCTTGTGGTGCTCGCGACCGACCATTCGAGCGAGCCCGACTTCGCCCGCATGGTGGCGAGCGAGGGGATCGCCGTTCACGCGGCGCGCATCCCCTATGCCAACCCCACCACGCCCGAGAACCTGCGCAAGATGCAGCCGCATCTGAGCGAGGGAGCGGCGCTGATCCTGCCCGGCGAGACGCTCGACGCGGTCTGCTTCTCCTGCACCTCCGCTTCCGTGGTGATCGGCGACGCGGCGATCGAGGCGGCGATCCGGCAAGCCAAGCCCGACGCGGCCGTGGTCACCCCGCCGCTTGCCGCAGCGAAGGGCCTGCGCGCGATGGGCGCGCGCCGCATCAGCGTGCTCACGCCCTACACGACCGAGACCAGCCGCCCGATGGCGCGCTATTTCACCGAAAAAGGCTTTGCGATCGACCGCTTCACCTGCCTGGGCCTCGAAGACGACCGCGAGATGGCGCGCATTCGCCCCGACGCCCTGGTCGATCTTGCCCGCGAGGTGACGGACCCCCGTTCGGACGCGCTCTTCATCTCCTGCACCGCCCTGCGCGCGGCGGGCGCGGTTCCGCGCATCGAACAGGCCATCGGCCGTCCCGCCATCTCCTCCAACCAGGCGAGCGCCTGGGAAATGCTGCGCATCTGCGGCGAAGACGCGTCCCACCCCGAATGGGGCCACCTGATGACGCTGCCTCGGCCAGCGGAGGAGCGCGCGTGAGCATGGTGTCGCTCGCAACGATCCGCGCCGCGCGCGAGCGCATCCGCGACAGGATCGTCCACACGCCCTGCGTGCCCTCGCGCTCGCTGTCCTCGACCATGCCCGTCTGGCTGAAGCTCGAAAGCCGGCAAACCACCGGCGCCTTCAAGCTGCGCGGCGCGACGAATGCGGTGGCGTGCCTCGACCCGAAAACGAAGCGGCGCGGCGTGGTCGCGGCCTCCACCGGCAATCACGGCCGCGCGCTCGCCCATGCGGCCAAGCTCGAAGGCATCCGCGCCGTGATCTGCATGTCGCGCCTCGTGCCGGAAAACAAGCTCGCCGCCATCCGCGGGCTCGGCGCGGAAACCCGCATCGCCGGCGAAAGCCAGGACGATGCGCAAGCCGAGGCCGAACGCCTCGCCGCCGAGGAGGGCTTGGCGATGATCCCGCCCTTCGACCACCCGGACGTGATCGCCGGCCAGGGCACGCTGGGGCTCGAAATCCTCGAAGCCGTGCCCGACGCGGCTGCCGTGCTGGTGCCGCTTTCGGGCGGCGGCCTGGCGGCGGGGGTCGCGGTCGCGGTCAAGGCCCTGTCGCCCGACACCCAAGTGATCGGCGTCTCCATGCGCCGGGGCGCCGCCATGAAGGCGAGCCTCGATGCCGGACATCCCGTGGCCGTGCGCGAACTGCCCACGCTCGCGGATTCGCTCGGCGGCGGCATCGGGCTCGGCAACCGCCTCACCTTCGCGCTCTGCCAAGCCCATCTCGACGGCGTCGTGCTCCTCTCCGAGGCCGAGATCGCAGCCGGCATCCGCCATCTCCACGAGGCCGAGGGCGAGGTCGCGGAAGGAGCGGGTGCGGCGGGCGTCGCAGCCCTCCTCGCCGGCAAGCTGCGCTCGGGCGGCCCCGTGGTAGCCCTCGTGTCCGGCGGCAACATCGACCCCAACCTTCACTCCAGCATCGTCCGTGGCGAGCCGGCCGCATGGCAGCGCTGGGACGCGGAGGCGCCGTGCCCCGCATGCTGATCTTGACCGAAGCCGAACTGCGCCGGCTGGTGCCGCTCGACCTCACGGCAGTGGATGCGGTGGAAGACGCCTTCCGCGCGCTCGCGACCCTTCCCGTCGCCATGCCGCCCATCCTGCGGCTCGACATTCCCGAGCATCGCGGCGAAGTCGACGTGAAGACGGCCTATGTGCCCGGCCTCGACGGCTTCGCGGTGAAGATCAGCCCCGGCTTCTTCGACAATCCCAAGCTCGGCCTGCCCTCGCTCAACGGCATGATGGTGCTGTTCTCCGCGCGCACGGGGCTCGCCCAAGCGCTGCTTCTCGACAACGGCTATCTCACGGATGTGCGCACGGCTGCCGCCGGAGCGGTCGCGACACGGCATCTCGCCCGCCAGGATGCCTCGGTCGCCACTATTCTCGGCGCGGGCACGCAGGCCGCACTCCAGCTCGAAGCCCTCACTTTGGTGCGCCCGATCGGAAAGGCGCGCCTCTGGGCGCGCGACCCGCACAAGGCCCAGGCCGCGGCCGCCGCACTCACCGCGAAGCTCGGCATTCCCGTCCACGCCGCTCCCAGCATAGCGAATGCCGTGGAAGGCGCGGACATCGTGGTCTCCACGACCCCCGCCACCTCGCCCCTGCTCGAGCCCGGCATGCTGCGCCCCGGCCAGCACCTGACGGCCATGGGCTCGGACGCCGAGCACAAGAACGAGATCGCCCCCGCCGTGCTGCGCGGGGCCGACCTTTATGTCGCCGACAGCGCGAGCCAGACCCGCCGCCTGGGCGAATTGCACCACGCGATCCGCGCGGGCCTGTTCGGCGCCGATGAGCCCGTGGCCGAACTCGGCGCCATCATTGCCGGGCAAACGCCCGCGCGCACCACCCCCCATCAGGTCACGGTCGCCGACCTCACCGGCACCGGCGTCCAGGACACCGCCATCGCCACGCTCGCGGGTGCCCGCGCGCAGCTTGCTGGCGCCGGCACCCCTTTCCAAAGCTGAGCCCGAAACGGGCCTTCCATCCCCGGAGGACATCACACGCCATGCAGCCAAGTCTCAGATTCAGCCGCGAGGAATATGCCCAGCGCCTCTCAAAGACGCGGGCCGCGATGGAGAAGAAGGGGATCGACGTGCTCATCGCGTCCGATCCCTCCAACATGGCTTGGCTCACGGGCTATGACGGCTGGTCCTTCTACGTGCACCAGGCCGTGATCGTCGGCCCCGACGGGGAGCCCGTCTGGTTCGGCCGCGGGCAGGATGCCAACGGCGCCAAGCGCACGGCCTATCTCGACACAAAGAACATCGAATCCTACGCCGACCACTATGTGCAGTCGACCGAGCGGCACCCGATGGACCGCATGGCCGAAGTCCTGCAAGCCCGCGGCTGGGGCAACAAGCGCATCGGCGTCGAGCTCGACAACTACTATTTCTCGGCAGCCGCCTTCCTGTCGCTCCAGAAGAACCTGCCCAACGCCAAGTTCTCGGATGCGACGGCCCTCGTGAACTGGCAGCGCGCGGTGAAGAGCCCGACCGAAATCGACTACATGCGCCGCGCCGCGCGCATCGTGGAAGGCATGCACCAGCGCATCGTCGACAAGGTCGAGGTGGGCATGCGCAAATGCGATCTCGTGGCCGAGATCTATGATGCCGGCACGCGCGGCACGCCCGAATTCGGCGGCGACTATCCCGCCATCGTGCCGCTGCTGCCCTCGGGCGAAGATGCATCCGCCCCGCATCTGACCTGGGACGACAAGCCGATGAAGAGCGGGGAGGGCACCTTCTTCGAGGTCGCCGGCTGCTACAACCGCTACCACTGCCCGCTCTCGCGCACGGTGTTCCTGGGCAAGCCCACGCAAGAATTCCTGGACGCCGAAAAAGCGACCCTGGAAGGCATGGAAGCGGGCCTGGAAGCCGCGCGCCCCGGCAACACCTGCGAGGACATCGCCAACGGCTTCTTCGGCGTGCTCGCGCGCTACGGCATCGTCAAGGACAACCGCACGGGCTATGCGATCGGCCTGTCCTATCCGCCGGACTGGGGCGAGCGCACCATGAGCCTGCGCTCGGGCGACCGCACCGAGCTGCAACCCGGCATGACCTTCCACTTCATGACCGGCCTCTGGCTCGAAACCATGGGGCTCGAGATCACGGAATCGATCCTGATCACCGAGACCGGCGTGGAATGCCTGGCCAACGTGCCGCGCAAGCTCTTCGTCAAGGACTGAGTTTTTCCGTGCCCGGCCCGCGCCTTCCCGGCGCGGGCCCCCTCCTTCAGGCTCCGTTTCGAGCAGACGCCATGCGGCCTTCGCCCATCACCCCCACTTTCGACCTCGACGCGCCCGGCCTCCACCACGGCCACCTGCGCCTGCCCTACAGCCGCGACGATTCCGCCTGGGGCTCGGTGATGATCCCGATCTGCGTGGCCCGCAACGGAACGGGCCCGACCGCGCTGCTTTCCGGCGCGAACCACGGCGACGAATATGAAGGGCCGCTCGCCCTCTTCGATCTCGCCCACACGCTCGACCTCGACCAGTTGAGCGGCACGCTCATCATCGTGCCCACGATGAACGCGCCCGCGTTTCGCGCGGGCACGCGCACCTCGCCCATCGACAAGGGCAACCTCAACCGCTTGTTTCCCGGCAGGCCAGACGGCTCGGCGACGGAAAAGATCGCCGACTTCTTCCAGCGCGAGCTCTTGCCGCGCGCCGACATCGTGCTCGACTTCCATTCGGGCGGCCGGACGCTCGACTTTCTGCCCTTCTGCGCCGGCCACATCCTGCCCGACAAGGCGCAGGAAGCGCGCGTGTTCTCGGCCGTGGAAGCCTTCTCCGCGCCGTGGTCGGTGAAGATGCTCGAGATCGACGCGGTCGGCATGTACGACACGGCCGCCGAAGAAATGGGCAAGACCTTCGTCACCACCGAACTCGGCGGCGGCGGCACCGCGCGCGCCGAAACCGTTCGCATCGCGAAGCGCGGCACCAAAAACCTCCTGCGCCACTCCGGCATCCTGGCGGGCGCGCCCGACACCGGGCCCACCCGCTGGCTCGACATGCCCACCGCCGACTGTTTCCACTTCGCCGAAGAGGACGGCCTGATCGAGACCATGGTCGATCTCGGCGAGCCCGTCGCGCAGGGCGCGCTCCTCGCCCGCATCTTCCCCTTGGGCCGCACGGGCGCCGCCCCCCAGGCCATCCACGCCAAGATGGATGGCCTCCTCTGCGCTCGACACTTCCCCGGCCTCGTCAAATCCGGCGACTGCGCAGCGGTGCTTGCGGTGGAGGTGGGCTGAGCGGCCGATCCGCCGCCCCATCGTGGAACTTCGGCCCTCGAGCACGCTTGGCCTTGCCACCGCTTGGTGTAAGCGCGTTCCTCGACCCCGAAACCCGATTGGAAAGGCTCCCGATGGAAACCGTTCGACACGAAACGGAGGAGCGCATGACGATTTGGGGGAGCCTCGCGCCCGAGCTGTTTGCGCCCTGGATCAGGCGGCATGCCCAGCGGATCGGGTTGCAGGGAGTGATCGGCTATTGCGGGGAGGAGCGGATCGAGCTCGACGTCTCGGGGGCGAGCGAGCTCATCGACATGATGGAGGTCGCCTGCTCGCTCGGGCCGATAGGGGTGTGGGTCGAGACCATCGAGCGCGTGCCGCTGCGCCGCAACAGCGTCTGACAGGCCGCGCCGAGTCGGCATTTCGCCGCATAGCCTGAAATTTGAGCAACATTGATGTTGCCCCTTTCTTATGCAATCTAGCGCCTGAAGACATCCAGCGGCGGCACATCCCTCGCGCCGCCGGGGCTCGAAAGCGCTTGGACCATTCGGAAATGCAGTCATTGGGAATGGGCTCGTGGTTGCCGGTCGCCTTGTCAGCCGATCTGCCGGCGGGCCTGGTGATGCCGGTGCGCGTGCCGGAAGGGCCGGTGGCCCTGTGGCGCAGCCTGTCGGGCAGGCTTTCGGCCTTTGCCGACCGCTGCCCGCATCGCGGCATGCGCCTGTCGCACGGCTTCGTGCGCGGCGAAACGTTGTCCTGCATCTATCACGGCTGGCGCTACGGCGAGACGGGCGCCTGCCTGCGCATTCCCGCTCACCCCCAGCTCGAGCCGCCCAAGGCCATCCGCGCGAAAACTTGGCGCACGAGCGAAGCGGGCGGGGTGATCTGGCTGGCGCTGGACGAAGAGGCGACTGAGACGCCCGCGCTGCCAAAGGGCCTCCAGGCTGTGCGCTCCCTCGCCGCCGATGCCACGCTCGCTTCCGTTGAGCAGGCGGCGGGGCCGGCAGGGGAGGCCGCGGGCCTGCTTTCGCTCGGCCCGGCCCGGATTCTTCTCGCGCCCCAGGGCGCGCAGACGCTGATCCACGTTCTCGTGGCCGAAGGGGCGGACGCCGCGCAGCGCGTTGCCGCCTCGCGGGCGGCGGAAACCTTGCGGCGCGAGGCCGAAGCGCTGGAAAAGGAGCTTGCGGCATGAGCATCGTGGCCGACGAGTGGTATCCGGTCGCCCTCTTCTCCAAGCTGGGCGAGGCCGCGCGCAAAACCACGCTGATGGGCGAGCCGATCACGGTCGCGCGCGATGGTGACGATGCCATCGTGCACACGAATGCGGGCCGCGTGCTGCCCTCGCTCGTCCGCTACGGCCATGTCTGGTGTTCGCTCGGCACGCCGCAAAAGCCGCTCTTCGCCATTCCCGAGGCCGACCAGCCCGGCCGGCGGCTGATCGACGTGGGCGAGGTGCGCGTGCGCTGCTCGCCGCTTCGCGCGGTCGAGAACTTCCTCGACATCGCGCATTTCCCCTTCGTGCACACCGACATCCTGGGCTCCGAGCCGCATACGGAGGTCGCGGACTACAAGGTCGAGATCCGCGACGAGGTGGACGAGGTCTGGGCGACAAAGGTCGAGTTCTACCAGCCCCAGGCCGCGAAATCGGCGTCCGGCGGCATCACCACGCAATACATGTACCGCGTGCCCGCGCCCACGGTGTCGGTGCTCTACAAGACCTGCCCGCCGCGTCCGGGCGAGTGGGACGTGATCACGCTCTTCGTGCAGCCGCTCGCGGAAGACCTCTGCGAGGTCTGGCCCTGGATGGCGCTCTACGACGACCAGACCTCGACCACCGACCTCATCCAGTTCCAGCAGACCATCTTCCTGCAGGACCGCTCGATCCTGGAGAACCAGATCCCGACGCTGCTGCCGCTCGACCCCGGCATGGAGATCCCCACGCGCGCCGACCTCACCTCGGTCGCCTATCGCCGCTGGCTCAAGCGCCGCGGCTACACCTATGGCGCGCAGCTGGTGGCGCAATGATCCTCTACGACTACGTGCTCTCGCCGAGCTGCTTCAAGGTGCGGCTGATGGCAGCCCTTCTCGCCATTCCGCTCGAACTCCGGCCGGTGGACTTCCATCCGGGCGGCGAGCATCGCGGGAGCGAGCTTCTGGCGCTCAACCCCGCGGGCTCGATCCCGATCCTGGTGGACGGGGATCTCGTGATCACCGAGTCGTCCGCGATGCTCGCTTATCTCGCAGCCAAGGCTGCGACCGGCTGGCTTCCGGAGGGCGACCCCAGCGAGCAAGCGCGGGTCGGGCAGTGGCTCGCCTTTTCGCACCGGCTGACGGCTTCGCTCGGCGGCGCGCGGCTCCACGAGATGCTGGCCAAGCCCGGCGACATCGCGAGCCTCCAGGCGAGCGGCCAAGCCGCACTCCGCGAGCTCGAGGCAGGCCTCTTCGAGCAGTCCCTGCGCGGCATGGGCTTTCTCGCGGCCGATCGGCCTACGATCGCCGACATCGCCTGCTTCCCCTATGTGGCGCTCGCGCCTGACGGCGGCGTCTCGCTCGACCCCTATCCCCATATCCGGCTGTGGACGCGGCGCCTGCGCGCTCTGCCCGGTTTCATCGAGATGCCCGGCATCCACCGGCTGCACGAGATCCGGCCCGAGCCGCAATTCGAGACGGAGCACGCCTGATGGCCGGAATGCTGCTCCGCAACTGCGCGGCCGTGATCGCGGATGATGGCGCCGACCCCTTCGTGCTGCGCGACGTCGACTTGCTCACGCATGGCCCATCCGTCCGCGCCATCGGCAGGGATCTCGGTGCGGGCCCGCTGCCCGAGGGCACGGTGGTGGAGGATGCCACGGGCTGGTTCGTTTATCCCGGCCTCGTCAACACGCATCACCACTTCTTCCAGTGCTTCGTGCGCAACCGGGCGGACCTCGACTGGACCAAGCTCGCGGTGATCGAGTGGCTCGACCGGATCTATCCGATCTTTGCGCGCCTGTCCGAGGACTGCTTCTACCATTCCTCCGTGACGGCCATGGCCGAGCTGATCAAGCACGGCTGCACCACGGCCTTCGACCACCAGTACTGTTTCCCGCGCCATGCGGGAAAGCGCCTGATCGACCGCCAGTTCGAGGCGGCCGAGATGCTGGGCATGCGCTTCCATGCGGGGCGCGGCGGCAACACGCTGCCCAAGTCCGAAGGGTCCACCATCCCCGACGAAATGCTCGAAACCACCGACGAGTTCATCGGAGACTGCGCGCGCCTGATCGACGCCTACCACGACGCCGCGCGCTTCAGCATGCGCCAGGTGGTGGTGGCGCCCTGCCAGCCGGTCAACTGCTATCGCGAGACCTTCACGGAATCGGTCGCGCTCGCCCGCTCGCGCGGCGTGCGGCTCCACACCCATGTGGGCGAGGGCGAAAGCCCCGTGATCGAAGCCCGCCACGGCATGCGCACGGTGGACTACTGCGCCGAGCTGGGCTTCGCCGGCCCCGACACCTTCTACGCCCATTGCTGGGAGCTGTCGCGCGATGAGCTGAAGCGCATGGCCGCGAGCGGCACGGGCGTGTCGCACTGCTCGGAGCCCGTCTACCTCGTGGGCGCGGAGATCACCGACATTCCCGCGATGGCAGCCCTCGGGGTGGATGTCGGGCTCGGCTGCGACGGGGCCGCCTCCAACGACAATTCCAACCTCATGCACGCCGTGCATTCGTCCTACATGCTGCAATGCCTGGCGGCCTCCACCCGCGCGGACCCCGTGCCGCCTCCCGTCGATTTCCTGCGCTATGCGACGATCGGAGGGGCGAAGCTTCTCGGCCGCCCCGACATCGGCCGGCTCGCGCCGGGCATGGCCGCCGACTTCTTCGCGGTCGACACCCGCCGCATGGATTATGTCGGCACCCGCCACGACCCGCTCAGCCTCATCGCCAAGGTCGGCATCGGCGCGCCGGTGGACCTCACCGTGATCAACGGGCGGACGGTCTGGCGCAAGGGCGAGTTTCCGGGGCTCGACGAGATGAAGCTCTTCACCGACGCGGAAGCCGCGCTCGCTTCCGTCCGGTTCTAGAAAAAACCAAGCTCCAAGAAAAAAGGGAACACGCGCATGCTCGACCATCTCAACCGCAGAACGCTTCTCCAGGGAACGCTCGCCGCCGGCCTCGCCTCCACCTTCGGCTCGCGCATCGCCCTTGCCGCCGACGAGCCGCTCGGCATCGCGCTCGTGATCCCCTCGCCGGTGGGCGATGTCGGCTGGGGCCACGCGCTCGCCGCCGGCCTCGAGCCGGTCAAGGCGGCCTATGGCGACAAGGTGAAGGTCACGATCCTCGAAAACATCCCCGAGGGCCCCGATGCCGACCGCATCATGAACAAGGCCGTCGCCGACGGAAACAAGTTCCTGCTCGCAGGCTCCTTCGGCTACCAGAACGGCGCGCTGCAGATCGCGCGCCGCAACCCCGACGTGTCCGTGCTGCACGCTTCGGGCTTCCAGGTGGCGCCGAACTTCTCGCCCTTCGCGGCCAAGTATTTCCAGGGCACCTACCTGCTCGGCATGGCGGCCGCCGCACTCACCAAGTCCGGCAAGCTCGGCTCGGTCTCGGCCTTCGCCATCCCCGAGCTGATCACCTCCATCAACGCGTTCACGCTCGGCGCCCAGGCCGTGAAGCCCGACATCGAGGTGTCGGTGGTGTGGGTCAATTCCTGGTTCGACCCCGCCAAGGAACAGGAAGCCGCCAAGGCCCTGATGGCGCAGGGCTGCGACGTGATCTTCTCCAACGCGCAGGACACGCCGTCCGTGATCTCGGCCTGCGAGGAGGCGGGCGTCTACTCCTTCAACCTCAACTCCTCGATGAAGAAATACGCGCCCAAGACCTATCTCGGCTGCGTCGCCACCGACTGGTCGCCCTTCTTCAAGGCCTCCGTGGACGCCCATCTGGCCGGCACCTTCAAGGGCGCCAACGCCTTCCTGGGCGTGGCCGAGAAAGTGGTCGCGGTGACCGACTGGAACCCCGCCATCCCCACGGATACGATGACGAAGATCAAGGACGCCGAAGCCAAGATCGCCGATGGCTCGTTCTCGCCCTTCACCGGGCCGATCGCCAAGGCGGACGGCTCGGAAGGCGTGGCCTCCGGTGCTGCCATGACGGATGGCGAGATCGTCGCCATGGATTGGCACGTGAAAGGCGTCGCCTCGCCGCTGCCCAACTAAGCCCGCCCCATGACCACCCCGCTTCTCTCCCTGCGCGGCATCTCCAAGCGCTACGGCGCGGTCGAGGCCAATTCCGGCATCGATCTCGACGTGGGCGAGCGGTCGATCCACGCCATCCTGGGCGAGAACGGGGCGGGCAAGTCGACGCTGATGAAGCTCATCTACGGCGTCGAGCAGCCCGACGAGGGGCAGATGCTCTGGCAGGGCAGGCCGGTGGGCCTCGCCTCGCCGGCGCAGGCGCGGGCCCTGGGCATCGGCATGGTCTTCCAGCACTTCTCGCTGTTCGAGACATTGACCGTCACCGAGAACGTCGCCCTCGTCGTGCCCGGCCCCAAGCGCGAGCTTGCCGAGCGCATCCGCGGCCTGGGCCGCGATTTCGGGCTCGCCGTCGATCCGCTCGCCCATGTGCACGCGCTGTCGGTGGGCGAGCGCCAGCGCGTGGAGATCATCCGCGCGCTGATGACCGAGCCCAGGCTCCTGATCCTCGACGAGCCGACCTCCGTGCTGCCGCCCCAGCTCGTGGAGACGCTCTTTGCCACGCTGCGGCGCTTGCGCGATCGCGGCGTCTCCATCCTCTTCATCTCCCACAAGCTCGAGGAAATCCGCGCGCTCTGCGACCGGGCCACCGTCCTGCGCGGCGGCCGCGTCACGGGCCACGCCGATCCGCGCCGGGAAAGCGCGCACGAGCTTGCCCGCATGATGATCGGCCGCGACATGCCCGCAGCCATCCCCGCCACCCCGCAGCCCGAAGGCGAGAAGCGCCTGGAGCTGATCGGCCTCGACCACGCGCCCGACGACCCCTTCGCCACCGGCCTCCACGGCATCGACCTCCATGTGCGCGCGGGCGAGATCGTGGGCATCGCGGGCATTTCCGGCAACGGCCAGAACGAGCTCGCCCGCCTCGTCTCGGGCGAGACCCGGCTTCCGCCCGAGCGCAGCGACCGCATCTTCATGATGGGCAAGCCGGTGGGCGAGCTGTCGGTCGGCGCGCGCCGCAGGCTGGGCTTCGCCTTCGTGCCGGAAGACCGGCTGGGCCGCGGCGCGGTGCCCGAGATGTCGCTTTCCGCAAACAGCATCCTGACCGCCCACGCCCACGGCCTCGTGCGGCGGGGCATGGTGGACCGCGCGGGTGCCCGCCGCTTCACCCAGAGCTGCATCGAGACTTACGACGTCCGCACCCCCGGCCCCGAGGCGGAAGCGGGCGCGCTGTCGGGCGGCAACCTCCAGAAATTCATCGTCGGGCGCGAGGTGATGCTTGCGCCCAAGCTCTTGTTTCTCGCCCAGCCCACCTGGGGCGTGGATGTGGGGGCGGCTTCGGCCATCCGCCGCCGCCTGGTCGATCTGCGCAACAGTGGCACGGCCATTCTCGTGATCTCCGAGGAGCTCGAGGAACTGTTCGAGATCTGCGACCGCATCCATGTGCTGCACGGCGGCCGCCTCAGCCCGTCTCTCCAAAAGACGGAGACGAGCGCGGAAGAGATCGGCCGCCACATGATCGGCGCGGCAACCGAGGCCGCCGCAGCATGAGCGCCACCCGCCTTGCCTGGCCGAGCCTGGTGCGGCGCGAGCGCGCTTCGCTGCGGGCGACACTTCTCGCCGCGCCCCTGGCGCTTCTCCTCGCGCTCGCCCTGAACCTCTGCCTCTACCTCGTGATGGGCCACGATCCGCTCGCGGTCTTCCACGCCATGCTGGTCGAGCCCTTCTTGTCGTGGAACGGGTTCGGCGAGGTTCTCTTGAAGGCCACGCCGCTCCTCTTGATCGCGCAGGGGCTCGCCATCGGCTTTCGCGCCAAGGTGTTCAACATCGGCGCGGAGGGCCAGTTCATTCTGGGCGCCGTCTTCGCCTCGTCGCTGCCGGTCTGGTTTCCCGACGCCTCGGGCCAGTGGATGTGGCCCTCGATGCTGTTGCTCGGCGCGCTCGGCGGCGCGCTCTGGGCGGGGATCACCGCCTTCTGGCGCGTCCGGCTCAACGCCAACGAGATCCTGGTCTCGCTGATGCTGACGCTGATCGCCGGCCAGGTCCTGAACTACCTGCTGCTCGGCCCCTGGAAGGATCCCAACGGCTTCAACTTCCCTCAATCGGTGATGTTTCAGTTCGATGCGATGGTGCCGCTCCTGATCGAAGGCACGCGCGTCAACGTCTCGCTTCTTCTGGCGCTGCTCTTCTCTGTCGCCGCCTGGTTCTTCATGCAGCGCTCGTTCACCGGCTACCGGCTCGAGGTCGGCGGGCTCGCCCCGCGGGCCGCGGCCTATGCGGGCTTCAGCGAGGCGCGCGCCATCTGGCTGTCGCTTCTGATCGGCGGCTTCGCGGCGGGGCTCGCGGGCGCGGCCGAAGTGGCGGGACCGCTCGGCCAGCTCCAGCGCTCGATCTCCACCGGCTACGGCTATGCCGCGATCATCGTCGCCTATCTCGGCGGGCTCCACCCGGTGGGCATCGTGATCTCCGCGCTTCTGCTCGCCGTGCTCTATATCGGCGGCGACAATGCGATGGTCTCGGCCGGCCTGCCGATCGCGGCCGTGCGCGTGTTCCAGGGCAGCCTTCTGCTTCTCTACCTGATCGCCGTCACCTTCGTGCGCTACCGTCTGGAATGGCGCCGCCCGCTTCGGAGCGTTTCCCCATGAGCGCGCTCGAATTCGTGCTCGCCGGCACGCTTGCCGCAGCAACCCCCTTTCTGCTCGCGGCGCTCGGCGAACTCGTGGTGGAGCGCTCCGGCGTGCTCAATCTCGGCGTGGAAGGCCTGATGGCGCTCGGCGCCGTGCTCGGCTTCATCGTGGTCTATCACGGTGCGGGCCACTTGGCCGGCTTCCTCGCAGCCGGTCTCGGGGGCGCGATGCTCGCGCTCGTCTTCGCCTTCGTCACGCTCGGCTTCCGCGCCAACCAGGTGGCGGCGGGGCTCGCCATCGGCATCTTCGGCCAGGGCCTCTCGGCGCTTTTCGGCAAGACCTATGAGAGCCTGACAGTGCGCGGCCTGCCCCGCTTCGCGGTGCCCGGCCTGTCCGAGCTTCCCGTGGTGGGCGGCCTCTTCGTGCAGGACATCGTGGTCTGGCTTTCGCTTCTCGCCACGCTTCTGATCTGGTTCGCCTTCAAGCACGCGAAGATCGGGCTCGTGTTGCGCGCGGTGGGCGAGAACCCCAAGGCCGCGCACGCCATCGGCCATTCCGTGATCGGCGTGCGGCTCTGCGCCATTCTCTTCGGCGGCACGATGGCGGGCTTCGCCGGCGCCTATGCGGCCACCGTCTACACCCCGCTCTGGGCCGACGGCATGATCGCGGGGCGCGGCTGGATAGCCATCGCGCTCGTGGTCTTCGGCACCTGGCTCACGGGCCGCATCTTTCTGGGCGCCTGCCTGTTCGGCGCGCTCTCGCTCGCCGGCTCGGCCGCCCAGGCCTCCAGCCTCAACCTGCCCTCCCAGCTCCTCTCCAGCCTGCCCTACATCGCAACCGTCGTCGTGCTCGGCATCATCTCCGCCAACCGCCGCCTCCTCAAGCTCAACGGCATAGCCTCGCTCGGCGAACCCTTCGAGCGCTGAGGGCTCAGGCGCCCTGCGGGTTGTGGCAGGTGAAGCTGTGGGCTTGCCCGACCAGAGTGCGCTCGGGCGCCACCGTGGGGCAGGGCGCGACCGCAAAGCCGCAGCGGGGGTGGAACTCGCAGCCCGCTGGCCGCGCGAGAAGGCTCGGCACCTCGCCGCGGATCGGGATGCGATGGCCCACGAAATCGGGGTCGGGCTCGGGATTGGCCGAAAGCAGCGCTTCCGTGTAGCGGTGGCGGGGCTGGCCGAAGATGTCGGCCGTCCGGCCTTCCTCCACCAGCCGGCCGAGATAGAGCACGCCCATCCGGTCGGCCACGTGGCGCACCACATGCAGGTTGTGGGTGATCATCAAAAAGGCGATGCCCAACTCCGCTTGAAGCCGGTTCATCAGGTTGAGAAGCTCGCCCTGCACGGACACGTCGAGGCCCGCCGTGGGCTCGTCGGCGATCACGAGCTTGGGGCGCAGGGCGAGCGCGCGCGCCACGCCCACGCGCCGCGCCTGGCCGCCCGAAAGCTGGTGGGGATAGCGCTCCGCGAAATCGGCGGGCAGGCCGACCTGGGACAGCAGCCGCGGCACCTCCTGGGCGAGATCGGCTTTCACGCCATGCACGCGAAACGGCTCCGACAGGATCGAGCGCACCGAGCGGCGCGGGCTGAGCGAGCCCACCGGGTCTTGGAACATGGTGGCGACCTCGCGCCGCAAGGGGCGAAGATCGCGGTCGCTCCGCGCGGTGATCTCGCGGCCCTCGAAGACGATCCGGCCCGACGAGACTGGCGCGAGCCCGATCACCGCGCGGGCGAGCGTGGTCTTGCCCGAGCCGGATTCGCCCACCAGCGCATAGGTGCGGCCCGCTTCCACCTCCAGCGACACGCCGGCCACCGCCTCGATCGCCTGCGCCTTGCCGCTCACCCGCGACAGCAGGCCGCCGGGCGCGGAAAAGCGGACCACCAGGTTTTCGATCGCGAGAAGCGCGCTCATGCCCCGAGCCTTTCGGCTGCGCGGGGCAGGGGCGGCAGGGTCTCGGCCTTGTGGCAGGTGGCCCAATGCGTGGGCGTGACCCAGTGCGCGGGCGGCTTTTGCGCGCATCTCTCGAAGCTCTCGGGGCAGCGCGGCCGGAAGATGCAGCCCTCAGGGGGATGGCGCAGGTCGGGCAGCGTGCCGGGGATCGTGGGCAGCTGGCGCGAGGCCTCGCGCACGCGGCCGGGATCGCAGGTGAGAAGCGCGCGCGCATAAGGGTGGCGCGCGTTGTGGAAGATGTCGCGCACGCTGCCCCGCTCCACCACCTCGCCCGCATACATGATGGCCACCTCCTCGCAGAGTTCGGCCACCGCGCCGAGATGGTGGGAGATGAAGAGCACCGCGCAGCCCGCCTCGCGCTGGAGCTCCTTGAGGAGCCCGATCACCTCCACTTCGAGCGTCGCGTCGAGTGCGGTCGTCGGCTCGTCGGCGATCAGCAGGTCGGGTTCGGCGAGCAGCGCCATGGCGATGCAGATGCGCTGGCGCATGCCGCCCGAGAACTGGTGCGGATACTGCTCCATGCGCCGCTCGGGGTCGGGAATGCGGACCTTGGCGAGATAGTCCACCGCGCGCTGCCATTTCTGACGCCGGGAAGCGCCCGAGCGATACTGGATCGCCGTCATCTGGTCGCCCACCGTCAGCACCGGGTTGAGCGCGGTCATCGGATCCTGGAACACGGCGGTGATGCGGTTGCCGCGAAGATCGCGCAGCGCGTCCGAGCCGAGGCCCAGGATGTCGCGCCCGTCGAAGCGCACCTCGCCGCCCACGCGCCGGGCATTCGCGGGCAGCAGGCCGATCACCGAATTGATGAGGGTCGACTTGCCGCAGCCGGATTCGCCGACGATGCCGGTGATGGTGCCCGGCTCGACGGCAAGATGGACGTCGCGCAGCGCATGGAGCGGGCCGGCGGGCGTCGCGAAGTCGATCGACAGGCCGTCGATGTCGAGAAGCGGCTTGTCGCCCATCAGCCGTCGCGCCTCAGCCGGGGGTCGAAGAGATCGCGCAGCGTCTCGCCCAGAAAGGTGAAGCCGAGCGTGGTGATGATGATCGGCAGGCCGCCCGCGATGGCAGGCCAGGGGCTTTCGCGGATGAAGGCGTAGCCGTCGTTCAGGATCGAGCCCCAGGACGGCGTCGGCGGGCGGACGCCGAGCCCCAGGAAGCTCATGCCCGCCTCGATGGTGATCACCACGGGAATGTCCATGGATGCGAGGATCAGGAGCGGGCCGATGATGTTGGGCAGGATCTCGCGCAGCATGATGCGCGGGCCCGATGCCCCGAGCGCGCGTGCCGCCAGCACGAACTCGGCCTCCTTCAGCGCCATGGTCTGCGCGCGCACGATGCGGGCATAGCCGGGCAGGGTGGCGATGATCACGACGGCCACCACCGCCGTCAGGCTCGGCCCCGTCAGCGTGACCAGCGCGAGCGCGAGCATCACGGTCGGAAACGAGCGCAGCGCGTCGAAGACGAGAAGCAGCAGCGAATCCAGCCAGCGCGGCCCGTAGCCGGCCAGCATGCCGAACACGAGCCCGCCCAGAAACGAGATGCCGGTGGCGAGCAGCGCGACGCCCAACGCGATGCGCGCCCCGTGCAGCACGCGCGTGAAGAGGTCGCGTCCGAGATGGTCGGCGCCCAGCCAGTGCGCGAGGCTCGGCCCGGCGAAGCGGTCGCGCGGCGCGAGCCGCGTGGGAAGGTAGGGCGAAAGGTCGGCCAGAAGCGCGCCGAGCACGACGAGCAGCACGAGCACCAGCCCGAGCATGCCCAGCGGGCTTTTGAGGAAGCCGCGCAGGACCTGCCAGCGCGGCGCCTTGGGGGCCGCCTGGGGCAGCGCGTCAAAGGCTTGCGCGGACACGGGGGTCGAGCCAGGCTGCAACGAGGTCGGCGCAGAGCGTCGACAAGACATAGAACACGGTGGTGAGCATCACGGCCCCCATGACCACGGGATAGTTGCGCGTGGCGATCGCGTCGAAGATCAGGCGCCCCACGCCGGGCCGGGCGAACACGATCTCGGCGAACACCGCGCCCGAGATCATGTTGCCGATGCCGAGCCCCAAGAGTGCCACCGTCGGGATGATGGCGATCTTGAGCGCATAGCGGAAGGTGATGGTGCGCTCGGGCAGGCCGAAGGCGCGGGCCATGCGGATGTGGTTCTCGCCCAGCACCTCCAGCATCGAGGCGCGCACCATGCGGGCGAGATAGCCGACCCAGCCGAGCCCCACCGCGAGCGAGGGCAGCACGAGGTAGTAGAGCTGCGCGAGCGGATCGCCCGGCGGCCCCGCGCCGATGGTGGGAAACCAGCCCAGCCCCACCGAGAAGATCAGGAGCCCGTAGATCGCCACCACGAAGGAGGGCAGCGCGATCGAGCCGACCGACAGGATGCCGACCAGCGTGTCCGCCACCGAGCCGCGGCGCACCGCCGACCAGCAGCCGAGCGCGATGCCGAGCGTGGCCGACCACAGGATCGAGGCGAAGATCAGCGAAAGCGTGAAGGGAAGCTGCTCCATCACCACCCGCAGCACCGGCCGCCCGGTCAGCGCGTCGGTGCCGAGATCGCCCTGCAGCACGCGGCCGAAGAAGCGCGCGATCTGCACGATGGCCGGCTGGTCGAGCCCCATCTGCACCCGAAACGCGTCGCGCGTCGCCTGCGAGGCGAGCGGCCCGAGCAGCACGGCGGCGGGATCGCCGGGGATCAGCTGGATCATGGAGATCAGGATCACCAGCGCCACCACCGTGATGGCGACAGACAGCCCGATGCGGCGAAGCGTGTAGCTCAGCACGATGCCACACCGTCTCGCACGAACCGCCGAGATCCCCCTCCCCCTTGAGGGGAGGGGTGAGGGGTGGGGGTGACGTCGAAGGTGGGGGTGACGTCGAACCAGGTCCTGCACCCATACCCCCACCCTGCATCCCTCCCCTCAAGGGGGAGGGAGGGCGTCAGCATGGGTGCCCGGGCGTTCGCACGCAATTCGCGGGCCAAGCCCCGTGGCTCCCAGTCTCGCATTCCGACCCGACCCGACAACGCCCGCTCAGGCCGGCTTGAAGGCGTAGAACACCGGCAGGCCGTTGGGCAGCAGCGCGGGCACGATCTTGCTGGAATAGCCCACGCCCGTCGCCTCATGGGTGAGGAAGATGTAGGAGCCCGACTCCTCCATCAGGTCCTGCATCTTGATGTACATGTCGTTGCGCTTGGCCGTGTCGGTTTCGAGCTTGGCTTCGGCGCTCAGCTTGCCGAATTCGGGGCTGTTCCAGCGCTCCCAGTTCCACACGCCGATCTGTTCGGGCACGAACCAGTCGGTGCCGAAAGCGGGGTCGGGCTGCATGGAGAAGCGCTGAAGCAGGAGCTGGATGTTCTTCCAGCTGTCGCCCGACTTCTGGTCGCCCAGGCTCCAGAAGGTGCCGGAATCGTGCTGCTGGATGGTGAGGGTGATGCCGACATCCGCGAGGTTCGCCTGCAGCGCCTGGGCGATCGAGATGTGCTCGGCCTTGTTGAGGATGTCGATCGTGCACTCGAAGCCGTCCTCCAAGCCCGCCTTCGCCAGTTCCTCGCGCGCCTTGTCGGGGTCGTAGGCGTAGAGCACCTTTTCGCGGTGGCCCAGGATGCCGGGAGCAATGATGCCGGTGGCGGGCTCGGCCGCGCCGAAATAGGCGGCGTCGAGCAGGGTCGGCACATCCACCGCATACTGGATCGCGCGCCGCACCTCGAGCTTGTCGAAGGGCGCTTTCTCTTGGTTGATGCCGATCCAGACATAGGCGAGCGAAGGCTTCACCGTGATCTGGCCGCCTCTGGGCGGGGTCTCGCGATAGCGCGGGATCGAGGAGGTGGCGACCCAGGTGTAGTCGAGATCGCCCGCTTCCAGGCCGAGCTCGGCCGTCTTCTCGTCGTCGATCGGCGTGATGTGGATCTCCTCGAAGGCGGCGGGCTCGCCGGGCCAGTCGGGGTTGCGCACGAGCACGGTGCGCTGCTTGGGCAGCCATTCCTTGAGCACGTAGCGGCCGCACTGGGCGGGCACGTCGTTCTCGAAGCGGCCGCCGGCGGCTTCGGTCGCCTTGCGCGAGATGATCTTGCCCGAGCCGAAGACGAGGCCGACGTTCCACAGCGGCGGATAAGGGGCCTTCAAGACGATCACGCCGGACTTCTCGTCGATCACCTCGACATGGTCGAGGGCTTCCCAGTCGCCCTTGTAGACGGCCTCGAGCTTGGGATCGATGAAGCGCTCAAAGGAATATTTCACGTCGTCCGCCGTCACGGCGCCGAAGTCGCCCGACCACTTCAGGCCGTCCATCAGCGTGAAGGCGATGTGGGTGGGGTCGGTCTGCTCGAGCTTGACGGCCGCGTCCAGCTGCCACTTCCACTCGTCGCCCGGCGTCATGGTGGCGAGCGCGGGAAAGATGCAGCGCATCACGTCGTCGTCGGGGGCGCCCGTGCGGAAGGCGGGGTCGAGGCCCTGGATGTCGGCATAGGAGCGGACGCGCAGGATCCTGCCGTCCTGCGACACGGCTATGCTCGGATAGAGCGTGGTGGAAAGGCCCGCCGCGGCAAGCGTTCCCAGCGCCTGGCGGCGCGTCATCTTCGTGCTGATCATTGCGAGCCAACCCCTTTGTGCATGGCAATGGTTTTCGAACAGTGCGCCAGCCGAACTGGCGTGACAATAGGCAAGTGGGCCACCTGCCTCAAAGATGGTCACGCGGAATGGCGAAGCGCCAGTCCCGCTCCCAGACCTTGGCGCCGGCCTCGAAGGCGTCGAGCTTAGCCGTGAGGTGAAGCTCGGTCTTTGTCACATGCATCCGCGTGGTGCCTTCGATCGCCACATGGAAGCCCTCGCGGCCGAACTCCTGGCGCCAGGAATTGCTCGCCCAGGCCGAAAGCGGGTCGTCGGGATGGATCGCGTAATGCCGCTCCACATGCCCGCCCGAGCGCCAGCCGGTGGCGTCGATCTCGGCCAGTCCGCTGTCCTGGAAGCGCTCCATCACCACTTCGCCGCTGCGGATGTCCTTGCGCACGAAGAAATGGCTGCGGCCCTCGCGCAGCACGGTCTTTTCGAGCGCCTTGCCGTTGGCCTCCGGCTCGAAGGGGGGAAGCGCCGCATCGGCCCCGCTCGGCCGGCGCACGGGCAGATCGAGCGCCGTGCCGGCGCAGTCCACGGCAAGCGTCGCGGTCTCGGGCGAGGGCCAGACGATCGGCCAGTAGGCGTTGGACAGCGCCAGCCGGATGCGGGAGCCCGGCGCCAGCGCCTGGCCGCACTCGTTGAGCTTGATCGAGACGTCGTAGAAGCGGCCGGGCTCCAGCGCTTCCAGATTCACATGCCCGTTCCGGTGGGTCAGGTTGAGAAGCCCGTAGGACAGGCGCGTCGCGCTCCCGTCCGCCAGCACCTCCGACAGCACCGCCGCCACGAAGGCGTTGGGCTTGTCGGCCGAAACCCGCAAGCGCAGCACGGGCGCGCCGAGAAGGTCGAGCCCCTCTTCGAGCGGGGCTGTGTCGAACACGAGCGAGCCGCCCGCTTCCTCGCGCTGGTCGCCCGGCTCGTCGGCTTCGAGCCCGTAGGGGCACCATTTGCCGGCTGCCAGGCCCACGGTCTGGGGCGAAGAAATGGAAAGCGTTCCGCTGCCGGCTTCCCCGCTCAGGCTTCCCGCTCCGAGATGCAGGGTCTGCGCCTCGACGTTTAAGCTCGGCCACTGCGTTTCCGCCGCCCAGCGGCCGGGTCGCTCGGCGTAATGGGTCTGCGGCTTGACCGTGTCCTGCAGCCAGGCGCGCAGCATGGGCTCGTCCATGATGCCGGTGTCCTTGCCCTTCAGCCACTGGTCCCACCAGCGGATGCATTCCTGCAGGAAGCCGATGCGGGGGCCGGGCTGGGCGAAGTTCGGATATTTGTGCGCCCAGGGGCCGATCAGCCCTTTGCGCGGGCACTCCAGGTGCTCCAGCATGCGGAAGATCGGGTTGGAATAGCCGTCCATCCAGCCGCCCACGAGATAGGTCGGGCACTGGATCGCCGAGTAGTCCTCCGCGATCGAGCCGTGGCGGTAGAATGCGTCGCGGCGCTGCCGCTCGTGCCACTCCACCATGAAGAGCCCGCCCCCTTCCAGGCGCTCCATCCACATCTCCCGCCACTTCTCGCCCACGAGCGCGGGGTCGGGCGGGGTGGGGTTGATGGAGAACATGGTCGAGCCCCAGGAGAACTTGTCCAGAAGCAGGCAGCCGCCCATGAAGTGCACGTCGTCGGCATAGCGGTCGTCGGTCGAGCAGAGCGAAATCACGGCCTTCAGCTCCGGCGGGCGCCGCGCCGCCACCTGCAACCCGTTGAAGCCGCCCCAGGAGATGCCGATCATGCCGACCGCGCCCGAGCACCAGGGCTGGCTTGCTATCCAGCGCAGGATTTCGAGCGCGTCGTCCTGTTCCTGCTGGAGATACTCGCCTTCGAGCACCCCTTCGGAATCGCCGGAGCCGCGCATGTCGACCCGCACCGAGGCATAGCCGTGGGCAGCGAAATAGCGGTGGTTGAGCGCGTCGCGATCGGCCGTCCCGTCGCGCTTGCGGTAGGGCAGGTATTCGAGGATCGCGGGAACGGGGTTTTCCTCCGCGTCTTCGGGCAGCCAGAGCTGGGCCGAAAGCACGATCCCGTCGGACAGCGCGATGGGCGCATGTTCGACGACGCGGAACGGAGCGGAAGTCATGGAAACCTTGGGCTTGCGGGTTGCTGAGCAGGCGGGCGCGAGATTGATCACCCCCTGCCTGGGGGTCAAGTCTCGGACGACCGGAATCCGAGCCCTGCGCAGAAAGTTATTTCACCCCTGATAGGTGCTGCCTCGCACCGCCACCGCCGAAGCCGCATACGCCTTCTCAGGCGCTGATCTCGGGCTTGCGCCCCTTCCAGGGCAGCTCGTCCTCCAGGCATCGCGAAAGGGCGAGCAGGCCTGCCTCGTCGCCGTAGCGGCCGACGAGCTGGACGCCGATGGGGATGCCGTTTCCGCTCCAGCCGAGCGGCAGCGAGATCGCGGGCTGGCCGCTGATGTTGAAGGGGAACATGAAGGCGCTGTCGGTCCACAGCGCGTTGTAGGCGTCGAGGTCGGACATGCTCATGTCGTAGAAGCCGAGCGGGCGGGGCAGCTGGGTGAGCGTGGGCGTCAGAAAGGCGTCGAAGCGGTGGAGGTCGCCCGCGATCTCGCGGCCCGTCACGCGCACGGCCTCGATCTGGTCGGCATGGTCGATCCCGCTGAAGGAGCGCCCGCGCTCGATCACGGCCCAGGTGAGGGGCTCCACGTCGTCCGGCGTCACCGCGCGCCCGACGAACTGCGCGAGAAGCCCATAGACCTGCGCGGTCTGCACGGAGGTCATGTCGGTGTAGGTGCGCCAGGCGCGGTCGAAGTCGAGCGGCATGCCGTGCTCCTCGACCGCGTGGCCGAGCTTTTCGAGCACGGATACTGCCGCCAGAACGGTCGCCTTCACCTCCGGGTCGATGGGGCGCCCATGCGGCGGGGTCACGGTGTAGCCGATGCGCAGGCGCTTGGGGTGACGCTCCGCGAGCTGGAGAAAGGTGCCCTCGGGCACCGGCGGCGTGTAGGCCTCGCCCGGCAGGTTGCCCGCGAGCGCGTCGAGATAGGCGGCCGTGTCGCGCACGCTGCGCGTGCAGCACAGGAAATAGGCGCCGCCATACCAGTAGTCGGCGGAAGGGGCGAGCGAGACGCGTCCGCGCGAGGGCTTCATCCCGACGATGCCGCAGCAGGACGCGGGCACCCGGATCGAGCCGGCCCCGTCGCTCGCCTCGGCCAGCGGCACCATGCGGGAGGCGACGGCGGCGGCCGCCCCGCCGCTCGACCCGCCCGGCGTGATGCCGGGCTTCCAGGGGTTCTTCGTCGCGCCGAAGAGCTTGGGCTCGGTGGAGATCGACCAGCCGTTCTCCGGCGCGTTGGACTTGCCCAGCAGAAGAAAGCCCGCCCGCTTCATGCGCCGGACGGCCTCGCTGTCGGCGGGCGCCACGAAATCCCGGAGGAAGCGCGAAGAGTTGGTGAGCGGCGCGCCCGCCCAGGAAGAGGCGAGTTCCTTCAGGAGAAACGGCACGCCGGCGAATGGGGCCGCGCGGTCCACCGTCTCGGCGTCCCTGCGGGCCATGTCGTAGAGCTTGTGGATCACGGCGTTGAGCGCGGGATTGAGGCGCTCGACCAGGGTCACCGCCGTTTCCACGAGCTCCGCGGGGGAAACCTCCCCGCGATGCACGAGGTCCGCCAGAGCGAGCGCGTCGCTCTCGGCATAGGTCGCGAGCAGACTGTCTGTGATGGCCATCGCATGGTTCCTCCCAGAACGCTTGGCAGCCGGCTATGCTTTACCCGTCACGCCAGCGAGACGGCGCGCTCCTCCGCGATGCTTTGTTCGGCGGCGAGCACGATGCGCAGGCTGTTGACGGCGGCGTCCATCGATTCCGAGAGGTCGAGGTCCTCGCGGATGGCGCGCAGGAAAAAGGCCTGCTCGCGGTCGCAGAGTTCCTGGTGGCCCGGCTCGTCGGTCATGGACAGGATTTCGTCGGGCCGCGCCCAGTTCTTGTCGGCGTCGACCTCGGCGTGGTGGATCTTGATGGCGTCGGTCTTGGTGTGCTTGTCGATGTCGGCGGAATCCGACAGCTCCGCTTCCTTGGCGTTGCCGCCCTGGTTCGCCACGATCGAGACCGCGCCCTTGGGGCCGATCACGTCCTTCACGAAATAGGCGGTCTCGCTCATCATCGGGCCCCAGCCCGCCTCGTACCAGCCGACCGAGCCGTCGTCGAAGGTGACGTGGAGGTGGCCGTAATTCTGCTTGTCGGCGTCCGCCCAGAGCTTGGCGCCGATGCCGTGCACGCGCACGGGTTTCGCCCCCGTCAGCTGGCACATCACGTCGACATAATGCACGCCGCAGTCGACGATGGGGATCAGCGAGTCGATCAGGTTCTTGTGCCAGGTCCAGGCCGGGCCGCTCGACTGCTGGTTGAGGTTGAGCCGCATCACCAGCGGCTTGCCGAGCGTCTTGCCGACCTCGATGAACTTGATCCAGGACGGGTGCACGCGCAGGATGTAGCCGAGCACCAGCTTGCGGTTCGCGGCCTTGGCCGCAGCCACCACGCGCTCGGCGTCCTCGATGTTGGTGGCGATGGGCTTTTCCAGAAACACGTGGGCGCCGGCCGCGATGGCTTTCAGCGCGTATTCCGCATGGGTGTTCGGCCAGGAATTGATGGACACGGCGTCGGGCTTCAATTCGCGCAGCGCCGTCTCGTAGTCGTCGAAGAGCGGGTAGCCCTCGAGGCCAGCCGGCACCGGCTTTTCCTTGATCGAGCGGCTCATCAGGCCGACGATCTCGAAGCCCTCGTTGCGGTGGTAGCTGCTGGCATGGGACGCGCCCATGTTGCCCAAGCCCACGACCAGGATGCGAACCTTGTCCACGATAACCCCCTCCATGCGAAAAAGCGGGACGGGCAACGATGCGCCCGTCCCCGAACGGGCGATCAGATCGCCGCGTCGAACATGTGCGCCTTGATGTTCTCGACGTCGAGGCCCGCAAAGCCCTCAGAAAGCTTGGCCGCGTCGGCATCGGCCTTGACCTTGGCCTTGTCGAAGCTGTTGGCCGCCGCGATCAGCTCGTTGGTGCAGACGTCTTCGGCCTTCACGGGCGTGGTGATCTGGCCGATCTTGTGGATCTCGTCGAAGAAGGCCTGCCAGCTCGCCATGTCGTGCGAGCCCCAGCCCTCGCGCTTGTCCATGTCGCCGCGGAACACGTTGCTCTGCTGGAGAAGCGAGGTGGTGCCGAGCTCGGGGCCGAGGTTCTGCGCCAGTGTGGGAAACTGCTCGAACACCGCTTCCACGGCCGCGCGCGGATTGTTGTTGGCGAATTCCAGCCCCATCGCCCAGCCCCGCAGATACTGCTCCAGGAAGGCGCGCTTGTCTGCGTCCTCGAGGTCGGCCGCGCGCACCACGAAGGTGTTGGCAGGGAGCTTGGAGTTCTGCACGCCGAGCCAGTAGTCGAAGTTGAGCCCGGTCGCGATCCATTCGGCGCGCAGGCCCTCCCAGGAAAGGGCCGCATCGCCCTGGCCGGCGGCGAGTGCGGTGCCCCAGGTCGGCCAGCCCGCTTCCACATAGGTGATCTTCTTGACGTCCACCCCTTGCGCCGAAAGCATGGGGTCGACGATCGACTGCCAGGCGGCCGAGCCGAGCAGCATCGTCTTGCCTTCCAGCGTCTTCAGGTCCTTGGAGCCCTCGCCCTTGCGGAAGGCGATGGAGAAGGTGTCGCGCGCGCCCATGTGGAACACGCTCTTCAGCTTCATGCCGTTCTGGATGGCGAACGAGAACACGCCCGGCGAGGGAAAGCCCATGTCGGCCTGGCCGACATCCACGAACTTCACGGTCGCCGTGCCGTCGGAGGGGCCGGGCTGCATGTCGGTGTTCAAGTCACCGAAATAGCCCATCTTCTTGGCTATCCAGTAGGGATAGTCGTCGAGCACTTCGAGCGTGCCGCGCGGGGATATCCAGGTGAATTTCTCGTAGGGCGCGGCGTGCGCGCGCCCGGTCAGGCCGAGTGCGGTGGCGGATACCACGCCGCCCGCCGTGACCTGCAGGAAGAAACGGCGGCTGAGCGCGCCGGAAAGCATCCCATTCATCGTTTGAGCCCCTTTTCGTTGTTGTTCGCCCGGCTCCCCACCGGGCGTCTAGTGCCTCACGCCTCCCAGCTCGCCCACTTCTTTCCGATCAGAAAGAAGAGCGCGTAGATCAGGATGCCGAGGATGGAGAGGATCAGAACCACCGCGAAGAACTGCGGCATCTGGATCATGGAGGAATAGGTGGTGAGCCGGTTGCCCAGGCCGAAGCCGCCGCCGACCATCTCCGCGCCCACGGCCGTCAGGAGCCCGAAGATCGCCCCGATCATCAGCCCGACCAGGATCATCGGCAGCGCCATCGGCGCGCGGATCTTCCAGAAGATCTGGAGCGTCGAGGCGCCATAGGAGCGCGCGAGCGCGATCTTGGCGGAATCCACCCGGCGAAAGCCCGTCGCCGCGTTGATCATCACCATCGGCCCGGCAGCCAGCGCCACCGCGATGATGCGCGGCGTGTAGCCGAAGCCGAAGCGCAGGATCAGAAGCGGCACGAGCGCCAGCATCGGCGTCGTGACGAGCAGCAGGATGTAGGGGGCCACGATCTTTTCGGCGAAGGGAAACTGCGTCACCACCGCCGCCAGGATCAGGCCGACCGTCGAGCCGATCAAAAAGCCCGCCAGAAGCTCCACCAGCGTGTGCCCGAGATGGGGCAGGATCAGCGGGAAATCCTTGACGAGGGCCGCCGCGATGGCCGAGGGCGGCGGCAGGATATAGAGCGGCACCTCGAACCAGCGCAGCACGAATTCGAGCCCGCCGATCACGAGAACGGCGACCGCCACGATGGTGGCCAGCTCCGCGCTCGAACGGATGCCGGGGCCGGACGCGAAGGCGGACAGGTTGGTGAGCGAAACGTCGCCGCCCTCGCCGCCGCCGGCCTTCGAGGCCTTGCCGAACTGGGGGATGGCGTCGCTCACCGGCCCGTCTCCTATTGTGCGGCGGCCAGCGCGGGCTCGGGCGCCGTCCGCCCGCCCACGATGTCGCGCTTGATCGCGTTCTGAAGGTCGAACGCCTCGCGCGAGGCCATCACCTCGAGCGAGCGCGGCCGGGAAAAGGGCACGTCGTAGATGCGGGCCACGCGGCCGGGGCGGGGCGACAGCACCACCACGCGGTCGGACAACACGACCGCTTCCTCGATGGAATGGGTGATGAAGACGATGGTGGTCGGCGCGTCGAGCCAGATCTCCTCCACCAGCCGGTTCATCTCCTCGCGCGTGAAGCTGTCGAGCGCGCCGAAGGGCTCGTCCATCAGGAGAACCGAGGGCTTGAGCGAAAGCGCGCGCACGATCGAGGCGCGCTGCTGCATGCCGCCCGAAAGCTCGCGGGGGAACTTGCCGCCGAAGCCTTCCAGGCCGACGCGGGCAAGCAGGTGCTCGATCCAGGGCCGGTCGGGCGTTGTTCCCTTGATCTCGAAGGGAAAGCGGATGTTGGCGTCGAGATCGCGCCAGGGCAGGAGGTTGGCTTCCTGGAACACCAGCCCGATCTCGGGCTGCGGCCCGGTGACGGGCTTGCCGTCGAGCAGGATGCGCCCGCCCGACAATTTGTGCAGCCCCGACATCGACCACAGAAGCGTGGTCTTGCCGCAGCCGGACGGGCCGACGATGGAAACGATCTCGTTGCGCCCGACATCGAGCGAGCAGCGGTCGAGCGCCAGCAGGTTTCCCGAAGCCGTCTCGTAGACCTTGCTGGCGTCCCGGATGCTCAGCCTGGGGAACGCAGCGCCGCTCTCGCTCATGCGCCTCTCACGAGTCCTGGGTCGCGGCAGCCCCTCGCGCCGCATTTTTCGGGCAGTTTGTAATTAACCTACCTGGGTGTCAAGACGCGCGATGCGCAGAGGCCGCCAAACAGCCTATCTGCACGATAAAGTGCTGTTTTGCATGGTTTTATGGCAGGTTGCACACGATGTTGCTTTCCTACATAATCGCCGCCATCCCGCGACATCCGGTGAAAGGATGCTCTTGACCCCCGCTCCCGCCTCGCGCTCCGAGCAGCCCCAGCGCATCCCCGACATCCTGTCCATCATCAAGGACAGCTATGCCGAGCTGCGCCCCGCCGAGCGGCGCGTGGCCGAGACCGTGCTGGCCGATGTGCGCTTCGGGGTCGAGGCGTCGAACGCCGCACTCGCGGCCCGCGCGGGCGTGTCGGAGCCGACCGTCACCCGTTTCTGCCGCGCCATCGGCTGCGAGGGCGTGCGCGACTTCAAGCTCAAGCTTGCCCAGAGCCTGGTGGTGGGCGCGCTCTATCTCGCGACCGACCGCGCGGAGCCGGGGGGCGAGGGCGGCGAGAACCCGCCCTTCTGGGACGCGGTGTTCGGCGAGGCGAGGCGCGCGCTCGGCGAATGCGAGCGCCAGCTCGACCGCGCAGCGCTTGACCGCGCGGCCCTTCTCGTCGCCCAGGCGCGCCATGTGGCTGTCTTCGGCCTTGGCGGCAGCGCATCTGCGCTCGCCCAGGAGGTGCAGAACCGCCTGTTTCGCTACGGCGTCACCGTTTCCGCCCATTGCGACCCCTATCTCATGCGCATGACCGCCTCCACGCTCAAGCCCGCCGATTGCGTGATCGCGATCTCGGCCACGGGCCGCACGCGCGAGGTGGTGGAGGCTGTCGAGATCGCCCGCCATTATCGCGCCCAGGCCATCGCGCTGACCGCGCCGGGAACCGAACTCGCGTCCGCTTCGGATGTGGCGCTCACGGTCGCCGTGCCCGAATATCCCGACACGCTGAAGCCCACGGCCGCGCGCTTCGCCTTTCTGGCCGTGATCGACCTCCTGGCCACCGCCACGGGCTACAAGCTTGATCATTCCGCGCGCGAAACGCTGCGCCGCATCAAGTACAACGTTCAGAACCACCGGGCCGGCAAGGAGATGGAGCCGCTCGGGGACTGATGCCCAAGGGGGACCACACGGAACATGCTTGACCTCGCTCCCACGCGAACGGCCGAACTCTGGCTCGAAAAGTTCGGCGCAGCGCTCGAAGCGCGCGACATCGATGCCGCGATGGCGCTGTTTGGGCCGGAATGCTTCTGGCGCGACATGCTGGCCTTCACCTGGAACATCATGACGGCGGAAGGGCCCGACGCCGTGCGCGACCTTCTCCGCTCGACCCTTGCCGAGGCGTCGCCCACGGCCTGGGCGATCGCCGGCGAGGCGGCGGCAGAAGACGGCGTGGTGGAGGCCTGGTTCACCTTCGAAACGAAGCTCGGCCGCTGCGAAGGCGCGGTCCGGCTGCGCGGGGGCCACGCGCACACCGTGTTCACCGCGCTGCGCGAGCTGAAAGGCTTCGAGGAGCGCCGGGGGGCGACCCGCCCGCTCGGCGTCCGCCACGGTGCGGACCGGGCGCGCGAGACCTGGGGCGAGCGGCGCGCGCGCAGCCAAGCGGCACTCGGCACGTCCGAGCAGCCTTATGTCGTGATCATCGGCGGCGGGCAGGGGGGCATCATGCTCGGCGCACGGCTCAAGCAGCTCGGCGTGCCCACCGTGATTCTCGAAACCAACGCGCGCGCGGGCGATTCCTGGCGCAACCGCTACCGCTCGCTCGTGCTGCACGACCCCGTCTGGTACGACCACTTCCCCTATATCCCTTTCCCCGCGCACTGGCCGGTCTTCACGCCCAAGGACCAGATGGGCGACTGGATGGAGATGTATGCCCGCGTGATGGAGCTAGACTTCTGGGGCTCGTCGGCTGCCCGGCACGCTTCCTTCGACGAGGCCACCAAGCGCTGGACGGTGGAGGTCGAGCGCTGGGGGGAGGGCGAGCAGAGGACTGTCACGCTCCAGCCCCACCACCTCGTCTTCGCCACCGGCGCCTACGGCCCGCCGCGGATGCCCGATTTCGCCGGCCGCGAGAGCTTTGCGGGACAGGTGATCCATTCCAGCCGCTACAAGGGGGCGGACGAGTTCGCGGGCAAGCGCGTGGCCGTGATCGGCTCGGCCAGTTCCGCCCACGACATCGCCGTCGATCTCTGGGAAGCGGGCGTCGACGTGACCATGGTGCAGCGCTCGCCCGCCACGGTGGTGCGCTCCTCGACGCTCATGGAGCTCGGCTTTCCCACCTACTCGGAAGACGCCGTCGCGCGCGGCATCGATGTCGACCGCGCCGACCTGATCGGCGCTTCCACGCCCATGGCGCTCGTGACCGAGGGCCAGAAGAAGCTCTACGCGGTGATCCGCAAGCGCGACGCCGCTTTCTACGAGGCGCTCGCAGCCTCCGGCTTCCTTCTCGATTTCGGCGAGGACGAGAGCGGCCAGATGATGAAGGCCATGCGCACGGGCTCGGGCTATTACATCGATGTCGGCGCGTCCGACCTGATCGCCAAGGGCGAGATCAAGGTCGTCAGCGGCGCGGGCGTCGAGCGCTTGTCGCCCGAGGGCCTCCTTCTGTCCGATGGCCGCACCGTCGCTTGCGACGCGGTGATCGCCTCCACCGGCTTCCAGTCCATGCATGAGACGGTCGCCGAGATCGTCTCGCGCGAGGTCGCCGACCGCGTCGGCCCCTGCTGGGGCCTGGGCTCGGGCGTGCGCGGCGACCCCGGCCCCTGGCAGGGCGAGCCGCGCAACATGTGGAAGCCGACCGCCCAGGAAGCGCTCTGGTTCCAGGGCGGCAACCTCGCCCTTTCCCGCTTCAACTCCCGCTTCCTCGCCCTCCAGCTCAAAGCCCGCCTGGAAGGCCTGCCGACCCCGGTCTACGGCAAGCCGAGCAACAGCTGAGACCGCAAGGTACTCACGCCGCCAAGAAGCCATGGGGATGGCTTCTTGATCATCGAACGCGATGAGCCATGCGAAGAGCGGGGGGTTGCGGGGCTGCGGTCGCCCCTACACCGGGAAAATGGTCGATCATCATTTGCCGATGAGAAGCGGCACCGTCACCCCCACCCCTAACCCCTCCCCTCAAGGGGGAGGGGAACCCGGAAAGGGCTGCGCATTCCCGCAAGCCGAGCAACACCTGAAACCGCAAAGCGCCTACGCCGACGTTCCCCCTCCCCCTTGAGGGGAGGGGTAAGGGGTGGGGGTGACGTCTAACCAGGTTCTGCACCCCACCCCCACCCCCTCCCCTCAAGGGGGAGGGGAACTCGGAGAAGGTCGCGCGTTTATCCAACTGCCGGTCTCCCACCGACCTCCCTCATGCTGAGGTGCCCGCGAATCGCGGGCCTCGAAGCGCGCATTCACACCCCCACACACCGAAACCGCCGCGCCACCATCGCGACATGGCTTTCGCGCCCATGCGGGTGATAGCACCCAGTCTCCTCCTCCCCCCCAAACTCCCCGTTCTCCCGCCATTTCCCCCCCGCCACGATCCCCCGCGACACCAGCCGCTTCCCCGCCTCCAGCTTCGCCCCGTTCGAATCGTAGAACGCGAAGCTCCCTGTCCGCTCCTCGATCATCGCGATATCGGCCACCCCGCCCACCGCGAGCCGCCCGAGTTCGGGCCGGCGGATGGCGTCGGCGGGCGCAACCGTCGCCGCCCGCAGCACCGCGCCCAGATCCATCCCGAGCGCCATCAGCTTCGACATGCACACCAGCGCGTCGAAGGCCGGGCCGTCCGCGCAGAGAAGATGCACGTCGGACGAGATCACGTCGGGCCCGAGCCCGTCCGCCAGCATGGCGCGTGCCACAGTGAAGTCGAACGAGCCCATGCCGTGGCCGATGTCGAAGATCACGCCGCGTTCGCGCGCGTCGCGCATGTCGGGCCGCACGGAACCGTCGGCAAAGACCGGCGCGTTGGGAAACGGGCGGAAGCAGTGGGTCAGGACATCACCGCGCCTGAGCCGCGGCAGCACCTCGGAGCGGCCGGGCGGGGGCTCGTCGATATGCGCCATCAGCGGCAGGCCGGCGGCATCAGCCGCTTCCAGTGCCAGGTCGAGCGGCGCGATGCCGCTGGTGCCCGAGGCGAAGCGCCCGGCGCGCACCTTGACGCCCACCACGACCTCGGCGTGCTCGCGGGCTGCCGCCACCGCCTCGCGCGGCTCGAGCAGGCGCAGGTCGCCGCACTCGCCCACCATGATCGTGTTGGAGAACGCGAAGATGCCGGGAAAGGCGATGTTCACATAAGCCAGGATGCGAACGCCCGAGCGCTCCATCACATGGCGCCGGAACCCTAAGAAGTTGCCCGCGCCCGCGCTGCCCGCATCCACGAAGGTCGTGGTCGCGCTCTTGGCGGCCATCGCATCGGCGTCCACCCCGAGCGGGGTGCCTCCCCAATAGACGTGGGAGTGGAGGTCGATCAGCCCCGGCGTGACGAGAAGCCCGCCGGCATCCACCACCTCGCGGGCGCGCTCCACCGGCAGGTCCGCCTCGATGGCCGAGACCTTGCTGCCGGATACGCCCACGTCGCGCAAGGCATCAAGGCCCGAAGCGGGGTCGAGCACGTGGCCGCCCTTGATCAGAAGGTCGAACTGCATGCGCGAGGCTCCCCCAGGGCGGCGTTCTCTGCCGGGTTGCGGCGGGTGGTCAGAGCGGCTTGTAGGCCACCGCCTCGATCTCCACGCGGATGTCGATCATCAGCCGCGATTCGGCGGTGGAGCGCGCCGGCGGGTTCTCGGGGAAATAGCGCCCATAGGCCGCGTTGAACTCGGCGAAGTCCTCGCGCTTTTCGAGCCAGACCGTGGTCTTCACCACGTCCGACAGCGCGCAGCCGGCTTGCGCCAGAAGCGCCTTGATGTTTTCGAGCACCTGTGCGGTCTGCTCGCCAACGCCGCCCTCGACGATCTGCCCGTCCGCGCCCACCGGCACCTGGCCGGACACGAACACGAAGTCGCCTGCGCGAACGGCCGGCGTGAGCGGCACGCGCGCGGTGCCGAAGAATTCCTTGGTCATTCCATCTCCCCTTGCACGGCGCTGATGTTGGAAAGCAACAGAAGCGCCAGGTATGTGTTGCTTTGTTACAAGTCGCTGCGCATCATGCAAGAGGCGAGACGGCGTTGCCTCGCCGGGGGAAGGGCGATGTTCAGCTTAAGCGGTCAAACCGTGGTGGTGACGGGTGCCGGAGGCGGCGTGGGCCGCGCGCTCCTCGCGGTGCTCGCGGCATCCGATGCGCGCATCGTCGCCTGCGATCAGCGGGGAATGGAGATCCCCGGTCCCCCCTCCATCGAACGCCACGCCTTCGACCTCCTCGACGAGGCCGCCGTGCAGGCCTTCGCACAGAAAATCCTGCGCGGCCCCCCGCCCGCCGCCGTGATCTCCAATGCCGGCTGGACGCGGGCCGAAACGCTCGACGCGGTCTCAGTCGATGCGCTCGACCGCGAGATGTCGCTCAACTTCCGCAGCGCCGCACGGCTGTCGCAGGCGCTGCTGCCCGCCATGCGGGGGCGGGAAGGGGGCTCGGCCTTTGTGTTCGTGTCCTCGGTCAACGCGCTCTCGCATTTCGGCAACCCCGCTTATTCCGCAGCCAAGGCCGCGCTGAACGCCTGGATGCGCGCGCTCGCCACCGAAGAAGGCAGGCACGGCGTGCGCGCGAACGCCGTGATCCCCGGCTCGATCCGCACCGGCGCCTGGGAGCACCGCATCGAGGAAAAGCCCGAGATCCTGTCCGCCGTGCGCCGGCTCTATCCGCTCGGCCGCCTGGTCGAGCCGCAGGAAGTGGCGCGGGCCGCGGTCTTCCTCGCATCCCCGCTCGCCAGCGGCATCACCGGCGCCTGCCTGCCGGTCGATGCCGGCCTGACCGCGGGCAACCTGCCCTTTCTCGACCTGATCTCTTGAGACACCCATGCGGATCGCCGACCTCGAAACCCCCTGCGTGCTGATCGACCTCGATCTGGCCGAAGAGAACCTCGCCCGCGCGCAAGCCTATGCGGACGCCCACGGGCTCAAGCTCCGCCCCCACATCAAGACCCACAAGCTGCCCTTCTTCGCCCACCGGCAGCTCGCGCTGGGCGCCGTCGGCATCACCTGCCAGAAGCTCGGCGAGGCCGAGGTGATGGCAGACAGCGGGATCGCCGACATCCTCGTCCCCTTCAACATCCTGGGCGCGGCCAAGCTCGCGCGGCTCCGCGCGCTCCACACGCGCATCGCCATCGCGGTCTCCGCCGACAGCCCGGACACGATCGAAGGCTACGCGCAAGTCTTTGCCGACCCCGCCCACCCGCTTGCCGTGATGATCGAGTGCGACACGGGTGCGGGCCGCTGCGGCGTGCAGACGCCCGAACAAGCCCTGGCGCTCGCCCGGCAGATCCATGCCGCCCCCGGCCTGCGGTTTTCGGGCCTCCTCACCTATCCGCCGCGCGGCGGCGCGGCCGAAGCCGAGCGCTGGCTGGCGCATGCCAAAGCGCTGATCGAGGCAGCCGGCATCCCCGTCCCCGCGATCTCCAACGGCGGCTCGCCCGACCTTTACGCCGCGGCCGAAGTGCCCAGCGCCACCGAGCACCGGCCGGGCACCTACATCTATTCCGACCGCATGCAGGTCGCCTTCGGCCTGGGCACGCTCGCGCAGTGCGCGCTTTCGGTGCTCGCAACCGTGGTCAGCCGGCCCACCCCCGCGCGCGCCGTGCTCGACGCCGGCTCCAAGGCGCTCGCCGCCGATCTCTGCCCCGCCCCCGGCCACGGCCACGTCGTGGAATACCCCGACGTGCTCGTGGCGAGCCTGAGCGAGGAGCACGCGACCCTCGACCTGTCCGGCTCCGAGGCGCGTCCCCTCATCGGCGCGCGCGTGCGCGTCATTCCCAACCATGCCTGCGTGGTGTCGAACCTCTTCGACCACGTGCATCTGGTGCGCGGCGAAGAGGTGGTGGAACGGCTCCCCGTCGCCGCGCGCGGCCGGGTGGATTGAGGAGAATGTCGATGGACCCGAGCACCAACCCCTTCCCCGAAACCGACCCCGACCGCCGCGCCCTGTGGGACATGCTGATGCGGCGCGATTTCGAGGCTTTCGTCGGCCAGGATTGGAACATGGTGGCGGACGACTTCATCGCCGAAAGCTTCTTCGGCCTCCATGCCGGCTTCCAGTCCGACGCCGACCGGTGGCGCCTCCAGTTCCCGCGCCTCGACATCTATCGCGATGAGTGGTTGCGCCAGGCGGCCGAGACCGCCGCCACCGCGTTCGCCGAGCCGCTCCTGCCCGCGCTGTTCCGCTCGGTGCGCCTGGACGACATCGACATCGGCGGCGACCGTGCCGTGCTCCACAAGAAGTTCGACGGCACGATCGCCAAGGCGGACGGCACGCAGGACCGCCTCCTCTGGCAGACGCTATACTTCTGCCGCAAGGTCGAGGGGCGTTGGCGCATCGCGGGCTTCGTCGGCTACATGCCGCTTCCGCTCTGCGGCGGATAGGGTCTCGCCTCCGAACCGACCGCGACGTTCGCCACGCGTATTGCTGGTTTGTCGACAATCTGCTTTGATCGCCTTCGACCCTTTCCCCGTCGATGGCCCCCATGCCGCAGATGTCGTTCGATCCCGTTGCGGACACCACCCGGCGAGCCGAGATCGTCGGCATCCTGCGGCGCGCGATCCTGTGCGGGCAGCTCCAGCCCGGCCAGAAGATCAACGAGCTGCGCATCGCCACCCAGATGCAGGTCAGCCGCGCCCCCCTGCGCGAGGCCGTGCGCGAGCTGGTCGAGGCCGGGCTCCTGTCCAGCATCCCTTATGCCGGCACCTATGTGATCAGCCTGTCGGCCAAGGATGTGGAGGACGCCTATTCGCTCCACCACGCGCTCGAGGATTTCGCGCTCGAACGCGTCTGGCCGCTGCGCGACGCGCGCTTTCGCGAGGAACTGGACCGCCGCCATGCGAGCGTGAAGGAGGCGAGCCTGGCAAGCGACCTCACGCGCCAGATCGAGGCGGCGCTCAGCCTGCACGGGCTGATCTACGAGTGGGCCGACAACGCGCTTCTGCTGGACACCTGGGTGCGGCTCGCGAGCCGGCTCCAGATGATCTTCGCGCTCCACCAGCAAGCGCGCGCCGAGCCCGTGCCGGGCGCGGACCTCCACGAGGACTATGTGCGGCTCCTCAAGGGCTCCGACCTTCCGGCCGCCAAGGCCCACGCCCACGAGCACATCGACTGGAACATCGAGGAGCTGCTCGCTTATGCGCGCGGCCTCGAACACAAGAAGGCCTGACCCGTTGCGCATACGATCGATCGAAGCCTGGCGCCTCGCCCAGCCATTCGTGGACGGTCCCTACAAGATGTCCAAGGGCCGCCATGCGGATGCCTTCGATGCGGTGATCGTGGCGCTGCACTCTGACGACGGCCTTTCCGGCTGGGGCGAGATGGCCCCGCTCGGCACCTTCTATTCCGCGGCATTCGCCGCCGGCGCCGAAGCCGGCGCCGCCGAGATCGCGCCCCATCTCCTGGGCCTCGACCCCCGCGCGCTCGCCACCAACGGGCGGCTGATGGACACGGTGTTCAACGGCCACCCCTACATCAAGTCCGCCTTCGACATGGCCGCCTGGGATCTGGCCGCGCGCGCGGCGGGCGTTCCGCTCGTGACCATGCTGGGCGGGCGCGAGGGCGACACGGCCGAGCTCTACAAGGTCGTCACCCACGGCACGCCGGACGGCATGGCGGCGCATGCCGCCCGCATCACGGGCGAGGGCTTCCGCCGCATCCAGGTCAAGGTGGGCGGCGATGTCGACACCGATGTCGAGCGCCTCCAAGCAGTCGCCGGCGCCGTGCCCAAGGGAACGGTGATCTTCTGCGATGCCAATGCCGGCTGGACGCCCTTCCAGGCGCGGCGCTTCGCGGACGCCACGCGCGACATCGCCTACACCTTCGAGCAGCCCTGCCGCACGCTGGAAGAAAACCAGTCCGTGCGCCGCGCCTGCCTCAAGCCGATCGTGCTCGACGAGTCGGTGGAAGGCTTGCAGGACCTTCTCGCCATCCACCGCATGGGCCTGGCCGATGGGCTCACCCTGAAGATTTCCCGCATCGGCGGCGTGTCCAAGACGCGCCTGCTGCGCGACATGGCGGTGGACATGGGCTACATGATCACCGTGGAAGACACCGGCGGCGCCGAGATCGACACGGCCGCGATGGCGCATCTGTCGCTGTCCACGCCGGAGGAGCGCCGCTCCCACGCCATCGCTTTCCACGAATGGGTCACGATCCGCACGGCCTCGAACCACCCCCCCGTTTCCGGCAACCGCATGGGCCTGCCCGATGGCGATGGGTTGGGCATCGACGTGCTGCCGGAATTGCTCGGCAAGCCCTTCCTCTCGCTCGTGCATCGCTCATGAAGATCCGCTCCATCAAGGCGACCCCGATCAATTCGCGGCTCGAAGCGCCCTATCTCTGGGTGTTCGGCGAGCTCGACGGCTTTTCGCAGACGATCGTCGAGGTCGAGACCGAGGACGGGCTGGTCGGCCTGGGCGAGGCGCCGACGCCTGCGGCCGCCGCCGTCATCCGCGACGGCATGGCGCCCGCGCTTCTGGGCCGCGACGCGATCGACATCGCAGGCGCCGAAGAGCGCTGCCTGCCCTTCTGGACGGGAGTTCAGAGCATCAACGACCACACCCGCATCGCGGCCTTCGGCGCGATCGAGATGGCCTTGTGGGATCTGCGGGGCAAGGCCTGGAACCAGCCGCTCTACCGCCTGCTGGGCGGTGCGGTGCGCAAGGACATCCCCTTCACCGACTACTTCGCCTTCCGCGCCGACGGCCCGTCCGTGCAGGGCGAGAAGACGCCCGAGGATGTCGCCGACTACTGCCAGCGCCTGCACGAGGAGCACGGCACGACCTTCTTCGAGTGCAAGTTCTCGACCGCCGACCCCGCGCCATCGTTGCGCATGGTGGAACTCGTGCGCGAAAGGCTGGGGGAGGGGGCGATGATCCGCATCGATTCCAACCAGGCCTATTCGCTCGCCACCGCGCGCCGCCTGGCGCGCCCGCTGGAGGAACTGGGCGTGCGCAACTGGGAGGACCCGGTGGCGACGCTCGAGGAGATGCGCGAACTGCGCCGGCACTGCTCGATCCCGTTTTCCACGCACAATCTCGACATCGCGCGCGCCATCGACCTGCGCGTGCCCGACGCCATCGTGGGCAACCCGGCCGCGCTCGGCGGCATCGGGCGCACCGTGCGCTTCGTGGGCGCCTGCGAGCATGCCGGGGTGGACTTCTGGTGCTACAGCGGCGACACCGGCATCGGCAGCGCGGCCTATCTCCACCTTTGCGCGGCGCTCGGCTGGATTCGCGAGCCCAACCAGTCCTTGTTCCGCATGCAGCCCGACGACATCGTCGAGGAAGGGCCGTTTTGCCCGAAGAACAATGTGGTGCCTGTCCCCGAAGGCTTCGGGCTCGGCGTCACGCTCTCGCGCGAGAGCCTCGCGCGCCGCCACCGGGATTATCTCGACAACGGCCCGTGCAACAAGTTCCACGACCCCAAGCGCCCCGGCACCTTCCGCAGGCTGCCGCTGTCTTGAGCCGCATGCGGCGTTGCGCCCGTTGAATCCTGTCTCCAACCCTCCGACAATGCCAGAAAACAAGGGGAACGGCATGAAGAAGCATCACCTCCTCGATCTCCTCCGGAAGAACCGCAGCGGAATCGAGAACCACCTGATCGACGGTCTGGTGGACGGCCGCGTCTCCCGGCGCGAGTTCATCCGCCACGGCTCCCTGCTCGGCTTGTCGCTGCCGCTGCTCGGCCAGATCGGTATGGCCGCGGGCTTCGGCGCGATGCCGGGCCAGGCTTTCGCGCTAGGCGCGCCCGGCGCCACCATCCGCGTCGCCTGCTCGGCCCCCACGGGCGCCATCGATCCCGTCCGCACGCCGGATGTGGGCGGCCTCGTCATGCTCCAGCAGACCGGCGAGTTCCTGTGCATGTCGGGCGCCGACCTCGTGCTCCGGCCGATGATCGCCGAGAGCTGGACGCCCAACGACAAGGGCGATGTCTGGACCTTCGCCATCCGCAAGGGCGTGAAGTTCCACAACGGCGCGGCCCTCGTGGCCGACGACGTGGTGGCGAGCATCGAGCGCCTGGCGGACCCCGCCAATTCGTCCAACGCGCTTTCGGTGTTCGGCGGCGTCTTGTCCAAGGGCGGCGCGCGCAAGGTGGACGACCACACGGTCGCCTTCCACCTCGACGCCCCCAACGGCAACTTCCCCTACCTCTTGTCGTCGGACAACTACAACGCCGTCATCCTGCCGGCGAACTACAGCGGCGATTTCGAGCAGAACTTCAACGCCACCGGCCCCTTCAAGCTCGAGAAGTACACGCCCAAGGTGGGCGCATCCTTCGTGCGCAACGAGGAGTACTGGGGCGAGAAGGCGCTCCCGGCGCGCGTCGAGTTCCTGTTCTTCGCCGACATCCAGCCTCAGATCCTGGCGCTCCAGGGCGGTCAGGTCGACGTGATCAACCAGCTCCCCATCATCGCGGGCGCCGGCCTTCTCGCCGATCCCAACGTCGCGATCCTCAGCCAGAAGTCGGCGACGCACCACCAGATCCACATGCGCAACGACATGGGTCCGTTCCAGGACGCGCGCGTGCGCCGGGCCATCGCGCTGTCGCTCGACCGCACCAAGCTCACCAAGGGCCTGATGCGCGATCGCGCGGCGCTCGGCAACGACAGCCCGTTCGCGCCCGTCTACCCCTCCACCGACACCTCGGTCGCCCAGCGCCAGCAGAATCTGGCCGAGGCCAAGCAGTTGATGGAAGCGGCCGGCGTCGGCTCGGGCTTCAAGGTGCCGATGGCGACCCAGCGCTACCAGGAGATCCCCGAATATGCCGTGCTCGTGCAGAACGCCGTGCGCGAGATCGGCATCGAGCTCGACCTCCAGGTGATGGATTCCGGCACCTATTACGGTGATGCCGTGTTCGGAAAGTCGAACTGGCTGGATTCGGTGATGGGCATCACCGATTACGGCCACCGCGGCGTGCCGAACGTCTACCTGTCGGCCCCGTTGCGCTCGGACGGCTCCTGGAACGCCGCCCACTTCAAGAACAAGGACTTCGACACGCTGGCGGCGAGCTACATCGCGGCCCTCGACCTCGAAGCCCAGAAGGCCGATGCCGGCAAGATCCAGAACCTGCTGCTCGAGGAAACCCCGGTGATCTTCGCCTATTTCTTCGACTACCTGTCGGCCACCGCGAAATCGGTCTCGGGCGTCAACCCGACCGCCATGTCGCAGATCTTCCTGGACCGCGCCTCCAAGGCGTGACGTTTCGGGGGGCGGGCTGTCCCGCCCCCATCTCGTCCTGCCGCGTGAGGAGGCGCGGCACCCCGTCCAGGCCGCAGAACCTCGCGCCTGTCTCTGTTCCGGAGCCCGTCCCATTCTTTCCCTCGTTTCCCGGCGCCTGCTCCTGTCGCTCGTGACGCTGTTTCTGCTCAGCGTGATGGTGTTTCTGGGCGGCCAGGTTCTGCCGGGCAATGTCGGCCGCGCGATCCTCGGGCCGTTCGCCGACGAGGCGGCTGTTCAGCTCCTCAACGCCGAGCTCGGTCTCGACCGCCCGCTCCTCGTGCAATACTGGAGCTGGATCACCGGCTTCGTGCAGGGCGACATGGGCACTTCCACCATGTTCCGCTCCCCCGTCGCCCCCTTCGTGATCGGCGCGCTCCTCAACTCCCTCAAGCTCGCCGCGATCGCCTTCGTGATGGTGGTGCCGTTGGGAATTCTGGGCGGCGTGATGGCAGCGCTCCATGTCGATCGCCCGCTCGACCGCATCATCAGCGTGGGCGGATTGTCGGCCACGGTTTTGCCGGAATTCGTCACCGGCATCGTGCTGATCCTGGTGCTGGGCGTCTGGCTGCAATGGCTGCCGATCTCGGCCGCCTGGCCGGACGGCTCGGGATTATTCACTCAGATTTACTATCTGATTTTGCCCGCCCTCCCGCTTTTTCTCGTGCTTTTCGGCTACATCGCCCGCATGGCGCGGGCCGGCATGATCGAGGCCCTGGAGGCCGATTACACGCGCACCGCCGTGCTGAAAGGCTTGCCCTGGCGCACCGTGATCACCCGCCACGTGCTGCGCAACGCGCTTCTTCCCACCATCACCGTGATCGCCACCCAGACCGGCTACCTGATCGGTGGCCTGGTCGTGGTGGAAACCCTGTTCCGCTACCAGGGCATCGGCTCGCTGATCTATGGAGCCGCGCGCGGCAAGGATTTCCCCATGATGATGGCGGGCGTGCTCACGGTCGGGGTGGTGTTCGCGCTGGCGACCCTTGCGGCCGACCTGCTCACCGCAGCCCTCAACCCCCGCATCCGCCACGGAGGCCCCCGATGAGCGCGGCTGCCGCCCTGGAAGACCCCCGCGAGCGCGGCCGCGCGGCCCGCGTGGCGCTTGCGGCCCTCAAGACGCCCTCCTTCGCGGTGGGGGCAGGAATCGTGCTGTTCTGGCTTCTTTGCGCGCTGTTCGGCGAATATTTCACGCCCTACGACCCGTTGGCCGACGACATCATCAACTCGCTCGCACCCCCGTCCGCCGAGCACTGGTTCGGCACCGACCAGCTCGGCCGCGACGTGTTTTCCCGCGTGATCGTGGGCGCGCGCGACATCCTCACCGTCGCCCCCCTGGCGACCCTGATCGCCACGATCGCCGGCACAGCCCTCGGGCTCACGATCGGCTATTTCCGCGGCATCGTGGACGAGGTGGTGAGCCGCATCCTCGAAGCCTTCATGGCGATGCCCGTGGTTGTCGTGGCGCTGCTCGCCATCGTGGCGCTCGGCACCTCCACCTGGACCGTGGTCTCGGTGATCGGCCTTTCCTTCGCCCCCGTGATCGCGCGCACGGTGCGCTCGGCCGTGCTCTCCGAGCGCGAGCTGGATTACGTCGCCGCCGCCAAGCTGCGCCGCGAAAGCGCGCTCTGGATCATGTTCGCCGAGATCCTGCCCAACGTGCTGCCGCCCATCCTGGTGGAGATGACGGTGCGCCTCGGCTACGCGATCTTCGCGGTCGCCACCTTAAGCTTCATGGGCTTCGGCATCCAGCCGCCGTCGCCCGACTGGGGCCTGAGCGTTTCCGCCAATTACGGCATGATCGCAGGCGGCTTCTGGTGGACGGTGCTGTTCGACGCGACGGCCATCGCCACCCTTGTCGTCGGCGTGAACCTGATGGCCGACGGATTTGCGGCGGCGCTCAATGACTGACGCGCTCGCCATCCACGACCTTTCCGTCGCCTACCGCTCGGAAGGCCGCGACAAGACCGTGCTGCGCGGGGTCACGTTCCGTGTCGGCGCGGGCGAAGCTTATGGGCTGGTGGGCGAGTCCGGCTGCGGCAAGTCCACGGTGGCGCTCACCGCCGTGCGCTACCTGCCCCGCCAGGGCCGCGTCCTCGCGGGACATGTCGCGGTCAACGGCGAGGACGTCTTCGCGCTTCCGTCCGACCGGCTGCGCACGCTGCGCGCGAACGCGGTTTCCATGGTCTATCAGGACCCCGGCAAGGCGCTGAATCCCACTCTGCCGATCGGCCGCCAGATGGCCGAGATCTTCACGCTCGGTGGCGCAAACCGCGAAGAAGCGCGGGCGCGTTCGCTCCTGATGCTCGACAAGGTGCGCATCTCCGACCCCCAAGGCGTGATGGCGCGCTACCCCCACCAGCTGTCGGGCGGAATGCAGCAGCGCGTGGCGATCGCGATGGCGCTCGCCAAGGAGCCTGAACTCCTGATCCTCGATGAACCCACCACGGGGTTGGATGCCACCGTCGAAGCCGAGGTGCTCGACCTCGTTTCGGCCCTGCGCCGGGAAACCGGCACCTCGATCCTCTTCATCAGCCACAATCTCGGCATCATCGCCCGCATGTGCGACCGCGTGGGCGTCCTCTATGCTGGGATGCTGGTGGAGGAGGGACCGACCGCGCAGATCTTCCGCCAGCCCCGCCACCCCTATACAGCGGCCCTCCTGCGCTGCCTGCCTGCGCACGGCCAGCGCAAGGATCTCCACCGCCTCAGCACCATCCCCGGCACGCTGCCCGCACCCGGCGCCACCATCAAGGGCTGCGCCTTCGCCGACCGCTGCCCGCTCGCGCAGGATGTCTGCCGCACCGATCCCCCTCCGCTCTACGAGTTGGGAGAGGGCCGCCTGTCGCGCTGCCACTTCCACGAACGCGCAGCCGAGCTTCCCCACGAGGCGGACGCCGCCCCGCCGATGCCCGCGCGTCCCGCAGACCTCCCGCCCGTGCTGCGGGTGGAAAACCTCAACAAGACCTTCGATGGCGGCCTTCGCGCGGTCAAGGACGTGTCGCTTGAAGTCGCTCCCGGCGAGACGCTCGGGCTCGTGGGCGAGTCGGGCAGCGGCAAGACCACATTCGCGCGCCTGCTTCTGGGCCTTCTGCCGCCCGATCCCGGCGGCACCGTCACGCTCGACGCGCAGACGCTTCCCGCTTTGCTTGATGCCCGCAGCGAGACCCAAGTAAAGGCGCTGCAGATCGTTTTCCAGAACCCCGATTCCGCGCTCAACCGCGCCCATTCGATCCGCGGCATCGTCGGCCGTGCCATGAAGAAGCTGGGCGGCCTGTCGGGTGCTGCGCGCGAAACGCGGCTGCGCGAGCTTCTCGCAGCTGTGCGCTTGCCCGAGCGCTATCTTTCTGCAAAGCCCCGCCAGCTTTCCGGCGGGCTCAAGCAGCGCGTGGCCATCGCGCGCGCATTCGCGGGCGAGCCCAGGCTCGTGGTCTGCGACGAGCCGACATCGGCGCTCGACGTGTCGGTGCAGGCCGCGATCCTGAACCTCCTTGCCGACCTCCAGCGCGAGCGGGACGTGTCCTACATCTTCATCAGCCACGATCTCGGCGTGGTGCGCTATCTCTCCGACAAGATCGCCGTGCTCTATCTCGGCCGCATCATGGAGTTCGGCGCGGCAGGGGACGTGTTCGAGGCGCCCCACCACCCCTACACCGAGGCGCTCTTGTCGTCCGCGCCCGCGATGGAAGGCGAGAAACGCGCCCGCATCCGCCTCGAAGGCGAGATCCCGAGTGCCGCGCGCCCGCCTTCGGGCTGCGTCTTCCACACGCGCTGTCCGCGCAAGATCGGGCCGGTCTGCGAGGAGCGGGAGCCACCGATGTTGGACGCCGGCAACGGCCACGCGCTGCGCTGCCACATCCCCATCAGTGAACTGGCCCGCCTGCAAGGGCCCCGCCGAACCATCCCGGAGACCGCCGCCCCATGACCGACACGACCGAGATGACGTTCGACGCGATCGTGGCGCTCGGCGCGCGTGCGCTGGAACGCAGCAAGGTGAGCCCGGAGAATGCGCTCTCGGTCGCCCGCTCGATCGCTGCCGCCGAACGCGACGGGCAGCCGATCGTGGGGCTGTCCTATCTGCCAGTCTATTGCGAGCACGCCGCCTGCGGCAAGGTCGACGGCCATGCCGTGCCAAAGATGACGCGGCCCGCGCCGGGTGCCGTCTTCGTCGATGCCGGAACGGGCTTCGCTCACCCCGCGATCGAACTCGGACTGCCCGCACTCGTCGAGGCGGCGAAAGCCAACGGCATCGCAGCGCTCGGCGTCGGCAATTCCTATGCCTGCGGCTCGCTCGGCTATTTCGTGGAAGCGCTGGCCGAAGAAGGCCTCGTCGCCTTCATGGCAGCCAACGCTTCGCGCACGGTTGCGGCCCATGGCGGCACCAAGCCCTTCTTCGGCACCAACCCCATCGCCTTCGCAGCCCCGCGAAAGGATCACGCCCCGCTCGTGATCGACCAGTCTTCGAGCGCCACGGCCTTTGTCGCCGTGGTGGACGCCAAAAACCGCGGCCTGCCCCTTCCCGATGGCTGGGCGCTCGACAGCGACGGCCAGCCCACCAACGACGCCGAAGCAGCGCTCAGTGGCGCGCTTCTTCCGGTCGGCGGCCACAAGGGCTTCGGCCTCGGCCTGATGGTCGACATCCTCGCCGCCGGTTTGACCGGCGCCAACTGGTCGTTCGAGGCTTCCTCCTTCGGCGACACGGAAGGCGGCCCGCCGCGCACCGGCCAGTTCATCATCGCCATCGCGCCCGAGCGCTTCGGCGGGAATGCGTTCACCGAACGGCTCGAAGCGATGCTGTCGGCCGTCAAGGACGGCGCCCCCGCCGTGCGCCTGCCCGGCGAGCGCCGCCTCGCCGCCCGCGACAGGCAGACAGACGCGATCACCGTGTCGTCCAAGGCCGTGGCCGCGCTCGAAGCCTAGCGCCTCCGCTCACGGCTTGCCGCCGGGATCGCTCCCGGCACCGCCATCCGAAGGTCCGCCGCCCGATTGCGAGCCTCCGGCGTTGCCGCCTTCGCGTCCGAGTGATGGCTTGCACATCGCGCCCGAGCATTCACACTCTCCCCGCAGCCGTCTCTCCTCGGGGCAGCGTGCGTCGGAGGAGACGCAACCCGAAAGCGCGGTCGCAGTGAGAAGCAGGGCCAAGGCGAGCGAGGATTTCATGATGCTGGTTCCGAGATATGACGCTGCGTCATCTTGAAGCCCGCTCTGTTTCCGGCGCGTGTTGGGGAGTGCTTGGTCAGTGCAGCATCAGGTCGAGCAGTTCCGCCATCTCCTTTCGCCGTGCCCGCTCGGGCGCGACGAAGGCGTGGTAGGGGTGGCCGAGCTTCAGCCCGCTTTCCGCGAGCGCGATCAGCCGGCCTTCCTCGAGATCGGCGCGCACCAGCATTCTCTGGGCAAGTGCCACGCCGAGGCCGGCCCGTGCCGCGGCTCCAGCCAGGCTCGAAAGCCCGACGCGCCGACCGTGCGAGGGGTCGGGCCGAAGCGGGGTTCCCCTGTGGGCGAACCAGTCCGCCCAGGTCGGGTGCGAGGCGTAGCTCGGCCCCCAATTGGTGTGGATGAAGGCGCTCTCGTGTACCGCGGTGAGATCGCGCGCTTCCTCGGGCAACCCCTCCCAGAAATCCGGTGCACAGACCGGCAGCACCTCGTCGTGGAAGAGCGTGACACTGCGGCGGTTCGGGTAATGGTGCCCGCCATAGCCCACGCGAAGGTCGATGCCGTGGCGGTCGAGGTCGAGGGGGTCGTCCTCCACCCGCACGTCGATCGCGATGCGGGGATGGCGCTCGGCCAGCATCGCCAGGTGCGGGGTCAGCCAGGGCTCGGCCAGTGAGAAGGGCACGCTGACCACGAAGCGGGGCCGCGCCTCGCCCTCGAGCAGACGCCCTGCGACCTGCGCGATGTCGGACAGCGCGCGCGCTGTCTGCGGGTAGAGCGCATGGCCAGCATCGGTCATCGCCAGCCGGTTGCCCGTGCGCGTGAAGAGCTGCTTGCCGAAGAAGGTCTCGAGGTTGCGCACATGCTGGGAAACGGCAGCCGAGGAAACGCCGAGCTCGCCTGCCGCGCGCGTGAAACTGCCGGTGCGCGCCACGACCTCGAAAGCCTTCATCGCATTCAGCGGCGGGGTGGGCGGCATGGCGGACGTCCGAAAGAAAAACTTGCGCCACACTAACAATTTGCGCCGTTGAACAGAAGTTTCCTTTGGGGTTCCCTTCCTCCACCAACAGGGGGCCAGCCATGCACGACATCATCGATCTCCATCGCTTTCCGCTCGACCGGGAGGGCTCGCCCGAATGGGAAGCGCTTCTCGCGCGCTGCAAGCGCGAGCTTGCCGCGGACGGCATGTTCAATCTCGAAGGCTTCCTGAAGCCCGGCGTGGCCGAGCGCGCGGTGACGGAACTTCGCCCGGCGATCGACACAGCGTCCCACGAGCATCGGCGTTCCCACAACATCTACTTCAAGCCGGAGATCCCCGGCCTCGCGCCCGACCATCCCGCGCTGCGCAAGGTGGAAACGATCAGCCACACGGTCTGCGCCGACCAGATGCCCGACAGCATCGTGCTGCGCATCTATGAGTACGAGCCCCTGATGCGCTTTCTGGCGGCCAGCATGGACAAGCCGCGCCTTCACGCGATGGAAGACCCGCTCGCCCGCGCCAACGTGATGTCCTACCGGGCGGGCGAGGCGCTCAACTGGCACTTCGACCGCTCGGAGTTCACGACCACGCTGCTTCTGCAAAAGCCCGAGGAGGGCGGCGACTTCGAATACCGCACCGATCTTCGCTCGGAGGCCGACCCCAACTACGAGGGCGTCGCGCGCCTGCTCGAGGGCCGCGACCCCGATGCGCGCATCATGCGGGTGCAGCCGGGAACGCTCAACGTGTTCCGGGGCAAGAACACCGCCCACCGCGTCACCACCGTGGGCGGTGCGCGGGACCGCGTGATCGCGGTCTTCTCCTATTACGAGCGCCCAGGCGTCCTCTTCAGCGCAGAGGAGCGCCTGGGCTTCTACGGCCGCGCGGCCTGACCAGGCCTCACCCCCGCAGCGTCAGCCTGTCGAGCTTCGGCCAGAGACCTTCGGGGATCTCCCGGTCGAAGAGCTCGATGTTGCGGCGAAGGCTCCTGGGGTTGGCCGTGCCGATCAGCACGCTCGCCACCTCGTCGCGGAAGAGCGGGAAATGCAGGGCTGCCGCGGCCAGCGGCACGCCTTGCGCCTCGGTCTCCGCTTCCATGCCGCGCACCTTGTCCAGGATCGCCTCAGAAGCCGGCGCGTAGTCGAAGGTCGCGCCCTCGCGCGCGCCGGTTGCCAGGATGCCGGAGTTGAACACCCCGCCGATCACGAGCTTGGTGCCCGTTTCCCGGCAGCGCCGGAGAAGCTCGGGCTCGGCCGAGCGGTCGAGCAGCGTATAGCGCCCCGCAAGCAGGATCACGTCGAGCGCGAAATGGTCGAGGAGCCGCAGGCAGGCATCGACATCGTTGACCCCGAGCCCCACGGCCTTCACCGCGCCCGACGCCTTCAACCCTTCGAGCGCCTTGGCCCCGCTGCGGAGAAAGGTCTGGAAGTGCCGGTCGTAGTCGGCGCCCAGCGTGGGGGCTTCGAGATCGTGCACGAACAGGATGTCGACCGCGTTCAGCCCCAGCCGCTGCAGGCTGTCGGCATGCGAGCGCACGATGCCCTCGCCGCTGTAGTCGTGTACCTGGCGGAAGGAGAGGGGGCGCACAAAGCCCTGGTCGGGCACGTCCTTTTCGGGCACCGGCGCGAGCAGGCGTCCCACCTTGGTGGACAGCACGTAGTCGCCCGGCGCCTTGTCGCGCAGGAAGTCGCCCAGCCGCCGCTCCGACAGGCCGTGGCCGTAATGGGGGGCCGTGTCGAAATAGCGGATGCCCGCATCCCACGCGGTCTGGAGCGTCGCGATCGCGTCCTCGCGGGAAACCTCGCGATAAAGGTTGCCGATGCCCGCTGCCCCGAACGAGAAGGCGGACAGCGAAAGCCCGGTGTCGCCCAGCGCGCGCGTCTTCATGCGCCGAGTTCCTCGCGGTCGAGCTGGCGCTCCACGGCGCGGATCACGCCGCGCAGTTCGCCCAGGCCCTTGAGCCGGCCGTTGTAGGAATAGCCGGGATTGGTGGTCTTGGTGATGTCGTCGCCCAGCAGGTGCCCGTGGTCGGGGCGCAGCGGGATGGGGGGCCGCGTGTCGCCGATCCCCTTGCGGCGGCGTTCCTCGCGCAAGAGCGCTTCCAGCACGGCCACCATGTCGGTGCCGCCGTCGAGGTGGTCGTCCTCGAAGAAGGAGCCGTCCGGCTCCACCGAGACGTTGCGCAGGTGGGCGAAGTTCACGCGGGGCGCGAACTCCTGCGCCATGGCCGTCAGGTCGTTGTCCGCCCGCGAGCCGTAGGAGCCGGTGCAGAGCGTGATGCCGTTGGCGGGGGTGTCCACCGCAGTCAGGATCGCGCGCACGTCGTCGGGCGTGGACACCACGCGCGGCAGGCCGAAGAGCGGGAAGGGCGGATCGTCGGGGTGGATGCCGAGCGCCACGCCGAACTCTTCCGCCACCGGCACCACCTCGCGCAGGAAGGCGAGCAGGTTGGCCTGCATGGCGCTCGCGTCGATGCCCTTGAAGGAGGCGAGAAGTGCCGAGATCGATTCGCGCGTCTGCACCAGCGCGCCGCCGGGCAGGCCCGCGATGATGTTGCGCTCGAGAAGCAGCTTTTCGTCTTCGCTCATCGCCTCGGCCCGCGCCTTGGCGCGCGCGACCAGGCTCGCCTCGTAGTCGCCTTCCGCATCCGGGCGGCGCAGGATGAAGACGTCGTAGGCCACGAAGTCGGTCATCTCGAAGCGGAGCGCCAGGCCTCCGGCGCGCGGGGATTTCCAGCGCAGGTCGGTTCGCGTCCAGTCCACCACGGGCATGAAATTGTAGCAGACGAAGGGGATGCCCGCCCGGCCGAGATTGGCCAGCGTGTCCTTCCAGCGCGCGATGGCCTTGCCCGCCTCCCCGTCGCCGCGCTTCACGCACTGCTCCATGGGAATGGATTCGCACACCGTCCATTCGAGGCCCGCCGCTTCCACGATGCCCTTGCGGTGCTGGATGGCGTCGAGCGGCCAGGAGGTGCCATCGGGGATCTGGTGGAGCGCGGTCACCACGCCCGTCGCACCGGTCTGGCGCACGTGATCGAGCGGGATCGGGTCTGGCTCGCCATACCAGCGCCAGGTTTCCTGCATGGTTCGTCTCCTCAACCCAGTTTTTCGATAGCGCCGAGCGCGCCGTTTTTCCTGATGCTTTCGAGCGCCGCTGTCAGGCGCTCGGCAAAGCCCTCGCGGTCCCGCCACTTGCCGCCGAACACGCGCCCGAAGCGCAGGAAGCGCTCCACCACGGCCTCGGCCGGAAGCGCGTCTTGGTCGGGCGCGTCCCACTCGTTGAAGGCGGGATCGTTGATCACGATGGCCGCGCCCCCCTCGTTGCGCGCGGCGCAGGAGCGGATCCAGAGCGCGAGCGCAAGCAGCACCGCATCCGCCTCCGTGCCCTCGTCCATAAGCTCACCGAGCGGGGCCAGGATGCGCTGGGGCACCTTCTGCGAGGCATCACTTGCGATCTGCACGGTGCGGTGGCGCAAGGTGGGGTTGGCGAAGCGGCTGCGCAGGCCTTCCACATAGTCTTCCGCGCTCAGATCGGGCGAAAGCGTGGGCGCGACCTGCCTCCAGTAGCGGTCGATGAAGCGGCGCACGCGGGGGTCGGCATAGACGTCTGCCACGGTTTCGAGCCCTGCGATCTGGCCGGTGGCGGCGATCGCGGTGTGCGCGCCGTTGAGCATGCGCAGCTTCATGTGCTCGTAGGGCTCGACCCGCTCCACCAGTTCCGCGCCCGAGGCTTCGAGCCCCGGCCGTCCATGCGGGAAGCGGTCCTCAATCACCCAGCGGAAATAAGGCTCGGCCACCACAGGCCAGGCATCCTCGACGCCGAGCGCGCCCGACACCGCCTCGCGGTCGGCCGCGGTCGTGGCAGGCACGATCCGATCCACCATGCTCGACGGGCAAGAAATCTGGTCGCGGATATGCGCCACGAGTTCGGGTGCCGCGAGACCCGCGAACTCGCCGAGCAGCGCGCTGAGGACCTGGCCGTTGGAGGGAAGGTTGTCGCAGGACAGAAGCGTCAGCGGCACCGAACCCTCCCCCTTGCGCCGCTGAATGGCGCCGAGCAGGAAGCCGTAGATCGAGCGTGGCGCCTGGGGGTTCGCGAGGTCGTGCGCGATGTCGGGATGGTCGCGCAGCAGGCTGCGGTCGGCCAGGTTCGCGAGATAGCCCTTCTCCGTCACCGTCAGCGTCACCAGCCGGACGCGCGGGTCGCTCAGCCGTTCGAGAAGCAGGGCAGGGTTCTCGGGCGCGACGAGCACTTCGACGATGGAGCCCACCACCCGCAGCGTCTCGCCCCGGCCGTCACGCTCGCAATAGGTGTAGAGATTGTTCTGGGGCCCAAGCGCGTCGCGCGTGTCCGCGCTGCGGAGCGATGCGGCAACGATGCCCCACCCGGTTTCGCCTCGGCCCAGGCAGTCGTCCACGAAGACGGCCTGGTGGGCGCGGTGGAAGGCGCCCACGCCCAGATGCACGATGCCCGGCGTGATGGCCGCGCGGTCGTAGGCGGGCACAGCGATGTTGGCGGGCAGGGCCCCGAGCGTGGCGTCGGACAGGCGAGAGGAAGTGCTCATCCGAACTGCATGCCCCCATTCATGTCGACCACCACGCCGGTCATGAAGCCCGACAGGGGCGAGGCCAGGAAGCGCACGGTGTGCGCCACCTCCTCGGGCTCGCAGAAGCGCCCCACGGGAATGGCCGCGAGCTGGCGCGCGCGCGCTTCCTCCGACAATTGCTCCATGATCATGGGCGAGATCACATAGGCCGGCGCCACCGCATTGGCCGTCACCCCGTCGCCCGCGAGTTCGCGGGCGGTGGAGAAGGTGAGGCCCACCAGCGCCGCCTTGGACACCGAATAGGCCGTGCCCGCCGTCAGCCCGCCGGTCTTCCAGGCGAACGAGGCGATGTTGACGATCCGCCCCCAGCGCCGCTCCTTCATGCCCGGCACCACGGCTTGCGTCAGCAGGAGGGCCGCGTCGAGGTTGATCGCCATCAGCTTGCGCCAGTGATCGAGCGTCGTGGTGCCGAGCTTGTCGGGCGACAGGACCCCGGCATTGTTGACGAGAACGTCGATCGCCCCGTGCCGCTCCAGGCAGCCTCGCACGGCTTCCTGCAAAGCGTCCGCATCCGCAAAGTCGGCTGCGACCGGCGTGCAACGGGCACCCAGGCGCTCCACGAGCTTCGCCGTTGCCGCCTCGTTCCTGTCGAATACCAGCACATGCGCGCCGGCTTGCGCGAGCGCGGTCGCGATGGCGCTTCCGATGCCCCCGCCCGCACCCGTGACGATGGCTGTCCGGCCCTTGAGTTCCATGCGTTCCCCCTTCCAGCCGCTCACGGCATGATGTTGCGGCGCTGGTCCTCGGGCATGGCTTCGAAGATCACGAACACCATGTCGAGATGCGTCACGAGCGCGTCCTCCGCGCCCTTGACGTCGCCGCGGTCGAGCGCGTCCACGATGGCGAGATGCTCGCGCACCACGTCGGGGATGCGGTCGATCTTGGCCCAGAAACGATGAAAGCGCGAAAGCGATACCTTGGCCGCGAGAACCGCCTGCCAGACGCCTTCGCGGCCCGCAAACGTGCCGAAAAGATGATGGAATTCCTCGTCCGCGCGGAAGAAGCCGTCGGCGTCGCGCGCCTCGAACATGCGCTCCTGCTCGGCGACGGCTGCGCGCATGGCCCGGCTCTTCTCCGGCGTCCAGCTCTTCGCCGCCTCGCGCAGAAGCGCAACTTCGAGCGAGCGGCGGATGAAGTGGCTGTCGGTCAGCTCTGCCAGCCGGATCGGCGCCACGAAGGACCCGAGCTGGGGAAACACCTCTACCAGCCCTTCCTCCGCCAGCCTGCTGATCGCTGCCCGCACGGGCGTGCGCGACACCAGGAACTGCCGGCAGATCGAGTTCTCGCTGATCGGCGTGCCCGGCGCCAGCCGCACCTCGACGATGGCTTGACGCAGCACCGCGTGAACCTGATCGGACACCGAGACCTGCCGGTTGATCACGAGCGACAGGCTCTCGATCCCGGTCTGGCCGAGCGTGAACGAGGAACCCTGGCTCTCGGGATATTTCACACCTGTCTCCCACCCAATGAGCAACGAAGCGTGAAAGCCCCTTGCCACTTGGATACAAGAATACTAGGGTCTTTGTGTCGGTTGCAAGCACCATGCGCGGCGGAGGCGAAAAAACGGCCCCGCATGGCCCGCTTCACGGGATCGGAGGAGAATCATGAAGACTTTCGCACGCGGCCTTCTGGCCGCCGCCATGCTGTCTGGCGCGATGACGGCCGCAGCCCATGCCCAGAGCGACACGCGCATCGCGCTCGTGCCCGGCGGGCCGCACCCCTACTTCTCGGCCTGGGAACAGGCGGGTGCCGACGCCGTGCGCGATTTCAAGCTCGGCGCGGACGATTACCGCATTCCCCAGCGCTGGGAGCTTTCGCAGCAGAACCAGCTTCTCGAAAGCCTGCTCACCCAGGGCTATAACGGCTTCCTGATCTTCCCCGGCGACCCCGTGGGCTCGGTCTCCACGGCCGAAGAGCTGACCGGCAACGGCGCTGCCGTGGTCGCCGGCGGCGGCTGCTTCAAGGATCCGTCGCCTGCCGCCTTCTGCCTCGGCACCGACACCGGCCAGTCCGCCTATCTCGGCACCCAGGCGCTGATCAAGGCGATGGGCGGCGACGGCAAAGGCAAGCGCATCGCCCACTTCACGGGCTTCCTGGTCGATCCCAACACGCAGCTCCGCATCGATGCCGTGCAGCGCGCAGCAACCGAAGCCGGCGCGACCGTGGTTCAGGTGATCGCCGACATCGACGCGCCCGAGCCGGCCGAAGAGCGCATCAACGCCTATCTCGCGGCCCATGCCAACGAAGTGGACGGCATCGTCACCACGGCCTGGGTGCCGGCGGTGGTCGCTTCCAACTCGCTGCGCCGCATCGGCGACAAGCGCATCCGCATGGTCGGTATCGATCACGACGAGGTGGTGCTGGGCGCCATCCGCGACGGCTTCATCGATGGGACCATGATCCAGAACCCCTACGGCCAGGGCTATGTCGGCTCGTTCGCGCTGAACCGCCTGCTCGCCGGCTGCACGGTGAAGGAGGATGCGCCTTTCGCTTCCAACGCGCTGACCAACCGCTTCATCGATTCGGGAACGGCCTTTGTCGATGCGTCGAGCGTCGACACCTATCTCGACGTGATGCGCAGCGAGACGCAGAAGCTGCTGTCGAACTTCGAGACCACCTACCTCACCTGCCAGTAAGGCTGGAAAGAGTGCCGGAGCCGGGCCTCGCGCGAGGCCCGGCTCCGTTCCTTTGCTTGGGAAGACCCCGGTCATGACAGTGCAGCAAACAGCCGAGCCTTCGTTCGGCGCGGAACGCTCGGCGCTTCGCAGCTTCGTTCTTTCCAACGAGTTCGGCCTTCTGCTTCTGATCGCCGTCTTCGCCGTTCTGTTCGGCGCGCTCGCCCAAGGCTTCCTCAGCCCCTTCAGCCTGTTCACGCTCGGCCGCGTAGCCGCCGTCAACATCGTGATCGGCCTCGCCATGATGGTGGTGATCGTGACGGGTGGGCTCAATCTCGCGGTCGGCGCCATCGGCGTCTGCGCCGCCATGACCACCGGCTGGCTGATCGAGGGCGTGGGCCTGCCCTGGCCGCTCGCGGTCTTGGGCGGGCTGGCGCTGGGTGCGGCACTCGGCTGGGTGAACGGCCAAGCCGTGGTGCGCACGGGGCTTCACTCCTTCATCATCACGCTCGCCACCATGAGCATCTTCTTCGGCGTGATGGTGTTCCTCACCCAGGGCGCGGCCTTTCGCGGCCTGCCGCCCGAACTGACCGGCCTCGGCCGCTCGCGCATCGCAACCGTCTTCTCGCCCCTTTTGATCGTCACGCTGATCACAGCCGCATGCCTCGCCTGGCTCTACCGGCGCACCGTTCTCGGCCGCGAGATGCTGGCCGCGGGCGCCAAGCCCGAGGCAGCCGAACTTTCCGGCATCCGTGTCGGCCGTGTGGTCACGCTCTGCCACATGCTGTCGGGGTTGCTGGCCGGGTTGGCCGCCCTGATGCTGGTCGCGCGCAACGGCGCGGCCATCCCCTCCATGGCCGGCCAGCTCGGCCAGGACTGGCTCCTGCCCGCCTTTCTCGCCCCTGTGCTCGGCGGCGCGCTTCTGACCGGCGGCCGCGCTGCCGTGCTCGGCACGTGCTTGGGCGCGCTTCTCGTCACCATGCTCACCCAAGGGCTCCTGCTCATGCAGGTGGGCGAGTTCTGGGTGCAGAGCTTCCTGGGCCTGCTTCTCTTGTTCGCCGTGCTTTTCGACCTCCTGCGGCGCTCCTACCTCGCTCGCCGCAACCTCGCATGAGTTCCCCCATGAGCTTTCGGCCTCTCCTGCGGACGGACTGGTTCGGCCCCCTCGCGGTCGTCGTCCTCGCCGCCATCCTGATCGGCAGCTTCTCGCCGCAGTTCCTGTCGCCACTCAACATCCAGATCCTGCTGCTCGCGGTCGCCGTCAACGCGCTGATCGCGTTCTCGCAGATGGTGATCATCGCGATCGGCCAGATGAACCTGTCGGTCGGCGCGATCGGCGGGCTCGCCGCCATCTCCTTCGTCGGCATGATCGAGGTCTGGGGCGTTCCCACCCCGCTCGCGGCGGTGGCGGCTCTCGGCATCGGCCTTCTCTGCGGCGTGCTCAACGGCGTGATGATCGCGCTCACCGGCATCTCCGCCTTCGTGGTGACGCTCGCCACGCTCTCGATCTTCAAGGGCATCAACCTCGGCATCACCCGCGCGCAGCCCTTCTACGGCGTGCCGCAGAGCGTGAAGGAACTGGGTGCGACCGTGCTCTGGGGGCCGATCCCCACACTGCTCCTGCCCACTTTCATCGTGGCAGTGCTTCTCTGGTTCCTGCTTTTCCGCCTGCCCGCCGGGCGCTTCATCCTGGCCGTCGGCGGCAACGCCCATGCGGCCGAGCTTTCGGGCGTCTCGGTCGGGCGCACGGTGGTCGCCGCACACGCGCTTTCGGGCCTGCTCGCGGCGGGTGCGGGCATCCTCGTCGTCGCCCGTCTTCAGATCGGCCAGCCATCGATCGGCGACGACTGGCTGATCCTGTCCTTCGCCGCCCCTGTGATCGGCGGCGCGGTTCTGGCGGGCGGCCATGTGAGCGTCGCCGCCACCGCCATCGGCGTTCTGATCGTCGCCATGATCACCCAGGCGCTGGTGCTGTTTTCGATCGACCCCTTCCTGGTGCAGGTGGTGCTGGGCGGGCTCATCCTTTTGGCAGTCGGCCTCAACCGCCTGCGCGAAACCTATCTCCGGTGAGGACGGCATGACCGCACCCATCTTCGAGGCGCGCGGCGTCGAAAAGCTCTTTCCGGGCGTACGCGCTCTGAAAGGCGTGTCGCTGTCGCTCCTGCCCGGCTCGATCCATGCGCTGCTCGGCGAAAATGGTGCCGGCAAGTCCACGCTGATCAAGGTGATCACGGGCGTCCACCGCCCCACGGCCGGCACGCTGCTGCTCGACGGGGAGGAAATCCAGCTCGGCAGCGCGCGCGATGCCATCGCGCGCGGCATCGGCGTGGTCCACCAGGAGCGCAACCTCATCCCGCGCTTCTCGGTGGCCGAGAACATCCACCTCGAACAGCTTGCCGAGCATCCGTTCCGCCCGGTGAACTATGCCAAGCTCAACGAGAGCGCCCGCCGCTGGTTGGGCGAATTGGAGCTCGACGTCGACCCCTCGACCCCGGTCTCCGACCTTTCGGTCGCGCGGATGCAACTGGTCGAGATCGCCAAGGCGCTCTCGCTCCAGAGCCGGGTGCTCTTGCTCGACGAGCCCACCGCATCGCTCACCGCAAGCGAGGCCGACAAGCTCTTCGCCATCCTGCGCCGCCTGCGCGACGGGGGCGCGAGCCTCGTCTTCGTCAGCCACAAGCTCGAAGAGGTGCAGGAGATCTGCGACCGGGTGACCGTGCTGCGCGACGGCGAGAACGCCTGCGAAAGCCGCTCCATGGCGGGCCTGGGGCGTCAGGACCTCGTGCGCTTGATGATCGGCCGCAGCGAAACGGGCGGCACCTTCCAGCGCCGCGACACGACGGGCCGCAAGGAAATCCTCTCGCTCAAGGGCGTCGCCACGAGCGTGGGCCACAAGGGGATCGACCTGTCCGTGCGCGCGGGCGAGATTGTCGGGCTCTACGGCCTGGTGGGCGCCGGCCGCTCCGAGCTCGCCAAGGCCATCATGGGCTATTTCTCCGTCACCGAAGGCACGGTCGCGGTGGAGGGCAAGCCCGTCCGCATCGGCTCGGTCGCCTCGGCCGTCCACGAGCACGGAATCGGTTACGTCAGCGAGGACCGCAAGAACGAAGGCCTCATCCTGCCCCATTCCGTGCTCGCCAATGCCGGCGTGCCGCTGTGGCGCAAGCTCGCCGGACCCTTGGGCGGCTTGGCCGATGGCACGATCCGCAACGCGGTGTTGCCTTATCTCCGCAAGCTCGAGGTCAAGACGCCGAGCCTGTCGCAGACGGTCGGCAACCTGTCGGGCGGCAACCAGCAGAAGATCTCGGTCGCCAAATGGCTGGCCGCCGGCGTGAAGCTCCTGATCGTGGACGAGCCCTCGGTCGGCATCGACATCAAGACCAAGGCCTATCTCCACTCGCTCCTGCGCGAGCTCGCCGACACCGGCACGGCCCTGATCGTGATCACTTCCGACATGCCGGAAATGGTCGCCGTCGCCGACCGCATCGTCGTGATGAACCAGTTCCGCATCAAGGGCGAGGTCGAAAACACCGGCTCCTACCCGGAAGTCAGCGAGGCAATCATGAACCTCATCCAGACCGAAGGGGAGAAGCTCAGCGCCTAGCTCTGCGCAGGTCAGGCCCGGCAGTAGGTCTCGCCGAGCTTGTGGATGAAGCCCACGCAGCGTTCGAGCTCGGAGCGTTCGATCCCCTCGTCGGGCTGGTGGGCGTCCTTGATGTCGCCCGGCCCGATCACGAAGGAGGGGATGCCGGCTTCCTGGAAGATGCCCGCTTCCGTTCCATAGGAAACGTAGCGCGCTTCTCCGCCGCCGAGGAGGGCGAGAAGCTCATCCGCGAGCGCGCCTTCCTCGCGCTTCAGTCCGGGAATGCGCGCCTGCACCTCGAACTCCACGCCGCATTCGGGGTCGACGGCCTTCATGCGCGGCTCGATGGCCGTCACTGCGTAGCGCTTCATCCTGTCGAGAACGGCATAGTCGCTTTCGCCGGGAATGATCCGCATCTCCCAGAAGAATTCGCAGGCCTCCGCCACGATATTGCCGTGCAGCCCGCCGCGGATCTGATTGACCTGGATCGTGGAGTAAGGCGGGTCGAGACCCTCGAAGCGAGGCCCTTCGCGCATCTCCGCGCGGATGCGGTTGATCTCACCGATCAGCTCTGCCGCTTCCATCACGGCATTCACGTAGCGGTCGGGCTGGGAGGAATGTCCCGGCTTTCCCTTGAACCGTGCCCAGCCGATCAGCCCGCCTTTGTGGGCGGCCACGAGGTCCATGCCGGTGGCCTCGCCGATCACGGCGAGCCTGGGGGCGGGGCCGCCCTTGCCCAGCCACTCGGCCATTGGGCCGACGCCCGTGCAGCCCACCTCCTCATCATAGGAGAAGGCGAGATGAACGGGCTGCCGCAGCGGCTGGGCCGCGAGATGAGGCAGCGCGGCCAGCGTGCAGGCGAGAAACCCCTTCATGTCGGTCGCGCCGCGCCCAACGAGACGCGAGCCCGTCTCGCGCAGGCTCCAGGGATCACCGGTCCAGTTCTGGCCCTTCACGGGAACCACATCCGTGTGCCCGCTCAGAACGACGCCACCGGCCGCTTCCGGACCGATCGACATCAAAAGGTTCGCCTTGTCGCCTTCCGGGCTCGGAAAGCGCCGCGTGCGTGCTCCGTGCGAGACCGCGAAGCGCTCCACATGGTCCACGAGATCGAGGTTCGATGCGCTGCTGACAGAAGGAAATCCGACCAGCGCCGCCAGATGGGATGCGGCGTCGGAAGTGTGCGTGTTCAGTCCCATGCCAGGAATCCTTCCGTTTCGCTCAAGGGCTTGGCGCCGCGCAGCGCGTCGAGATCGGGCAGCGGCCGGGCGGTGCGGGGATCGGAGCCCAAGGCCTCCTCCATGGCCTGGGCGACGCCGAGCAGGAAGCGGTCCGCGCCGCGCCGCGCGACGATCTGGAGGCCGAAGGGCATGCCATTGGCATCCCGCCCCACCGGCAGCGAGATCGCCGGGCATCCAGCAAGCGTCACCGCATAGGCGCAGGCCAGCCAGTGATAGTAGGAGCGCGTCGGCCTGCCTTCGATCTCCACGGGGTAAAGTTCCCGCCAAGGACGCGGGCTGATGCCGACCGCGGGCGCGAGCAGGACGTCGTGGGTGTCAAAGAAAGCGTGCCAGCGCCTGTGATAACGCGTCTGCTCGTTCATGGCGCGGCTCACGTCGACTGCCGAATAGCCTTCGCCTTCCGCGATGTTCGCCTTGATGTTGGGGCCGATCCGGTCGGGGTGCTGGGCGAGCAGGGGGCCGAACATGCCGAGAGCGGCCACCGCGCGAAGCACGGCGAAGATGTCGTCCGCGCCGCTGCAATCGGGCGTCGCCTCTTCGAGCGAGGCAAACAGGCTCGCGCTCAGCGTCGCCTTCTCTGCCACCGCGTCCGATACAGCGCGCTCGACGGGCGCGAAGCCGAAGTCCCGCGTCCAGCCCACGCGAAGGCGAGACAGGTCGACCCTGGGAGGCACCGACCAGTCCCGCGTGTCCGGCCCGCTCCAGATGGACGACAAGGGGTCTCGGCCGTCCGAGCCCTTCATCACCGAAAGCATGAGTGCCGCGTCGCCGACATTGCGCGCCATGGGGCCGAGCGTGGAGACCTGGAGCCAGGCCGTGCCCCGCTTCTCGCTGGGGATCAGGCCGGGCGTGGGGCGGAAGCCCACCACCCCGCAGAAGGCAGCCGGGTTGCGAAGCGAGCCGCCCGTGTCCGAGCCGGATGCCAGCGGCACCATCCCGCAAGCGAGCGCCGCGGCCGATCCGCCGGAAGAGCCGGCCGCCGTGCGCATGGTGTCGAAGGGATTGCCGGTCGCGCCGAAGACAGGGTTGCGCGTGTTGCCGCCCGCCGCCCATTCCGGCACGTTGGTCTTGCCGAGCACGATGCCGCCCGCCTCGCGCAGGCGTGCCACGAAGCGCTCATCGGCTTCGGGCTTGTGGTCGGCGAAGATGGGGCTGCCATAAGTGGTGCGCAGGCCTCCCGTGTCGGACGTGTCCTTGATGCCGATGGGCAGCCCGTGCAGCGCGCCGAGTGGGGCGCCTTCCATCACCGCGGCCTCGCATTCCCTCGCGCGGTCGAGCGCCCGCTCGAAGTCGCGCGTGACCACCGCATTCACCGCATGGTCGAGTGTCTCGATGCGCCCGATGCAGCTTTCCGCGAGCTCGACCGGCGAAAGCGCCTTGCGCCCGATAAGAGCGCGCGCTTCCGCGGCGCCGAGATCGCAGGGCTCGTCGGCGGATGGTGTCATTGGAGCGGTCCTTTCCGAATGCGTGGTGCCGAGCCGCCCCGGAAACGGGCGGCTGAATAGGGGTCGACCGGCAGAAGCGGCGTTTCGCCGGTCACGAGTTCTGCGATCAGGCGGCCGGTCAGAGGCCCTTGCGTGAAGCCGAAATGGCCGTGCCCGAAGGCAAGCCAGAGACCGGCATGTCGCGGGGCCGGGCCGATCACGGGCAGCATGTCGGGCAGGCAGGGGCGCGAGCCGAGCCAGGATTCGTCTTCCACCGCCTCGCCCAGCGCGAGTGTTTCCTGCGCGCATTCGGCCATCCGCCGCATCAGGCGGGGATGAGGCGGCGCATCGCGCGGCGCGAGTTCAACCCCGGTCAGAACCCGCAGGCCGGCGGCTGCGGGAACCATCAGGCAGTTGCGGTCGCGCACATAGACGGGCCGTGTGAGCGGCACGGCACCTTGCCGGAAATGCCGGTGATAGCCGCGCTTGGCCGCCAGCGGCATGCGGTAGCCGAGCCTGCGGGTCAGATCTCCCGACCAGGGCCCGAGCGCCACGACGGCATGGGCGGCCTGGAGCGCGCCGTGCGCCGTGTCGGGAAGCCGCCAGCCGCCCCCCACCTGTTCGAGCGCCAATGCGTTTCCCTTCACCACGCGCCCTCCCCGCCTCCCGAACAACTGGGCGAGCCGCGCCACGAGCGCGCCGGGGTCGGTGATGCGGGCGGTGTCGGTCCAGTGGAGTGCGCCCGCGAAACGTCCGGCAAGGGCCGGCTCCATCGCATGGAGTGCGGGAGCGTCGATCACCTCTGCGCTCACGCCCAGCGCGCGGGCCTCGGCTGCTTCCCTGTCGGCCTCGTCGAGCGCGTCCCTGGTGCGGCAGAGTTCGAGCCAGCCGTCCTTGCGCAGCAGATCCTGCGCGCCGGCCTGGTCGAGGAGGAAGCGATGCTCGCTCAACGAGGCCGCGATCAGCCGGCGAAAGGCTGGCTTCAATGCCTCGAGGCGCTTGCCGCTCGAGGCCCTGCGATAGGCCAGGAGCCAGGGCAGCAGGCGCGGCAGGAAACGGGGGTCCGCCTGCACCGCGTCCGTGCGGTTGAGGGCGAGACGCAGCGCGGTGCGGAGCCCGCGTGGAAACGGATGGGGCAGGATCGCGGAAGTCTCGATCAGGCCCGCATTGCCGTGGCTTGTTTCCCGCCCGGGCTCGCGGCGGTCCACCAGCGCCACGTCGAGACCCCGCGCCTGAAGGTGGAGGGCCGCGGAAACGCCGACGATCCCTCCACCCAGAACCAGAACGTCCGGCGAGCCGCTCATCCGTCAGGGCGCATGGGCGGGCTCGGGCAGCGTCGCCAGAACCTTGTCGCTGAAATGGCAGGCCGACATCCGGTCGGGTGCCGTCTCTTCGAGCGGCGGCCGCTTCTCCGAGCAGACCGGCTCGGCGATAGGGCAGCGGGGGTGGAAGTGGCAGCCGGGCGGCGGCGCGAGCGGCGAAGGCATTTCGCCCCGGATCGCGGCGAAGGCCCGCTTGCGCGGCTCGAGCCGTGGGATCTCGGCCAGGAGCGCCTTGGTGTAGGGATGGGCGGGACGCGCAAACAGCGCCTCGGTCTCGGCCATCTCCACGATGCGACCGAGATACATCACGGCGATCCGGTCGCAGAAATTCTCGATCGTGCCGAGATCGTGGCTCACGAAGATGTAGGTGAGGTCGAGCTCGCTCTTCAGCCGCAGGAAGAGGTTGAGGATCTGCGCCTGGATCGACACGTCGAGGGCGGCCGTCGACTCATCGCAGACCAGCACGCGCGGCTTCACCGCGAGCGCGCGTGCGATGTTGATGCGCGCGCGCTGACCGCCCGAGAACTGGTGCGGGTAGAGCGTGCGGCTCGCGGGGTCGAGCCCCACCTGCTCCATCAGGCCGGCGACGTATTCGCTCATCGCGGCACGCGTCACGATGCCGTGGGCGACGGCTGCCTCGCCGATCAGTTCCACCACCCGCTTGCGCGGGTTGAGCGCCGCCGTCGCGTCCTGAAACACCATCTGCACCGCGAGATTCGCGCGCTGGCGCTCCTTGCCCGACATCGCGCCTAGTTCCCGGCCCTCGAACAGCACGCGCCCGCTCGATGCCGGCATTATGCCCGCGACGATCCGGGCGAGGGTGGATTTCCCGCAGCCCGACTCTCCCACCAGCCCGACGATCTCGCCGGGGCGCACGGCGAGGCTCACCGTGTCCACCGCGTTCACCACTTGGCGGGAGTCGCGGCGCGTCAGCGCATCCGCAATGCGTTGCGCGAAGTCGGGGTCCTTGCGGAACTGGCGCGAAAGTCTGTCGAGTTCGAGGATCGGCTGGGTCATCGCTCGGCCTCCGCGCTAAAGGGGGTGGTGGCAGCGGACGCGGTGGGCGGCCTCCACCTCTGCCATCGGGGGAACCACCTCCGCGCAGACGCCCGACTGCGCCGCGCAACGCGGCCGGAAGGCACAGCCCGAAGGCAGGTTGGCGAGGCTGGGGGTCGAGCCCGGAATCTGCTGGAGCGGCTGCCCGCGCGGGTTGCGGCTCGGCACGGAAGCGATCAGGCCCGCCGTGTAGTGGTGCGCGGGCGAAGCGAGGATGTCGGCCACCGTGCCGCTTTCTACGATGCGGCCCGCATACATCACGGCGATCCGGTCGGCGAGGCCAGCCACCACCGAAAGGTCGTGCGTGATCCAGAGGAGGGCCGTGTCGCTCTCGGCGGCAAGTTTCTGCACCTGCCCCAGGATTTGCGCCTGAATGGTCACGTCGAGGGCCGTGGTCGGCTCGTCGGCGATCAGCACTGCGGGACGGTGCAGAAGTGCGATCGCGATCGCCACACGCTGCCGCATGCCGCCCGAGAACTGGTGGGGGTAGTTGTCGAGACGCGACTCCGGCGAGGGGATGCCGACCGCGGCCAGCGCTTCGACGGCGCGTGCGCGTGCGGCCTTTGCCGACACGCGCTCATGCGCGGTGATGGCCTCTTCGATCTGCGTGTCGATCCTGAGCACCGGGTTCAAGGTAGAGACCGGGTCCTGGAAGATCATCGCCATGCGGTTGCCGCGCAGCGCGCGCAGGCGGCTTTCGGGCACGGCCGCGATCTCTTCCCCTTCGAGCGCGATGCGGGTGGCCGCGACCTTTCCCGGCGGGTCGATCAGGCCCATCAGGGCCAGGCCCGTCACCGACTTGCCCGAGCCCGATTCCCCGACCACGCCGAGCACCTCGCCGGGCATGATGTGGAGGCTCACTCCGTCCACCGCGGTCACGGTCTTGCCGCGCATGCTGAAGGTGACGCTCAGGTTCTCGACCGCGAGGGCGGGAACGGTTTTTGCGCTGGCCGTCATCCTGCGAACCTCGGATTGAGCACGGTGCGCAGCCGGTCGCCGACCAGGTTGATGGCGATCACGATCAGGATCAGCGCCACGCCCGGATAGGTCGAGACCCAGTAGTTGCCCGAAAGCAGGAAGTCGTGGCCCGTGGCGATCAGCATGCCGAGCGAAGGCTGGGTGACGGGCACGCCGACGCCCAGAAACGACAAGGTCGATTCCAGCGTGATGGCGTGCGCGATCTGAACGGTGGAAACCACGATCAGGGGTGGAATGCAGTTGGGCAGCATGTGCGAGAACAAAATGCGCGACCGGGAAAGGCCGAGGCCCTGGGCGGCCGCCATATAGTCCTTGTTCTTTTCCACGAGTGCCGAGCCGCGCACGGTGCGCGCGTAATAGGCCCACTGCACGAAGACGAGCGAGAGCACCACCTTGTCGAGCCCACGCCCGAACACGGTGAGCAGCACGAGCGCGATCAGGATCGAGGGGAAGGAGAGCTGAAGGTCGACGATGCGCATCACCAGCGCGTCGAAGCGCCCGCCCACATAGGCCGACAGCACGCCCACCACCGCGCCGATGACGCTGGCTATCGCCACCGAGGCGATGCCTACGCCGAGCGAGACGCGCATGCCGTACATGATAGCCGAAAGCATGTCGCGGCCCTGGTCGTCCGTGCCGAGCCAGGCGGTGGCGCCGGTGCCGAGTGCTGCACCCGGCGGGAGCATGTTGTCCATGATGTCGAGCTGCATCAGGTCATAAGGGTTCTGCGGCGCGACGAAGGGCGCGAACACCGCGAGAAATCCGAGCACGGCCAGGATCACGAGACCCACAACTGCTTCCGGGCCCGACACCACGTCGGCGAGCTGCCGTTTCCACAGGCGCTCGGTCTTCGGCGCTTCGGGGGCGCTGCCCCTCGCTCGGATCGCGTCGCTCATGGGGCCTACTCGCTCGCGTCGCCGAGCCGCACGCGCGGGTCGAGCGCGACGTAGAGCAGGTCGACGATGAAGTTGATGACGACGAAGACCACGGTGGTGACCATCAGATAGGCCACGATCACCGGGCGATCGAGCCGGTTGATGGACTCGATCAGGAGCTTGCCCATGCCGGGATAGGCGAAGACCGTCTCGATCACCACGGTGAAGGCGATCATGGCGCCGAACTCCATGCCGAGGATCGTCACCACGGGGATCAGCATGTTCTTGAGGAGATGCAGCCGGATGATGCGGAAGCGGCTCAGTCCCTTGGCGCGGGCGAAGCGGATATATTCCTGCGACATCACCTCGCGCGTGCCAGCCTCGCACAGGCGAACCACGAGCGAGGACTTGTAGAGCGCGAGCGTGAAGGCGGGCAGCAGGAGGTGGCGCCAGCCCTCGAGCGAGAACATGCTGAGCTGGAGGCCAAGGAACTCCGTGGTCGGTCCGCGCCCGCCGGCGGGCAGCACACCGAGATAGACGGCGAAGAACAGGATCAGCATCAGCCCGATCCAGAAGCTCGGCAGCGAGAAGCCCAGGATCGAGACCGACATGATGCCGCGTCCCCAGATCGTTCGTGGGTAAAGCCCAGCGATCACGCCGAGCGGCAGGCCGATCAGCACGGAAAGCCCGAGTGCCGCGACCGCCAGTTCCAGGGTGGCCGGCAGGCGGTCGGCGATCACCGAGAGCGCCGGCTGGCCATAGACGAAGGAAGAGCCGAGATCGCCCTGCAGCATGTTGGAAAAGAAGGCCAGGAACTGCGCGGGCAGCGGCTGGTCGAGGCCGAAGCGGGCGGCAAGCGCTGCGCGCTCCGCCTGGTCGGCGTCGGGGCTCGCCAGCATGTCCACGGGGTTGCCGAGCGCGAACACCGCCAGAAACACCAGGGTCGCCATGGCCATGAGAACGAGGGCCGACTGCCCCACGCGGCGGATGAGATAGGCGATCATAGCAAAGGGTCCGATCCCGCTGTCCGGGAAAAGGCGGGGGCGGGCCGGAGCCCGCCCGATGGTCGGCTCACTGCGCCGGCTTGAAGGTCAGCGCCGAGGTGCGCTCGTCCATGCGCGGCAGGATCTCGATGCCCTTCTTCGCCGCCCAGGTCATGCCCTGGAAGTAGAGCGGCACGATCGCCATGTCGTCGATCACCGTGTGGACGGCAGCCTTCAGCTGCTCCTCGCGCTTGGCGTCGTCCATCTCCCCGGTCAGCGCCACGAGCTGCTCGGTCAGCTTGGGCGAGCAGTAATGGCTCCAGTTGACCACGCCCCAGCCGCGCTCCTTGTCGGGACAGGCGACCAGCATGCGGATGCCCGACGAGGCTTCCGCCGTCTGCACGCCCCAGCCCATCATCACGGCCGAGAACTCGCCGCCATTGCCCTTGGTGTTGATGGCCGAGAAGGGCACGGCGTCCACTTCGGTGCGGATGCCGACCCGCGTCAGCATCTGTGCGATGGCCTGCGCCACGCGCTCATCGTTCAGGAGGCGGTTGTTGGGCGTGCCGAGCACTAGGCTGAAGCCCTCGGGATAGCCGGCTTCAGTCAGAAGGGCGCGCGCCTGCTCGGGGTCGTAGGGCACGGTCTCGAGTGCCGGGTCGAAGCCCATCATCTGGTCGGTCGCGAGATTGTTGGTGGGATAGGCCAGGCCCATCATCAGCCGGTCGCGGATCGCCTCGCGATTGATCGCCATGTTGATTGCGCGCCGAACCCGCACGTCGGTCAGGGGGTTCTTGGCGATCGGGCCGCCATTCGCATCGCGCACGCCGGGGCTCTGGTCGCGCCCGCCGTCGAGAAACAGGAACACCATGCGGTGCGTCTTCTTCTCGGCCACCGTGAATTCCGCGTTGTCGCGCATCTTCTGGAGGTCGGGGGTGGGCACGTTCTCCACCGCATTCACATCGCCCGACAGAAGAGCGGTCATGCGGCTGCCGTCATTGGGCATGAAGCGCACGGTGACGTTGTCCCAAGCCGGCTTGCCCGCCCAGTAATCGTCGAAGCGCGTCATCTCCACGCGGTCCTCGGGTGTGTAGCGCGCGAATTTGTAGGGCCCGGTGCCCACCATGTGCTCAGGCGTGGCGAAGCGGTCGGTGGCGACGCCCTCGGCCGCCTTCTTGCTGACCATGAACACCGAGGTCAGGTCGGCAGGCAGGAGGGGATAGGGCTGCGCGGTCACCATGCGCACGGTCTGGGGGTCGACCACCTGCACCTCTTTGATGGCGCGGGTGTAGATGGCGAAGCTCGACGGGCTGTTCTCGATCGTGTTGGGGCGGTTGAGCGAGAAGGCGACGTCTTCGGCGGTGAAGTCGCTGCCGTCGTGGAACTTCGCAGGGCGCAGCTTGAACTCCCAGGTGCGGTCGTCGACCTTGGTCCACGAATCTGCCAGGCCGGGCACGATGCGGCTTTCGGCGTCCATCTGGGTCAGCGTCTCGAACATGTTGCGTGAGACCGCGATGTTCTGGCTCGCATTGTGGAAGTGCGGATCCATCGTGGTGGCGGCGGCGCTGATGCCGAGCTTGAGGTCTTCCGCATGGGCGGCAGCGCCCGAGAGGAGGCCGGCGGCGATGAGGGCGACGGCGCCCAGTCCTGCCTTGCGGCGGGGGTGAAGCATGGATTTCATCGGTATTCCCCTTTTCGGCTTGTGCCGTTCTTGTTCTTCGAAAGCTCGTTTGCCCGGTCAGGCCATTTCGGCCGGGCGGCTGGCGAAGCGGTTCTTGTGGGCCTCGCGCAGCGCGTTCTTCTCCACTTTGCCCATCGCGTTGCGCGGCAGGGCGTCCACCACGATGATGGCCTTGGGCTGCTTGAAACGGGCGATGCGGTCGCGCACGGCAAGCGAGAGCGCCTCCGTGTCGATGCGGGCTCCGGGCTTCGCCACCACCACGCAGGCCACCGCCTCGCCGAAATCCGCATGCGGCAAGCCGATCACCGCCGACTCGAGGACACCTGGCTGCTCGTCGAAGATCAGCTCGATCTCCTTGGGATAGACATTGAGTCCTCCGGTGATGATCAGGTCCTTCTGGCGCCCGACGATCGAGACGTAGCCTTGCTCGTCGATCGTGCCGATATCGCCCGTGATGAAGAACCCATCGGGGCGCAGGTCTTCCCTGGTCTTCTCGGGCATCTCCCAATAGCCCGCAAAGACGTTCGGTCCGCGCACCTCGATCATGCCGGGCTCGCCTTGGGGCACCGGCTCCCCGGCCGTTCCGTCGGTGATCCGCACCTCGACGCCGGCCAAGGGCAGGCCCACCGTGCCCGCGCGGCGCTCGCCGTCATAGGGATTCGAGGTGTTCATGTTGGTTTCGGTCATGCCGTAGCGCTCGAGGATCGCGTGTCCCGTGCGGGCGCGGAATGCGGCATGGGTCTCGGCGAGCAGGGGAGCGGAGCCGGAGGTGAACAGGCGCATGTGCCCGACAAGCGCCCGGTCGAAGCGCGCGTCGTCGAGCAGGCGCGTGTAGAAGGTCGGCACGCCCATCATGGCGGTGACCTTGGGCAATGCTGCGATCACCGCATCGATGTTGAAGGTCGGGTGAAAGATCATCGCGCCGCCCGACAGGAGCGATACGTTCGAGGCGACGAAAAGCCCGTGCGTGTGGAAGATCGGCAGCGCGTGCAGCAGCGTGTCGGCGTCCGTGAACCGCCAGGCTTCCACCAGAACCTCAGCATTCGACAGGAGGTTGCGGTGCGACAGCATCGCGCCCTTGGAGCGTCCGGTGGTGCCCGAGGTGTAGAGAAGTGCCGCCAGATCGCCGGAGCGGCGCTCGACCGGCACGAAGCCTGCGCCATCCGCCGATGCCGCGGCGTCGGCCAAGCTGCCCGCACCGTTGGCATCGAGCGTCGCGAAGACGGCACCCGCCGCGCCTGCCACCTCGCCGAGCTTTCCTGCGTCCGCTGGGCCTCCTACGAGAAGGCGCGCCCGCGCATTGCCGACGAAATATGCGATCTCGCCCGCGGTGTAGCCCGTGTTGAGCGGCAGAAACACCGCGCCCGCCGCGACCGATGCCCCATACAGCGCGAGCGCTTCGGGAGATTTCGCGATCTGCGCTGCCACCCGGTCGCCCGGCTGCACGCCCAGCTTCGCGAGTGCCGCCGCATAGCGCATCACCAGCGCGTGGAAATCCCGACCCGTGAGCGCCTCGCCATCGGCCATGTGAAGGAGCGGCGTTTCCCGCGCGGCGAGAGGGGCGAAGAGGGCATCGAAAAGGGGGTTAGGCATGGGATCGCCAGTGCCGAGCGCTGCCGCAAGGCGGAGGCAGCAGGCCGTTCTCGCAAGTTGACATGGCGCTCCCTTCCGCTCGGGATCGTTCGGGTGAGTGCAGCGCCGCCGACTGTCCGAGCCCAAGATACATGCAATGAGTACGGTCCTTGCATTCTCTGTCAACCCTCTTGTATGCAAGAATGGCTGCCCTGATGGTGCTGCAAGGGGAGGGGGAGATGAGCAGCCGTTCGGACACGGTTCGCGAAAAGCTCGAGCAGATGATCGTGGAAGGCGCCTTCGGCAAAGGCGAACGCCTCGACGAGAACAAGCTCGCCAGCCGCTTCGCCGTGTCGCGTACGCCCGTGCGCGAAGCGTTCCAGGCTCTGGCCGCGGCCGGCCTGATCGAACTCCGGCCGCGCTCGGGCGCCTTTGTGCGCCATCCCGCATTCGAAGAGATCATCGAGATGTTCGAGGTGATGGCAGAGATGGAGGCCTTCTGCGGGCGCTTGGCCGCGCACCGTGGGACTCACGAGTTGATCGAGCGCCTCAAGCTAACAGTGGAGGTCTGCGAGGAGGCGGTCGGGCTCAACGACAGCGACACCTATTATCGCGCCAACGAGGAATTTCACCATCTGATCTACGAGGCATCCGGCAACGGCTTCCTCGCGGCGGAAGCCTCGCGTCTCCATCGCCGGCTGAAACCGTTTCGGCGCATGCAGCTCAAGGCGCGGGGCCGGCTCAAGCAGTCGCTGGAAGAGCACCGCAAGATCCTCGCCTCACTGATTGAAGGCGATGCCGGGGCAGCCGCCGACCTCCTGCGCGAGCACGTTGCCGTCCAGGGCGGCAAGTTCAACGACCTGATCGTGAGCTACCGCAGCTCTGCCCGGCGCCCGAAGGCCGAGGCTCAGTCCTGAGCCCGTCAGTCCGCCGGCGCTGCCATGGCGGACAGCTTGCCGAACCTTTCCGCCAGATGGTCGAGAACCTTGCGGATGCGGGAGACCTTGGCGAGGTTCACATGCGTCACCGTCCAGACCTCCAACTCGTGAAGCACGATGTCGGGCAGAACGCGCACGAGCGTCGGGTCGGCTGCGGCCACGGGCTGCGGGCATGGCGCGATGCCCAGCCCCGCGCGCGCGGCGGCGAGCTGAGCCGGATGGCTGTCGGTCTTGAGGGCGAGACGATCGGGCGCGAAGCTCAATCCCAGCCGCGCGGCGATGCCGAGATCCACAGGGTTTCGGTCGGGACCGACCAGCGTGTGTCCCCCAAGCTCTTCCAGACTCGCGGGCACGCCGCGGCGGGCCAGATAGTCGGCTGACGCGAAGAGGCCGATGGGATAGCGCGCGACGCGTCGCGCGATCAGCGAGCCCTGCGCGGGCGACACCGTGCGCACGGCGATGTCCACCTCATGCGCCAGCACATCGGCCTGCGCATTGCTCAAGGAAAGTTCGATGCTGAGCTTGCGATGCTTCTCGAGCAGGGGCTGGAGCATGGCCGGCATGAGCTCGACGCCCATGATGTCGGGCACACTCAAACGGACGCTGCCGGCGATCTCGCCGGATTCTGCCGAAGCCTGACGCCTCAGGAGATCGGCGGCCATCGCCATGCTGCGCGCGGTGTCGCGCAGCCTCTCAGCGGTTTCCGTGGGCGCGAGCCCGTTGTTGGAACGCGTGAAGAGCACCGTCCCCAATGCCGCCTCGAAAGCGGTCAGGCGCGCCCGCACGGTGGGATGCGAGAGCCCGAGCGCGCGCGCCGCTCCGGCCAGGCTGCCCGCTTCGAGCACGGCCAGAAAGATGCGGTGGTCGTCCCAGGAGATCGGCGCGCTCATAAAAAACCTTAGAGCGAATGGTGGAAATCTTGCAATTCGCTTTCAGAGCTGCGGCGCCCATCCATGCCGCATCGCAATCAACCGATGAGGCGAATCCCATGTCTTCCAACAGAACCGCCCTCGTTCTCGGCGCAACGGGCGGCATCGGCGGCGCTGCAGCCGAGGCACTCCTCCGCCACGGTTGGACCGTGCGCGGCATGGCGCGGAATGCCGATGCCGCGCGTGAACTCCTGCCCCGCCTCGATTGGCGCTCCGGCGATGCCATGAACCGCAGGGATGTGGTGGATGCGGTCCACGGCGCCGATGTCGTCCTGCATGCGGTGAACCCGCCGAACTATGCCAATTGGGACAAGCTCGTCTTGCCGATGATCGACAACACGATCGCAGCCGCGAAAGCCGCCGGAGCCCAAATCGTGCTGCCGGGCACGATCTACAACTACGATCCTGTTCGCACGCCGGTGATCGCAGCCGATACCCCGCAGCAGCCCAAAAGCCGCAAGGGCGCCATTCGCGTGGCGATGGAGGAGCGCTTGGCGGCGGCTTCCACCGAGGTGCCCGTGCTGATCCTGCGCGCCGGAGACTTCTTCGGCCCAGGCGCGCGTGCCAACTGGTTCGGCCAGGCGATGGTGAAGCCGGGCCAGCCCGTGCGCGCCGTCAGCAATCTCGACAGGAGCGGCGGCCACAGCTGGGCATATCTGCCCGACCTAGCCGAGGCCATGGCCCGCCTGATCGACACGGGCGACAGGCTCGACGCCTTCGAGCGCGTGCAGTTCGCCGGCTACTGCGACGAAACGGGCCAGGGCCTTTCCGATGCCATCGAGCGCGTGGTGGGCGGTCGCATCTCGCGCCGGCGCTTCCCGTGGTGGGCCATGCGGCTGCTGTCGCCCTTCGGCGGCTTCCCGCGCGAGGCTGCGGAGCTCGCGCAACACTGGCGCCACCCCGTGCGCCTCGACAATGCGCGGCTCGTGGAGCTGATCGGCGCCGAACCGCGCACGCCGCTCGACCAAGCCGTGCGGGCGGCACTCGTCGAGCTGGGCTGCCTGCCTGCCGAAACCGGTGCGTCAGCGGCTTCCATCCACGCGCTGCCATAGATGCGCGTGCAGGCGTCGGAGTTCGGGGGTGGTTTCGCGGTCTTCCACGAGAAAGGCCATCTGGGAGCGAACGCGGCGGTGGAGATCGCCGCTCGCGGCGCCGAGATGAGAGCCGGGCTGTTCGACGGCGCGCAGGTCCCAGGCTTGGGCGGCGAAGATGCTTTCGAGGGTCAGCATCCATTCGACGGCATCCATCTGCTCGTCGAGCTTGCGAATGGCCAAGGGCGACAAGGGCGCGACGTCTTCCACCGTGTCGGAGACCACGAGCGCATCCATGCTCGCGGGCATCGCCTTCAAGCGGATTTCGGCCTGAAGGGCCGCCAGGTTCTTCTGCAGGGGAACAAAGCCCGCCGAGGAGCCGCCCGCGGGCGACAGGTAGTTCGGCAGGCCCGACAAACGCCCCGTCATCAGCTTGATCGAGCGCTGGACGGATGCGGTTGCGAGATGCGCGAGCGCGATCGCCAGCGTGTCGAAAGCGAGCGCGATGGCCGGGGTGTGGAAATTGGCGGTGGAGCGGATCGCCCCTTCCTCCACCAAGACCAGCGGATTGTCCGGCTCGCCGTTCAGCTCCGTTTCCACCTCGGCCCGCGCGGTCTCGTGTGCGGTCATCACCGTGCCCGTCACCTGCGGCAGCGTCCGGAAGGAAAGGGCATCCTGAACCTTGAGAGGTGCGGAAGCGAGGAACGAGCCGCCCGAAAGCGCCTCGCGGAAGAGCGCGCCGGCCTCCACCTGCCTCCCCGCGGGCCGGGCGGCGAGCAGCCTTTGCTCGAAGATCGCGGGGTTTGCGCCGAACGCCTCGCAGGCGAGCGATGCCGCAGCGATGTGAAGGTTCATCAGCCGCCCCAGCCTGCCGAGCGCAAAGCAGGCGAGCGCAGCGGTCACAGCCGACGCGTTGGCGATGGCGAGCCCGTCCTTGGGACCTAGTGCTACCGGTGCCAACCCCGCGCGCTTCAGCGCCTCGGCCGCGGGCATCACGGCCCCGCCGAAATGCGCTTCGCCCCGCCCGATGGCAACGGCTGCCATCGGCATGGACTGCAGGAGATCGCCCGTGCCGAGCGAGCCGAGCGCGGGAAGCGCCGGCACCACGTCGCGCTCGCTCATGGCGACCAGAAGGTCGAACACTGGCAGCGAAAGCCCAGCCCCCCCCTTGCTCAGGCCCACGATGCGGGCAAACAGCGCCGCGCGCGACACCTCCACCGGCAGATGCGGCCCGATGCCTGCCATCCGCCCGAGCACCAGGCGCTCCTGGAAGCTCGCCGCCTCGGCTTGGCCCAGCCGGTGGCCGACATTCCCGCCCAGGCCCGTGTTCAGCCCGTAGGCGGGAATGCCTTGGTCGAGATAGCGCTCTACCACCCCGCGCGCCGCTTCGAGCCGCGTCCGCACGCCCCCGCCGATCGTGAGCGGACGGGCGCGGCGGCCCGCGGCCAGCACGTCCTCGATCGTGACGGCCGCGCCCTCGATCGCAAAGGGCTCGGCGGTCATGCGTAGCGCAGGCGGTGCCCTGCGCCGATGCTTTCTGCCTTCTCGAGAAAGGCATGGCCGAGCGCGATGTCCGACAAGGACAGGCCGCGGTGCCAGAACAGGATCGTCTCGTCCTCGCTCTCGCGGCCGGGCTTCGCGCCCGCCACGATCTGGCCGAGCTCGGCGTGCAGGGTTTCCTCCGAAAGCTTGCCGGCCTCCACATGGGCGCGCAGCGAGCCGAACTTGCCGCCCTTGCACTGGCCCCAGTCGTCCACCACCATCTTCGCCATGATGTCGGTGAGCGACAGTTCCACCGCACTCATGGTGCCGTAAGGCACGACCAGCGCGCCGGGCTTGATCCACTCGGTCTTGAGCATGGGCGTCGGCTCGCTCAGGCGCGAGGCCTCCACCACGATGTCGGCTCCTTCCACGCAGGACTGCCAGTCCTCGGTCGCGATCACCTCCTTGCCGAGATCGCGCGACAGGCGTTCCGCAAACCCGTTGCGGCTTTCGGGGCGGCGCGAATGCACGCGGATGGCGTCGAAGTCGAAGAGGTGGTCGAGCAGGCGCACGTTCCAATAGGCCGTGCCGCGCGCGCCGATGTGGCCCAGGACCTTGGAGCCCTTGCGCGCGAGATGCTTGGCGCCGATCGCGGTCACGGCACCCGTGCGCATGTCGGTGATGCCCGAAGCGTCCATGATCGCCCTGGGCGCGCCCGTGCGGGGGTCGAACAGGTTGAGCACGCCGAATTCCGAAGGCAGGCCCTGCTTGTAGTTGTCCACGAAGTCGCCCACGACCTTCACGCCGGCCGCATCGATCTCGCCGCCGATCCAGCCGCGCAGCACGTTGAAGTGGCCTTCCACGCCCGCGCGGGGCTCCAGATGCATCCGCGGTTCGATCACGGTCTCGCCACGCCCCTGCATGCCCAGGCTCGCCTCGATGGCTGCGAGGATCTCGCTGTCGGTCAGCGCCGCCGCCTCGATGTCGAACCGGTTGAGATAGGTGATGTAGATGGGCTTCATGGCATGGTCCGCTGCGTGCATGCGCCATCAGCTACCGGCTGGGGCTGGTGCCGTCCAGTGCGGGGGAGGGATGCTCGCGACGGCAGGCCACATGCCGTTGACCGATGGGCTTGCGGCGTTAGATTCTTTTTCCGTGGATAGGGGAGGCTTTGGTTTTCCTGTTCTCACGCCCGAAGCCGATCCGGGCCATTATCCGCCGTCCTTCCCTTTGGAGCATTCCATGACCTCGTCCCTCCTCAAGGCCGCCGGCCTCGGCCTTGCCGCTTTCCTCGCGGCCGGCGCCGCCCAGGCCGAGCCGGTCAAGATCGGCAGCAAGAACTTCACCGAGCAGTTCGTGGTGGCCGAAATCTACGCCCAGGCACTGGAAAAGGCCGGCATCGAGGTCGAGCGCCGCCTGAACCTCGGCACCACCCAGATCGCGCAGACCGCGATCACCACCGGCGAGATCGACCTCTACCCCGAATATACCGGCACGGCGCAGGCTTCCGTGCTCAAGGGCGAGCTGTCGAGCGACGCCGACAAGGTCTATAACGAGGTGAAGAGCGCCTACGAGCAGCAGTTCCAGCTCACCTGGCTGCAGCCCACGGGCATCAACAACGGCTACGCCATCATCACGCTTCCCGAGACCGCCGAGAAGTACAAGCTCAAGACGCTGTCCGACCTCGGCCCCGTTTCCAAGGACCTGACCTTCGGCGCCGAAGCGGGCTTCGCCGAGCGTACCGATGGCCTGCCGGGCATGAAGAAGGTCTACGGCATCGAGTTCAAGGAATTCGTCATCTTCGCCAAGCTCGGCATCCGCTTCCCCGCGGTCACCGACAAGCAGGTCGACCTGTCCTACGGCTTCTCCACCGACTGGCAGATCGCCGACAGCAACCTCGTGGTGCTTGAAGACGACAAGAGCCTCTTTCCGCCCTACTACCTCGCGCCCGTGGTGCGGCAGGACACGCTGGCCGCCAATCCCAAGATCGCCGAGGTGCTGAACAAGGTTGCGCCGCTTCTCGACAACGAGAAGATGCGCGCGCTGAACGCGGCCGTCGAGCGCGACCGCGAGGAGCCCGCCGACGTGGCCGAGAAGTTCCTGGCCGACAACAACATCTGATCCTCTCGACAACCCGCCTGAGAACCCGCGAGGGCTGCAAAGCCTCCGCGGGTTCTTTCTGCTGGAAGGACCAAGTCCCTGCTCAAGTGGACGCCCAAGAACCTCGACACCATCGCCGAAGCCGCGTGGGAGCACCTCGTGCTGTCCTTCGCCTCGGTCACGATCGGCTGCGCCATCGCGCTCGTGCTCGGCGTGCTGTGCGCCCGGCGCCCGCGCCTGTATTCCGTGATGCTGACGATCACGGGCACCATCTTCGTGATCCCGAGCTTGGCGCTCTTCGCCTTTCTGATCCCGTTCATGGGGCTCGGCTTCAAGCCGGCGCTGACGGGCCTTGCCTCCTACTGCCTGCTGATCCTGCTGCGCAACGTGGCGACCGGCCTGCGCTCGGTGCCCGATGAGGTGCTCGAAGCTGCCGACGGCATGGGCTTCAGCCGCTGGCAGCGCCTGTTCCGCATCGAGCTGCCGATGGCCTTGCCGCTGATCGTCTCGGGCATCCGCATCGCGCTCGTCACGGTGATCGGCATCGCGACCGTCGCGGCCTTCATCGACGCGGGCGGGCTCGGCACGATCATTCTCGCCGGCCTCGACCAGAACTATCCCGAAAAGATCATCGTGGGCGGGCTGGTCACGGCGCTCATGGCCATCTTCTTCGATTACGCGCTGACGCGGCTCGAGCGCTCGCTCCTGCGCTGGAGGGCGGCATGAACCTGTTCGTCCAGGCGGTCGAATGGATCTGGAACAATCCGGCCCCCTTCAACCGCGCGCTCGTCCAGCATCTCGTGATGTCGGGCGCCTCGCTCGCCATCGCACTTCTGATCGCGCTGCCGCTCGCCGTCTTCATCGTCAACCGCGCGAACCTGGCGAGCGTCGCCATCAGCGGCGTGAACGCGCTGCGCACGCTGCCGAGCCTCGTGATCTTGGCCATCATGATGCCCTTCATGGGCATCGGGCTCGCGCCCTCCATCGTGGCGCTCACCGTGCTCGCGCTGCCGCCGATCCTGATCAACGCCTATGTCGGCCTGCGCGACGTCGACCCCGACGCCATCGAGGCGGCCACCGGCATGGGCATGAGCCGTTCGCAGATCCTGTGGAAGATCCGCATTCCGCTGGCCGCGCCCGCGATGTTTGCCGGGGTGCGCACGGCGGCCGTCCAGGTGCTTGCGGGCGCCACGCTTGCGCCCTTCATCGGGGGAGGGGGCCTGGGCGACTTCATCGTCACCGGCCTCGGCATCATGGACATGTCGCGCCTCCTGGTCGGCGCCGTCACCATCGCCCTTCTCGCTCTCCTGGCCGAAGCGGTGCTCGCTTTGACCGAAAAGCTGATCTTCGCCGAAAGGACCAGCCCATGATCACCATGGAGCATGTCTCCAAGCGCTTCGGCGCAGGCTCGGGCGCGGCCGTGGACGACCTGTCCATGGAGGTGCCCGACGGTCTGACGGTCGCGCTCGTCGGCCCGTCCGGCTGCGGCAAGACCACCACCATGCGCATGATCAACCGCCTGATCGAGCCGAGCGAGGGCCGCATCACGGTGGCCGGCGAAGACGTGCGCAGCGTCGATCCCGTGCGCTTCCGCCGCCGCATCGGCTATGTGATCCAGCAGGTGGGGCTGTTCTCCCACATGACGATCGCCCAGAACATCGGCGCGGTGCCCAAGCTGCTGGGCTGGGAGGCGGAGCGCATCCGCCGCCGCAACGAGGAGCTGATCGAGCTCGTCGGCCTCGAGCAGAACATGCTCGCCCGCTACCCGCGTCAGCTCTCGGGCGGCCAGCGCCAGCGCGTCGGCGTGGCGCGTGCGCTCGCCGCAGACCCGCCCGTGCTCCTGATGGACGAGCCCTTCGGCGCCATCGACCCAATCGCGCGCACGCGCTTGCAGAACGAGTTCCGCGCCATCCTGCGCCGCGTGAAGAAAACCGTGGTGATGGTCACCCACGACATCGACGAGGCCGTGCGGCTGGGCGACCGCATCGCCATCATGCGCGCGGGCAAGATCGTGCAGTACGACACGCCCGACGCGATCCTGTCGAACCCCGCGGACGCTTTCGTGGAGAATTTCGTGGGCGCGGACCGCGCGCTCAAGCGGCTCAGCCTGTTCACCGCCCGAAGCATCATGGGCGCACCCCAGCCCGAGCCCGCGCGTGCGGAGATCGGTGCCGACACCGACCTGCGCGACGCGCTGGCCGCCATGATCGCGCATGACGCGGACCGCGCCGATGTGCTGGAAGGTGGCGCGAGAGTGGGAACGCTGACACGGGATGCGGTGTTTGCCGTCTGAGGCTCGGGCGGTCCCGCCCAGTCCTCGCCGCATCCGAAAGCCTGCCCCATGACCGCCCCTCCCGCGACCTGTCTTCTCCTCGACGGCTCCTTCGATAACTGGGGCTTGCCCGCGCTTCTCGAGACCGTGCAGAGGGCCGAGGAAAGGGGCTTGGCCCTCGTCGTTCTCCCCGACCGCATAGCTGCGGCGGACGGCACCGGCGCCTGGCCCGACGCCTCGCTCCTCGCTGGCTGGCTCGCCGCGCAGACCCGCACCATCGGTTTCCTCGTCGCCACCTCCACGATCGGCCACCAGCCCTACAACCTGGCCCGCCGCATCGCCTCGCTCGACATGCTGAGCGGTGGGCGCATGGGCTGGCTGGTGCGCAACGGGGACGAAGCCAACGAAAGCGCAGCCTTCAGCGGCTCCACGCGCCTGGCCGGCGGCAACACCCCCGACCGCGTCGTTGAATTCGTGTCCGTCGTGCGCGGCCTGTGGGAGGGTTGGGACGCGGACGCGCTTCTGTTCGACAGGGAAGGCGCACGCTTCCTCGACCCCGCAGGGATGCACGTCCTAGGCCACCACGGCACGCATTTCTCCGTGCAAGGCCCGCTCAACGTGATGCGCTCGCCTCAGGATCGCCCGGTGCTGGCAACAGAAGACCCCGTTCCCGGCTTCGGTATCGACCTGATCCTCGGTGAGCCCAGCCTGCTCGTGGCGGACAGCCTAGACGCCGCGCGCCGTCTGCTGGCCGACCTGCCCCCGAGCCCGCTGCCGCCTGCCACATTGCGCGGGCGTCTCGGCCTGGAGCATTCCCGATGAGGCCGCAAGGCGCCCGGATGGCGCTCGGCGCGTTTCTGATGGCCACCGGCCACCACATCGCCGCATGGCGCCATCCCGAGGCTGCGGCCGATGCGGGCATCGACATCGATCACTACGTCCGCTTGGCCAAGACGGCCGAGGGCGCGGGCTTCGACCTCATCTTCCTCGAAGACGCGGCCGGCCTGCGCGAGGCGGATGCGCGGATCGCGAGCCAGACCTCGCGCTCGATCGGCTTCGAGCCCCTGGGCCTGCTCGCGACGCTTGCCGCGCACACCCGGAACATCGGCCTCGTCGCGACAGCTTCCACCTCCTACAACGAGCCCTACGCGCTCGCCCGCGCTTTTGCCTCGCTCGATCTTCTGAGCGGCGGGCGGGCCGGCTGGAACCTCGTCACGTCAGCCAGCAGCATCGAAGCCGCGAATTTCGGCGCAGACGGCCTGCGCCGCCACGGCGACCGCTATGTTCGCGCCAACGAGTTCGCGGACATCGTCGGCCGCCTCTGGGACCCCACCGACCGCCACCGCCCGATCGGGCACACGGGCGAGAACTTCGCGATCGCGCAAGGGCTCGGCCTGCCCCCGTCGCCCCAGGGCGCGCCGGTGCTGGTGCAGGCCGGCGCTTCGGATGTCGGCCGCGATCTCGCCGCCCGCACGGCGGAGGTGGTCTTCAACGCCGTCCAGACATTTGCGGCCGCGAAAAGCTTCTACGATGACGTGAAGCGCCGCACCCGCGAGGCGGGCCGCGATCCCGACCACCTCAAGATCATGCCCGGCATCTCGCCGGTGGTCGCCGAAACCCGCGCCGAGGCCCAGGCGAAGTCCGACCGGCTGCAATCGCTCATCCCCGACGAGGTGGGCGTGGCGCTTTTGGCCAGCTATCTCAGCACGGACGCGCTCAAGGGCCTGCCGCTCGACGGGCCCTTGCCCGACCTCGGCGCCAACGAGGCCATGCAGAGCCGCCAGGCGCTGGTGGTCGAGCAGGCCCGCCGCGACGGCCTGTCGATTCGCGACGTCGCCCGCCACTTCGCCGGTGCGCGCGGCCATTGGCGCGTGGTCGGCACGGCCGAGGACGTTGCCGATCACCTCGAGGAATGGTTCACGGGCGAAGCCGCCGACGGCTTCAACGTGCTGCCTGCGTTCTTTCCGGGCGAACTCGACAGCTTCACCGAGCTCGTGATTCCCGAACTCCGCCGCCGCGGCCTCTTCCGCCACGCTTACGAGGGCCGCACCCTGCGCGAGAACCTTGGCCTACCCAGGCCGGGCGCGCCAGATATGAGAAACCAGGGGGTGATCGCGTGAGCGTGGCGTTCCAAAAAGAGGAAAGTGCGGAAGCGGCCTCCGAAACAGTTCTGCCCGCACGCCCCGTTTCCCCGCACATCAACCTCGTCACCGAACGCGGCCTCGGGCTGTTGCAGGAGGCGCTCGCTCAAGCCCAAGCGGCTCTTGAAACCGCGAACGCGCTCGAAGACGTCAACGAGCGCCGCCGCCAGTCGGCCGTGCCGATGCGCGACGCGCGCTATTTCGCTGAGCGCATCCGCACCGCCCAGCCCCAGCCGGTTCCCGCCTCGAATGCGGTTGTCGCCTTCGGCCACACGGTCCGCTTCGAGCGCGACGACGGCCGCGTCCAGTCCTTCCGCATCGTCGGCGAGGACGAGGCCGACCCCGCCCGGGGCACTATCTCCCATGCGTCCCCCGTGGCTTTGGCCATCCTCGGCAAGTCCGTAGGCGACCTGACCCAGGCCGGCCCGCGCGAGATCGAGATCCTGTCCATCGACTGAACTCGCGCGACCAACGCCAACCTCTCCAGATCCCCCTCCCCCTTGAGGGGAGGGGTACGGGGTGGGGGTATCGGTGCCGCTGTACCAAGGCTTGGCATTATCGCATGTGCCGAGACAGCCGGCCCCATCTCCTCCATTTGACCCAGGTCAAAGACGCCTACCCCGACCCGCATTAGCCCTCGAAGCCACAACTCCCGCTCCGAGGTATCGATGTCCACGCGGTTCCGTCTCGCCTTGCTCATCTACGGCATGGTCAATGCCGTGCTGTTCGGCGCAGGCGCCATCACGGTTCTGTCCTTTCCCTCGCTGCAGGAGCAGTGGAAGCTGCTCATTCCGCTCGTGGTGGTGGTGAGCCTCGTGCTCGCGGCCCCCCTCGCTTGGGCCATCGCACCTCGCCTGCGCGCGCGCTTCTGGCGCGAGAAGCGGTAGGCATGGGCGAGCCGTTCCACGCTTCCCGCGCGGCCGCAGCACCGCCCGTCTCCCAGCCCTGCCAGGCCTGCCTCGCCTGGGAAGGGGGCATCTGCGCGAGCCTCGACGCGCGTGAGCGCCAAGTCCTGTCGGCTGCCGCTTCGCGCCGACACTTCCCCGCGGGCGCCGAGCTGATGACGGCTTCCGAGACGCCCGGCGGATGTGCGACGCTTTTGAGCGGCGTGGTCAAGCTCTCGCGGCTCCTGGCCGACGGACGCCAGCAGATCGTGGCGCTCAAGGCCGCGCCCGACTTCCTGGGGCGGCCTTTTTCCGCGCCCTCCGAGCTTTCAGTGCGCGCGGTCACCGACGTGCATCTCTGCCAGTTTCCGCGTGCCACCTTCGAGGCGATCGTGGCGCAGAACCCGCGCCTTGAGCACCGGCTCTATCTCGCGGCACTCGCTGATCTCGACCAGGCCGAGGAACTGCTTCTCGCACTCGGCCGCAAGACCGCGCGCGAGAAGGTCGCCTCCTTCCTGCTTTCGGTGGCCGACCGCCTGGCGCCCGTGCGGGCCGAGGAGCCGCCCTGCCGCCGCGACGAGACCGGCTGCGACCGCATCGACCTGCCGCTCACCCGTGCGGAGATCGCGGATTTCCTCGGCCTCACCTTCGAGACCGTCAGCCGCCAGTTCGCGGGTCTTCGCAACGAGAACCTGATCGAGCTTCCCAATGTGCGCCGCGTGGTGATCCGCGACCGCGCCCGGCTGCGCGGTGCAGCGGGCGCGTGAAGGCGTCGGGCCTTGATCCACGTCAAGGCGGCCCCTCCGTCACCCCGGTAAGGCTCGACCGAAGCTTCGGGGACCGAGCATGGAACTGATCAAGCCAGGACTTTTCTTCTTCTTCGCCGTGCTGGCGACGATTCTCTCGGGCCTCGCACACGATGCGCAGTTCGCCTTCCACATGGCGCTGTTTGCGGTTTCCGCCCTCGCGCTCTGCGTGTGGACCCTGCGCACCATGGACCCCACGGGCAAGCGTGCGCCCCCGCGCGGCGACGAAGGGTATTACATGGACGGGCCGATCCGCTGGGGCGTGGTGGCCACCGTGTTCTGGGGCGTGGTCGGCTTCCTGGTGGGCGTGGTGATCGCGGCGCAGCTCGCCTTTCCCGATCTCAACGTCGCGCCTTTCCTCAACTTCAACCGGCTGCGGCCGCTGCACACGTCCGCCGTGATCTTCGCTTTCGGCGGCAACGCGCTGATCGCCACCTCCTTCTACATCGTCCAGCGCACCACGGCCGCCCGCCTTTGGGGCGGCAACACGGCCTGGTTCGTGTTCTGGGGCTACCAGCTCTTTATCGTGCTCGCCGCCACCGGCTATCTCATGGGCGTCACCCAGTCCAAGGAATATGCCGAGCCCGAGTGGTACATCGACATCTGGCTGACGATCGTCTGGGTCGCCTATCTCGCGGTCTTCCTCGGCACGATCGTGAAGCGCCGGGAACCCCACATCTACGTGGCCAACTGGTTCTTTCTGGCCTTCATCGTCACCATCGCCATGCTGCACGTGGTCAACAACCTGGCCGTGCCCGTGTCGTTTCTCGGCTCGAAGTCCTACCCGATCTATGCGGGCGTGCAGGATGCGCTGATCCAGTGGTGGTACGGCCACAACGCGGTGGGCTTCTTCCTGACCGCGGGCTTCCTGGGCATGATGTACTACTTCATCCCCAAGCAGGTGAACCGCCCAGTCTATTCCTACCGGCTCTCCATCGTTCACTTCTGGTCGCTGATCTTCATGTATATCTGGGCAGGTCCCCACCACCTGCACTACACGGCGCTGCCCGACTGGGCGCAGACGCTCGGCATGGTGTTCTCGATCATGCTGTGGATGCCGTCCTGGGGCGGCATGATCAACGGTCTGATGACGCTGTCGGGCGCCTGGGACAAGCTCCGCACCGACCCCGTGCTGCGCATGCTCGTGATCGCGGTCGCCTTCTACGGCATGGCCACCTTCGAGGGGCCGATGATGTCGATCAAGGCCGTCAACTCGCTGTCGCACTACACCGACTGGACCATCGGCCACGTGCATTCGGGCGCGCTCGGCTGGAACGGCATGATCACCTTCGGCGCGATCTACTTCCTGGTGCCGCGCCTGTGGAAGACGAACGGGCTCTATTCGCTCCGCCTCGTGTCCTGGCACTTCTGGTTGGCCACGATCGGCATCGTGCTCTACGCGGCCTCCATGTGGGTCGCCGGCATCACGCAGGGGCTGATGTGGCGCGAGTACAATTCCGAGGGCTACCTCGTCTACTCGTTCGCCGAGAGCGTCGCGGCCATGTTCCCCTTCTATGTGATCCGCGCGGCGGGCGGCGGGCTCTACCTCCTGGGCGCCCTGCTGATGGCCTTCAACGTCTGGAAGACGATCCGAAGCCGGTCCACCCAGGACATCGTCGTCGGCGCCGTGCAGCCCGGCGGCCTCCAGCCGGCCGAGTGAGGAGAGAACCATGCTCGACCCCATCTCCAAGTTCCTGTTCCGCCACCACCACAAGGTGGAGCGCAACGTCACCGTGTTGCTCGTCTTCTCCTTTCTCGTCGTCACCATCGGCGGCATCGTCGAGATCGCGCCGCTCTTCTACATCGACAACACGATCGAGAAGGCGGAAGGCGTGCGCCCCTACACGCCCCTCGAGCTCAAGGGCCGCAACATCTATGTCCGGGAGGGCTGCTATGTCTGCCATTCCCAGCAGATCCGTCCCATGCGCGACGAGGTGGAGCGCTACGGCCATTACAGTTTGGCCGCGGAATCCATGTACGACCACCCCTTCCAGTGGGGCTCCAAGCGCACGGGGCCGGACCTCGCCCGCGTCGGCAACCGCTATTCGGACGAGTGGCACGTGCGCCACCTCGTCGACCCCCGCTCGGTGGTGCGCGAATCCATCATGCCGAGCTACGGCTACCTCGCGCGCGCTGAGCTGAAGACCGACGACATCACCGGCCACCTCGAAACCAACAGCCTGATCGGCGTGCCCTACACGGCCGAGATGGTGGAGAACGCCAAGGCCGACCTTCTGGCCCAGGCCTCGAACGACGCCGACACGCGCGGGCTCGCCCAGCGCTATCCCAAGATGCAGGCGCGCGATTTCGACGGCAATCCCGCCCGCCTGACCGAGATGGACGCGCTCGTCGCCTATCTCCAGTCGCTCGGCACGCTGGTGGACTTCACCGCCTACGAGCCCCTGTCCCACGAGAATCTGCGGTGACGCCATGAACTTCTACGAGGCGTTCCGACACTTCGCCGACAGCTGGGGGCTGCTCGCGCTCACGCTGGTCTTCGTGGCGATCCTTGTCTGGGTGTTCCGCCCGGGCTCGCGCCGCATCTACCGCGACCAAGCGGACATCCCCTTCCGACACGACCGGGAGCCCAAGCAGGAGGCCCGCAGACATGACTGACATCGGCGCAGACAAGGGCTTCCCCCGCGTGCCCGGCTCCGAGCCGCATCGCGGCGACGTGGACGCGCCCACGGGCACGGCCACCACCGGCCACGAATGGGACGGCATCAAGGAACTGAACACGCCGATGCCGCGCTGGTGGCTCTGGGTGTTCTACGCCACCCATCTCTGGGCGCTCGCCTATATCGTGCTTTATCCCGCGATCCCGCTCTGGCGCGATTCCACCACGGGCCTGCTCGGCTGGAACTCGCGCTCCGAGGTTGCCGCTGAGATCGGCCAGGCCGAAACCGCGCGCGCCGAGCTCTACGCCCAGATCCGCGAGCTGCCGGTGGACCGGATCGCGGCCGACCCGCCCTTGCGCGAGGCCGCCATGCGCGGCGGCGCATCCGCCTTCAAGGTGAACTGCATCCAGTGCCACGGCGCGGACGCGGCCGGCAGCCCCGGCTTCGCCAACCTCAACGACGACGACTGGATCTGGGGCGGCACGCTGGGCGACATCGAGACCACCATCACGCATGGCGTGCGCTATGCGGGCGACGACGAGACCCGCTATTCGGAGATGCCCGCCTTCGGCCGCGACGGCATCCTCGACGCCGCCCAGGTCCGCGCCGTGCGCGACCATGTGCTCGCCTTCAGCGGCGCGGGCCCCGAAAACCCGCAGGGGTCCGAGATCTACGCCCAGAACTGCGCGGCCTGCCACGGCGCGGGCGGGGAGGGGATGCGCGAGCTGGGCGCGCCGCGCCTCAACGACGCCGTCTGGCTCTACAGCTCGGACCCCGCCGCCATCGAGCGCCAGATCGCCAACCCCCGCCACGGCGCCATGCCCGCCTGGGGCCAGCGCCTCGACCCCGCCACCATCAAGCAGCTCGCGATCTACGTCCATGCCCTCGGCGGCGGCGAACCCACCCCCGAAGACCCCACTCCCACCCAGTAACCCGACCCACCCCGTACCCCTCCCCCTTGAGGGGAGGGGTACGGGGTGGGGGTGACGTCTAACCAGGTTCTGCACCGATCCCCCGCCCTCCGCATGATCCAGATCAAGGCCCCGCGCCGCAGACGCTTCTAGACCCAAGCGCAAATGGCCACGCTTCTCGACACCCTCCACGACGATCCCCGGCGCACCGTGCCCATCGAGGACGCCCGCCCCGTCAACAGCCGCGAGGAGCGCGCCGACTACGAGGCCCGGCGCAAGATCTTCCCGTCCCGCGTGGAAGGCCCCTTCCGCCGCCTCAAATGGGCGCTCGTCGCCCTCTTCCTCGGGATCTACTGGGTAGCCCCCTGGCTGCGCTGGGACCGCGGCCCCCATGCGCCCGACCAGGCTATCTTGCTCGACCTCGCGCGGCGGCGCTTCTACTTCTTCGGCATCGAGATCTGGCCGCAGGAATTCTACTACGTGGCCGGCCTCCTCATCATGGCGGGGCTCGGCCTGTTCCTGGTGACGGCGGTCGCCGGCCGCGCCTGGTGCGGCTATGCCTGCCCGCAGACGGTGTGGACCGACCTGTTCATCCAGGTCGAGCGCTGGGTCGAGGGCGACCGCAACGCCCGCATCAAGCTCGACGCGGCCCCCTGGACCTTCGCAAAGATCCGCAAGCGGGTGACCGTCTGGACGCTCTGGCTCCTGATCGCGATCGCCACCGGCGGCGCCTGGGTCTTCTATTTCGCCGACGCGCCGACCCTGCTGCGCGACCTCGTGACCCTTCAGGCAGCGCCCGTCGCCTACATGACGGTGCTCACGCTCGCAGCCACCACTTTCTGGCTCGCCGGCTTCATGCGCGAGCAGGTCTGCACCTATATGTGCCCCTGGCCGCGCATCCAGGGCGCGATGCTCGACGAGCATTCGCTGATCATGTCCTACAACGACTGGCGCGGCGAGCCCCGTTCTCGCCATGCGAAGAAGGCGCTCGCGCAGGGGCTCGATGTGGGCGACTGCGTGGACTGCTCGGCCTGCGTCGCGGCCTGCCCGATGGGCATCGACATCCGCGACGGCCAGCAGCTCGAATGCATCACCTGCGCGCTCTGCATCGACGCCTGCGACCGCGTGATGGACAAGGTGGGCAAGCCGCGCGGGCTGATCGCCTATTCCACGCTGGTCGATTTCGACCACCACACGGCGACTGCGGAGGCGCAAGGGCGGGACGCCGCGCGCGCCGAGCAGCGCACCGTCTCCTTCAAGCGCATCGCGCGGCCTCGCGTGGTGCTCTACTTCGCGGTCTGGGCGCTGATCGGGCTCGGCATGCTCGCCGTGCTCGCCAATCGCGGCTCGGTCGACGCCACCGTGCTGCACGACCGCGCGCCGCTCTTCGTCACGCTGTCGGACGGTTCCGTGCGCAACGGCTACACGCTCAAGCTCGCTTCCCGCGCGCTCGAGGAGCGGCGCTTCACGGTTGGGCTCGAAGGCCTGGACGGCGCCACGATGTGGGTGGGCGAGACCACTGAGCGCGGGGTGTCCGTGTCGGCCACCGTTCCGCCGGACGCCGTGCGCGATCTCCGCATCTTTGTGGCCCGGCCGCGCGACCAGGCCGAGAGCACCGAGTTCCGCTTCACGATCTCCGATGCGGCGACCGGCGAGACGGTTTCGCGCGATGCGCGCTTTGAAGCGGGAAACACCCCATGACCATCCTTCCACACGACGCGCGCGCGGCGGGCGGGCGGCCCTTCACCGGCTGGCACATGCTGGGCGTGGTCGGCCTCTTCTTCGGCACGATCATCGCGGTCAACTGCGTCATGGCCTTCTTCGCGGTCAGCACCTTTCCCGGCCTCAACGCCAAGAACTCCTATGTGGCGAGCCAGAACTACAACATCCTGCTGCGCGATGCCGCCGCCCAGGAAGCGCGCGGCTGGCGGGGCGGGCTGGTGCTCGATGCCGGCCGCCTCGTGCTCGCGCTCGAAGATCGCGACGGCACGCCCATCCACGGGCTCACGGTGCGCGCGCTCGCCGGCCGCCCGGCCACGGCCGCGAGCGACCGCCTGCTCGATCTCTTCCCAGCGCCCGAGGGCTATCGCGCGGCCGACCCGCTGCCGTCCGGCCGCTGGCTCGTGGAGATCGAGGCGCGAGAGGGCGAGACCCTCGTCTGGCGCCGTACCCAGCCCCTCGTCGTTCCCTGAGGCCCTGCCGATGTCCATGTGCTGCACCGATGCCGCAACATTGGCGCTCCACCCCGAAGCGGGCGGCCCGCCCGAGCGCCCGGCGGTCGACCCGGCCTTCGTGCGCGTGAATGCGGACGGCACGCGCGCCGTCGATTTTCTGGTGCCCGACATGCACTGCGCGGCCTGCATCGCAGCCGTCGAGCGCGCGGCATCCGCCGTGCCGGGCGTCAGCCGCGCCCGCGCCAACCTCACCAACCGGCGCCTGGGCGTGACGCTCGCGCCCGATGGCTCGCCCGACGCCGTGCTTTCCGCTCTCCATGCCGCGGGCCGCACGGCGCGCCCCTTCGATCCCGGCTTGGCCGAAGAGGCCAAGGGCGGCGAAGGCGCGCGAGAACTGATGCGCTGCATGGCGGTCGCGGGCTTCGCCTCGACCAATGTGATGCTGTTGTCGGTGTCCGTCTGGTCGGGCGCTGACGGCTCCACGCGCGATCTCTTCCACTGGATGGCCGCGACCATCGCGATCCCCGCCGTGATCTATGCCGGCCGGCCGTTCTTCCGCTCAGCCTGGAACGCGCTTCGCCACGGCCGCACCAACATGGACATGCCGATCGCCATAGGCGTGATCGTCGCGACCGCGCTTTCGCTCTACGAGACGATGCACAGCGGCCGTCACGCCTGGTTCGACGGCTCGATCGCGCTTCTCTTCTTTCTGCTGGTCGGCCGCGTGCTCGACGGGCGCATGCGCGATGTCGCGCGCGGGGCTGCCGCCCGTCTTCTCACCTTGTCTCCGACCACCGCCTGCCAGGTTGCCGCCGACGGCACAGAACGGCTCGTGCACACGCGCTCGCTCGCACCCGGCGATCTCGTGCGCGTGCTGCCGGGGGAGCGCGTGGCGGTCGACGGCATCGTGCTCGAAGGCGCGAGCGACTGCGACCGCTCGGCCCTTTCGGGCGAATCCTTGCCCGAGCCCGTAGCAGTCGGCGGCATCGTTCACGCCGGCACCATGAATCTCACCGGCCGCCTCCTGGTGCGGGTGACGGCTGCGGCGGGCGAGACCGTGCTCGCCGGCATCGTGCGGCTGACCGAAGCCGTGGAGCGGCCCGACGGGCGCTTCGTCCGGCTCGCCGACCGCGCCGCCCGCCTTTATGCGCCGGCCGTCCATCTCGGCGCCTTTCTCACGCTGGTGGGCTGGCTCGCCGCAGGCTTCGGGCTTCATGCGGCGGTGACCGCGGCCGTCGCCGTCCTCATCATCACCTGCCCCTGCGCGCTCGGCCTCGCCGTGCCCGCGGTCCAGGTGGTGGCCGCAGGCCGCCTGCTGTCCGCGGGCATCATCCTGAAGGATGGGGCGGCTCTCGAGAAGCTCGCCGAGGTCGACACGATCGTGCTCGACAAGACGGGAACCTTGACCGAAGGCCGACCGCGCCTTGCCTACGGGCCGGAACGGGGCGACCCCGCCTGGGGCCTTGCGGCAGCGCTTGCCTCGGCCAGCCGCCATCCCTTGTCGCGTGCGCTAAGTGATGCCGCGAAAGGTGTGCTTCCCGCAGACATCATGGACATCACCGAGCGCCCCGGCTTCGGCGTCGAGGGCGTGATCGACGGCGAGACCGTCCGCCTCGGCCGCCCCGGCTGGGTGGGCACGGCGTCGGAAGGGGCGGCCGAGCTTACCGAGGTCTGGCTCCAGAAGGGACGAGCCGCCCCCGTTCGCTTCGGGTTCACCGACACGCTGCGCCGGGACGCGCGCGAAACCGTGCGCGCCATGCGGGCACGGGGCTTCGATGTGCGTGTGCTTTCGGGCGACGGCGAACGCGCGGTTGCGCGGATGGCGGAGGAGGCCGGCATCGCCCACAGCCTGGCCGGACGCCTGCCCGGCGGCAAGGTCGAGGCTCTCCAGGCGCTGGCACGAGAGGGGCGCAAAATCCTGATGGTGGGCGACGGGCTCAACGACGCGCCCGCGCTTGCCGCCGCCCATGTCTCGATGTCGCCCGCGAGCGGCACGGACATCGCCCAGGCGGCCGCAGGCGTCGTGTGGACGGGCGACACGCTCGCCCCCGTTCTCCAGAGTTTGGAGGCCGCGCGGCTCGTGCGGCGCAAGATCTTCCAGAACTTCGCGCTGTCGATCGGCTACAACGTGATCGCCGTGCCGATCGCCGTCTTGGGCTATGCCACACCCCTGATCGCGGCCGTTTCCATGTCGGGTTCCTCGATCCTGGTGATCGGCAACTCGCTCCTTCTGCGCCTGGGGAGAAAGAGGCCGTGAGTGTGCTCGTCTGGCTCATTCCCGCCGTGCTCGTCTTCGGCCTGCTGACGCTTGCGGTCTTTCTGTGGACCCTGCGCACCGGTCAGTATGACGACCTCGACGGCGCCGCCGCCCGCATCCTCTTGGAGGACGATCAAAGGTCGGAAGGAAAGCGCGATGTTTGAGCTTCTCAAGATGGCGCACCTGATCACGATCAGCATGGCGTCCGGTTTGATGCTCGCCCATTACGTGGCGCTCAGGGCGAGCGCGCGCCGCGAAAGCGAGCCGGGCCTGGCGCTCGCGCGCCGCACGCTCGCCACCGTCACGAGCTTCGCCATCGGCCTCGCCTGGATGAGCGGGCTGACACTCTTGTGGAGCCGCACGGGCGCTGAAGCTCAGCCGCTCGGCGCTTGGTTCACTGCCAAGCTGGGCTTCGTCCTGCTGCTTACGCTGTCGCACGCAGCCGGCCGCATCCAGGCTGCCCGCATGCGCCACAAGGGCGCCGACCCCATCGCCACCCGGCGCGTCGTCGAGCGCTGGGTCTCGGTGGCATGGCTGTCTGCACTCCTCGCCATCTGCTTTGCCGTGTTGTCGTTCCACTGACGGCAACGCCCGGGAGCTGATGCCCGACTGCCCAAGCACAAGCGAGCAAGTCTCCCTCTCCTCTTGTGGGGAGGGGAGGGCAGGGGTGGGGCCATCCAATTAGCTTCTGCTGTGGGCCCACTCACCCCACAGGAGGCAGCCCGTCCGCATCACCGGACGGGCCACCTCCCTTCAGCGGGCCGCTTCCTCCAGCAGCGCCGCGAAATGCGTCTTGGCCTTGCCGGGATGCTTCACGGCCTTGGCCTCTTCCAGGTTCACCGGCGCTCCCACCACGATCAGCGCCACCATGCCCATGCCGTAATGCGGCGTGCATTTGACGCCGTAGACGCCTTCCTGCGCCAGTGTCACCGTGACCTCCTGGTTGACCTTGCCCTTGAAGGGCTCGGCGCCAGCGGGGATCATCCCCTTCACCGATTCCGCATCGTGGCCCTTGTCGACCACCACGAAGCGCACGGTGTCGCCGGGCGCCGCGCGCACGAGGTCGGGCTCGAACACCATCGCTCCTTTCTCGCCCTTGTTGAGCATCCGAACCTCGTGCTCGGCGGCCCCGGCCTGAGCGGCCCCAAGGCAGAGAAGGGCGGCGCAGCCCGCAAGGATCCTGTGCATCGAACGTGTCCTTCCTGGTTTTCGATGTGACCGCTTTCCCTAGGCGCCGGACGGGCGGGCGGGATTGAGCAGGATCAAGCCGCAGGAAAGTTTGTCCGTCCCCGCTCGGCCGTCTGGCACTTCGTCCGCCGCCGCACAGGAAAATTCCGCCGCCTTGCGCGAGTTGACTTCGATCAAGGTGCCGCAGGGCTTGGTGGCCCATTCTCTTCTCGACTGGGAAGACACATCCCGCCGACCCGCCCGACCGGAGGACCGCCATGCCAGCCAGAATCATGAAACAGGTTGCCCAAAGCCACGCCCGCCAACTGGCGCTCTGCGGCGAGCTCGAAGCCTTGGCCGACAGCCTGCCCGCCAATGTCGATCGCCAGCGTTGCCTCCACCTCGCGCGCGCCGTGTGCCGCACGGTGACGGAAGCCCAGGCCGTCGAGGAAACCGTGCTCCTGCCCGCCGTGGAAGCCGCAGGGCTCGCTCAGCCCGCCATGCGGGAAACCGCCGACCGGCTGCGCTGGGAGCACATGTCCGACCTTTGCGTGGCCGAGGAAATCCGCGAGGCGCTTCTGTCGCTCGGCAAGGGCGAGGCGCGCGCGCCCGCACCCGAAGCGCTCGGCTATCTGCTGCGCGGCTTCTTCGAGGGCGTGCGCCGCCACATCGCCTTCGAGCGCGAGCTTCTTGCGCCCCAGTTCCTCGCGGGTGCGGTCAGCCGCAGCGCGTCCTGAGGCGGGGAAGGCTCGGCACCTCCACATGGCGGTTGGCGGTGATCAGGATCACGCCGTCGGCGCGCAGCTTGGAAAGCTGGCGCGACACGGTTTCGATGGTGAGGCCCAGAAAATCCGCGATGTCGGCCCGCGTGAGCGGAAGATCGAAGCGCGCGGCGTCCCCATCTTCGGCTTCGGGATCGAGATGAGTGGCGATCAGAAGCAGGAAGCTCGCGACCTTTTCGGCCGCGGTCTTTCGCCCCAGCGTCAGCATCCAGTCGCGCGCCTCGTCGAGCTCGCGCAGCGTCTGCTGCATTAGCCGGTGCTCGAGCGCGGGGTTCTCGCGGATCAGCCGCTCGAGCGCTGCCCGCGGGATCCGGCAGAGGTCGACGTCGGAGGCCGCTTCCGCCGTCACCGAGGTCTGTGGCGAGAAGAGCCGGCCCAGGAAGTCGGGCGCGAATTGCAGGCCCACGATCTGCTGGCGCCCGTCCTCCAGCATCTTGGTCAGCTTGACCACGCCGCGCATGACATTGGCGTAGGACTGCGCCTGCGCGTTCTCGCCCGCCAGTTCCTCGCCCGCCCCGTGGCGCACCATGCGCGTGTGCTTGGCGAGTGCGGTCAGCTCGCCCGCGTCGAGCACTCCGCACATGCCTCCGTGGCGCGCCTCGCAGGCGCGGCAGACCAGCGGGATGTCGGAATTGTGGATGTCCTGTCGCGGCTTGTTCATGATCGCTCCGCCGTCATATCGGGGATCGGCGGCGTCTTTGCCACCTGTTTTCCTTTCGCACCCATGACCGAAACGGACTTTGATCCAGATCAAAGTCCGGGGGCTTCGCAGCGCCTACGCGGCTGTTCATGACCATCGAGCTGATCCGCCGTTTCACCGCGCCCGTGCCGCGCTACACCTCCTATCCCACCGCGCCGCATTTCCACGCGGGCGTGGATGCCGGGACCTATGCCGGCTGGCTCGCGGCCATCGGCGCGGAAGACACGCTGTCGCTCTACATCCACGTGCCCTTCTGCGACCGCCTGTGCTGGTTCTGCGGCTGCCACACCAAGCAGACCCTCCGCTATGAGCCGGTCGCCGCCTATTGCCGGGCGCTGGAGGCCGAGATCGCGACCGTCTCGCGCCATCTCGGCGGCCGAGGGAGGGTCGTGGCGCTTCATTTCGGTGGCGGCTCGCCCACCATGCTCCGGCCCGACGACATCGCGCGGTTGGGGGAGGCGTTGCACGAGGGTTTCCGCTTCGCTCCCGACGCCGAGATCAGCCTGGAGATCGACCCCAGCGACATGGACGCCCCAAGGCTCGACGCCTGGGCCGATTTCGGCGTCACCCGCGCGAGCTTCGGCGTCCAGGATTTCGACGCCCGCGTACAGGCCGCCATCAACCGCGAGCAGAGCTTCGGCCAGACGCGCGACGCGGTGGAAGGCTTTCGCGCGCGCGGCGTTTCCTCGATCAACCTCGACGTGCTCTACGGCCTGCCCCACCAGACCGAAGCCTCGCTCAGCGCGACGATTGCCCAGGTCGTGGCGCTCGCGCCCTCGCGCGTGGCGCTGTTCGGCTATGCCCATGTTCCGTGGATGAAGCCCCACCAGCGCCTGATCCCCGACGACGCGCTGCCCGACAGCGAAGCGCGCTTCCATCAGGCCGGGCTCAGCGCGAGGTTGCTCGTCGAAGCGGGCTTCACCGCCATCGGCATGGACCATTTCGCCCACCCGGACGACCCGCTGGCACGTGCCGCGGCTGCAGGAAACCTTCACCGCAACTTCCAGGGCTACACCACCGATGAAGCCGACGCCCTCATCGGTCTCGGCGCATCCTCGATCGGCCGCCTGCCCCAGGGCTACATCCAGAACACCGTGCCGACCGGCGAATACAGCCGCAGTGTCCTGCAAGGGGAACTGCCCGTGGCCCGCGGCTTCGCGCTCGGCGAAGAAGACCGCGCTCTGGCCCAGGTGATCGAGAGCCTGATGTGCGACTTCGCCTTCGATCTGGAAGAAATCGCCGCCCGCTTTCCCGAGCAGGCTGCGCGTGTGGCGGACCTTGCCGCTCGAGCGAGTACGGGCGAGTGCGCCTCCCTCGTGACGTGGGACGGGCAGCGTTTCACCATCCACGCGCCAGCCCGCCCCCTGGTCCGCACGGTGGCCGCCTGCTTCGACGCCTATCTCGGCCAGGGCCCCGGCCGCCACTCCGCCGCCGTGTGAGGGTGGGTTCGCGGGAAGCGGGTCAGGTCTTGGACGCGTTGGCCAGTGCCGACCGCAGCTTCGCGCGTCGGCGCACCATGAACGTGGTCACAAGCAGGAAAGGTATCGAAAACATCGCGGAACTCCCGATCCCCGACGGATACCATCCGCTGTTTGCCGGGAAGTGCAGGAAATCCATCGCCTTTTATCGAAGAGGGGCTGCTTGAGCCGCGCCTTGTCCGCCATCGGACTTGCCGGCAGAAGGAAGAGCGACAATTCCATCCCTTGCCCTGACTTCCACTGCGATCGGCTTTATTCCATGAGTTCCAGTGTTCTCGACCGGTTCCTGCGCTATGTCGTGATCGACACGCAGTCGGACGCGTCTTCCCCCACCCAGCCCTCGACGGAAAAGCAGAAGACGCTCAGCCGTCTTCTGGTGGAAGAACTCCACGCCATGGGTGCGGCCGACGCCGTGCTCGACGAGCACGGCTATGTCTACGCGACGGTGCCTGCGACCAGCGCCAAGCCGAACGTGCCCGTGATCTGCTTTTGCGCGCATGTGGACACGGCGCCCGATTTCTCCGGTGCGAATGTCCGCCCCCAGCTCGTGCGCGACTATCGCGGTGGCGACCTCGTGCTGTCCGCCGCGTCCGGCCGCACCATCCGCGCGAGCGATCATCCGGCACTTCGCGACATGATCGGCCACGATATCGTGACCACAGACGGCACGACGCTTCTGGGCGCCGACGACAAGGCGGGCGTGGCCGAGATCATGGCAGCGGCCGAATTCCTCCTGCAGAACCCCGACATCCCACATGGGACGATCCGCATCCTCTTCACGCCCGACGAGGAGATCGGCCGCGGGGTGGACAAGGTCGATCTCGCCCGGCTTGGTGCGGCCTTCGGCTACACGATGGACGGCTCGACCGCCGGCGAGATCGAAGACGAGAGCTTCTCGGCCGATGGCGTCGAGATCACGATCACGGGCGTCGCCATCCATCCGGGCTTCGCTTTCCAGAAAATGGAGAACGCGATCCGCATCGCGGGTGCCCTCGTTTCGCGCCTACCGCAAGACATGGCGCCCGAGACCACCAGGGATCGTGAAGGCTTCATCCACCCCGTCAGCGTGTCCGCCACCATGGAGGGCGCCCGCCTCAGCCTGATCGTGCGCGACTTCACCGAAGCGGGCCTGAAGGAAAAGGAAGCGCTTCTGGAAGGCATCATAGCGGACGCGATGCGGACCTATCCCGGCTCCTCGCACACTTTCACGGTCACCGAGCAGTACCGCAACATGAAGGTGGTGCTCGACCGCCATCCCGAGATCGTGGAGCATGCGCTGGAAGCCATCCGCCGCGCGGGCATGGTGCCCAAGCGCGGCAGCATCCGCGGCGGCACGGACGGCTCGCGGCTGTCCTTCATGGGCCTGCCCACCGCCAACATCTTCGCCGGCGGCCACGCGTTTCACTCGCCGCTCGAATTCGTCAGCGTTCAGGACATGGAAAAGGCCGTGCGCACGATCGTGGAACTCTCGCGCCTGTGGGAAGAGCGCGCCTGAGCGCTTCTCAGCCGATCATGTCCCACACGAAGCGCGCGCAGACGGTGAGCAGGAACAGACCGAAGGCGGTCTCGAGCGTCCGGCGGGACAGCGCGTGGGCGAGCCTGACGCCGAGACGGGCGGTCAGGAGCGAGGTGGGAGCCGTCAGCGCAAAGGCGCCGAGCGAAACGAAGCCGATGGCGTCGAAGGGCAGGTCGGAGCGGCCCCAGCCGGCCGCCATGTAGCCCAGCGTGCCCGGCAAGGCGATCAGCACGCCCACGCCGGCGGAGGTGGAGACGGCGCGATGGATGTCCACGCCATGCAATGTGAGCATGAGGTTCGACACCGCACCCCCGCCGATGCCCATCAGGGCCGAGACGAGCCCGATCGCCAGGCCGTAGGCGCGCATCGCGGCGCGGCCGGGCAGCGTGTCGCGCAGGCGCCAGCCCTTGCCGCCCGAAAGCAGCTTGGTGGCGTTCACCAGGGCGACTGCGATGAACACGCCCTGAAATACCTGCGGCGGCGCATAGCGCGCGATCGCCGCGCCCGCCAGCACGCCGATGAGCACCGGCACCGCCCAGACCCGCAGCACTGCCATGTCCACCGTTCCGCGCTTGCGGTGGCCCGTTGCCGAAACGATCGAGGTGGGGACGATCACGGCGAGCGAGGTGCCCACCGCGAGCGGCATGGCGACCTGCGGGGGATAGCCCAGGATGTTGAACACCTCGAAAAAGATGGGCACCGAGACCGCGCCGCCCCCGACGCCGAACAGCCCCGCGAGAAAGCCGACCACCGCCCCGCCGAGCGCCAGAACGGCGAACAGAACGAGGATCGTCTCGGCGTCGGGAAGGGCTGTCATGGATCAGGCCGAAAGAAAGCGTGCGAGGCTCGCGCCGTCGAAACCGCCCAAGCCCTCTTCGAGAGCCCGGTCATAAGCCGCAAGGGCGGTTTCCGAAAGGGGTGCGGCCGCGCCTTCCCGCTTCAGGCAGCGCAAGGCGAGGTCGAGGTCCTTGCGCAGGCCGGCGATGTCGAAGGTGCCGGGCTGGTCGGCGCCGCCCAAGGTGGCGACCACCAATTCCGCGCGGTTCTTGAGAACCATCGGCCCGGCCGAGCTGTCCGCAAGCAGGCCGATCGCCTGGTCGGATGCGATGCCCGATCCCTTGAGAACGGCCATCGCCTCGCCGAGCGTGTGCCAGTAGAGCGCGAGCGGCAAGTTGAGCGCGAGCTTCATTTGCGCGCCCGTGCCGGCGGGGCCAAGATGCTCGACGCGGCGGCAGAGATCCTCAAGCAGGGGCTTGGCGCGCGCGAACGCTTCCGGGCTGCCGCCCGCCATGCCCAGAAGCTGGCCTTTCAGCGCGGGCGCGACCGTGCCGCCCACAGGACAATCCACCCAATCCGCGCCGGCCCGCTCGACGAGTTCGGCTGCGGCACGGCTGTCTTCGGGCAGAAGCGTGGAAAGGTCGATCACCAGGCGCTTTGCGATGCCTGATTCCGCAAGCCCCTGGATCACGCCTTGCACCGCGCTCGCATCGGTGAGCGAAAGCATGATGGTGTCGGCCTGGGCGAGTTCCGCGAGGCTCGCGGCGGGCTGGGCGCCCCTGGCGAGGGCTGCCTGCGCGCGCTCGGGCGTGCGGTTCCAGACGAGAACCGTGTGGCCCCGCTCGATGAGCCGCTGGACGAAGGCCGTGCCCATGCGTCCGGTTCCGGCAATCCCGATCATCGTTCCCCGATCCCCCGCAGTCCCAGAATGTCGAGAGTGGTTTCCCCGCCCCGGATCCGGTCCATGATCGCCGCTTCCTTGGCCACGCGGACTTCGCCCGCAACTGCGGCGGCAGGCGCATCCTCGGCAGACAGCACGAGAACGGCATCCGCATCCGCCACGATCATGTCGCCGGGCCCGATCTCCGCGCCACTGAGCGTGATCGGTTCCCCGATCACGCCGGGATCTTGCTTAGTGGTGCCGCGGATGTCGAGGCCGCGGCAGAAGACGGGGAAGCCGAGGGCTGCGATTGCCTGGCTGTCGCGCACCGCCCCGTCGATCACCAGGCCCACGATGCCGCGCATTTGGCAGGCCAGCGCCATGATCTCGCCGAAGGGCCCGCTTTTGAGGCTCCCGCCATAGTCCACCACCAGCACGGCGCCGGGCTCGGCCGCGGCTATTGCGCGATGAAGGGCGAGATTGTCGCCCGGACGGCACCGTACGGGGAGTGCCGGGCCGGCTGCCACCATGTCATGCGCGATGGGCCCGAGCCGCACCTTCACCAGCCTTGCGGCCGGCCACGCCTCACCGAGCGTCGCCGTGCCGAGCCGGCCCAGGCGCGCGGCGAGCGTCACGCCGCGCGCTGCCCGATCCGCACCTGCAGGGGCTCGAGCCCGTCCACCGAGCAGTCGAGCACGTCGCCCGTCACCACGGCGCCGACGCCTGCCGGCGTTCCCGTCATGATGATGTCGCCTGCCTTCAGCTCGTGCTGCTCGGAGAGCTTGGCGATGATCTCGTTCACCTTCCAGATCATCAGCGAGATATCTGCGTCCTGCCGCGTCTCGCCGTTGACCGCCAAGCGGACATGCCCGTTCTCCAGGATGCCGCTCGTGGACGTCGGCGTGACCGGGCCGATCGGGGCGGAGCGGTCGAAGGCCTTGGTGGCTTCCCAGGGCAGGCCCTTGGCGAGGATGTCGACCTGGAGGTCGCGGCGCGTCATGTCGAGGCCGACCGCATAGCCGAAGATGTGGTTCGGCGCGTCGGCTTCGGCGATGTTGTAGCCGCCTGAGCGCATGGCCACCACGAGCTCGCACTCGTAGTGGAAGTTCTTGGTGAAGACGGGGTAGGGGATCTCGCCGCCGTTCGGCACCAGGGCGTCGGCCGGCTTCATGAAGATCACCGGCGGATCGCGCTCATCGGCATTCATCTCGCGGATGTGGGCCACGTAGTTCTTGCCGATGCAATAGATGCGGCGAACAGGGAATTTCTCGTCGGACCCCGCAATGTCGAGGGATGCCTGTGCCGGCGCTGCAACGGCGTAGGAAACCATGTGATCAACTCCTCCAATGGGTTCGTCTCCCGCTTTCCCGCTGTCTGAGGCGGGTGGCGGAGGCGCCTCCCGAGCGCCCACGAATGATAGAGACATCACTGGTGGTACATTTCATATATTCTTTTTGCAAGTTGTCCTGTTTCGTATAAAGTCTCCTCGGGTCAACGGAGGCGACCCGCTTTCCGCTGGCTCGTCGATTGCTCTGGGAGGAGAGACGATGATGCATGGATTGAACGTGACGCGGCGCGGCTTCGGCAAGCTCGCTGCGGGAGGTGTGGCCGCAGCCGCGATCGGGATGCCCGCGATCGCGCGGGCGCAGACGGCGGTGACCTTCGTGGTGCCCAACCCTTCGGCCCTCACCTGGCTGCCCTACTGGGTCGCGGTGGGCGAGGGTTACTTCACCGAAGAAGGGCTGAACCCTACCCTCGAAGCGGTGGACGGCTCCTCGGCCTGCCTTCAGGCCATGTCCGCCGGCCAGGCGCAGATCGGCGCACCCGGCCCCGGCCCGACGCTCGGCGCGCG